>NZ_JAHHZS010000012.1 GCF_022606295.1 Arthrobacter bambusae
CCTCGTCCTCCGGCCAAGCGTTTGGGCGCGCCCGAGGCTCCAAACGCCACTGGAACCTCGTGCGCTGGAGCTGAAAAGAGATCCACGGTTTCCACCCCTTCAATACTGCTTGCACCCGACACCGGCGGCGCCCGGCGTCCGCCAGGGGATCCCTCAGCGGACTCACCTGTCGGTTGTACCGTGCTCTCAGCGGCCAAGCACCGAATCCGCGATCCGGCGCGCGGCTTGCTCCGGCGTGATGTGCGTGGTGTCGATGACCTCGGCTTCATCGTGTAGCCACGTACGGGCTGCTTCGGCGTATGGCTCCAGGTATGCGAAGCGGAACGTCGAGGGTCCGAGGTCTTTGTCGTTCTGTATGCGTTCGCGGAGCGTGGCCTGATCGGCGTGGAGCACGAAATGCTGGATCGGGATGCCGTGCCCGGTAAGACCATCGCTGATCTCCCGCCAGTAGCTCTCGACCAGGACAGTCATCGGCATCACGAGGGTGCCTCCGGTGAATTCGAGCACGCGCCGAGCGGTTTCGACGACCAGTGGTCGCCAGGGCTCCCAGTGTTGGAAATTGTCCGTTGCGGGAAGTCCAGGCCTGATGTCCATGAGGACCTCACCGACCTTCTCAGCGTCGAGGACGCGGGCGTCGGGCAGCAATTGCTGCACGAGCGCGCTCGTCGTCGTCTTTCCCGCTCCGTGGGTGCCGTTGAGCCAAATGATCATGGACGGAACAGTAACGCAGTCAAGGATCATTTCCGGTGAATCGTCGATCTGGAGAGCGAGCAGGCTCGCCCACGCATGCCTTCTCGAAGCCGCGGCAGCGCACTGCCTCAGCGTGGGGACGTGGGAAGCGCTTTCGACCAAAGATCCCGATGACGCTCTGCGTATGCGGTTGCGCTCGACGACAGTGCTCGCCATCGCCGACCAGGTGTCACCCGGTCAGTGTTCGAAGGAGTTTCGGGATGCGGGTCTTGGCCTCGCATAGACCCCATACTGGACGACCGCACCCTCTAAAGGGGCCGGTCGGCCGGACTTTCGATGGAAGGCTAGCTCCGGAGAGATACGCGGAAGCGCACCAAAACAGCTTCCGTCGAGTCTGAGACCGCAAAAGTGGGATCTCGCAGGACGGCCCGAAAGTCGGAGCTATGCCAGAATTTTTCGTGGCCCACACGCCAGTCGGAGACTGCCTGGTAACCCTCGCCTTCGTCGATCGCGTGAGCTGCGTCAACGTCACCGAGGGGCACTACGCGAACCTCGGTAACTTCCGTGATGCAAACGGGTCGCCCTGACGAATCAACGACCACGCCCCGTTCACCGACCGCGGGTAATCGGTCTTCGGCTAGTTTGTATTGGACGAGGAGGGAGGTCGTCGCCGTCTTCCGTCCGTCAAGGATCGCGCTCACGAGTTCATCTCGCAGCGAGCCCGGAAACCCGTACTCTTCGACCGGCAGACCAGCAATTTCGTCGGGAGATAGCATCTGAAAATCCTAGGCCCTTGGTTGCCGGCCACGAAGGTAGGCGCGTCCAGCCTTGATGAGTCGTGAGGATGTTTCTGCATCGAAACACTGAAGGGCCACCGCGCGAGTGGCCCTTCAGCTTGTCCTCTGGTGTGGACTTATGCGGGGACGTCGAACCGCTGGCCTTCGGGCTTGGACGGCAGGATCGTCAAGATGAGCAGTGCCAGGCTCCCGAGGAACGGGACGAGGCCGATGAGGATCAGCCAGCCGCTGAAGTTCACATCGTGGAGGCGGCGGACAGTCAGGGCCAGGGACGGGACAATGACGGCCAGTCCCCAGATGACCAGGAGGATGACGCCGATCATCATGCCTGGGCCCGGGACTGTGGCACCGGAGTCATTGACGGTTGCACCGGCTGAGCCGGCCACCGACGTGATGATGTTCAGAACGATGCTCACGACGATGGAGATAAGCATCCACCACCAGTACTCGCTGCGGCTGGCCCGGCCGGTGAAGGTGGCGTACTTCTTGAAGAACCGGCGTGCTGCCTCACCGATGGGTGCACCGTAGTAGGGAGCCCAAAGCGGGACGTCACTGCCAAACTGGGTGGTCTGTTGCTGCTGGTACGACAAATGGATCTCCTAAATAGACGAGTAATGACGCTTTATCGTAGGGGGCCAAACCACCCGTCAAGTTGTACCGCAGATGAAATTTCGGTACGGCGTGTCGGAACTATGGATCGCACTCGGACGTTGAGGCACTTTCATGCGCGCCGGCGGCGAAAATCAGACATCCGGGAAACTCGCGCGCCAGGGCTTGTGGGCGTTCCAGCGCCCCCGTCCGTGTCGGCCCCTGCAGTACAACGTCATTTTGTTGACCTTCCTGCGCCCGGATCGGACACTTGGCCCTATGACGGGGGAAGACGAAGCGCGGGCCCTTGTGGCTGCACGGGAACTTGAACGGCGGCCCGGTCCGGGACTATGTCCCACTCCTGGTTGAACACGCAGCCAAGAAGCGCCTCACCAAATTGGCAGCCGAAGTCCGTGTGTCCGGCGGTCTCTCATCCGTACTTGTCCGGAAGCAGCCAGCGGTAGATAACCCGTAGGCGCCGCGTTGAGTTGGGGCTTCCGGGGTTGAGATGGAACCTCTGAGATCGCCGTCAGTTTGGCGGATCGTTACCCACGAATGTTCCCGGCGGCATCCAGGCGCCAAACACGGGGCCGGGATCCGGTCGCTTTGCGTGCCGCCCGTCGTCGGAGATTCCTTGTTTGAGGCGTTGCAGGACCCACGGGAACAAGTGGTCCCGCGCCCAGATAATGTCGTCCGCCCGGGCTTCGCGCCAGCTGCGTCCGGGCAGCGCTTTCGGAGTCATCGGCTCCAAGGTGTGCGGAACGTTTAGGGTATCGAGCACCATGATGGCGATGGTGTGCTGACCCAGGGGAGAGAAGTGCAGCCGGTCCGGATCCCACATCCGTGGGTGGGTGAGTTGACGCAGTGCCCAGAGATCGGCGATGACCGCATCGTGGCGGGCCGCAATCGTCCGTAGGTTCTCGTTGAAGATGGCCACCTTGGCGCGGGTCCGGCCCAGCACGGGCGTAGCGCCCCAGTCCGGGCCGGCGAACAGGACGACCGTCGCACCGGTGGAGGCCAGGAGCTGCACTCCGGCATCCATCCGGGCGGCGAGTTTGTCGGGATCGGTTCTACGGAAGATCAAATCATTGCCGCCGGCATTGAGCGTGATCAGATCCGGCTGCAGGGCCAGCGCGGGCCCAACCTGCTCGTCCAGGATCTGATGGAGCAACCTGCCACGGACCGCCAGATTCGCGTAAGCAAAATCTTCGTGTCCGGCGCTCAGTTCTTCCGCGACCCGGTCCGCCCAGCCTCGCAGGCCGCCCGGGCTGCGGGGCTCCGGATCTCCTACCCCTTCGGTGAAGGAATCACCCAGGGCCACATAACGGCTCCAGGGGTGCAGGCGGGCCCCCGGACCTACGGAGCCACCCTGCGCCGGACCATCGGCGCTGGGAGCGTTCATCCCTCCATACTGCTCCTAACGGGCCGAGCGCGCCACGGCGTGGACCTTGGCCCCGCGCCGGATGCGCATCCTAGGGTTATCCAATGAACTTCGAATTATCATCGCGGATCGATCCTGAACTGTGGTCACTCGTCGATGAAACCCGCGCTTTCTACGCCCACCGGCCGGCCGGCCGCGGCCCGGGGAGTCTGGAAGAGCTCCTCGCATTCCGGGCTGGCGCGCCAGCACCTGCGGAGTGTGATCCACAGCCAGTCACAGAGCAGGCAAGCGCGCTTGGCCGAAGCGTTCCGGTGCGGATCCACAGTCCGGTCAGTTCACCGGTGGCGGGAGTGTTCCTGGAAATCCACGGCGGCGGCTTCTACATGCGCTCAGCCGCTGGAAGCGATGTTCGCAACAGGCGGCTTGCCGACGCATTGGGTGTTGCCGTAGTCAGCGTGGATTACCGGCTTGCCCCCGAGCACCCGTGGCCGTCCGCACCCGACGACTGCGAGACGGCAGCGCTGTGGCTGGTCGAGCAGGCCGAAAGCCGTTTTGGTACCGCGAAACTCGCTGTCGGTGGCTTCTCTGCCGGTTCAACGCTGGCGGTTTCCACGCTTGTCCGGTTGCGCGATCGCGGGGTCACGGCCTTCAGCGGCGGCGTGCTGCAGTTCGGCACCTATGACCTCGCCGCGAAGACGGAGGCCGGGCGCCTGATCGCCGACGAGTATTTTCTTGACGCGTATGCCGGGACTGCTCCGGATCGCGCCCACCCCGACCTTTCACCGCTCTTCGCCGACCTTGCTGGGCTGCCGCCGATCTTTATCGTGGTTGGCCGCGACGACATCCTTTTGGAAGACAATCTCGCCATGGCCTCGCGGATGTCTGAAGCCGGTGTCGAGGTCGACCTGCGTGTTTATCCCGCATCCCCTCATGGATTCACCGGACATGCGACGCCCATGGCACTAGCCGCCCTCGAACGCATCGACGCCTGGCTTCGAGCTCGGCTAAGCCAAGCAGACTGAATCGTTCGGCCAAGAGGATCACAAGGATCGAATCCCGGCATCAATTCCCCGAGTGTGACGAGAGCGGCTAGACCTGCACAAAGGTGTGCGCCGGGTTGCTTGTGGTGGCCCCGCTCTTGCTGTAAGTTACTCACCAGTAACTTACGCGAAGGAGCGCCATGTCCAAGGCAGCAATCGACCTCGAGAATCTCCCGTACGCCGACGGCGACTTCTATGGATTTGAGCAACTGCTTACGGGCAAGGAACAAGACCGGCTGGCCGAGATCCGGACTTTCCTGTCCTGTGAGGTCAAGCCGATTGCCGTTGATTGCTGGAACCGGGGGGAATTCCCGATGGACCTGATTCCCAAGCTGGCTGAGATTGACCTAGTCAGCCCGGTGAGGCGGCAAGGCTATTCCAACGTGTTCGCTGGCCTTGTCCACGCAGAAGCAACGCGCGCCGATGCCTCGATTGCCACGTTCATGGGCGTCCACGACGGCTTGTTCACTGGTTCCATCGAGGCCTTGGCATCCCGGGAGCAACAAGAAGCCTGGCTGCCGGACGTCTACTCCCTCAAGAAGATCGGCGCCTTTGGACTAACCGAGCCGTTGGGCGGCTCGGACGTTGCAGGCGGCACCCGGACCACTGCGCGCCGCGACGGCGACAACTGGATCCTCAACGGGGCCAAGCGCTGGATCGGCAACGCCACCTTCTCGGACTGGGTTGTGGTCTTCGCCCGCGACCTCGCCGACAATCAGGTCAAGGGCTTCCTGGTGGACACGGGCCTCCCCGGATTCAAGGCCAGCAAGATCGAGAACAAGATCTCGCTGCGGACCGTCCAGAATGCCGATATCACCCTTGAAAATGTGGTGGTTCCGGACTTCTTCAAACTGGCCAATGCGAACAGCTTCAGGGACACCAACAAGGTCCTGAAAGTCACCCGGCTTTCGGTCGCGTGGCAGGCTGTGGGCCAGCAGCTTGCGGCGTTCGACGTTGCCCGCCGCTACGCGGTTGAACGGATGCAGTTCGGGAGGCCCCTGGCATCGTTCCAATTGGTGCAGCAACAACTCGTGCAGATCCTGGGCAACACCGTCAGTTCCATGGGCATGATGGTCCGTCTCGCGCAGCTTGAGGATGCCGGCGTCGCCAAGGACGAGCAATCCGCGCTGGCGAAGGCCTTCACCACGGCCCGCATGCGCGAGAGCGTAGCCCTGGGAAGGGGAATCCTCGGTGGCAACGGCATTGTCACGGACTACGAGATGGCCAAGATCTTCGCCGACGCCGAGGCTATCTACTCCTACGAAGGCACCCACGAAATCAACACCCTTGTCACGGGGCGCGCCATCACCGGGATTTCCGCCATCGTCTAGCGGCGGTAAGGCTTGCAGCACCCGCAGCTCGTCCAGCGCCAACCAATCGTCCAGAGGCAGCAACACCGACGGCCGGAGATCCGTGACGAAGGCAAGCGGGTCCACATAGTCCTCCCCGGACCGAACTCCCCAATGGACGCACGGAGATCCCGCGCAGTGGCCGGCTCTGACGGCGCCGATGGCTTGGCCCGTGGCCACGGGGGCGCCTTCTTCGAGTTCGCTGTCGACGGGCTCAAAGCTGCTCCGCAGCCCGTTCCCGTGGTCGATGGTGATCACCGGCCGGTCCACCACGACGCCCACGAAGCCCACGGTGCCGCCAGCGGGGGCGGCGACCGTTGCGCCGTCGTCGGCTGCTTGTAAATCCACGCCGCGGTGCCCGCTCAACCACGGCTTGTCCGGAGGATCGAACCCACGCATCACGGTGGGCCTGGGGGAGAGGGGCCACGCCCAGTCCGGGCCGGTCCCGGACTGGACAGGCGGGCCCGACGACGGCGATGCAACGGCAGGCGCCGCGCCGAGGACAACGGGCAAAAGGCCGAGGACAACGGGCAAAAGGCCGAGGGCAACGAGCAAAAGAACGTAGGCCGGTAGATGTGTGGTTCTCACGTAACAAGCCTTCGTTGGGGTGGCGCGTCCCGAAAGGCGCCAGCCAGGCTATGTGGAAAACCAGGCGGAAAATCCGCCGAAGGACGGACCCCTGCGATCGCGCGACGGCGGTCATGAGGCTGAAGGCGCTGTAGTACACTTGGTGGAGCAGTTTGCTGTGCCCTCAGGCTTGTTCAGAAGCGCTTCTCATTCAGTCGCGCGGGGGTTGCAGGCTGACTACGCGTATCCAACCCTCCAATTGAGAATCCTCGCGGATTCAACGCTGCGGAGGATTGTGCCTCTTGCGGTCCGGCGAGTCATTGGCCGGATGAGAAGTGCAATGGATGCCAGGAGCCACGGCCCGTTCGGGTCCGGCTAACTAACCGTCAACTATTGGCAGGGTAAGAGTGGCCCGTGTGGCGCTCTCATGAATGACCTGCCGGAAGGAGCGTCGGCATGCCCGTCGTAACTATGCGCCAGCTGCTTGACAGCGGCGTCCACTTTGGACACCAGACCCGTCGTTGGAACCCGAAGATGAAGCGATTCATCTTCACGGAGCGCAACGGCATCTACATCATTGACCTTCAGCAGTCGCTGTCCTACATCGACCGCGCTTTCGAGTTCGTCAAGGCTACTGTCGCCCACGGCGGCACCGTCCTGTTCGTCGGCACCAAGAAGCAGGCTCAGGAAGCAATCGCTGAGCAGGCTACCCGTGTTGGCCAGCCGTACGTCAACCAGCGTTGGTTGGGCGGTATGCTCACCAACTTCCAGACCGTTGCCAAGCGCATCCAGCGCATGAAGGAACTCGAAGAGATCAACTTCGAGGACGTTGCAGGCTCGGGTTACACGAAGAAGGAGCTCCTGCTCCTCAAGCGCGAGCTCACCAAGTTGGAAACCAACCTCGGTGGTATCCGCAACCTGACCAAGGCTCCTTCCGTTCTGTGGGTTGTTGACACGAAGAAGGAACACCTGGCTGTTGACGAAGCCAAGAAGCTGAACATCCCGGTTGTTGCCATCCTGGACACCAACTGCGACCCCGACGAAGTTGACTTCCCGATCCCGGGCAACGACGACGCCATCCGCTCCGTAAACCTGTTGACCCGCGTGGTTGCCGACGCCGTTGCCGAGGGCCTCATCGCCCGTAACCAGCGCGCAACCGGTGCTGCAGAGGCGCCGGAAGAGCCGCTGGCTGAGTGGGAGCGTGAGCTCCTCGAAGGCAGCAAGGCTGAAGCTGCTGAAGCTCCGGCCGCCGAAGCTCCGGCTGCGGAAGCTGCTGAAGCCCCGGCCGCCGAGGCCACCGAAGCTGCTGCCGGCGAAGCCGAAGCAGACAAGTAAATCCGGACCTTTCCCGCGCTGATTTCGGTGCGGGGAGCTACTGACAGGATGGCGGCCCACCCGGTGGGCTGCCGTCCTGTCAGTCCGTAAACACATAAATTTCTAGACAGAGGGGTTCACATGGCGAACTACACTGCTGCTGACATCAAGGCCCTGCGCGAGCGCACCGGCGCCGGCATGATGGACGTCAAGAAGGCTCTTGACGAGGCCAACGGCGACGCCGAGAAGGCCATCGAGATCATCCGCATCAAGGGCCTCAAGGGCGCTACGAAGCGTGAAGGCCGCTCCACCGCCGAAGGCCTGGTTGCAGCCAAGGTCACGGACGGTGTCGGCGTAATGATCGAGGTCAACTGCGAGACCGACTTCGTTGCCAAGGCTGACAAGTTCATCCAGCTGGCCGACAAGGTCCTGGCCGTCGCCGTCGAGTCCGGCGCTGCCGACCTCGAGACCCTGCTGGCCATCGACGTCGAAGGCAAGCCCCTGTCCGAGGTTGTCGTCGAAGAAGGCGCCGTTCTCGGCGAAAAGGTTGTTGTCCGCCGCATCGCCCGCATTGAAGGCGGCACGGTTGACGCTTACCTGCACAAGACCTCCAAGGACCTCCCGGCCCAGGTCGGCGTCCTGTTCGCCGTCGAGGGCGAGGGCGACGCCGCTGCTACCGCAGCCCACGACGTCGCTGTCCACGTTGCAGCCATGGCCCCGAACTACCTGAGCCGCGAAGACGTCCCGGCCGAGCTGGTCGAGTCCGAGCGCCGCATCGCCGAAGAGACCGCCAAGGCCGAAGGCAAGCCGGAAGCCGCTCTCACCAAGATCGTCGAAGGCCGCGTGACGGGCTTCTACAAGGGCGAAGTTCTCTTGGACCAGGCATTCGCCAAGGATTCCAAGAAGACCGTTGCACAGGTCCTCGAAGAGGCCGGCGTCAAGGCAACCGCAGTTGCCCGTTTCCGCGTCGGAAACTAGTTAGACATACAAAAGGGGTGGTCACTTCGGTGGCCGCCCCTTTTGCATGCAACGGCAGGCCCGCACCGAGTGCCTCCACAGCCGGCAGCTTTCTGCCCGGCCCCCAGCAAGATAATCTAGCCAGAGTCCACAAACGGGAAGGCACCATGGAAACCGAGAACACTGCAATCCATCCGGAGAAGACCCGTCGTCGTGTACTGCTGAAGCTGTCCGGCGAGGTCATCGGCGGCGGAAAGCTTGGCGTGGACCCGGAAACCGTCCGCGCCATCGCCAAGCAAATCGCCGCAGCTGTTTCCGAGGTCGAGGTGGCAATCGTCGTAGGAGGCGGAAACTTCTTCCGCGGCGCCGAACTTTCCCAGAGCGGCATGGACCGTTCCCGCGCCGACTACATGGGTATGCTCGGCACAGTCATGAACTGCCTGGCCCTGCAGGATTTCCTGGAGCAAGCCGGCGTCGAGACCCGCGTCCAGAGCGCCATCACCATGGGGCAGGTTGCCGAGGCCTACATTCCGCGCCGTGCCATCCGCCACATGGAGAAGGGCCGCGTGGTCATCTTCGGTGCAGGCGCAGGCCTTCCGTACTTCTCCACCGACACCGTGGCCGCCCAGCGCGCCCTCGAAGTGCATGCCGACGTCGTGCTCATGGCAAAGAGCGGCGTGGACGGCGTGTACACTGCGGATCCCAAGAAGGATCCCACGGCCGAGAAGCTCGAAAAGCTCAGCTACGACGAGGCCCTGCGCCGTGACATCCGCGTCATGGACCAGACCGCAATGACCATGTGCAAGGACAACAATTTGTCCATGGTCGTCTTCGGCATGGAAGGCGAAGGGAACGTCACCCGGGCCATTCTCGGCGAAAAGCTGGGCACCCTGGTCACCCCCTAGCAAGGGCTAGGATATTTCTAGGACTCTTCCGCCCGCAGGGGCGGAAATTTATTGTGCATTGCGGCCCGTGCACCGGGGCGCGACTATTTCTGAGGAGAAACCGTGATCGAAGAAACCTTGCTCGAAGCCGGGGAAAAGATGGACAAGGCGGTCGAGGTAGCCAAGGAGGATTTCGCGTCGATCCGTACCGGTCGCGCGAACCCCGGGCTCTACAACAAGGTGATCGTGGAATACTACGGCACGCCCACACCGCTGCAGCAGCTCGCTTCCTTTGCTATTCCCGACGCCAGGACCATCCTGATCACGCCCTTTGACAAGACCTCGATGCGCGACATCGAAAGGGCCTTGAGCGATTCCGAGGTCGGCGCCAATCCGTCCAACGACGGCAACGTCATCCGGATCACCATCCCGGAGCTCACCCAGGAACGCCGCAAGGAATACGTCAAGATCGTCAAGGGCAAGGGTGAGGACGCAAAGGTTTCCATCCGAAGCATCCGGCGCAAAGCCAAGGACGCCCTGGACAAGCTCGTCAAGGACGGCGAAGCCGGAGAAGACGAGGGTGCCCGTGGCGAAAAGGAACTCGACGCCATCACGAAGGCCCACGTCGACGGTATCGATGAGCTCCTCAAACGCAAGGAAGCCGAGCTGCTCGAGGTCTGATGAGCGAGGCTGAGCCGGCGCCCGCGCAGGGAATCCCCACACGCGCCAGACGCCAACGAGGCAACCCAACGCCCAAAGCCGGCCGGAATCTTCCGGCCGCCATCGGCGTCGGGCTCGCCATGCTCTTCGCCGTCCTCGGAGGGCTGCTGTTCCTGCCGCTCGGGTTCGTGCTGCTGACCACCGCGTTCGCGGTCCTCGGTGTGTGGGAAATCTTCCGTGCGCTCGAAGGCCAAGGCACCAGGATGCCGATCATCCCCGTGTTGACCGGTACCGTGGCGATGCCGTTGGCGGCTTATTTCGGAGGCACCGAGAGCCTGCTCTTCGCGATGGTGCTGAGCAGCACGGCCGTCCTGCTCTGGCGGTCCCTTGAAAGCGCTGCGGGAGCTCCGCGCAGCGTCTTCTCAGGAATCTTCACGCTTGCCTGGGTCCCTTTCCTGATCAGCTTTGCCATCGTGCCTCTCCATGTCGGCACGGGAGCGACGACGGCGGGTCCGTGGCCCGGCGGGCAGGTTCCGGCGGGTGCCTGGCAGATTGCTGTGATGCTGTTGCTAGTGGTGTCCAACGATACTTTCGGGTATCTCGTCGGCTCTCTGTTCGGCAAGCATCCGATGGCTCCCAAGATCAGCCCCAAGAAGACCTGGGAAGGTTTTGCCGGCTCGGTGGCAGGTGCCATGGTGATCGGGATCCTCGCCAGCATCTTCGTGCTGGACCGGCCCTGGTGGGTCGGCGTGGTGCTTGCCGTTGGCATGGTTGCCGCGGCTACCGCCGGGGACCTCGCGGAATCCATGGTCAAGCGGGAACTTGGCGTCAAAGACATGAGCAGCATCCTGCCCGGACACGGCGGGGTCATGGACCGGCTCGACTCGATCGTCTTCGCGGCTCCGGCAGCATTTATTCTTTACGCGCTGTTGAGCGGCGCCTGACAACCACCCAGAAGGAAAGCAGTGGCAGTGGACATTCGTCGCCAGATCCCCGCAGCATTTGAGCGCGTGGCGCACAGCAAGTATGGCTACAACGCAAAGCAGGTAGACCAGTTTTTCCAGCGTGCCCGGTTGTCGTTCGAAAACAGGGCCGAGGCATCGGAGAAGATCGGCAGCGGCGATGTCCGCGCCGTTTCGTTTGATCCTGTCAAAGGCGGCTACGACGCCACTGCCGTGGACGCAGCACTGGACCGCCTTGAAGACGCCTTCGCCCGGCGCGAACGCGACGAGCTGATAGCGGCCGAAGGCGAGGAAGCCTGGTTGCTGAAGATCGGCAAACTCTCCGGAGTGCTGCGGGGCCGTTTGCACCGGCCAGATGGCGAACGTTTCCGCCGGCCGGACAAGAAGCGTGCGCGCAGCTACAACATCGCCGAGGTCGATGCCTTGTGTGTCTCCCTGATCGGTTACCTGGAAAACGACAAGCCGCTGAGCGTCGACAACGTCCGCCGGGCAGCTTTCTCCGAGGCCCGCGGTCGCGACGGCTATGAAGAGGCGCAGGTTGATGCTTTCCTCGACCGGGTGGTCGAACTCATGGCGGCCATCGACTAGCCAAGCTCCGGCCCACCCGGGAATCGGGGCGGTACCGCTTTAAGCAGCAATCCCTCCCACACTCGGTGTGGGAGGGATTGCTGCTTCCGCCTGGGCGGAAGGTCTTTGTGGTTAAGGCTTAGTGGTTATGGACGCCCGGCAGGGAGTGCTCTCCGTGCGGGACGGCATGCGCTCCGGCCACCGAGGCGGCGAGCCCCGGCGTCGTAATTGCTGCGACGACGACGGCGGCAGCGAAGGCGGCTCCCAAGAGCGCACCGGCACGTGGGGGAGCCGAAACGGTTCCCCCGACGTCGTCGCGAAACCTGCGGGCGAGCCAGGCGGAGGATCCCAACGCCATCAGGACCAGGAAAAGAGCCGCCAGATGCCCGCCGTCGAGCACCCTTTGGGCCATGCCGGCAACCAGGAATCCGACGTGGACCAGCACGGCCGCGAGGAGGCCTGCGGTTGTTGGCTTACGGAACCGGAGCCGCCCCTTTTGGAGGCTGGCAATCGAGCTTGCGATCAGCGCCAGGCCCCAGACCACGAAGAGGCCGCCCGCCCACACCAGGGGTCCCCGGCCCAAGATGTAGCTCGAGGCGATGGAAAGCTCGACGAGGCCCGCGCCCATTCCCGCAAAGCACGAGAACAAGGTGAGGGAGGCCCCAAGGGTGGGTCCCACGGACGTCGTTGGCTGAGCTGACACGGGGGTCGCAGCTTGAGCAGACACGGACGGCTCCTTCCGGGTTTCGAGGTGTTTAGACGTGGGCCCTGGCGGTGGTGGCCGGAACCTTGTCCTGCGAGAGGCCGATGCCGAGAAGAACCACAGCGCTGGCAAGGTGCAGGACGTTGTCTGCGCCGTTAAGGGCAATGATGTTCAGTGCGGAGCCCACGAGGAACAGTCCGAGGATGCCGACAAGCAAGTAGACGGCGCCGACGGTGGTATTGACGGTCTTGGACAGAACGGTGCTGTTCATGCCCGAGTAGAGGAGGGCCGCGCCAATGGCGAGGTGGATGATGTTGTGCAGGGGGTTTACCGCAAAGATGATCAGATTGGCACCCTCGGTTGCGAAGAATCCAATTCCCGAGGTGACGAAGAATCCAACGACACCCACGAGCAGGTAGACGGCGCCAAAGATGGTGGCGATCAGGCGGTTGGGCGAAGTGCGCATGGTCCAAACCTTCCGGTATGGCCGGGGTTGTCTCCGGCCTGTGTTCGAAACCCCGGACGGGGCTCTCAACCAGATATTCGGACTCCCCGGCACGATGGATGGGTCGGATGGGATGAATTTTTTCGGAGTTATCCCTGCGGCTGGAGACGGATGGCGTCCATTTTCAAATCATTGCCTTCAAAGTTGTACCTGAAGTCAAGGGTTTTGCCTTGGCACTGCAGGGTTCCAACAACGTCGGCCGTGTTGTTGCCGTTGAATGAACCGACGTTTACGGAGTCGTAATGGGGCCTGCAGGTGTTGTCCAGTCCGAGACCCGCAATGCCGGCCATGAACTTGTCCTTCGTCAGGCTTCGGGTGAGCACGGGGTTCATGTACTGGTCGTACGCCTGGGAGCTTTGGCCGTTCACGATCAGGCGGGTGAAGTCGTCGGAGACGGCCTGGGCCCGGTTCGTGGCACTTCCCACCACGTTGACCAGAACGACGACCCCCACGATGACAAGGGCGACGAACGCGGCCACCGCTCCGAGAATGATCCAGAGGAGCTTTCGGTTCTTCGCAGGCGGCGGGACGGGCATCCCGTAGGGGTGGGGAGGGTACGCCCCGTGCCCTGGAGGGGCGTAGGGGCCGGAGTACTGCCCGGGAGCGGGGTACTGCGCCGGCGGTGTGAACTGGCTTGGCCGGCCGTAAGGGGCGGGGTATTGACCGGTTGGGCCGTCAGGCGGCGTGTTGCCGTGCCGCGGTGCTTCGCCTCCCGACGCCGGCGGGACGGCCCGAGGGTCCTGGTCAGGCTGCAGCGGTACTTGCGGGGTGCTCACGGGTGGTTCCCCTTCCCGGCGACCAGGCCTGCGCCGCCAACCGGACAGAAGCCGCCAGCCGGCCCCCTAGGCGTCCACCTGCATCAAATCGCACATTCCAGCGAGGAGCAAGGGGATTCAAGGGCTCAGCCCGTGCGGAGCGCCTTCTTGGTATTCCGGTTCAACAACGGCTGCACTCGGAAAGGAATCAATTCGCCCATGGACATGGCAGTGTCCGTTCGTTCCACTCCGTCGCACGCAAGGATCTTGCCGTTGATCCGGAACAGATCCTCGGCGTCGAGCGCCACCACCCGCAGCAGCAGGTCAGCCGAACCGGTCAGTCCGTACCCCTCCAGGATTTCCGGGATTTCGGCGAGGTCCAAGGCAAGCTGCCCAAGCTTCTGCTGCTGCACATGCACCGAGATGAACGCCATGAGCGGGTAGCCGAGGGCTGCCGGGTTGATGCGCCGTTCGAAGGAAAGGAACGCATGCTTCTTTTCCAGCTGGGCCATCCGCGCCTGGACCGTATTCCGGGAAAGTCCCAGCTTCTGCGCCAAGGCCACCACCGTGCCGCGGGGATCCTTCGCCATGGCCGAAAGCAGGCGTGTGTCGGTGCCATCTAAAGCTTGCATAATGCGCAACGTTAGCACGGTGCCTACCATTCAGATAGGGCAGAATGCGCAGGATTTTCAACGGTGGTTGTACCCAATGAGCATTGTGAGTAGGGTCACAATTAATCCAGGCGACGACGCCCGGATGCTGGCCTGCGGGTGGATCACAAGTCCCTCCAAAGGCCTGCGAGCACGAGCTGAAAGGTGCGATCAACTGTGTTGACGGACGAACCCGGCCAGGACGCCTACAAGGTGCCGAATCCCGGAATCAGTGCAGCAAGCCCGCGTCGGACCGGCGGGGATCTGGTCCAACTGATTTCCCCGGAAGGGGAACGCATCAGCCACCCGGAGTTCGATCTCTGGGTCAGCGATGTCACGGACGAGCAACTGTGCTCGCTGTACGAGGACATGATGGTCATCCGCCGTATCGACGCCGAGGCCACGGCCTTGCAGCGTCAGGGTGAGCTGGCCCTGTGGCCGCCACTGCTGGGCCAGGAAGCCTCCCAGATCGGTTCCGGCAGGGCCCTCAGGGACGACGACTTTGTCTTCCCCAGCTATCGGGACAACGGCGTTGCCTACTGCCGCGGCGTGGAGCCAACGGATTTGGTCCGCGCGTGGCGCGGCAACGCTTCGGCCGGTTGGGACCCGTACCGCCACAACATCGCCACCCAACAGATCATCATCGGCTCGCAATCGCTGCACGCAACCGGCTACGCGATGGGCATCCAGTACGACGGAGCGGACTCCGTGGCAGTTTCCTACTTCGGCGATGGCGCCACGAGCGAGGGCGATGTCAACGAGGCCATGGTCTTCGCGGCGAGCTTCCAGGTACCCGTGGTCTTCATCTGCCAGAACAACCACTGGGCCATCTCGGAACCCGTCCGGATTCAGTCCCACATCCAGATCGCCGACCGTGCTTCGGGCTTCGGAATCCCCAGCATGCGGGTCGACGGGAACGACGTCCTGGCTGTCCTGGCTGCCACGCGCATTGCGTTGGACCGGGCCCGCAACGGCGGCGGACCGACCTTCATCGAAGCGGTGACCTATCGCATGGGCCCGCACACGACGGCGGATGATCCCACCCGTTACCGCGACGCCAATGAACTTGAAGACTGGGCAGCCAAGGACCCGATTACCCGGCTCAAGGCGCTCCTTCGGACCAAGGGACTCCTGACGGAAGAGGTCGAAGCCAAGACCCAGGCCAAAGCGGACGAGGTGGCCAGGGACCTGCGGGCAGGAGTCATCAACATGCCCGATCCCGCGCCCCTCGATCTTTTCAAGCACGTCTACAGCACGCCCAACTCCTGGATCGAACGCCAGAAGGACCACTACTCCCGCTATCTGGAAAGCTTCAGCGGATCAACCCAGGAAGGTGCCCTCTGATGAGCAAGCTGACCTTCGCCCGCGCCATCAACGCCGGCCTGCGCAAGTCCCTCGAAAACGATCCCAAAGTTGTCCTCATGGGTGAGGACATCGGAGCGCTCGGCGGCGTTTTCCGTGTGACCGACGGCCTCCAGAAAGACTTCGGCAAACACCGGGTGGTTGATACTCCCTTGGCCGAATCCGCGATTATCGGCACCGCCGTCGGACTGGCCTACCGCGGCTACCGGCCGGTCTGCGAAATCCAATTCGATGGCTTCATCTACCCGGCATTCGACCAGATCGTCAGCCAAGTAGCCAAGATGCATTACAGGACCCAGGGCCGCGTCAAGATGCCCATCACCATCCGGGTTCCCTTCGGCGGCGGAATCGGTTCGCCCGAGCACCACTCCGAGTCCCCGGAAGCCTACTTCACGCACACCTCGGGACTCCGCGTCATCAGCGTCTCCAACCCGCAGGACGCGTACACCATGATCCAGCAGGCCATCGCCTCGGACGACCCGGTGCTCTACTTCGAACCCAAGCGCCGCTACCACGACAAGGGAGAAGTGGACGAGACGGCGGAGCTTTCCACGGCGCTGTCCATGGAGAAGGCAAGGGTGGTCACTCCAGGCAGCGACGTCACTTTGGTGACGTACGGACCGCTCGTGAAGACCGCGAACGACGCCGCCATGGCCGCCGCCGACGAAGGAGTCTCCGTGGAGGTCATCGACCTGCGCTCGCTTGCTCCGATCGACTTCCCGGCAGTGGAGGCATCCGTCCGCAAGACCGGCAGGCTCGTCATCACGCATGAGGCTGCGCAGTCCGGCGGGCTCGGCGCCGAAATCGCCGCCAGCATCACGGAGCGTTGCTTCAACTACCTTGAAGCGGCGCCGGTCCGGATCACCGGGTTCGACATCCCGTACCCGTACTCAAAGCTCGAGATGCACCACCTGCCGGACCTGGACAGGATCCTTGACGGTGTGGACCGCGCACTCGGCCGCGGCAACTCCCTGAGCGGGCTGGAAGGATGAGCGCCACCATGATCAAGGAATTCAGGCTGCCCGACCTCGGCGAAGGACTCACCGAGTCGGAAATTCTCAGCTGGAAGGTCGCGGTGGGGGACACCGTGACGTTGAACCAGGTCATTGCCGAGGTCGAGACGGCGAAGGCCGTAGTTGAGTTGCCTTCGCCCTTCGCCGGAACCGTCGCCGCCTTGCACGAACAGGCCGGTTCCGTTGTGGAGGTCGGCAAGCCGATCGTCTCCTTTGAGGTCGACGACGCCGGAGCCTCACCTTCCGGTGCTAGCGGTTCCGATGCGGGAGCTTCCCCCGGGGACGCCCCGAGCCCGGCGGAGAGCGCGGCCAAGCGCGAGCCGAACCTCGTGGGCTACGGTGCCGTCGTCGAAAAGTCCGGACGCCCCGCCCGACGCCAGCGGAGCTTTGACGCAGGCGCCACCGAACGCGAGCCAGTCCGGGAGCCCATTCCCGCCGTCGCGCCCGTTCCCGCCGTCGCGCCCGTTTCCACCGTCGAAACTACGGCACCGCCCGCGGTTGCAAGCGAGACTGCAGCGGAGCAGGAGCGTCCACGGTCCACGCCTCCGGTCCGCAAGCTGGCGAGGGATCTCGGAATCGACCTCGAGCTGGTCAAAGGAACCGGACCGGGAGGCCTGATCACCCGTTCGGACGTCCAGGACTTCGCTTCCGGGTCCCAGGCGCAGGTTTCGGCTCCCGAGGTCGCCCCCGCCGCTGTGTCCGCCGTCGGGGTTTCAACTGAACGCGAGACCCGCACGCCCATCAAGGGAGTCCGGAAATTCACGGCAGCCGCCATGGTGCAAAGCGCCTTCACGGCGCCGCACGTTACGGAGTTCCTCACCGTGGACGTCACTCCGACCATGGAACTGCTGACGCGGCTCAAGGCCAGCCGCGAATTTGCCGGCTACAAGCTCACGCCGCTGACCATCGCGGCCAAGGCAGTGTTGATTGCCCTCCGCAGGAATCCGAGCCTGAACTCGCGCTGGGACGACGGCGCACAGGAGATCGTGCAGTTCAACTACGTCAACCTGGGTATCGCCGCCGCCACGCCGCGGGGCCTGACTGTTCCCAATATCAAAGACGCGGACCGGATGACGCTGCTGGAACTGTCCACGGCGTTGTCGGCTCTCACGGACACGGCGCGTTCGGGCAAGACCTCCCCGGCAGACCTGACGGGCGGGACTATCTCGATCACGAACATCGGCGTGTTCGGGATCGACGCCGGCACCCCCATCTTGAACCCGGGCGAGGCTGCCATCGTCGCGCTCGGATCGGTGCGCAAGGCCCCGTGGGTGCACAACGACGAGCTCGCAGTCCGCCAGGTCATATCCCTGAGCCTGTCCTTCGACCACCGGCTGGTGGACGGCGAACAGGGCTCGAAGTTCCTGGCCGACCTGGGCGCGATCCTGTCCGACCCTGCCACCGTCATGACGATGATCTAGCGGTTCCCCGGCCCAACTAACTCGCAGTTGTTGTCGTTTTGAACGCTCAGAACGACAACAACTGCGAGCCAGTTGGGCCTGGCAGGCGGGAGGTTAGCGCGCCGTCAGGGCCGCGAGGGCCATGCGTTCGAGGATGGGCCTCGCGGTTTTGACCGCCATGCGTCGTCCATGGTGCCGGACCGAGTGCGGTGTCGAGTTGATGAGGCCGAAGGCGGCGTGGGCGCGGACCCGGAGTTCGGCGGGATCGGTTTCCGGATGAAGTTCGCCAAGCACACCCACCCACAGTTCCACGTAATTGCGCTGCAGTGTGCGGACTTCGGCCTGGTCGGCGTTGCTGAGGTTGCTGAAGTCGCGGTCCTGGACCCGGATGACATCGGGATTGCTGAGGGCGAAGTCCACATGGAACTCCACCAGTCCGTGCAACGCGGCTTCGGCGTCAGGGGCCTCGGACGCCACGGTGCGTCCGCCGTCGAGCAGGTTCCGGCTCACGCTCAACAGCAACTCGGCCAGTACGGCTTGTTTCCCCGGGAAATGCCGGTACACGGCAGGACCGCTGACTCCAGCCGCGGCACCCAGGTCCTCAAGGGACACGCGGTTGAAACCGTCGGCGGCGAACAACCCGGCTGCGGCGGTCAGGAGGGCCTTGCGCCGTGTTTCCTTGGCCTGGCTTCTTTGGGTCGGGCTCTCTTGCTTGGGGCTCCGCGGGGTAGGGCCGTCCTGCTGGGAGCTCCGTTGGAAGGTGACCACAATTCCTCCTTTTGCACGCGTCCACTTCGGCGCCGGCACCGGGGTGGCCCGGTGCGGAGGCGATGGACAACACAGTTAATAGAGACTAACCTAAATTCCAGTTATGCGGTACTAACTGAGATGGCCCATGGGCCGGGATGGGACACAGTCGATGGAGACACTCGCCAGCCAGCTGGATACCAGCAGCGACCAGTTCGCGGCCAACGCGGAAGCGCAGCTGTCCCTGGTACACGAGCTGAAGAAGCGCCTTGCCGTGGCCGCGCTCGGCGGCCCGGAGAAGTCGCGCGAGCGGCACATTTCCCGGGGCAAGCTGTTGCCGCGCGAGCGCATCAACTACTTGTTGGACGAAGGAAGCCCTTTCCTGGAGATCGCCCCCTTGGCGGCCAACGGGATGTACAACGATGACTCGCCGGGCGCCGGCGTGATCGCGGGCATCGGCTTGGTCCACGGCCGCCAGGTGATGGTGGTTTCCAACGACGCCACGGTCAAGGGCGGAACGTATTACCCGATGACGGTGAAGAAGCACCTCCGGGCCCAGGAAATCGCCCTGGAAAACAAGCTGCCATGCGTCTACCTCGTGGATTCCGGGGGAGCGTTCCTGCCAAAGCAGGACGAGGTGTTCCCGGATAAAGAGCACTTTGGCCGGATCTTCTTCAACCAGGCGAAGATGTCCGCCGCAAAGATCCCGCAGATCGCGTCCGTCATGGGATCCTGCACCGCCGGCGGCGCCTACGTTCCCGCCATGAGCGACGAGACCGTCATTGTCCGCAACCAAGGCACCATCTTCCTGGGCGGGCCGCCCCTCGTGAAGGCCGCCATCGGTGAAATCGTAACGGCCGAGGAACTCGGAGGCGGCGACGTCCACTCGCGGATTTCCGGCGTGACGGACCACCTCGCCGAAAACGACGAGCATGCCCTGCAGATCGTCCGCGACATCGTCGCCACCCTGCCCCAGCCGGCGGCCCCGGCATGGGACGTGGACGCCGCCGTCGAACCCGTGGTGGACCCGGCCGAGATCTATGGTGCCGTTCCCACGGACGTCAACGCCCAGTACGACGTCCACGAAGTCATCGCCCGCCTGGTGGACGGCTCCAGGTTCCATGAGTTCAAGAGGAACTACGGCACCACCCTGGTGACTGGATTCGCGAAGCTCCATGGCCACCCCGTGGGTATCGTCGCCAACAACGGTGTGCTGTTCAGCGAGTCCGCCCTCAAGGGCGCGCACTTCATCGAGTTGTGCGACCAGCGCGGCATCCCGCTGGTCTTCCTGCAAAACCTCTCCGGCTTCATGGTGGGCAAGGACTACGAGCACGGCGGCATCGCCAAGAACGGCGCCAAGATGGTCACCGCCGTGGCTACCGCCCGCGTGCCCAAGCTGACCGTGGTAATCGGAGGTTCCTTCGGCGCCGGAAACTACTCCATGTGCGGCCGGGCCTACTCGCCGCGCTTCCTCTGGATGTGGCCGGCCAGCAGGATTTCGGTCATGGGCGGGAACCAGGCCTCCAGCGTGCTGGCCACCGTCAAGCGCGACCAGTACGAGGCCCGCGGCGAGGAATGGTCCGCCGAGGACGAAGAAGCCTTCAAAGCCCCCATCAAGCAGCAGTACGAGGACCAAGGCAGCCCCTACTACTCCACCGCCCGGCTCTGGGACGACGGCATCATCGACCCCGCAGACACCCGGCGCATCCTGGGCATGGCCCTCGATACCGTCTCCCGCCAATCCCTGCCGGAAACCTCCTTCGGCCTCTTCCGGATGTGACCCCATGACAATCAACTCCTTCGACACCGTACTTGTCGCCAACCGCGGCGAGATCGCCTGCCGCGTCATCCGTACCCTCAAGGCCATGGGCATCCGTTCGGTGGCGGTCTATTCAGACGCCGACGCCGGAGCCCGCCACGTGCGCGAAGCCGATGCTGCCGTCCGGATCGGTACTGCTGCGGCAGCTGACAGCTACCTCCGGATCGACGCGATCATCGAGGCCTGCCTGCAAAGCGGCGCGCAAGCCGTCCACCCCGGCTACGGATTCCTCGCCGAGAACGTGGAGTTCGCCAAGGCCCTGGACGCTGGCGGCATCGCGTTCATCGGCCCCGGCATCGACGCCATCGAAATCATGGGCGACAAGATCCGTTCCAAGAACAACGTCATGTCCTACGGCGTCCCCTGCGTTCCGGGGATCGCCGAACCCGGCCTGAGTGACGAGGAACTGATGGACGCGGCGCCCGGCGTCGGCTTCCCCCTGCTGATCAAGCCCTCGGCAGGAGGCGGCGGCAAAGGCATGCACACCGTGGAGCGGCTGGAGGACATGGCGGCGACCCTGCTGACGGCCCGCCGGGTGGCGGCGAGCGCCTTCGGCGATGACACGCTCTTCCTCGAGCGGCTCATCCAAACGCCCCGGCACATCGAAGTCCAGGTCCTCGCCGACAACCACGGCAACGTCATACACCTCGGCGAGCGCGAGTGTTCGCTCCAGCGCCGCCACCAAAAGGTGATCGAGGAAGCACCGTCCCCCTTGCTGGAGTCGCTCGCGAACGGCGCCGAGGTCCGGGCGCGGATCGGTGAGGCAGCCTGCCAGGCTGCCCGAAGCGTCAACTACAGCGGTGCGGGCACGGTGGAGTTCCTGGTCGCGGACGAGGATCCGGAGCACTTCTTCTTCATGGAGATGAACACCCGCCTCCAGGTGGAGCACCCGGTCACGGAGATGGTCACGGGCGTCGATCTGGTCGAATGGCAAGTGCGCGTCGCCGCAGGTGAGGTCCTCACGGTGGCGCAGTCCGACGTCGTGCTTGACGGCCACGCGGTGGAGGCACGCGTCTACGCGGAGGTTCCCGAACGCGGTTTCCTGCCGTCCATCGGCGAGATCGTGACGCTCCGGGAACGGGCAAGCAACGATCCGCACGTCCGCGTCGACTCGGCCATGCTTCCGGGACTGACCGTCACCGGCGATTACGATCCCATGCTCGCCAAGGTCATTGCGTGGGGACCGGACCGCAAGGCGGCGCTGGACACCCTCGACCACGCGCTGGGGGACTACGCGCTGCTGGGTGTGCACACGAACGTCGAATACCTGCGGCTCCTGATCAACGACGACGACGTCCGCGCCGGACGCCTCGACACCGGCTTGATCGAGCGCAAACTGGACGGGCTGGAATTCCGTCAAGCGAGCGACGTCGAGTTGATCGCCGCCGCGCTGCTCAACCGGACAGAACTGCTCAACCGGACAGAACTGCTCGGCCACTCGGAACCGGCTCCTGCTGGAACGGCTGCACCCTGGAACACCGCCGACGGCTGGCGCGTCGGCGCCCCCGCGCCGTGGAAGGCCACCATCGGACGTCCCGACGGCGGCCTGGCCACCGTGGGGCTGACGGTGAAAAGGCAGGGCTTCACGGCGCGAGTGGACGACGGCGTCGAGCATTCTGCCGCCCTGCGTCCGGGATCCGCGGGGCATGCGGTGCTGGTGCTCGACGGCGCCGAGCACCCCTTCGCGTACGGTTCACCGTCGCCGGTGGCCGGGACGCGCGAGCTCTGGCTCGGCAGCGACGGCTGGTCCTGCCGTTTGGAGATCCTGGACCGCGAGACCCGGATCCAACGCATCCTGGCGGCCATCCAGCGCGAAGAAAGCGCCGCGGATCCCGAAGTCCGGTCTCCCATGCCGGGAACCGTCGTCTCCGTTTCGGTGCACGACGGCGACCAGGTGGAAGCAGGCCAGGTACTCCTTTCCGTGGAGGCGATGAAGATGGAGCACCAACTGGTGGCCTCGGTGTCCGGCACCGTGCACCTCAGCAGCAAAACCGGGGACCTCGTGAAGGCAGATCAAGTCCTCGCCACCATCCACGTGTTGGCGGAACCCACCTCCGAAGCCGCATCGGAACCGGCCCCTGAACTTACAGCAGAAAACCAGAAAGACGAGGAAGTCTAGCCATGGCAAGTTTTGAACTCACCGAGGAATACCAGGACCTGAGCGACTCCGTCCGGGAATTCGCCGACGAGGTAGTGGCCCCCGTATCCACCAAGCACGACGAGGAACACAGCTTCCCGTACGAGGTCGTCAAGCAGATGGGCGAGATGGGCCTTTTCGGCCTGCCCTTCCCTGAAGAGTTCGGCGGCATGGGCGGCGACTATTTCGCGCTCGCCCTCGCGCTGGAACAACTGGGCCGGGTGGACCAGTCCGTGGCCATCACCCTCGAGGCGGGCGTATCGCTCGGAGCCATGCCGGTGTACCGCTTCGGCACCCAGGAGCAGAAGGAACACTGGCTGCCCCGGCTCACCTCGGCCGAAGCGCTCGCAGGCTTCGGCCTGACCGAGCCGGAAGCCGGCTCGGACGCCGGAGGCACCAAGACGAACGCGCACCTCGAGGATGGCCGCTGGGTCATCAACGGCAATAAGGAGTTCATCACCAACTCCGGGACCGACATCACCAGGCTCGTCACCGTCACCGCCGTCACCGGGCAGCACGAACGCAACGACGGGAGCATCAAAAAGGAAATCTCCACCATCCTGGTTCCCACCGACACGCCCGGTTTCACCGCCGAAAAGGCCTACAACAAGGTGGGCTGGAACGCCTCCGACACCCACCCGCTGACACTGAACAACGTGCGGGTGCCCGAAGAAAACCTGCTCGGTGTCCGGGGACGCGGCTACGCCAACTTCCTGTCCATCCTGGACGAAGGCCGCATCGCCATCGCCGCGCTCGCCACTGGCGCTGCCCAGGGCTGCGTCGATTTGTCGGTGAAATACGCCAAGGAACGCATGGCCTTCGGACAGAACATCGGCAAGTACCAGGCCATCCAGTTCAAGATCGCGCGCATGCAGGCACGGGCCCACACGGCACGCCTGGCCTACTACGATGCGGCCGCGAGGATGCTGGCAGGCAAGCCGTTCAAGACCGAAGCGGCCATCGCTAAGATGGTCGCAGGCGAGGGAGCCATGGACAACGCGCGGGACGCCACCCAGGTGTTCGGCGGCTATGGCTTCATCAACGAATTCACGGTGGCGCGCCACTACCGCGACTCCAAGATCCTGGAAGTCGGGGAAGGCACCACCGAGGTCCAGTTGATGCTCATCGCCCGCGAGCTGGGCCTTTAACCGTCAGGGAAGGTAAACGATGATTGACAAAGTTGTTGCCAGCGCCGCGGAAGCGGTGAAGGACATCCACGACGGCGCCTCTCTTGCCGTCGGCGGGTTCGGCTTGTGCGGTATCCCGGTGGCGCTGATCGATGCGCTCCACGATCAAGGCACCCGGGACCTTGAAACCGTCAGCAACAACTGCGGCGTGGACGACTGGGGCCTGGGCATCCTGCTGAGGGACGGGCGTATCCGCCGGACCATCAGCTCCTATGTCGGTGAGAACAAGGAGTTCGCACGCCAGTACCTCGCCGGTGAACTCGAGGTGGTCCTCACCCCGCAAGGTACTCTCGCCGAGAAACTGCGCGCCGGCGGCGCCGGCATCCCCGCGTTCTTCACCGCGGCCGGCGTCGGGACACAGGTGTCGGAGGGCGGACTCCCGCAAAAGTACGACGCCGACGGTAGCGTGGCGATCGCTTCCTCACCCAAGGAAGTGCGCACCTTCAACGGGGCGGACTATGTCCTGGAGGAATCCCTCACGCCCGATTTCGGACTGGTCCACGCCTGGAAGGGCGACCGCCACGGGAACCTTGTCTTCCACGCGACGGCCATGAACTTCAATCCACTCTGCGCCATGGCGGCACGGATCACCATCGCCGAGGTCGAAGAACTCGTGGAACCCGGCGAGCTCGATCCGGAGCATATCCACACCCCGGGCATCTTCGTCCAGCGGGTCGTGGTGGCGCCGGACACCGAGAAGCGCATCGAGAAGCGGACGGTCGCGTTGACCCGACAGGCAGGAGCGTAGCCATGGAATCGAACATCACCCAGGATGTGCCGCCGCGTCCCGAGGCGGTCAGGCACGAGTACCGCCGCGCCGGCGTCGAACACCACGAGGGCAAAGGCTGGACGCGGAACGAACTGGCCGCCCGCGTAGCCCGCGAACTGAGCAACGGGCAATACGTCAACCTCGGGATCGGCATGCCCACCCTGATTCCCAACTACATCCCCGAGGGCGTCGAAGTGATCCTGCATTCCGAGAACGGGATCCTGGGCGTGGGCCCCTATCCCGCCGACGATCAAGTGGATCCCGATCTGATCAACGCCGGCAAGGAAACGGTCACTGTCAACGCGGGTGCCGCGT
Source organism: Arthrobacter bambusae (assembly GCF_022606295.1). GTDB lineage: Bacteria > Actinomycetota > Actinomycetes > Actinomycetales > Micrococcaceae > Arthrobacter > Arthrobacter bambusae_A. The sequence continues at coordinate 25,119 of NZ_JAHHZS010000012.1, forward strand.
TCTTCGACTCGGCAACGTCGTTCGGCATGATCCGTGGCGGCCATGTGGATGTCGCCGTGCTGGGCGCGATGGAGGTCGCGGCCAACGGGGACCTGGCCAACTGGATGGTGCCGGGCAAAATGGTCAAGGGCATGGGCGGCGCCATGGACCTGGTGTTCGGCGCGAAGCGGGTGATCGTGATGATGGAGCACGTGGACCGCAACGGCAAGCCCAAGATCGTCAAGGAATGCTCCTTGCCCGTCACGGGGAAGGGCTGCGTGGACCGGATCATCACCGACCTCGCCGTGATCGACGTCGTGTCCGAAGGCGGGGCATCGAGGCTCGTCCTGCGCGAATTGGCCCCGAATGTCTCCGCCGAGGACGTGGCCGCCGCGACCGGCGTCGAACTCTTCGAAGAGGACCAGGAGCTGACCGTATGACCAACGTCCCCGAATCCGGCGTCGCCGAACCCCGCATTGTCGAGCAGCGGGGCCTGTACTTCGACGAACTCGAGGAAGGCGTCGTGTACGCCCACCGGCCCGGGCGGACCGTCACGGAAACGGACAACGTCCTGTTCACCACGCTGACCATGAACACGCAAGCATTGCACCTGGACGCGGCGTGGAGCGCGAAGCAGCCTTTCGGCCAGAGGCTCATGAACTCGATGTTCACCTTGTCCACCATGGTGGGACAGTCCGTGACGCAACTGACCCAAGGCACCATCATTGCCCAACTGGGCCTCACGGACGTCTCATTCCCGCACCCGCTCTACCACGGTGACACCCTCTACACGGAGACTGTCATCACCGGGAAACGGGAGTCGTCGTCGCGTCCCGGGCAGGGCGTGGTGACCATGAAACACACCGGCCGCAACCAGGACGGGACGGTTGTGGCGCTGGCCACGCGGGCCTGCCTCATGTGGAGCCGGACCGCGCATCTGGAGGCACAACAGGGGACAATCAATACATGACCTTCACCATGGGCCCCGCTTTGCTTTTCTGCCCCGCCGACCGTCCGGAGCGGTTCCAAAAGGCCGCTGAGCGTTCCGACGCCGTCATCGTGGACCTCGAGGACGCCGTCGCCCCCGCAGACAAGAAGCGGGCGAGGGGCGCCATCCTCGCCCAGCTCGGCTCCGGCGGCGAGACGGCCGAACTCGACCCGAGCCGCACGATTGTGCGCGTCAATCCGGTCGGCACCGCGGACTTCGAGAAGGACCTGCACTGCCTCGCGCATACTCCCTACCGCACCGTCATGCTGGCGAAGGCCGAGACCGGTGAACAGTTGAAAGCACTCGAGGGATACCACGTCATTGCCCTCTGCGAGACGGCCAAAGGAATCGTCAACGCGGCTGAGATCGCCCAGGCCCCCAACGTCGTCGGACTCATGTGGGGCGCCGAGGACCTGATCGCCTCCATGGGCGGCACCTCCAGCCGCAAGGACGACGGCGGCTACCGTGCCGTCGCAATGCACTCGCGGTCCACGGTGCTGCTCGCGGCCAAGGCCGCAGGCAAGGAAGCGATCGACTCGGTCTACGTCGACATTCCCGATCTTGCCGGGCTGGCCGTCGAGTCTGCCGACGCCGTGGCCAGCGGGTTCGGCGCGAAGGCCTGCATCCACCCGAACCAGGTTGCCGTCGTCCGCGAAGCCTATGCGCCGTCGCCCGAGGCCGTCGCCGGGGCCCGGGACCTGCTTGACGCTGCGGCCGCGGCTGGAACGGGCGTGTTCCAATACAAAGGCAAAATGGTGGACGGTCCCATCCTGAAACACGCCGAATCCACGTTGCGCAGGGCCCGGCTTTCCTGAAGCGCTATTGACCGCGCCGTCGTGACTTCGGCAGGGACAACGGAGCGATGACCTCGTAGAGCTCCATGCGGATCCAGCGCTGCCCAGTCTCGCGGAACTCGGCCCTCGTGGCGAAGCGGTACAGGAAGCTGCGCGCCCGCACCCAACGCGGCGGCGCGCCGTCGAACGGGTCCTGGCGCAACAAGCGCAAGGTGGGCGGATCGGCGTCGAGCAGTTTGCCGAGGAACGCGTAGAACCATTCCTCGTGCACCGTACGCAAGGGCAGGAACCACATCAGCCAGTCGAGGCGCAAGTGGTACGGCGCCCATTGCCGGGGGAGCCGGCGGACGTCGCCGGGCTTGCCCTTGAAGCCGTATTCGCGCCAATCCGCCTCGTCGACCGGAACATCGGCCTGGGTGCCCTCCACCACGATTTCCACCCGGTGCCTTGTCACCGTGCCGAACGCCCCGTAGGTGTTGACCAATTGCCACCGGTTGAAGCTGGCGTTCATGAGCTGCCCCCGAGAGAGCAGGTTGCGGGCCGGCCAATAGCTGAGCACCACGAGGAGCACCGTCACCGCGAGGACGACGGCGAGCCACCACACCGGGGCCTGAGCCGTGGCCGGGTACCGCTGTCGCGGTATGAAAGGCAGCACGGCGTGGGCCTCCCGGTCGCTCACCGCAGCGAAGGCGAGCACGATCGCGGACCAATTGAGCCACGCGAAGTTTCCACTCCCCACAAGCCAAAGCTGCGTGAAGACGACAATTCCGGCAGCAATGGTGGCCAGCGGCTGCGGGGCGAACAGGAAGAACGGCACCACCAGCTGGGCGAAGTGGTTGCCGAGCACTTCCATCCGGTGCATCGGCTTGGGCAACAGATGCGCTTGGCGGCTCAATGGCCCCGGCATGGGCTGCGTCTCGTGGTGGTAGTACAGGGCGGTTAAATCACGCCACTCGCTTCCGCCGTGGATCTTGATCATGCCCGCGCCGAATTCGAGCCTGAATAGCAGCCACACGAGCAGGACGAGGATGGTTCTCGGCGGGGGAACCTGATCCGAACCGAGGAAGCCCACAGTGAAGCCCATCTCCAACAGCAGCATCTCCCAGCCGAAGCCGTAGAAGGTCTGTCCGACGTTGACGATCGACATGTAGAGCAACCACAACGCCAGGAACGCCGCCAAGGGAAGCCACGGCGGGCCCAGCTGCGGCAACCCGCCCACGAGGGTCAAGGACACGGCTAGCCCGGCAGCGCACACGGCCCGGAGCAACGCGTCCGAATACTTCCAACGGAACAGGCTGGGCCTGCGCAAGACCCTGTGGACGTCTACGTACCTCGGAACAGGCAGGAGCCCGTGCTCCCCGAGGAGCGCGGGAAACTGGTTGAGGCTGGACAGGAATGCGATGAAATAGAGCGCGGCCGTGCCGCGCTGTAGCACCTGCCGGGCGAATTCATAGTCCGGCGCCTCGAACCACGAGACCCAGTCCACAAACCAACGCTACGCCTGGGGTGCGGGATACTTAAGCAATGCAGCCGCGCAAGATCATCCTCCTCGGGTCCACTGGTTCCATCGGCACTCAAGCGATTGACGTCGTCGACGCCGCCCCGCATCTCTTCGAGGTCGTGGCACTGAGCGCGGGCGGCGGGAACCTTGAACTCATCGCGCGGCAGGCTGTTCACACCAAGGCCCAGGCAGTCGGCATTGCCTACGGCGATCCGCATGAACTCCGGAGACTCATCGGCGCTGCGGCCTCCGCCGCCGGACTCCGGAACTACGATCCGGCGATCATCACGGGGCCGGATGCGTCCACCAAGATCGCCGCGATCGAAGCGGACGTCGTACTCAACGGCATCACAGGATCGATCGGCCTGGCGCCCACGCTGGCAGCCCTCAAGTCCGGCGCGATCCTGGCCCTGGCGAACAAGGAATCCCTGATCGTCGGCGGCGCACTGGTGAAGGCCGCGGCCGCCGTCGACCAGATCGTGCCCGTGGATTCGGAGCACTCCGCCATCGCCCAATGCCTGCGGGCGGGAACCGACAAAGAGGTCGAGAAACTCATCCTGACGGCGTCCGGCGGACCTTTCCGGGGACGTAGCCGCGAGCAACTCCGCGACGTCACCCCGGCCGAGGCCCTTGCCCACCCCACGTGGGACATGGGCCTGATGGTCACCACCAACTCGGCAAGCCTGGTCAACAAGGGGCTGGAGGTCATCGAAGCCCACTTGCTCTTCGACGTCCCCTTGGACAGGATCGACGTCGTGGTGCACCCGCAATCCGTGGTGCATTCCATGGTGGAATTCGTGGATGGCTCCATCATTGCCCAGGCTTCTCCGCCGGACATGCGCCTCCCCATCGCCCTCGGGCTCGGGTGGCCGGACCGCGTGCCCCGCGCCGCAAAGCCCTGCGACTGGAGCCAGGCCACGAGTTGGACGTTCGAGCCCCTCGACTCGGTAGCCTTCCCGGCGGTGGAACTGGCCAAGGACGCAGCGAAGCAGGGGAGCACGTTCCCGGCGGTCTTCAACGCAGCCAACGAGGAAGCGGTGGAGGCCTTCCACGCCGGCAGGATCCGGTTCACCGACATCGTGGACACGGTGGAGTCCGTCCTCAGCGAACATTCAGGATCCTTGGAGCTGACAGTGGACTCCGTGTTGGATGCTGAGAGGTGGGCACGCACGCGCACCCACGATCGTTTAGCCAACAGCACCCTTTAGGAAGCAGTACTTAAGGCATGAATCCCGTCATTCTGTTCATTCTCGGAGTCGTCTTCGTCGCGATCGGCGTGGCTGTCTCCATTGCGCTGCACGAGGTGGGGCACTTGGTCCCCGCCAAGCTGTTCAAAGTGCGCGTCACGAAATACATGATTGGTTTCGGCCCTACCCTGTGGTCCAAGCGGAAAGGCGAGACCGAATACGGCGTCAAGGCCATCCCGTTGGGCGGCTACGTCGCCATGATCGGCATGTACCCGCCCAACAAGGAAGACGGCAGCGTCAGGCCGTCCAGCACCGGCATGTTCCAGACGCTCGCCACCGAGGCCCGGTCCGCGGCGCACGAGGAAGTTGGCCCCGGGGACGAGAACAGGGTCTTCTACAGGCTGCCGGTCTGGAAAAAGGTCATCATCATGCTGGGTGGCCCGGCCATGAACCTGCTCATCGGCCTGGTCCTGACCGCGGTGCTGCTCATGGGCTTCGGCGTGTCCTCGGCCACCACCACCATTGCCGAAGTGTCCAAGTGCCAGGTCAAGGCCGGTGAGACCGTCGATCCGAACTCCCCGAACTGCCAGCTGACCCCGGCTGCGGTGGCCAAGCTCCAGCCCAACGACGTCGTCACCAGCTTCGATGGCAAGCCCGTGACGAGTTGGGCTGAAATGAGCGGCTGGATCCGGGCATCCGCCGGCAAGTCTGTCCAGATCACCGTGGATCGTGGCGGCAAGAGCGTCACCACGCAGGTAACCCCGGTGCTTTCCGCGCGCCCCGTCGTTGGGGACAACGGCCAGCAGGCCAAGGGCGCGGACGGCAAGCCGTTGTACGAGCAAGTCGGGTTCCTTGGCATCGGTGCGCAGACCGCCATGGTGCCCCAACCGGCGTCGACCGTTCTTCCGATGGCAGGCGAGAACATCAAACAGATTGCCGGAGTCATCCTCAACCTGCCCGCGAGGGTGGTCGGCGTGGCGCAAGCGGCTTTCGGTTCCGAGCCGCGAGATCCCAATGGCCCGATCAGCGTGGTGGGTGTCGGCCGGGTGGCCGGTGAAGTGGCTGCCATGGACCAGGTTCCGCTGCAATCGCGCATCGGGGCCCTCGTGGGACTCCTCGCAGGACTGAACTTCGCCCTCGCCATCTTCAACCTGGTTCCGCTCCTGCCGCTCGACGGCGGACATGTTGCGGGCGCGCTCTACGAGGGAGCCCGCCGTCGGATCGCCAAGCTGTTCGGCAAACCGGATCCGGGAGCTTTCGACATCGCCAAGCTCCTGCCGCTTACCTACGTCGTGGCGAGTGTCCTCATGGCCATGAGCGCGCTGCTGATCTACGCGGACATCGTCAAGCCCGTCAACCTCTTTGGCTGATGCTGAATTGTGCCGGGGGGATAGGCTATCCATATGACTGTTTTCGCTGTTGAGTACGTGTACGACGCCGAGTCCGCCGAGGTGCGCGACGCGAACCGCCCTGCCCACCGTGCCTGGCTCGCCAGCCTCGCCGAGCAGGGAACCCTGCTGGCGAGCGGCCCTTACACCGACGGCGCTGGTGCGCTGCTGCTGCTCGAGGCCGCCGACGAGTCCGAGTTGAACGCCACGCTGAAGGAGGATCCGTTCGCCGCCGTCCGCGGGATTGCTGGCATCCGGACATCGGAGTGGAACCCCGTGATCGGAATGCTCTCCGCCCACGCTTCCTAGCAGCTTGACCGGCCGGAGTCCGGACTCCGGCCCCACGATCCACCCATTTCAACCCAAGGAGTCCACGTGACCTCGGTCAGCCTGGGAATGCCGTCAGCCCCGCCCCCCGTTCTCGCGCCCCGCCGCAAGACCCGCCAGATCAAGGTGGGGTCGGTCGGCGTCGGCTCCGATTCACCCATCAGCGTGCAATCGATGACCACCACGCCCACGACGGACATCAACGCCACGCTGCAGCAAATCGCGGAGCTGACGGCGTCCGGCTGCGACATCGTGCGTGTCGCCTGCCCCTCCGCGGACGACGCCGAGGCATTGCCGATCATCGCCCGCAAGTCCCAGATTCCCGTGATCGCGGATATCCACTTCCAGCCGAAGTACGTCTTCGCCGCGATCGAAGCCGGTTGCGCCGCGGTGCGCGTCAATCCGGGCAATATCCGCAAGTTCGACGACCAGGTGAAGGAGATCGCCAAGGCCGCCAAGGACCACGGCACGTCGATCCGGATCGGCGTCAACGCAGGATCCCTGGAGCCCGGCATCCTGAAGAAGCACGGCAAGGCCACCCCGGAAGCCCTCGTGGAATCGGCCGTGTGGGAAGCGTCGTTGTTCGAGGAACACGGCTTCCACGATTTCAAGATCTCCGTCAAGCACAACGACCCCGTCATCATGGTGGCGGCCTACGAGATGCTTGCCGAAAAGGGCGACTGGCCCCTGCACCTTGGCGTGACCGAGGCCGGACCGGCTTTCCAGGGCACCATCAAGTCCGCCACGGCGTTTGGTGCGCTGCTGTCCCGGGGCATCGGCGACACCATCCGCGTGTCCCTCTCCGCGCCGCCTGTTGAGGAAATCAAGGTCGGCAACCAGATCCTGCAGTCACTCAACCTGCGCCCCCGCAAGCTCGAAATCGTCTCCTGCCCGTCATGCGGACGCGCCCAGGTGGACGTCTACACGCTGGCCGAGCAGGTCACGGCCGGGCTCGAAGGAATGGAGATTCCGCTGCGGGTCGCCGTCATGGGTTGCGTGGTGAACGGACCGGGTGAGGCCCGTGAAGCCGATCTTGGTGTGGCGTCCGGAAACGGCAAGGGACAGATCTTCGTGAAGGGCGAAGTCATTAAGACTGTCCCCGAGAGCCAGATTGTTGAGACACTGATCGAAGAGGCCATGCGTATCGCCGAAGAGATGGGGGAGGCCGATGGCGAAGATGCTGTCAAGGGTAGCCCCGTGGTTAGCGTCTCGTAGCGAGACAGCCGCCGATGGGATTTCCGTCCGGGTGCTCGGCGCTGCCGACACCCCGGCCCTTCGCGTGCTCGCGATGGAAGACCCCGTAGCGAATGTCTTCATTCTGGCGCACCTCGATTCGTCGGGAAGCGCCGCACCCACGGCGGGTGGCGCGAGCGTCTTCGGAGTGTTCGACGGCGACGCCCTGGTGGGTGCCTGCTGGGCCGGCGCCAACCTGGTTCCGGTGCAGTTGGACCCTGACCTGGCGTCACGCGTCGCGGCGGTTGCCCACCGGGCCGGCCGCCGCTATGCCTCGATTTTCGGGCCCGCGGAGACCGTGCTGGCACTCCATTCGCGCTTGGAGGAACTGGGGCATTTCGCCCACGAGGTGCGTGCCGACCAGCCGCTCCTGGCCATATCCGGGCCACCCGCCGTCGACGCCAATCCGCAGCTCGGCTTCGGCAACATTGCGGACTTCGACCGGATCCTGCCCGCCTGTGCCGCCATGTTCGAAGAAGAAGTGGGGTATTCACCTTTTCTTGGGAGCGAGGACTTCTACAGCCGCCGGGTGTCCGGACTGATCCGGCAAGGCCATTCCCTGGTGCACATCGACGCGGACGGCACAGTGAAGTTCAAAGCCGAACTCGGGGCCGTCACCGCCCAGGCCACCCAGGTGCAGGGCGTGTGGATGAACCCCGAGTTCCGCGGCCAAGGACTCAGCGCAGGGTACATGGCAGGAGTGGTGGTCCTGGCGCAGAAGTTCGCGCCGATCACGAGCCTCTACGTCAACGAATACAACACCAGGGCACGCGCCACGTACGAGCGCGTGGGATTCCAACGCCTCGGAACCTTCGCCACGGTCCTGTACTGACCGGCCCAACCCCGTACTGACCGGTCCAACTAACTCGCAGTAGATGTCGTTTTGAGGGTTCATAACGACAACTACTGCGAGTCAGTTGGGTGGGCGAGCTCGCCGGTGAGGTAGTGCTGGACGTTCGGGGCCACGAGCCGGACCACCTCGTCCTGGGAAGCGGAAGCCAACGGTTCCAGCCGGACCACGTAGCGCATCAGCATGAGCCCCACTACCTGCGTGGCAACGAGGTTGCCGCGCATTTTCGCCTCCTCGGGGGAGCCGGGAAGGCCCGCCGTGATCCTGGACAGGATGGTCCTCGCCACCATCTCCCGCAGCAAGGCGGTCTTGGCCTTGGAACCGATCGTTCCCCTGACGAAGGCGACAAGCCCGTGTTGCGCCGGGCTTTCCCACAGCCGCAACACGGCGCGGACGATTGCTTCGGCGCGTTGCCCAGGATCGAGTTCTTCGACGCCTGCAAGGACCTCGTCGGGATCCGCCGGGAGCTCGATGCTCTGGGCGAAAAGCTCGTCCTTGCCCTTGAAGAAATGGTGGACCATGGCCGGGTCCACTTCCGCTTCACGGGCCACTTGCCGCAGGCTCGTCCCGTCGAAACCGTGCTCGGCGAAGAGCCGGCGCGCTGTGGCCAGGATCAGTTCGCGGGAGTCGCTGCCGCCGCTCCGGCGTCCCCGCCGCAGGGGAGGCAAGGCGCCGCTCACGAGGTCCGCCGTCGGAGGGTGAACGATGCCAGGACCAGTACTCCGATGACGATCGCCGCCATGATCCCGGCATCCTGCCACATGGTTTGCGTCGCTTCGGTGTTGTCGGCGATCTGCTGGAGCGCATCGACCGAAAACGTCAGCGGAAGCACATTGGAGATGCCCTCCAGGAGGCTGTTCATGTGGTCCCTGGCCACGAAAAGCCCGCACAACAGGATCTGCGGAATGACCACGACGGGCATGAACTGCACCGCCTGGAATTCGGTCCGTGCAAAGGCTGAGCACAAGAGGCCGAGCGCGACGCCCAGCACGGCATTGATGACGGCGATCATCACGACGTAACCAGGACCGCCCTTGATGTCCAGGTTGAAGATCCAGTAGGCCACAGCCGTGGCGACAAGGGATTGGAGAGCGGCCATGATGGAGAACGCCAACGCATAGCCGAACAGGAGATCGGCTTTGTGGATGGGCGTCGTCAGGAGCCGTTCCAACGTCCCCGAGGTTCTTTCGCGCAACATCGTGATCGACGTGACCAGGAACATCACCACAAACGGGAAAATGGCCAGCATCATGAGTCCCACACGGTCAAAGGTCCGGGGGAATCCGGGAGGCAGGGTTTCGTTCTCGTAGAGATAGTAGACGCCCGTGAGAAGCAGGGCCGGAACCACCATGATGAGGGCGACGCTGCGGTGGTCGTGGCGCAGTTGGTCCAAAACCCGCTTGGTGGTGGCAAACATCATCCGTGGATTCATGACGCCACCTGGCGTTCGTTGGCACTCCGGCGATTCGGGACGCCGCTTGTTTCCCGGATGATGTGCAGGAAGGCCTGTTCCAAGTCGTTGCTGTGGCCCCGCTCGCTGAGTTCCGCCGGACTGAGCTGCGCGAGCAGCAAACCTTCGCGGAGCAGGAGCAGCGATGAACAGTGCGAGGCCTCTTCCATGACATGGCTCGACACCAACAGGGTGGTGCCGGCTTCGGCCATGGCGGCAAACCGTTCCCACAGCTCGGCACGCAGGACGGGATCCAAACCCACCGTCGGTTCGTCGAGGATCAGCAGCTTGGGACGCGAGACGAGCGCGCAGGCCAGCGAGACCCGGCTGAATTCGCCGCCGGACAGGTCCGCCGTCCTTTGCCGTGCCAGCGTTTCGAGCCCGACGGCGGCAATCGCCTCCGCGGTGTCGGCCGCCGAGACGCCGTGCATGGCTCCGAAATACCTGACGTTCGCTTCGACGCTGAGGTCCGTGTAGACGCTCGGTGCCTGGGTGACGTATCCGACGTCGTGCCGCAAGGACGGCGTACCGGCGGGTCGGCCCAATACTTCCACGCTGCCGGCGGTGAGCCGCTGGACCCCCACGATGCAGCGCATGAGGCTTGTCTTTCCGCTCCCGGAGGGTCCGAGCAGGCCCGTGATCCGCCCGGTCTCCATGGCGAAGTCCACGCCGCGCAGGATCTTTTTATGGCCGCGGGTGACGTGCAGGCCTTCCGCTTTGACGGCCGGAGGCATGCCCGGCGCATTACTTCCTGGTGCACTGTGGGACATCGTCGCCTCCGGGATAACTTATTCATCAGGTGATGAATAAAAGGTAGGCCCGCAACCGGTTGGCGTCAACAAAAAATTGATAAGTCCAAGCCCTTGAAAAAAGTGTCCGCAATCACATAAGTTCAGATCAGCCGTGTCGCTGGGGCGCGGATGGTTTCAGAGAGGAAACACAGACAAATGACTGTAAGCGTTGATCTTTTGAAGGCATCCGACAGGTCTCACTGAGCCTCCAAGACAGCGCGAGCGGCCGAGCGGCCGCTGAGCCACGCCATGGCAGGATGACCAGCCGCCCAGCGGCCAGGGGCTTCCTCGCACCATGGCGTGGCTCCTCTTCGTTCGGGGCCTCTCCTGCCTTGGGGGAGGAACCCAGGCGAGTGGCACCGGCAGGTTCACCGGCCGCAAGCCGGTAGATTGGTACACAGTAGTTTTTGCCAGCTCTTGCCATAGAAACGGATTCTGCCCCGTGGTCCTTCGCCTCTCCCAGCTGTTCCTGCGCACCCTGCGTGAAGATCCCGTCGACGCCGAAGTCGCAAGCCACAAACTCCTGGTCCGCGCGGGCTACATCCGCCGTGCCGCGCCCGGCATCTACACGTGGCTGCCTTTGGGACTGAGTGTGCTGCGCAAGGTCGAGCAGATCATCCGCGAGGAAATGGCCGCCATCGGCGCCCAGGAAGTCCACTTCCCGGCACTGCTGCCCCGGGAACCCTATGAGGCAACCAACCGCTGGACCGAATACGGCGAGGGGCTGTTCCGGCTCCAGGACCGCAAGGGTGCCGACTACCTTCTCGCGCCCACCCACGAGGAAATGTTCACCCTCCTGGTCAAGGACCTGTACTCCTCGTACAAGGACCTGCCGCTGAGCCTCTACCAGATCCAGAACAAGTACCGCGACGAAGCGCGTCCCCGCGCGGGGCTCCTCCGCGGCCGCGAATTCATCATGAAGGATTCGTACTCCTTCGACGTCGACGACGCCGGCCTGGACGCGAGCTACGCGGCCCACCGCGCCGCGTACCTGAAAATCTTCGAGCGCCTCGGCCTTGAGGTCATCCCCGTCGCCGCCACGGCAGGCGCCATGGGCGGATCCAAGAGCGAGGAGTTCCTGCACCCCACCGAGATCGGCGAGGACACCTTCGTGCGCTCGGCAGGCGGGTACGCGGCCAACGTCGAAGCCGTGACCACCGTGGTCCCGGCCGACATCGATTTCAGCAACGCGCCTCCAGCACGCGTCCTGGACACGCCTGACACGCCCACCATCGAAACCCTGGTGGCGGCCGCCAACCAGCTCGCTCCCCGCAGCGATTCCGACGGCGGCGCCTGGACTGGCGCCGACACCCTCAAGAATGTGGTCCTCGCCGCCACTCTGCCCACCGGTGAGCGCCAGATCGTGGTCATCGGCGTCCCCGGAGACCGCGCCGTGGACCTCAAGCGCGTCGAAGCCAACATCGGTTCATTCCTGCCCATTGCCGGAGAGATCGGCCTCGAAGCGGCCAACGAGGACGACCTCAAGAAGATCCCGGAACTCGTCAAGGGCTACATCGGCCCCGGCCTGGCCCTCGGCGAGGCCGTGCTCGGCCTCGAAGGCACGTCCAAGCTGCTCTTCCTGGTGGACCCCCGGGTTGTCCCGGGCACCAGCTGGGTCACCGGCGCGAACGAAGACGGCAAACACGTCTTCGGCCTCGTCGCCGGGCGCGACTTCGCCTGGGACGGCGTCATCGAATGCACCGAGGTTCGCGCGGGAGACGATGCCCCGGACGGCTCCGGTCCCTTGGAGACTGCGCGCGGCATCGAAATGGGCCACATCTTCCAGCTCGGCCGCAAGTACGCCGAAGCCCTCGACCTGAAGGTCCTTGACCAGAACGGCAAGCAGGTCGTGGTCACGATGGGCTCGTACGGCGTCGGCGTGACCCGTGCCGTGGCCGCCCTGGCCGAGGCCAACAACGACGACCGTGGCTTGATCTGGCCGCGCTCCGTGGCCCCCGCGGATGTCCACGTGGTCGCCGTCGGACGCGGCGAGGAAATCTTCGCGGCGGCGGAAAAGCTGTCCGCCGAACTCGAAGCCGCCGGCCTCGACGTGATCTACGACGACCGCCCCAAGGTTTCCCCCGGCGTGAAGTTCGGCGACGCCGAGCTCGTGGGCGTCCCCACCATCGTGGCGGTCGGCCGCGGCCTGGTGGACGGCGTTGTGGAGATCAAGGACCGTCGTACCGGAGAGGCCGAGAACGTGGCAGTCGAGAAGGCTGCCGACTACGTGGTCAACGCCGTACGCCAGAAGTGATCTCCGGCTTCGAGTCGGTCCAGCTCACCACGCTCCTCATGATCGTGGTGGCCGGATTCGCTGCCGGCTGGATAGACGCCGTGGTGGGCGGCGGGGGACTGATCCAGCTCCCCGCCTTGCTCCTGGTTCCGGGGATCACCCCGGTCCAGGCGCTGGCCACCAACAAAATGGGCTCCATCTTCGGGACGACAACGAGCGCGGTCACTTATTACCGCCGGGTCGGTCCTGACCTCAAGACGGCCATCCCGATGGCGGTGATTGCCCTCGCGGGCAGTTTCGGCGGTGCCGTCCTGGCAGCCAACCTTCCCGCGAGCGTATTCAAACCCATCATCGTGGTGGCGCTGATCGCCGTCGCGCTCTTCACCGCGCTGCGGCCCAACGCCGGCGAGTTGACGGCCCTGCGTCACGACGGCCACACGCACTATGTCGTGGCGTGCGCCATCGGCGCGGTGATCGGGTTCTACGACGGTCTGATAGGTCCCGGAACAGGCTCGTTCCTGGTGATCGCCCTCGTCTCCGCCATGGGCTATGCGTTCCTCGAGGCCAGCGCCAAGGCGAAGATCGTCAACATGGCCACCAACGCCGGAGCCCTCTTGTTCTTCCTGCCGCACGGATCGCTGCTGTGGGGCGTCGGCGCCGTGCTGGGCCTGTCGAACATGGCCGGTGGCTACCTGGGCGCCCGGACCGCCGTGAAACAAGGCAGCGGATTTGTGCGGATCGTGTTCCTGATCGTCGTCGGCGCGTTGATCATCAAACTCGGCATGGATGTCTGGAACGACTACGTCGCCACGTAGCGTTACGGACCCCGGGAGCGATCGCCGGCGCGAAGCCGCGGAAGTCTGACGCTAGCTCGAGGCGGCCTGTCCCGGTTCGGGAAGGTCGTGAGCTGCGGGCAGCCCGTCCAGCGGCCGTCCCGCAAGGGTGCTGGCCACCCACAAGGAGCGCGCCAGATCGCCTTCATGGCGTGGTTTGCCGGCATACGACAGCGCGTTTTCGACCTCGCGGACCAAACTCCATTCCCGGGCCGCTTCGCCGTCCAGGCCGGCCGCGCTGCTGAAATCCGCGCAGCGCTCCAGGAGGGCGACTTCCGGCGCCGTCCTGGAGAGATCGCGGATGCGGTTCCATAGGATCGGGGCGACGGCGAATTCCGCCTCACCGATCATCGGTTGCGGATCGATCGCCACGTAGGCGCGTTTGCCCGCTGACCCCGCCCCCTTGAACGCGCCACCGGGGGAGCCGTTGAGATGGGGGAGGATGTTCATGAAATGCAGGTCGCAATGCACCAGCACGTCCCGGCCCGAGCGCCGACCTACTGCGCCCCGCGTCTGGCATACCTCCAAAGCGGCTTCGAGGAGCCACCGGGGAAAGGGCTGACCCAGGTGCTCCCAATCGGCAGGCAACTCATCGCTCCAGCGTTCGGCCCGGGCCGCGATGTGCTCAAACTCTTTCCATTCGGACCGCTCGTCCGGTTCGATGCTGAGTTCCCGCACGAGCGTTCCCCAGACGTCGCGCGCTTCATCCATCCGGGCGCCCTGCAGCCAGCTGACGGCGTCGAGCCGCTCCAGGACCATCGCGCAGGAGGCGGCATCGGCGTCGAGCAGCCTGACGGCTCCGTTGCCTCCCCACAGGGCCAGGGCATGCCGTTCGACGAGGGCCTCCTCGTGCGGGAACGCTATTTTGAGCACCGAACGGGCACCGTCGTAGAGGACCGGAATGACGATGCCGCCATGGCCATTCCATGGTTCCGCGCCGGGTTCCAGGTCGACGGACAGCTGCCAGCGTTCCAGGCTCGCGTTGATCAGCCCGGGCAGCCCTGAGAGCCACGCGCGCCCCTCCGCTGTGCGGGAGTAGCGTGCCTGGAGGTCGCCAGGGATGGAAACGAAGGTAGTCATCACTGTCAGACTACCCAAGCCGGTCCCGGAGTGGTTCAGACCACTCCGGAGGAGCCCAGGAGGCTTCCGATCAGGAAGGTCGCGGCCAGCGCAAGGGCTCCGCCGATGACGACCCGCACGGCGGCACGGGTCTTCGAGCTGCCGCCGATCCATGCTCCAAGGGCACCCGTGATGGCCAACGCGAGCAGCACGGAAATGAAGGTCAGGGGTACACGCAGGCCCGGGGGCGGGAGCAGGATCGCGAGCAGGGGCAGTACCGCGCCGAGGGTGAAGGCAATGGCGGAGGCGAAGGCCGCATGCCACGGGCTCACGATGTCGTCCTCGTCGATGTTCAATTCGGCGGAAAGGTGGGCGGCCAAGGCATCGTGTTCCGTCAATTCGACGGCTACTTTCCGCGCGGTTTCAGGACGCAGGCCCTTGGCCTCGTAGATCGCAGTCAGTTCGGCCAGCTCTTCTTCGGGTTCCTCGGCGAGTTCCCGGCGCTCCTTCTCGATGAGTGCCTTTTGGCTGTCGCTTTGGCTGCTGACGGATACGTACTCGCCGAGTGCCATGGACACCGCACCGCCCACGAGCCCGGCTGCTCCAGCGGTGAGGATGGCGCCGGTACTCGTCGTGGCGCCGGCGACGCCCACCACGATGGCGGCAACGGAGACGATTCCGTCGTTGGCGCCAAGGACTCCGGCCCGAAGCCAGTTGAGCCGGTGGGCGAGGTCGTTGGCGTGTGGTTCGTTTTCATGCAGGGCTGCAGTTTCGATGGAAGCCATGGTACAAGCCAAACACTCCGGGACGGCTGCCGCCAGCAAAGAAAGGCTTTCCTATGGAGACGGAGTTCCTGACGGCAGCGGCGGCAGTGCCGCGTTGTCGACGGAAAGTCCCGCGAACGGGCCAACCGGAGTTCCCCAGGCCTGGCTGCGTTTCGCGGCGTCGACAAGCCCGTCGATGGCCCATTGGCGCGTCCCGCCGTCCGACAACGCCACGAGGTCGGCATAGGCCGTCAGTGAGCTGGACTCCATGCTGCCCAGCGCCAGGGCGGGTTTGGCGGCGAAAGTGGCGGGCAGCCGATAACCGGCTTCCCGCGGAGGTGTGGCGATGCAGTGCAGCCTGCCCTGGGCTTCCGCTCCACGGAGCAGTTCCTGATGACGGGCCAACCAGGTGGCTGCCGTCGCGGAAGCCTTCGCGTCCAGCCTGGTCAAGGCCACCTGGTACGCATAGATCGACTCCTGCTCGGAGCTGACGACGGCAGCCAGGGCGGCCGGCAGATCTGCCGCGGTGGGCGCTGTTCCGGGTGTCGGTGCAGTGGTCGACGTACCCGGCGATGCAGGGCAGCTTGGCGGCGGGGTCGGGGCGGAACCGGCCGCGGCCGGGGTCGACGGTGCCGGCAAGCCCCACGCCACGGCCAGCCGCGATGACTCAAGCAGCTGGGCGGTCCCGACGGCGGCAAGCAGCCGTGCCATGCCGCCGTCGGCGTCCGCCGCGTCCGCCAAGCGACGGGACGCGCTCGAGGTGAGTTCTGAGACAAAGGCCGCCCGGGTCGGGCGGTCCTGGGTGGCGCCGGGGCTGGTGGAAGCCGAGGGCATGGTCGATGGCGACGAACCGGGAAGCGGAAGCAGCGCGCGCGTCTGGATTGTCAGCAACATCACAGTGTCGGTGCTCTCCAGGGCCGAGGCGCTGCCCAAAAGCGCCTCGGTCGACGACAGCGCTGCGGAACGGGCAGTTTCGGAAAACGGCACCGCTTGCGGCTTTCCGGCGTCCCGCGGGACAACGACGGCGCCCACTCCGAGGACGAGGACTGCGAGGAAAGCCAGGAGGAGGCCTTTCATCCAGCGACGGCTCCGTGGTTTCTCAACAGTCTCGTGGTTCACAACAGACTATGGTGTCACGCCCACGGACCACTTGCGTCTCCCCGCAGAGAAGCACGGTGCACCACGCCGCCGTAAATGTCGTTAAGCTAGTAGTCACAACATCATCTATCGGGAGGCGGCTGGCCAGTGAGTCATTCGGAAGCCACGACTTCAACAGACCAGGCTGGAACGGATCCGACGAGTCCGGCACAACACGAGGTCCGCAACCCCGAGGAGAGCAGGCTGAAGGCGCTTCTGGAGCCTGCTGTCCTGGCAAGCCGGCTCTACCTTGAGGATGTTGCCATCCAGGTTGCCGGTTCGCACCGGGTAGTCCACGTGGTCATCGACCTGCCCCAGGAGGAAACCGGGGGCGTCAGCCTGGACGTCATCGCTGAAATCTCCAGGGCCCTTTCGGACATCCTTGACAACGATCCCCGCACCGACGGCCGCCCCTACGACCTTGAGGTCTCCTCGCCCGGCGTCGGACGGCCACTCACCGAGCCCCGCCACTGGCACCGGGCACGCGGACGCATGGTCAAAGTCAACGTGATCCAGGGCGAGAACCTGACAGGCCGGATCCAGTCCGTCGACGACGACGGCGTCACACTGGTTCCCGAGCAAGAGGTCAAGAAGGGCATGAAGCCCAAGCAGGGCGAACCCGTGAAAATTCCTTTCGACAGGATCCGCCAAGGAAAAGTCGAGATAGAGTTCAGCCACCTCAACGAGGCCGTGCTGGAAGACGAGTACAACGGACCTTCCGAGGAGGCCTAATGGATATTGACATGAGTGCGCTGAGACTCCTGGAGCGTGAGCGTGAAATCCCGCTGGACCTCCTGATTCCCACCATCGAGCAGGCGCTCCTTGTGGCTTACCACAAGACCCCGGGCGCTTTCGAAAAGGCCCGCGCCGAGCTGGACCGCAAGAGCGGGCACGTGACCATTTGGGCCACGGAAATCGACGACGACGGCGAAGCCATCGGCGAGTTCGAGGACACTCCTGCGGGCTTCGGCCGCATCGCGGCGAGCACCGCGCGGCAGATCATCCTGCAGCGCCTGCGCGACGTCGAGGACGACAACGTCCTCGGCGAATTCAAGGGCCGTGAAGGTGAGCTTGTCGCCGGCCTGATCCAGCAGGGCAACAACCCGCACATGATCCAGGTGAACCTCGGTTCCGTGGAAGCCTTGCTGCCGCCGCCCGAGCAGGTGCCGGGGGAGAAGTACACCCACGGGAACCGGCTGCGTGCGTTTGTGGTGGACGTCCACCGCGGCGCCAAGGGACCCTCCATCACACTGTCGCGTTCACATCCGGGCCTCGTCCGGAAACTTTTCGAGCTGGAGGTCCCGGAGATCGCGGACCGTTCCGTCGAGATCGTGGCGCTGGCGCGCGAAGCGGGCCACAGGACCAAAATGGCAGTCAAAGCCAACACCCCCGGTATCAACGCCAAGGGTGCGTGCATTGGTGAAATGGGCTCCCGCGTCCGCGCAGTCATGACTGAACTCAACGACGAAAAGATCGACATCGTCGACTTCAGCGAAGACCCGGCGACCTTCATCGCCAACTCCCTTTCGCCGTCGCGCGTGAATTCCGTCACTATCACCGACGAAGCCACGCGCTCCGCCCGGGTGGTTGTTCCCGACTACCAGCTGTCCCTCGCCATCGGCAAGGAAGGCCAGAACGCCCGCCTCGCAGCCAAGCTGACCGGCTGGCGGATCGACATCGTCTCTGACGCCACTCCGGCCAAGGGCAACTAAATACCCCAAACCGTACCCGGCCCCGGATCCACGCACCTTGTGGATTCGGTGGCCGGGCCCTCGGGGGCTTAGAATAGATGGAACCGGGCCTATGCCCGGTATCCGTGCGCTTTGGCGTGCTCGCGACTGGTGGGGACAACAATCCCAACAAGGCAAGGGCCCGCGCCGCGCAAAGCAGAACCGCAGAAGACAGGTAAAGACACTGAGGCAGGTTGATACACCCAGTGACTGAACTGCTTCACACCAGGCACCAGCCTGTGCGCACCTGCATCGGATGCCGGAAACAAGGCAAGCGGAGCGAGTTGATCCGGCTTGTCGCCGAAGGCGGCGGGTCACCCGTCGTCCTGGTGGATGAACGACGCCGGATGGCTGGCCGGGGTGCGTGGCTGCACCCCAGCACCACATGCCTGGCGTTGGCAAGCAAACGGCGTGCTTTCTCAAGGGCCCTCGCGGGCGCAAGCGAAGTCACCGCCGTCGAAAGCTACCTGGCGGCAGTCATACCCCCTGCGGACACCCCCGTGAAAGCAGGAAAACCGTCCAAACCTGAAAGCGGGTCAGAAAACTGATGGAAACCCGATGAGTTCCCAGCGATGAGTGCGCAACGATGACAATTTTGTTGCGCTCTGCACAGGGCCTATCCGCCGCGTTCGTGGCAGGGGCCCGCAGTAAGAATTAGACGGTTCGTGCCTGGCTCGGTGCGGACCGAGACAGGAGAAATGTGGCCAAGGTCCGCGTACATGAGCTCGCCAAAGAGCTCGGTATTACTTCCAAAGATGCAGTGACGAAACTGCAGGAATTGGGCGAATTCGTTCGCTCCGCCTCGTCGACAATCGAGGCACCGGTCGTGAAGAAGCTTCGCGACGCCTACCCCGGCGCCAGCGCTGCAAAGGCGGCTGCCCCGGCAGCACCTCGCGTTGCAGCACCCGCTGCGCCTGCTGCACCCGCAGCGTCCCGCCCGGCTCCGGGCCCCGCTGCGCCCAAGGCTCCGGTTCCCGCCCCCAAGGCTGAAACCCCCGCCCCGGCAGCGCCCGCGGCTCCCGCAGCTACGGCAAGCCCTGTTTCCGCCAAGCCGGGTGCCCGTCCGGCCCCCAAGGCCGAAGCCCCTGCCCCGGCACGTCCGGGCAGCCAGGCTCCGCGGCCCGGTGGCCCCCGTCCGGGCAACAACCCGTTCGCGACCTCGCAGGGCATGCCCCGCGGCCGTGGCGACGGCGAGCGTCCTCCCCGTCCGGGCAACAACCCCTTCGCAACTTCGCAGGGCATGCCGCGTTCCGGTGGCCGCACTGACGGCGAACGTCCCGGCGGTCCGCGTCCCGCGGCCGGCGCAGGCGGTCCCCGCCCCGCAGCCGGTTCCGGTGGTCCGCGTCCGGGTGCTCCGCGCCCCGGCGCTCCCCGTCCGGGCGCTCCGCGTCCCGCGGGCGGCCCCGCAGGAAACCGTCCCAGCCCGGGCATGATGCCCAACCGCACCGAGCGTCCCGCGCCCGGTGGCGCAGGCCGCCCGGGTGGCGCTGGCCGTCCCGGTGGCGGCCCCGGCCGTCCGGGCGGCGCTCCTGGCGCAGGCACCGGTGGCGGAGCTCCCGCCGGCGGTGGCTTCGGCAAGGGCGGCCGCGGACGCGGCGGTACCCAAGGTGCCTTCGGCAAGGGTGGCGCAGGACGCGGCAAGCAGCGCAAGTCGAAGCGTGCAAAGCGTCAGGAACTGGAGCAGATGAGTGCTCCGTCGCTGGGTGGCGTATCCGTACCCCGCGGCGACGGCAGCACCGTGGTCCGCCTCCGTCGAGGCTCGTCCATCACGGACTTCGCCGACAAGATCGAGGCAAACCCCGCCGCACTGGTGACCGTGCTGTTCCACCTTGGTGAGATGGCAACGGCTACCCAGTCGCTGGACGAAGACACCTTCGGCCTGCTCGGCGCCGAACTTGGCTACAAGGTACAGGTCGTCTCTCCGGAAGACGAAGAGCGCGAGCTCCTCGACTCCTTCGACATCGATCTCGATGCCGAACTGGAAGCCGAAGGCGACGACGTCCTCGAACCGCGTCCCCCGGTTGTCACCGTCATGGGTCACGTTGACCACGGTAAGACCCGACTGCTCGACGCCATCCGGAAGACCAACGTGGTTGCCGGCGAACACGGCGGCATCACGCAGCACATCGGTGCCTACCAGATCAGCCACGTCCACGAAGGCACTCCGCGCGACATCACCTTCATTGACACCCCCGGTCACGAGGCGTTCACCGCCATGCGTGCACGTGGTGCCAAGGTCACCGACATCGCCATCCTGGTTGTCGCAGCCGACGACGGCGTCATGCCGCAGACGGTGGAAGCACTCAACCACGCACAAGCGGCCAACGTGCCGATCGTCGTCGCGGTCAACAAGATCGACAAGGATGGCGCGAACCCGGACAAGGTCAAGGGCCAGCTCACCGAGTACGGCCTGGTTCCCGAGGAATACGGTGGCGACACCATGTTCGTTGAGGTTTCTGCCCGCCAGAACATCAACATCGACGAACTGATCGACGCCGTCCTGCTGACCGCAGACGCCGCTTTGGACCTGCGCGCCAACCCGGACAAGGACGCTCGAGGCATTGCCATCGAAGCGAACCTGGACAAGGGCCGCGGTTCCGTGGCCACCGTCCTGGTCCAGTCCGGTACCCTGGCCGTCGGTGACACGATCGTGGCCGGTACGGCCCACGGCCGCGTCCGTGCCATGTTCGACGAAGACGGCAACGCCCTCGACGTCGCGCTTCCGTCCCGTCCGGTCCAGGTCCTGGGCCTGTCCAACGTACCGCGTGCAGGCGACACCTTCCTGGTGACCTCCGACGAGCGTACGGCCCGCCAGATCGCTGAAAAGCGCGAGGCAGCCGACCGCAACGCGGCACTGGCCAAGCGCCGCAAGCGCATCAGCCTCGAGGACTTCGACAAGGCTGTGGCCGAAGGCAAGATCGACACCCTCAACCTCATCCTCAAGGGTGACGTTTCCGGTGCGGTCGAAGCCCTCGAAGACGCCCTGCTCAAGATCGACGTCGGCGACGAAGACGTTCAACTGCGCGTCATCCACCGCGGTGTGGGTGCCATCACGCAGAACGACGTCAACCTCGCCACGGTGGACAACGCCATCATCATCGGCTTCAACGTCAAGCCCGCCGAGCGGGTGGCTGAACTGGCCGATCGTGAAGGCGTGGACATGCGCTTCTACTCCGTCATCTACTCGGCAATCGATGACATCGAGCTGGCCCTCAAGGGCATGCTCAAGCCGGAGTACGAGGAAGTCCAGCTCGGTACCGCCGAGGTCCGCGAAGTCTTCCGTTCTTCCAAGTTCGGAAACATCGCCGGTTCCATCGTGCGCTCGGGCATCATCCGCCGTAACACGAAGGCACGCGTCAGCCGCGATGGCAAGGTCATCGGCGACAACCTCACCGTTGAGACGCTCAAACGCTTCAAGGACGACGCCACCGAGGTCCGTACGGACTTCGAGTGTGGTATCGGTCTTGGCTCGTACAACGACATCAACGAAGGTGACATCATCGAGACCTTCGAGATGCGCGAAAAGCCGCGCGTCTAAAGTCGAAAAATAGAGGGCGGGGCCGTTGGATTCTTCCGGCGGCCCCGGCCCTTTCCGCCGATATGGGGGCCCCGCCCCTACGCTGGGTGGCTGACGTCTTGCGACGTCAGCCACCCAGCTCCGGCAGGCCCGATGCCACTCCCGGGCCCCCGTATCGGCTCCAACGGCCTCCGAGGAACTCGGCGGCCGGTCGTAGACTCGCACTAGGCGCGTCGCGCACTGAGAACTTAAGTACGCAAGTTGCTAACGCGCCGTCGTACGCAAAATTTAGGAGTTGAAATGGCTGATCCGGCACGCGCTGCCAAGTTGGCGCAGCGGATTAAGGTTGTTGTTGCTGAGGCACTGGGCCGGAGGATCAAGGATCCTCGGGTTGAGGGAATCACTATCACCGATGCCCGCGTCACCAATGATCTTCAGCACGCCACCGTGTACTACACCGTCTTCGGTGACGAAGTTGCCCAGGCCGATGCTGCCAGGGCACTTGAGAAGGCCAAGGGTGTTTTGCGCCAGGAAGTGGGCCGCAACATCACCGTGCGGCTGACTCCCACCTTGGAATTCGTTGCCGACCTCATTCCGGTCAACGCCTCGAACCTTGAGGAGCTGCTGCGCACCGCCAAGCAGCGCGACGCCGAGGTGGCAGCGCTGGCCGCCGGCGCCAAGCACGCAGGCGATGCTGACCCATACAAGAGCGATGCCCCGCAGGATGCGGACATCGACGAAGACGATTTTGACGAAGAAGACATCGACCTCCGAGCCGATGAAGACATCGATGAAGACGGCGGCAAGTAGCCCAGCGCTTCCCGGGCAGGGCCGGATCCGCAACTCTCACGAGCTGCCGGATCCGGCCCTGCTTGTTTAACCGTGAAAAACCGGGCCAAAATGACGGGTCGTCGCTAAGATCGGAGCATGGCGGCGCACGATGCAGCTCAGAGTCCAGAAGGCTACCTTGAGCACGCCGTGCGGCTCGCGGTGCAAAACGTGGCCGACGGCGGCGGCCCTTTCGGTGCCGTCGTGGTCACCCCGGACGGACGGATCCATGACGGCGTCAACCGGGTCACCCGCGACAACGACCCCACAGCGCACGCCGAAGTGGTGGCCATCCGGCGGGCCGCGTCCGAACTGGGAAGCTTCGACCTCAGCGGCTCGGTGCTCTACTCAAGCTGCGAACCGTGCCCTTTGTGCCTCTCGGCCGCACTCTGGGGCAGGGTCAGCCGCGTCTACTTTGCCGCGGACCGGCACGGGGCCGCGGCCGCAGGCTTCGACGATGCGGTGTTCTACGAATACTTCGACGGCAACAGGCCTGAACTGCTGCCCGTCCAACATCAGGAGGTCCCTGCCTCCGACGCTCCTTTCGACGCCTGGCGCGGGCACAAGAACCGGACCAAATACTGAGGTTCAGGACCGTGCCGGAAGCCGACCGACGCCGTCGAGCAGCTGCTGGTGGTCTCCGCACAAAGCGATCCTGATCCACCCCTCGCCGATGGAACCGAACGCGGTGCCCGGCGCCACGGCCACTCCGGCCTCCGCCAGGAATTGGCGCACCCACGCACGCACGTTTCCGCCGCTCACATGGGAGACGTCCGCCCAGAGATAGAAAGCGCCCTGGGCGCCCAAGTAGGGAATGCCCTTGTCCGCTAGCAGCGCCGAGGCGGCGTCGCGGTTGGAACGGTAATGCTGCCGGGCGGTGTCCACATAGTCCTGCGGGCCGGTCAGCGCCGCGACGGCGGCGTACTGGGAGGGCGAAGCCACGCAGGAAACGATCGCTTCCATGACATTGTTCATCTTCCGTTCCAGGCCCGGCGGGCAAATGAGCGCACCGATCCGCAGCCCGGTCAGCCCGTACGTTTTGGACAAGGTTAGGGAGGTGAAGACGCGGGCCTCGCCGGGAACAGCGCTGTCGAAGCGGGCAGGACTCGTGTGTTGAACATCGAAGGTGAAGGCTTCGTAGCATTCGTCCGAAATGATCCACAGATCGTGCTTGACGGCCAATTCCACGAGCTGGCGCGTCGCTTCCTCGCAGATCACCGCGCCCAGGGGGTTGGACGGCGAATTCAGGACCAACACCTTGGTGCGCGGCGTGATGAGTGCCTCGATGTCCTCGATGCGGGGCTGGAACTCGTGCTCGGGGTAGAGCGGATACTGCACCGCTACGGCGTGCAGCAAATGGCTCGTCATGGCAAAGGTGGGATAGCCCGGATTGGGAATCAGGATCTCGTCGCCGGGGGAGAGGAGCAGGCTCATGGCGAAGTGCAGTCCCTGCTGGGCTCCGTCCACGACGTACACGCGCTCCGCCCCAACGTCCACCTTGTTGTGGGCACGGAAGCGGGCGGCAAACGCCTCACGCAAGGCCGGGATCCCGGCATTGGGGGTGTAATTGGTCTCGTCCCTGTCCAGGCACGCGATCCCCGCGTCCAGGATGTGCCGGGGCAGCGCGAAGCCGGGCTCGCCGATGCTGAGGACAATCGCCCCGGGAGTGCTCCACGCGGCCTCGGTGATTTCGCGGATCTGGTTCACGGGCACTTCGCGGACGTGTGCGGCAAGCTCAGGCATGGGAGCCATCTTAGCCGCGGTCCCGGGCCGTTCACGGAAGCTGCGCGCCGCGGGATGCATGCTCCGGCGCGGATATACTGGGAGGCGTGCTTTCTGGACTGGTAATCGTTGACAAGCCGCAAGGATGGACCAGCCACGATGTGGTTGGACGGATGCGGCGACTGGCCGGTACCCGGAAAGTGGGCCATGCGGGGACCCTGGACCCCATGGCCACCGGGGTGCTTGTGCTTGGTATCAACAAGGCGACACGGCTGCTGACGTACATCGTGGGCACCTCCAAGACGTACTCCGCCACCATCCGGCTCGGCGAATCAACCATCACGGACGATGCCGAAGGCGACATCACCGAAAGCCGCAGCGCCGCCGGAGTCACCGAGGACGCCATCCGTGCCGGCGTCGCGCAGCTCAGCGGCGAGATCCAGCAGGTTCCCAGCAGCGTCAGCGCCATCAAGGTCAACGGCGAACGGTCCTACGCGCGCGTCCGTTCCGGGCAAGAGGTCAAGCTCGCCGCCCGGCCCGTGACCATCCACCGTTTCGAGATCCACGCCATCCGGAGGGTCGACGACGGCAGGTTGGTGGACATCGATGTGACCGTCGAGTGCTCCTCGGGCACGTACATCCGAGCCCTGGCCCGCGACCTGGGCGAGGCCCTCGGCGTCGGGGGCCATCTCACAGCGCTTCGCCGGACGCATGTGGGACCGTATTCCCTGGAGCAGGCCCGGACCCTCGAACAGCTTGCCGAAGAACTGGACGTCCTCGACATGTCCGCCGCCGCCCGCGCCCTCATGCCCAACCGGGAGCTGAGCGAGGCCGAAACCACCGAGATCTCCTTTGGCCGCAGGATCGCCGCGGGACCTGCTGCAGGCACCGCCGATGCGGCCACCACCGAAAACCCGGCTGCCGCGTTCTCGCCGTCCGGCGAGCTGGTGGCGTTGTTGGCCGATGCCGGGAGTTTCGCCAAACCCGTCCTCGTGTTCGCCCCCGACAACGAAAAGCAGGTGCATTAGCCATGGACGGATATTTCTACGCCGTCCTGATAGTGGGCTTGCTGTCCTCCATCATTTGCGTCGTGGCGGGCATCATGAAGAAGGCCCCCAACGACGTCACCATACTGTCCGTCGCCGCCGTCGAACTCGTCCTGCTGGTCTATCTGGTGGGATCGATCATCCGCGTGGCGACGGGTGAAAAGATTGCAGGGGAGCCCTGGGAATTCTGGGGCTACATCATCACGGCACTCATACTCCCTGTCGTCGCGGTGTACTGGTCCATCCTGGAACGGACCCGTTGGAGCAATTTCGTCATGGGCGCCGTGGGCGTCACCGCATTGGTCATGGCGGCCCGCATGAACCAGATTTGGTACTGACATTGGAAGAAGCACACGAAGTGACTGTTGAAAGCACCGAGAAGAAGAACCGGGACACCCGCAACACCGGGCCTGGGAGGCTGCTGATCGCGGTCTACGCGGTTTTCGCGATCTCGGCCACGGCCCGCGCAGGCTATCAGATCTTGACCAAGTTCTCGGACGCTCCCTTGGCCCACATCCTCTCGGCCTTCGCCGCAGTGGTGTACATCGTGGCCACGGTGTCCCTCGCGAAGCCGGGCCGCGCGTGGTTCAAGGTGTCGCTGGCAGCCGTCCTCGTGGAGATGCTCGGGGTGGTGGTGGTTGGTGCCATCAGCCTTTTCGATCCTGTGGCCTTCCCGCATGACACCGTGTGGTCGCTGTTCGGACGTGGATACGGCTTTGTGCCGTTGATCCTGCCGGTCCTGGGCCTGCTGTGGCTCTACCGCCGCCGCCCGGCACCGCTCCCGCAGTAGGAATCGAGGCTCCGCAGCCCGCGCATGCCAGCCACGGGATAGCGGGTAACCTTAGAGAATTCCGGCGCCGGACGAGGCGCCGGGCATAGCGAATACCAGCAGTAAAAGGCGAGGTTGATGGTCCACATCTGGAACGATCCCACCGAGGTCCCCGAGGATTTCGGTCCCAGCGTCGTGACCATCGGCAACTTCGACGGTGTCCATCGCGGACACCAGCAGGTGCTGACCCAACTGTTGCGCACCGCGGAGCAGCACGGCGCGCGGTCCGTCGTCGTGACGTTCGATCCCCACCCGGCGCTGGTCCACCGGCCGGACTCCGCACCGGAGCTCCTGATGGGGCTGCAGGACAAGCTCGATGCCCTGGCCGACACGGGCGTGGACGCTGTCCTCGTCATGAAATACAACCTCACCCTGGCGGCCATGACTCCGGAGGAATTCGTCGTCAACGTCCTGCTGGAGGGGCTTCACGCGGCTCACGTTGTGGTGGGCCATGACCTCCGTTTCGGTGTGGGAAATTCCGGCGACGTCGGCACCATGCAGGAACTGGGCAAGGAACTGGGGTTCGGCGTCCACGTCGTCAATGAGTTCGGCGCGGAGGGCTTTCCAGTGCACGACGACGGCGGCACGGACCGCCGCTGTTCCTCCACCTGGGTGCGCGAGGCCCTTGCCGAAGGCGACGTCGAGACCGCGGCCGCCGTCCTCGGCCGCCCGCACAGGATGCGCGGCGAAGTGGTCCACGGTGCGGCGCGCGGACGTGCCTTGGGCTTTCCCACGGCGAACCTGGACCACGGCTCCACGGGCTACGTCCCTGCGGACGGAATCTACGCCGGCTGGCTCGTGGACGAATCCGGAACCCGCTGGCCCGCCGCGATTTCGGTCGGTTCCAATCCCACGTTCGACGGCGTGAGCCGCCAAGTGGAAGCCCACGTGATCGACCGCCCGGAGGAAGCCGTGGAGGACTTCAACCTCTACGGCCAAACCGTCGTGGTGGAATTCACGGCCAGGCTGCGGGGCATGGTGGCCTACCGCGGACCCGAGGCCCTGGTAGAGCAGATGCGCCTGGACGTCGTCCAGGCCCGCGACCTTTTGCTGAGCAAGTAGCCCCGCGCCGTGAGCGTTGAGAAGAACACCCGGCCTCTCGACGAAGGCATCGTCCAGGATTCAGCTCACGCATGAGCTACGGCTCCTACCTGCAGCTGCCCTTGCTGCTCAGCGCCCAGCAACCCGTCAGCCGACCGGAACACCATGACGAGCTCCTGTTCATCATCCAGCACCAGACCACCGAGCTCTGGCTGAAGCTGGTCCTGCACGAGCTCCGCAGCGCGGCCGCCTGGCTCCGCCAGGACGACCTCGGCTCCGCGCTCAAGGCCATCGCACGGGTCAAGCACATCCAGAAGACACTCACCGAGCAATGGTCTGTGCTCGCGACGCTCACCCCCACCGAGTACTCCCAGTTCCGGGGCTTCCTGGGCAATGCGTCCGGCTTCCAGTCGAGCCAGTACCGCGCCGTCGAGTTCATCCTCGGCAATAAGAACGCCAAGATGCTGCCGGTGTTCGACTCGGATCCGGAGTCCAGGACCGTGCTGGAGGAGCTCCTGCACGCTCCGAGCATCTACGACGAGTTCCTGGCCTACCTGGACCGGCACGGCTACGACGTTCCGCGGTCCGTCCTGGACCGGGACGTAACCCTGGCCCACGAGTTCGCCCCGGAGCTCTTGCCGCTTTTCAAGCACATCTACGAACATGCCGCGGACAATTGGGCGGCGTACGAAGCGTGTGAGGAACTGGTGGACCTGGAAGACAACTTCCAACTGTGGCGCTTCCGGCACCTCCGCACGGTGCAGCGGACCATCGGCATGAAGACCGGAACCGGAGGCTCGAGCGGTGTTTCCTTCCTGAAGAAGGCGCTTGATTTGACGTTCTTCCCGGAGCTTTTCGCCGTCCGGACCGAGATCGGCCAGTGAGCGGACCCCTGGCTTTGATGAGGCTCACACGGCAGCTTTCGACAACATTGCCGGGCTGCCGGTAAACTGAGAGATGGATCCGGCTGCAGTCCGTGGCGGCTGGACCTGTTTTGTGTGCGGTCATTGGCACATCACAACCCGGCAGCGAGGCGCTGAATCGGGACGCACGGCACAACTCTAGGAGTTCACGTGGCACTTGAAGCCGCTGTTAAGCAGTCCATCATCGAGGCATACGCAACGTCCAAGGGCGACACTGGTTCGCCGGAGGTTCAGATTGCAGTCCTGACTCAGCGGATCAAGGATCTGACTGAGCACATGAAGGAGCACAAGCACGACTTCCACACCCAGCGCGGTCTGCTGGCCATGGTTGGTCGTCGCAAGCGCATGCTGGGCTACCTCAAGAAGACTGACATTGCCCGCTACCGTGCGCTCATCGAGCGTCTCGGCCTGCGCCGCTAGTTTGACTTCGGGCGGCCCGATCCTCCGCGGAACGGGCCGCCTTTTCTCCATAACTAAATCCAACACTTAACAGGAGTTCAACCGCATCGCGCATTCGCGGTCTTCGGTAGTGATCCCCGGGAAAGCTTTCCAAAATGAAGGCGCAGCCCGTGGGTCTCGATCGATGACCGGGTGTCGTACAGGCCAGGAAAAGACGCTGGCCTGGGTCGATGCGGGAGGACTTCCGCTAAACAAGAAACGGAGGTGACTCTCAATGGAGGGTCCCGAAATCCAGTTCTCAGAAGCCATCATCGACAACGGCCGCTTCGGCAAGCGTGTAATCCGCTTCGAAACCGGCCGCCTCGCCAAGCAGGCAGCCGGCGCCGCGATGGTCTACATCGACGAAGACACTGCGCTGCTGTCCGCAACCACCGCGGGCAAGTCCCCGCGTGAAGGCTTCGACTTCTTCCCGCTGACTGTCGACGTCGAAGAGCGCATGTACGCAGCCGGCCGCATCCCGGGCTCGTTCTTCCGCCGCGAAGGCCGCCCGTCCACCGAAGCCATCCTGGCCTGCCGCCTCATGGACCGCCCGCTGCGCCCCGCGTTCGTCAAGGGCCTGCGCAACGAGGTCCAGATCGTCGTCACCGTCCTGGCGATCAACCCGGACGAGCTCTACGACGTCGTGGCCATCAACGCCTCGTCCATGTCCACCCAGCTCTCCGGCCTCCCGTTCTCCGGCCCGATCGGCGGCGTCCGCGTTGCCCTCATCGCCGACGAACAGGGCACCGAGTGGGTTGCCTTCCCGAAGCACTCCCAGCTTGAGAACGCCGTCTTCAACATGGTTGTTGCCGGCCGCATCGCGGGCGACGACGTCGCCATCATGATGGTTGAAGCCGAAGCCACCGACAACTCCTGGAACCTCATCAAGGAACAGGGCGCCACCGCTCCCACCGAAGAGGTCGTTTCCGAAGGCCTCGAGGCCGCCAAGCCGTTCATCAAGGCACTCTGCGAGGCCCAGGCTGACCTGGCCGCCCGCGCCGCCAAGCCGACCGTTGAATTCCCGGTCTTCCTGGACTACCAGGACGACGTCTACGCCGCTGTTGAAGCCGCCGCTGCCGAGAAGCTCGCTGCTGTTTTCCAGATCGCCGACAAGCAGGACCGCGACACCGCCTCCGACGAACTCAAGGACGAAGTCCTTGGCGCCCTCGCCGGCGAGTTCGAGGGCCGCGAGAAGGAACTTTCCGCAGCCTTCCGCTCCTTGACCAAGCAGGTTGTCCGCCAGCGCATCCTCAAGGACCAGATCCGGATCGACGGCCGTGGCCTGACGGACATCCGCCAGCTGACCGCCGAGGTAGAGGTCCTGCCCCGCGTTCACGGTTCCGCCATCTTCGAGCGCGGCGAGACCCAGATCATGGGTGTCACCACGCTGAACATGCTCAAGATGGAACAGCAGATCGACTCGCTGTCTCCCGTCACGCGCAAGCGCTACATGCACAACTACAACTTCCCGCCGTACTCCACCGGTGAAACCGGCCGCGTCGGCTCCCCGAAGCGCCGCGAAATCGGCCACGGTGCACTCGCCGAGCGCGCCCTGGTTCCGGTCCTGCCGTCCCGCGAGGAATTCCCGTACGCCATCCGCCAGGTGTCCGAGGCCCTCGGTTCCAACGGTTCGACGTCGATGGGTTCCGTCTGTGCCTCCACGCTGTCCCTGCTCAACGCAGGCGTGCCGCTGAAGGCCGCCGTTGCCGGTATCGCCATGGGCCTGGTTTCCGACCAGGTTGACGGCCAGACCCGCTACGCTGCCCTGACCGACATCCTCGGCGCCGAAGACGCTTTCGGCGACATGGACTTCAAGGTTGCGGGTACCTCCGAGTTCGTCACGGCCATCCAGCTGGACACCAAGCTCGACGGCATCCCCGCATCGGTCCTCGCCGCAGCCCTGAAGCAGGCCCGCGAAGCCCGCCTGCACATCCTGGACGTCATCAACGCCGCGATCGACACTCCGGACGAGCTCTCCGAGTTCGCACCGCGCGTGATCGCCGTCAACATCCCCGTTGACAAGATCGGCGAGGTCAT
Source organism: Arthrobacter bambusae (assembly GCF_022606295.1). Lineage (GTDB taxonomy): Bacteria > Actinomycetota > Actinomycetes > Actinomycetales > Micrococcaceae > Arthrobacter > Arthrobacter bambusae_A. The sequence continues at coordinate 55,744 of NZ_JAHHZS010000012.1, forward strand.
CGGCCCCAAGGGCAAGATGATCAACCAGATCCAGGAAGACACCGGCGCCGACATCTCCATCGAGGACGACGGCACCGTCTACATCGGCGCTACCAACGGTCCGTCTGCAGAAGCAGCACGCGCCGCGATCAACGCCATCGCCAACCCGCAGATCCCGGAAATCGGTGAGCGTTACCTGGGCACGGTCGTCAAGACCACCACCTTCGGTGCGTTCGTTTCCCTGACCCCGGGCAAGGACGGCCTGCTGCACATCTCCGAGCTGCGCAAGCTCGCCAGCGGCAAGCGCGTGGACAACGTCGACGATGTCGTCTCCGTGGGCCAGAAGATCCAGGTCGAGATCACGAAGATCGACGACCGCGGCAAGCTCTCCCTCTCCCCGGTTGTGGCCGAGGAAGAAGGCGCCGCCTCGGAAGAAGCTTCCGCCGAAGAGGCTGAAGTTTCCGCCGAGTAGCCTGAACCGGCAAACACGCGGCAGGACCGGTGGACATGTCCACCGGTCCTGCCCGGTTTAACAATGAATTCCCGTCCCGGGGGCGATCCGCCCGCTGGTACGATTGCAGCCAGATTTGGCACCCATGATTTCCCGCAGAACTGAAAGGTCTTGATGACTGTCGTACCCCTCCCATTGGCGCAGACCGTGCCCGGCGGCGAATTGATCCATGGTGTCGAAGGCGGCTCCGTAGTCCGGCGTTCAGTGCTTCCGGGAGGTGTCCGGGTGCTCACCGAAGCGATGCCCGGGCAGCGTTCGGCAACCATCGGATTCTGGGTGGGAGTCGGCTCCCGGGACGAGGCAGACGGGCAGCACGGCTCCACCCACTTCCTTGAACACCTCCTGTTCAAAGGCACCAAGAAGCGCACAGCCCTGGAGATCGCCTCCGCGTTCGACGAGGTCGGGGGTGAATCGAATGCCGCCACGGCGAAGGAAAGCACGTGCTACTTCGCCCGGGTGCTGGACACGGACCTTCCCATGGCCATCGACGTCATCGCCGACATGATCACCGGCGCCGTGCTGGATCCTGCGGAACTTGAACAGGAACGCGACGTGATCCTAGAGGAAATCGCCATGGACAGCGATGACCCCACCGACGTCGCACACGAAAACTTCGTGGCCGCCGTACTTGGTGTGCACCCGCTGGGTCGCCCGATCGGGGGCACTCCCGCCGCTATCAAGGCCGTGTCCCGCGATTCCGTGTGGGCACACTACCAGCGCTACTACCGGCCGGACGAAATCGTCATCACCGCCGCAGGGGGCCTGGACCACGACGTCGTATGCCGCCTCGTGCTCGATGCCTTGCGGACGGCCGGGTGGGAGCTGAAGGACACCGTTGCCCCAGTTGAGCGCCGCTCCACCGAGCGGGCGGACATCACGGGTACGGCAGGGCTGCATGTCATCAAGCGTCCCGTGGAGCAGGCCAACATCATCATGGGCTGCCCCTCGATCGTGGCCACCGACGATCGCCGCTTCGTGATGAGCGTCCTGAACGCGGTCCTGGGCGGCGGCATGTCCTCGCGCCTCTTCCAGGAGATCCGCGAAAAGCGCGGCCTCGTCTATTCCACGTATTCCTTTGCGTCCGCCTATGCGGACGCAGGCTACTTCGGCATGTACGCCGGCTGCACGCCGTCGAAAGTCAAGCAGGTTCTTGAACTCCTGGGCGCCGAACTGGACAAGCTCGCTGCGGACGGGATCACGGACGAGGAACTGCGCAAGGCCGTAGGGCAATTGTGCGGCGGAATCGTGCTGGCCCTGGAAGATACCGGTTCCCGGATGTCCCGCCTTGGCCGGGCCGAACTCGTCTCCGGCGAATTCCAGGACATCGACGAGACACTGGACCGCATCAAGGCCGTCACCGCCGAGCAGGTCCAGGAACTCGCCCGGGTGCTCGCCGAAGCCCCCCGCACCGTGACCGTCGTCGGGCCCTTCGAGGAAACCGAGACGTTCGGCATCTAAACCGCGCACGCTCCCTAGGGACATGCCCCTCGTTGGAGCCAAGGAGTGGACATAGTCCTGTTATGTCCACTCCTGGCTTGGAACAGGGGGCATGTGCCGTGGTGCACCGTGCACGCTCCCAGGGGACATGCCCCTCGTTGGAGCCAAGGAGTGGACATAGTCCTGTTATGTCCACTCCTGGATTGGAACAGGGGGCATGTGCCGTGGTGCACCGTGCACGCTCCCTAGGGGACATGCCCCTCGTTGGAGCTAAGGAGTGGACATAGTCCTGTTATGTCCAGTCGTGGCTTGGAACAGGGGGCATGTGCCGTGGTGCACCGTGCACGCTCCCGGGGGACATGTGCCTCGTTGGAGCCAAGGAGTGGACATAGTCCTGTTATGTCCACTCCTGGCTTGGAACAGGGGGCATGTCCGGGTGGGGGGAGGCTGGACGCGCCTGCTCGATCGGGAACATGATGGTGACGTATCCATCCCCTTGCGCAGGAGTCGCCATGAACGAGCCCTTGAAGAGTCCTGCACACACTGCGCTGGAGGCGTTCCTGGGGCATTGGCGGGGGAGTACCGAGCTTGCGGCCTCGCCGTGGGGACCTGCCCGGACCGCCGACGCCGAGGTGACGTTCTCACGTGCGGCAGGAGGGTATGCCTTGGTGCAAAGCTACCGGCACATTGAACCCGACGGCACCCATTTCGAAGGGCACGGTGTCTTCACGGTGGACCCGGACCATGGGGACACCATGTGGTACTACGTGGACAGCATGGGCCGGCCACCGGAAGCCCCGGCCCGCGGGCATTGGCAGGACGGCACACTGCGGCTTGAGCGCCGGAGTCCCCGGGGGACTGCGCGGCACACCTTCACGGTGGACGGCGGCGTGCTGACCCATATCGCGGAACTGAGGCTCGGGGATGCCCCGACGTTCAGCCCGTTCATGATCTCTGTCTGCAGGCGCGTCTAAGGCCTAAGTCCAGAAGGCACGGCATTTCAGGGGACCTTGGCCTCCATCGACTCAAGGATCCGCGCATCCGGCATGCCGTCAAGCGCGGCCGGCCGTTCCGGTCCAGTCCACACTTTGATCCGCAAGGTGTTCAGCATTGATTCAGCTTGCTCCCGTTCAGCGAAATCAAGCTCGATCAGGACCCGCTGCGAATCGTCGACGGGCCTGGATACCCGGTAGGAGACGACGCCTGAGCCGGCGCGGTCTGCCGGATCCGAGTCGAATGACCGCTTCCATGCGCCGAAGTCGTTCACAGCGTGTTCGATCAGGAGGGTGTACATGGCTGTTCCTTTGCTGTTGCGCGGATAGCCACAGCGTAGGCTCCTCGGACCCGGGGAACCACCCTTCGGCCGTGGCCGGCTCAGCCTCCGGCAAACGGTGGGAGGACGTCGACGACGTCGTCCGCGCCGAGGGCGGCCGAACGGTCGCGAACTGCTACCTCGTTGCGCAGGAAGCTACTGCGCGAAATGATCCGGGCCAGGGGCGGTGTTCCAGCCGGTGGTTCCGGACGTTCGACGGCGAGCACAGCCGCGATCAGCCCGTCCAGGCCGGTCCCTTCCGGAAGGTCGTGGTGTTCCTCTTCGACGCCTGCCGCGGCGCGCGCGGCAGCGAAGTATCGTACGAGCAAAGCCTCAGCCTCCGATGGCGCTCATGCTGCGGTCCGGCTGCACGAAGTCGGGTGCGCCGAGGCCGGTGTGGTCCATGCCGTGCGCCTTGGGTTTGATCCACATGGCGTCCTGCCAGCGTTGGGCGAGCTCCTCGTCATCCGCTCCGGAGCGAAGCAGTCCCAACAGGTCGAATTCCTCGCGGGAGAACAAGCAGCTCATGATCTTGCCTTCGGCGGTGATCCTTGTGCGCCGGCAATCGGCACAGAACGGCTCGGTGACGGAGGCGATGATGCCGACGGTGCCCAGGAGCGGCCCGGTGGCGTCGGCGGATGCCGGGTTCCGCCGTCGTACTTCGAACCGTTCCGCAGGTGCGCCGTCGCGTTCGCGCGGGTCCGGGCTCAGCACGAAGTCGCGGGAAAGCAGTTCACGGATCTCGGCGGCGGTGATCATGTCCCGCCGGGTCCAACCGTGATCGGCGTCCAGCGGCATTTGCTCAATGAAGCGCAGTTCATAGCCGCGCTCCACTGCCCAGGCCAGGAGGTCGGGGGACTCGGCGTCGTTGATTCCGCGCATGAGGACGGCGTTGATCTTGACCGGGCCCAGGCCCGCGGCCCAGGCGGCATCGACGCCGGCCAGCACCTTGTCGAGGAAAGGACGCCTGGTCAGCTTCGTGAAGGTTTCTTCGTGGAGGGAGTCGAGGGACACGTTGATGCGCGAGAGCCCTGCCTCCTTGAGCGCCGCCGCCTTCTTGTCGAGTCCGACGCCGTTGGTGGTCATGGAGATCGGCAGCTCGGGGTGCGCCGCACGGAGGGCTGAGATGATATCCACCAGGTCGGCGCGTACCAAGGGCTCGCCTCCTGTGAGGCGCAATTCGCGGACCCCGAGTTGTTCGACGCCGATCCGCACCAGCCGGACAATCTCGGCGGCGGTCATGACGGCCTGTTTGGACAACCATTCGAGGCCCTCGGCAGGCATGCAGTACGTGCATCGGAGGTTGCATTTGTCGGTCAGGGACAAACGCATGTCGGTGGCCCGGCGTCCGTATCGGTCGAACAGGCCTGCGGGGGTTCCGGCAGGGCGCGCCGGGGGTGCAGACACGCTGCTTCCCGTCCCGTCGCCCGTGGGGGGCAACGGCATGCCTAGCTGAACACTCATGGGTTCAGGCTACGCCAGCCACGGCCCAAGCGTGATATCGCCCACGGGTCACGTTCGTCGGCTGCCCGCCGCGGAGTGCACCGAACAGCCCGACTTCTTACGGAATACATACGGTTCGCAGGGACGTGCCCGGAACACATCCCGCCGGCACAATGCGAATCTATGCTGAAGGTGTGAACATGCAGCCCGCCCCGCACGCTGCCGACGTCGGCAATCGCCGCATTCTTCTGGTCGAAGACGAGCAGACCATCGCCGATGTCGTCCGGGACTACCTGGTCCAAGCAGGCTTCCAAGTCGATCTCGCCGGCGACGGCTTCACCGCGTTGAGCCTCGCGGCCGCCAGGCGGCCCGACCTTGTCATCCTGGACCGGATGCTGCCCGGACTCGACGGCGTGGAAGTGTGCCGCAGGCTGCGCCTGGCCATGAGCGTCCCGATCATCATGGTCACCGCCCTCGGCACGGAAGACGACCGGATCCTGGGCCTGGAAACCGGAGCGGACGACTACGTCACCAAGCCTTTCTCTCCCCGCGAGCTGGTGCTCCGGGTGAAGTCCGTGCTGCGCCGGAGCATCCGGGAATTCAGCCCCGAACCTCCCGTGGAGCTCGCCGGCTTCGAACTGGACCCGGCCTCGCGCACAGTGCTCCAGGATGGCAAACCGCTGATGCTTACGGCGCGTGAGTTCGATCTGCTCGCGTTCCTGCTGCGCCGGCCCAACCAGGTGTTCAGCCGCGAGGATCTCATCAAGGCAGTGTGGGGATGGGACTTCGGGGACTTGTCCACCGTGACGGTCCACGTCCGCCGCTTGCGCGAAAAGATCGAGGACAACCCCACCACCCCGGTGTTGCTCAAGACGGTCTGGGGAGTCGGCTACCGCCTTGACGCGAAGGACGGTGGACATGCAGCCAGCTGAAATGTTCACGATCCTGGGCTGGATGCTGCTGTGGGCTGTCCTCATCGGCGCCTTGACCCTCGCCTTGCTGCGTTTCCTGCGCGGCGCGTCGATCCTGGTGCAGATCTGCCTCGTGGTGGTGGCCACCGTTGCCGTCCTCGTGGCAGGGATGGTGAGCGCCTTCAATGCGATGTTCATTTCCGCTGTGGATCTCGAAGTCATGTGGTACATCCTCGGGGTGGCCTCGGTGGTCGCCATAGCGATTTCCCTTGTCCTGGGGGCCGGGGTGTCCCGCAACGCCATCCGGCTGGTGGCGGCAACGCGGCGCCTGGGCAGCGGAGAAGCCCTCGACGGCTCGTTCCTGCCGCAACCAGGATCGCGTCGGGCCGGGCCTGCCATGAACTCCGAGCTCGCCCAGCTCGCCCAGGAACTCGAAGCCAGCAGCGTCAAGCTCGAAGAATCCCGACGCCGGGAGGCCGCCGTCGAAACCGCGCGCCGCGAACTGGTCTCCTGGATCTCACACGACCTCCGGACCCCCCTGGCCAGCATGCGGGCCATGGCCGAAGCGTTGGAAGACGGCATGGCGTCCGACATCCCCGCGTACTATCGCAAGATCATCGACCAGACGGACCAGATGGCGGTCATGGTTAACGACCTCCTGGAACTGTCCAAAATCCAGGCGGGAACGCTCCGGCTGAGCGCAGAATCCCTGGACCTCTACGACCTGGTGAGCGACGCCATTGCCGATCTCACGCCCCTCGCCGCGCAACGCGGGATCCGGCTCGACGGCGGCGGGGACCGCGAGTGCATGGCCGTCGCGGACGGCCCCAGCCTGGGAAGGGCCGTCCGGAACGTGCTGCTCAACGCGGTCATCTACAGCCGGCCCGACGGCGGGGTGCTGGTTCGCGTCGGACGCGACGGAAGCGACGCCGTCGTCGATGTCGTCGACAGCTGCGGCGGCATCGACGACGGGGACCTCGCCCACGTTTTCGAGACCGGTTGGCAAAAGGACCGTTCCAGGGGAGCAGGAAAGCCCGTCGAAGGGGAAGCGCCGCGATACAGCGGGGCCGGCGTAGGGCTCAGCATGGTGGCCGGCATCGTGAAGGCCCACGGGGGCACCGTCACGGTGGCGAACACAGGCGAGGGTTGCTGTTTCACGCTCCGCCTTCCGTCGGGTGCCCCGGCAAGCGCATCCCGCACCGAGAGATCTCCGATACAGACAGTTCCCGCGGACACCATTCCGGCAAAGAGCCATAAACAGGCAGGCACACCATGAGCAGGACCACTTCGAAGAAAGCCAGTACCAGGACGGCCGTCCGGTGGGCGGCGGCGTGTGGCGTGGCGGCCATCGGGCTCGGGGTGGCGGCCGGCGAACTGCTGGCCGGTTTCCTGAGCCCGTCCGTCTCGCCCGTCACCGCATTGGGCGGGGTAGTGATCGACGCCGTGCCGGGTTGGGCCAAGGAACTGGCCGTCAACCTCTTCGGCACGTCCGACAAATTGGCCCTGATCGTCAGCATCGCCTTGGTGACCGTAGTCCTCGCCGCGGTCGCCGGCCTCCTGGAGTATCGGCGAAAGGGAGCGGGACTGGCGCTCGCCTTGCTCGCTGGAGCAGCGGGACTGGCTGCCGTGCTGACCCGGGCCCAGGCCGCGCCCACAGCGGCGGTCGCCCCCGTCGTGGCCACCATGGTCACCATGCTTTTCCTCCGGCTCCTGATCCAGCGCCTCGAAACCTGGCGCCCCGTGCCCGAGGCGGCGGACATGCCATTGGCCCGCCGAAGCTTCATGCAATTGTTCGGTGGAACCGCGATCGCTGCGGTCGCCGTCGGGATCGTCACGACCCTCGTGCGGAGGGCCGGAACGGTGGCATCGGACTTCCGCAACGGCTTGGCACTACCCGCCCCGGTGACTCCTCCGGAAAAGATTCCCGACGGCGCCGCGCTCACCTTGGCGGGGCTTCAGCCGCTCGTCACGCCGAACCCCGACTTCTACCGGATCGACACTGCCCTGATCCCGCCGGCCGTGAATCCGCCGGACTGGACCCTCAAAGTGACCGGCCTGGTGGAGCGCGAAGTCACCTTGGATTTCGCCACGCTGCTCACCAAACCGATGATCGAGCGCTACGTGACCATCGCTTGCGTGTCCAACGAAGTAGGCGGAGACCTGATCGGCAACGCACTCTGGCTCGGCTGGCCGGTCCGCGAACTCCTCGCCATGGCCGGACCCAAGCCCGGGGCGGACATGGTGCTGTCCCGCAGCACGGACGGCTGGACCGCCGGAACCCCCCTCGAAGCGCTCACCGACAATCGGGACGCGCTCCTCGCCGTCGGAATGAACGGCGAACCCCTGCCGATCGAGCACGGCTTCCCCGTCCGGATGATCGTCCCCGGCCTCTACGGATATGTTTCGGCCACCAAATGGCTGACGGAACTGAAGGTCACCCGTTTCGCCGACGACCAAGGCTACTGGGTACCGCGCGGGTGGAGCGACCACGGTCCCGTCAAGACGCAGTCCCGCATCGACGTGCCCCGGGACGGCCGCTCGGTCAAGGCCGGAACGGTCCAGTTCGGCGGTGTCGCGTGGGCCCAACACCGTGGAGTTTCCAGGGTGGAGGTGCGCGTCGACCGCGGCACTTGGCAGGAAGCCAAACTCGCGCCGGGGATCTCCTCGGACACGTGGTACCAATGGCAGCTGGGACTTGAGTTGGGCGCCGGGAACCATGAAGTCCAGGTCCGTGCCACTGACTCCACGGGTACCCCGCAGCCAGAAGCCCAAACTCCCGTAGCCCCGGACGGCGCGACGGGGTTCCACACCATCCACGTCACCGCCAACTAGGCTGTGTAGGTCTCAGCGAAAACAACCCGGGAGGAACACTCGTGGCACGATCCGTCGCAGCCCACCGCCAAGCCGTCCAGGATCTGCTGTCCGGGCTCGCAGGCAACGACCGCGCCGAAGAGCTGCCGCTGATGGGGGCGCTCGGCCGGGTACTGGCCGCCGACGTCGTGGCCCCGCTCAACCTGCCGCCGTTCGCCAACTCCCAGATGGACGGTTTTGCCGTCTGCTCAGCGGATCTGGCACCGCACGCAGGGAGCGACGCCGGTGCGGAACTGACGGTCGTGGATCCCGTGCCTGCCGGCGCGGCACCGGTCCGGCTCATGCCCGGCACCGCAGCCCCGATCATGACCGGCGCCATGATGCCCGAAGGGGCGGACGCCGTCGTGCCCATCGAACAGGCAGTGCCTGATGTCTTTCCCGTCTCCGGTGTCCCATCAACCGTCCGCCTTCCCACCACGGAGCCCGGAACGTTCGTCCGCGACGCCGGGAGCGACATCACCGCCGGAACTGTCGCCTTGCGCGCGGGAACGGCCCTCGGACCCGGGCAATTGGGGCTGCTCGCCGCCCTGGGGATGACCGCCGTCGAGGTCCGCACGCCGGTGCGCGTGCTTCTGGTCACCACCGGCGATGAAGTGGTGGAACCCGGTACGTCCCTGCCGGAAGGCAAGATCTACGATTCCAACGGAACCCTGCTCGAAGCCGCCATGCTGCAGTCCGGCCTCCACGTCACGCGGACGGGAATCAGCGGCGACAATCCCACCGAGCTGCTGGCGCTCCTCCGCGGCCTGGGCGGCACCGTCGATCTCATCGTCAGCACCGGGGGCGTCAGCAAGGGCGCCTACGAAGTGGTCCGGCAGGCCATGATGGACCAGCCGGTCGAATTCGTGTCGGTGGCCATGCAACCCGGCGGCCCCCAAGGGATCGGAACGTTCGACGGCTTGCCCTTCCTGGGATTCCCGGGCAATCCCGTGAGCTGCCTCGTGTCCTTCGAGATGTTCCTTCGCCCTGCGCTCGCCGCCGTCGTCGGCAGTCCCGCATTGCGGCCGAGCCTGCGGGCCCGCCTCGCGGAGTCTTTGACCTCGCCCGCCGGCAAGCACCAGGTCCGCCGGGGCACTCTTCTTCCCGGCGGAACGGTCAGGCTGGAAGGGGGCGCCGGCTCCCACCTCATCCATGCGCTCGCCAACTCGAACGCGCTGGTCCACGTGCCCGCAGCCGTCACGGAACTCGACGCCGGAGCGGAAGTGGAAGTATGGATGTTGTGAATGACACTCCAGAACCCGCCGGCATCGGCGGCGCGCTTACGCATCTGCGCCAGGACGGAACAGCCCAAATGGTCGATGTCTCCGACAAGGCCGTGACCACTCGGGAGGCAACCGCCACAGCCACCGTCCACAGCACGTCCGAGGTACTTGCCCTGCTCGGAGCGGGTGAGCTTCCGAAAGGCGACGCCCTTGCCGTAGCGCGCGTCGCCGGCATCATGGCAGCCAAGAAGACGCCCGAACTCATCCCGCTGTGCCACCCGCTGCCGATTTCCAAGGTCACCGTGGACTTCGAACTCGGCCCGGACGCGGTGGTTGTCCTGGCAACGGTGAAGACCCGGGGCGTCACGGGCGTGGAAATGGAAGCCTTGACTGCGGCATCGGTGGCCGCCTTGAGCGTCTACGACATGATCAAGGCAGTGGACAAGCACGCGGTCATCAGCGGCATCCAAGTGCTGGCCAAGAGCGGCGGAAAGAGCGGCGACTGGGCCGTTCCCGCCTCCTCCAGTGCCCCTGGCGAAGGAGTACGCGCATGAACGCCTGCGAACCGGGCCGCGGCCCGCGGAAGGCCGGCGTCGTCATTGCGTCCAACCGCGCGGCGGCCGGAATCTACGAGGACAAGACCGGCCCGGTGATCCTGGACTGGTTGGTCGAACATGGCTACGAGACCTTTCCGGTCATGGTGGTGCCGGATGGTGAGCCCGTCGGTGCCGCCATCCGCGCCCTGCTGACCCAGGAACCTGCCGTCGTCATTACGAGCGGCGGCACGGGGCTGAGCCCCGACGATCTCACTCCGGAAGTGACGCTGCCTTTGTTGGACCGCGAAATTCCGGGCCTCATGGAAGGCATCCGCCGAGCCGGAGCTGCCAAGACTCCCATGGCAATGCTGAGCCGGGGCCATGCAGGCGCAGCCGGCAAGACGTTCATCGTGAATCTGCCGGGTTCACCGAAAGGCGTGATGGACGGCCTCGCCGTTCTTGATCCCGTCATCGCCCACCTTTGCGATCAGTTGGAGGGAAGCCATGACCACTGAAACCGACTTCGAAATCATCAGCGCGATCCTCAGCGCAGAGCCGATTTCCGTGGACCAGGCCATAGCAGCCGTGGAGTCGGATACCGCGGGAGCGGTAGTGAGCTTCAGCGGTGTGGTCCGGAACCACGACGGCGGCAAGCCCGTCGACAGGCTCAGCTACAGCGCCCACCCCACTGCGCAGCAGGTCATGGCCGACGTCGTCGCGAAGCTCGTGGCGGAACACTCGGGAGAAGCTGCCCGGCCGGTCCGTATCTGGGCAGCACACAGGATCGGCATGCTGGAGATTGGCGAACCCGCGCTGGTCTGCGCCGTTGCCGCAGCACACCGCGGACAAGCCTTCGCCGTGTGCTCGGAGCTTGTGGACAGGATCAAGGCCCACGTGCCTATCTGGAAGGAACAGTTCTTCAGCGACGGCACGGTCGAGTGGGTCGGGGCAGGGGAGTAGCCGAGGGCTTCCCGTCGACTCCACGTTGGAGTGTGCGCGGCCCGGTAGGGTTAAGGGCATGACCGAACAACTTGCTGTCGCCGTGCTGGGCGCCCAGGGGCGCATGGGTATCGAAGCCGTCAAAGCGGTGGAGGCAGCCGCCGACATGAAGCTCGTCGCGGCGCTCGGCCGCGGCGATTCCCTTGATACCCTGCTCGACGCCGGTGCGAAATATATCGTCGACCTCACCGTTCCGGACAGCACCGAAGCGAACGTCCGCTTCGCCGTCGAACACGGCATGCATGCCGTCGTGGGCACCACCGGCTGGGACGCCGCACGGCTCGCGGCCTTGCGCGGCCTGCTTTCCGCGAACCCGGAGTCGGGTGTCCTCATCGCCCCCAACTTCGCGCTCGGATCCGTCCTCGCCTCGGCCTTCGCCGCCACGGCCTCCAAGTATTTCGAATCGGTGGAAATCATCGAGCTGCACCACCCGGACAAGGTGGACGCTCCCTCGGGCACAGCCGTCCGCACGGCCCAGCTCATTGCCGCCGCCCGCGAAGATGCCGGCGTCCCGGCAAGCCCCGACGCCACGAACAGCGCCCTTGCCGGTGCCCGCGGTTGCGAGGTAGACGGAGTCCGGGTCCACAGCGTCCGTTTGCGTGGACTCGTGGCACACCAGGAAGTGCTCCTCGGCGGTCCGGGAGAGCAACTGACCATCCGCCACGATTCCTTCGACCGGGCGGCCTTCATGCCCGGCGTCTTGCTGGGACTGCGCAATGTGGCGTCCCACCCCGGGCTGACCGTCGGCCTGGACGGCTATCTGGACCTGGGGCTGTAGGCGCATGGGCTCGCTCTGGAACGCATTCAAGGAAAACCGCACCAAGATCTGGGTGGGCGCCGTCACCCTGTTGCTGGTTCTCTACCTCGTGGTCACTTTCGAACGCTCGATCCTGCTGCTCGGTGACGCGAACCTGGTTGCCAAGGGAATCGGCGCCGCCTATCTGGTGCTTCCCGTCATTGGAGCGTGGGCGCTGATCCGCGAGCTTGTCTTCGGTGCGCGCACCGAGAAGATGGCCAAGGTGCTCGAAGCCGAGGGCGGGCTGCCGGTGGACAACCTGCCCCGGACACCCGGGGGCCGCATTGTGCGTGCCGCGGCGGACGCCGAGTTTGAGAAGTACCGCGTGGAGGCCGAGGCCGCCCCGGAGGACTGGCGTTCCTGGTTCCGGCTCAGCTGCGCGTATGACGCCGCCGGCGACCGGAAGCGCGCGAGGGAATCGATGCGCGACGCCGTCCGTCTCTTCCGCACCGAGCCCACCGCCGCGGAGCGGTAGCGGCTGGCGGCTCGAAGCAAACGGCTTGTGTTCGAATATATGTTCGAATACCATGGCTGCATGAACGATCCCTCGAAGCGGCCGAACGGCTATCCCCAAGGCCTGGACGGGCCCATGAAGGCGATGAGCCCGGGCGTCGTCGATTTCCTCTTCCGGCAGCTTGTGGCGGGGGAGCCTCCTGAAGACGTGGAGTGGCGTCGCGAGGGAACGGTTCTGGGCGAACAGCAACCGGGTGCCGAACTCGCCCGGCGGCTCGCGGAGACCGACCTTGAATCATTGACCCCCGTCGAATTGTTCGACTATGTGCGGGCTGCCCAGCGGCTCGGGGCGTGGGCGGACCGCTTGCGCGAGTCGGCGGTTGCCCGATATTGCTCACCGGAGACAGCCGCGAAGCCCGGAGGCCAGTATCCGGGCAACTCGGCGACGTTCGGGGGCGGCCGCTCCGGCTGCCAAAGCGGCCCCGCCTAAAGGCGCTGATCTAGGATAGCTGGGTGAATTCCGCCCTGACAGTTGCCGCCATTCAATACGAAGCGCTCGACGGCGGTGTGCCCGCCAACGTGCCGGAACACGCGCGCCTTATCGAGGATGCCCATTCGCGGGGCGGCCGCCTTGTCGTCTTCCCGGAGTTGTCGCTGACAGGCTATGACCTCGAGCTGTACGGCGCCGAGGAAGCCTGGGTGACCCAAGGGGATCCGAGGCCGAGGCGGGAGCGGACCTCTATGCCGTCTCCGCCGTCTACGTATGAGGCCTTGCTCCCATTTCGCTGAATTTGACGACCATCACGCGGGCCCCATTCTCCCAACCCGTGGCCGACAGGGTAACGTTTTTCATATGTCTGACTCTCGTGCGAACGTTCCTGCTCTCGGTACCCTTCTGACCGCCATGGTCACCCCGTTCACCAAGGACGGCGAAGTTGACTACAAGCAGGCAGCTGAATTGGCAGTCAAGCTCGTCGACGACGGCTGCGATGGCCTGGTCGTCACCGGAACAACCGGGGAGACATCAACCCTCACCGACGAGGAAAACCTCGGCATGTTCCGCGCTGTGAAGGAAGCTGTGGGCGGTCGCGCGGCAATCATCGCGGGCACGGGAACCAATGACACCGCGCACTCGGTGCACCTCTCCCAGGAAGCCGCGAAGCTCGGCGTCGACGGACTCCTGATCGTCACCCCGTACTACAACAAGCCAAGCCAAGCCGGGGTCCGGGCGCACTTCGAGACCATTGCGTCCGCAACCGAGCTTCCCGTCATGCTCTACGACATTCCCGGGCGCTCCTCCATCCAGATCGCACCGGAGACCATGATCGGCCTCGCGTCGCACCCCAACATCGTCGCCGTCAAGGATGCCAAAGCCGACTTCGCCGCGGCAACGCGCGTTATGGCAGAAACCGACCTCCTTTTCTACTCGGGCGACGACGGCCTCACCCTCCAGTGGATGGCCATGGGCGCGGTGGGCCTGATTGGCGTTACCACCCATGTCGTCACCCGCCGTTTCCGTGAGCTGATCGACGCCATCAACGCGAACGACCTCGGTACGGCGCGCAAGATCAACTTCGAACTCGAGCCCGTGGTCCGCGCAACCATGACCCGGGTCCAAGGCGCCGTCGCCGCCAAGCAAATTCTTAAATGGCAGGGAGTCCTGCCCAACTCGGTTGTCCGTTTGCCCCTCGTGGAGCCGGACGCCGCCGAGATCGCAATCATCCGCGAGGACTTGGCGGAAGCTGGAATGGACTTCACTGTCTAGGACGATTCCGCCGGAAAGTAGCGCATTATGACCCAAACCGCCCTTCCCGGACTTGTCACCCCGCCCAAACTTCCGCAGGGAACACTTCGGATCGTGCCCCTTGGCGGGCTGGGGGAGATCGGCCGCAACATGGCCGTTTTCGAAATCAACGGCAAGCTGCTGGTGGTTGACTGCGGCGTGCTCTTCCCTGAAGAGACACAGCCGGGTGTTGACCTGATCCTACCGGATTTCTCGTACATCGAGGACAGGCTGGACGACGTAGTCGCCATCGTCCTGACCCACGGCCATGAGGACCACATCGGCGCTGTGCCGTACCTTCTGCGCCTGCGTCCGGACTTGCCGTTGGTCGGTTCCCAGCTGACGCTTGCCCTCGTGGAAGCCAAGCTCCAGGAACACCGGATCAAGCCGTACACGCTCACGGTCACTGAACGTCAGGTGGAGCAGTTCGGCCCCTTCGAATGCGAATTCGTCGCCGTCAACCACTCCATTCCGGATGCCTTGGCCGTCTTCATCCGCACCGCCGGCGGCAACGTGCTGCACACGGGCGACTTCAAAATGGACCAGTTGCCCCTCGACGGCCGCATCACGGACCTGCGCCACTTCGCCCGCCTGGGTGAAGAAGGGGTGGACCTGTTCATGGCCGACTCCACCAACGCGGATGTCCCCGGCTTCACCACGGCGGAAAAGGAGATCGGTCCCACCTTGGACCGGTTGTTCGGCCAGGCCAGGAAGCGGATCATTGTCGCCTCCTTCTCCTCCCACGTGCACCGGGTGCAGCAAGTGCTCGACGCCGCCGCCAAGCATGGCCGCAATGTCGCCTTCGTGGGCCGGTCCATGGTCCGCAACATGGCCATCGCCGCGAAGCTGGGCTACCTTGACGTCCCGCCGGGCATCCTCGTGGACATCAAGAACATCGACAACCTGCCGGACCACCGCGTGGTGCTCATGTCCACGGGCTCCCAGGGCGAACCCATGGCGGCACTGTCCCGGATGGCCAACGGTGACCACCGCGTGGTTGTCGGCCAGGGTGACACCGTCATTCTTGCCTCGAGCCTCATCCCCGGCAACGAAAACGCGGTCTACCGGATCATCAACGGACTGCTCAAGCTGGGCGCCGACGTCGTCCACAAGGGCAACGCCAAAGTGCACGTCTCCGGCCACGCCGCCGCGGGCGAACTGCTCTACTGCTATAACATCCTCAAGCCCCTGAACGCGATGCCTGTGCACGGCGAAACCCGGCACCTCATCGCCAACGGCAACCTGGCGGAGGAATCCGGCGTGCCCTCGGACCGCGTCATCCTCAGCGACAACGGCACGGTCATCGACGTCAGGGACCACAAGGCCAATGTGGTGGGCCAGGTGGAAGTCGGCTTCGTCTACGTGGATGGCTCCAGCGTGGGTGAAATCACCGACGCCGACCTCAAGGACCGCAGGATCCTCGGCGACGAGGGTTTCATCTCCGTTATCACCGTGATCAACCGGACCACCGGCAAGATCGTCTCGGGCCCCGAAATCCACGCCCGCGGCGTGGCCGAGGATGATTCCGTGTTCGATGAGATCATCCCCAAGATCAACGCGGCCCTCGAAGACGCCGTGCTGCACCACGCGGACCATACCAACCACCAGCTCCAGCAAGTGGTCCGCCGGGTGATCGGCACGTGGGTCAACCGCAAGCTTCGCCGCCGCCCCATGATCATCCCGTTGGTTTTGGAAGCTTAACCGGGACGGTGACGCCTCCGAACAGCCCGGTTCAGACGAACCGGGCTGTTCGTGTTTGGAGACCAGCCCGCCGTGAACCCGAGGTCCGCGAATGGTTCACAGGGGCAACATGGTTCCTCCGCGCCCCTGAAATCCGCGGTTTTCCGGACAGCTTGGGGTAGCGTGGCCGATATGGCGACTCGTACTACCTCCGCGCCTAGAGGCAGCTCCAATAGCAAATCCGGCGGCTCGGGCAGCGGCCGGACCCCGGCCAAGACCGGCAGGAGCGGCACAGGCGCGGCCCGCGGCAAGCAAGCCGCCGTCGTCGAACCCCAACAACCGTGGATCCTGCGTGCGCTTGCCGGTGTCTGGCTGGGAATCGGGCACGTGGTGGGTGCCGGCATCCGCCGGATCGGCCATGACGTCAGCGACCTCGATCCGGCCGACCGCCGGGACGGCGCCGCCCTCTTCAACCTCGTGCTCGGTGTCTTCATCGCAACCTTCGCCTGGTGGGGCTTCAAAGGCTGGTTCCCGGACGTTGTCTACAGCATCGTGAACGGAACCTTCGGCTGGGTATCCCTGCTTCTGCCGCTCATGCTTTTCGTCTGTGCCTTCCGGCTCTTCCGGCACCCGTGGGACAGCCGCGGCAACAACCGCGTGGGCATCGGCTTCCTGATCATGACGTTCGCCGGCACAGGCTTGGCCCACATCATCGGCGGCCAACCGACTGTCGCCGATGGATTCGAAGGCCTCCGGCGCGCGGGCGGAATGCTCGGCTTCCTCGCGGCGTCGCCCCTGGCCGCCATCCACCCAGCGGTACCCGTCATGGTCTACGGCGCCCTGGCGTTCGTGTCCCTCCTCATTGTGACGGCCACGCCCTTCGGCGCCATTCCCCGGCGTGTCCGCGGCGCCTACGAGCACCTCATGGGTGTCGACCTGGACGCCGACGCGCATCGCGGCGATTCCCATGACCGCAGCTACCTCTACGAAAACGACGCGGCCGCCGAACCGAAAAAGAAGCGCCGCAGGCGCCTCTTCGGCAAGGACCACGACGGCGACCCCACGCTGGAGGGCTATGTCGGCGACGAGGCCTTCGAACACGCAATCGTCGACGACGATGCCCCGCCCGCCAAGGGCGGACCGTCCGTCCCGCCCGGCGTGCGCAGGCCGACCCAGGCCGAAATCGCGGTCGAGAAGATCAAGGCCGCCCAGGGACTCGGAAGCGCGAAGGCGGTAGCAGACAACGCCACCGAAGCGATCCCCCTGGTTGCTCCGACCGCCGCGGTCCCCCCGGTCATTGTGCCTTCCGCGCCGATCAGTCCGCCGCCGCCCCCGACGCCGATCCCGCAGCGCACCGAACAACTGTCGCTCGCCGGCGACGTCACCTACACGCTGCCGTCCTCGGACAACCTGACGCCAGGCTCCATTCCGAAGGAGCGCACCGAAGCGAACGACGCCGTCGTGGCCGCACTGACGGACACGATGCAGCAGTTCAATGTGGACGCCACTGTCACCGGCTTCAGCCGCGGGCCTACCGTGACCCGCTACGAGATCGAACTTGCTCCCGGCACCAAGGTGGAGCGCGTCACGGCCTTGTCCAAGAACATCTCCTACGCCGTGGCATCGAGCGATGTCCGTATCCTCAGCCCGATCCCCGGCAAGTCGGCCATCGGCATCGAGATCCCCAACACGGACCGCGAAACCGTGTCCCTCGGCGATGTCCTGCGCAGCCAGAACGCTCGGCGGACAGACCACCCCATGGTGATGGGCGTCGGCAAGGACGTCGAGGGTGGCTATGTCGTCGCGAACCTCGCCAAGATGCCGCACTTGCTCGTGGCAGGTGCCACGGGTGCCGGTAAGTCGTCGTTCGTGAACTCCATGATCACGTCCATCCTGATGCGCGCCACACCCGATGAGGTCCGCATGGTCATGGTGGACCCCAAGCGAGTGGAACTGACAGCGTACGAGGGGGTTCCGCACCTCATCACCCCGATCATCACCAACCCCAAGAAAGCCGCCGAGGCGCTTCAGTGGGTTGTTCGTGAAATGGACGCCCGCTACGACGACCTCGCCAACTACGGCTTCAAGCACATCGACGACTTCAACAAGGCCGTCCGTGCCGGCAAGGTTGTGCCACCGGTCGACTCCAAGCGCATCATCAAGCCCTACCCGTACTTGCTGGTGATCGTGGACGAACTCGCCGACCTCATGATGGTGGCCCCGCGCGATGTCGAAGACTCGATTGTCCGGATCACCCAGCTCGCCCGTGCTGCCGGCATCCACTTGGTCCTCGCCACCCAACGTCCGTCCGTTGACGTCGTCACCGGCCTGATCAAGGCGAACGTCCCGTCGCGCATGGCGTTCGCCACGTCCTCCGTCACCGACTCCCGGGTGGTCCTGGACCAGCCCGGCGCGGAAAAGCTCATTGGCCAGGGTGACGCGCTTTTCCTGCCCATGGGCGCCTCGAAGGCGATGCGCGTGCAGGGCGCCTGGGTCACGGAGTCGGAAATCCACCGGGTGGTGGAGCACGTCAAGGGCCAGCTCAAGGCCGTCTACCGTGACGACGTCGCGCCCGAGGCGCAGAAGAAGCAGATCGACGACGACATCGGAGACGATCTCGAGGTCCTGCTGCAGGCCACGGAACTCGTGGTCACCACCCAGTTCGGCTCCACGTCGATGCTGCAGCGCAAGCTCCGGGTCGGCTTCGCCAAGGCCGGCCGCCTCATGGACCTGCTGGAGTCGCGCGGCGTCGTCGGTCCGTCGGAAGGTTCCAAGGCCCGCGATGTCCTGGTCAAGCCCGACGACCTCGCGCCCGTGCTGGCGGCCATGAAGGGGCAGGAGGCTCCTGTGACGCCCGACGCGCACACCGCGGCGCTGAGCGAGAACGCGAACGCGAACATCGCCGTCGGAGGCTACGCCGAAGACCTGGTTGCCGCCGACCTCGAACGCCGCAAGCATGTCACGGAGTACCACGACGGCGCAGACAGCTCCGATGACGAGGACGACGGCGGCGAGGACGCCTGGTCACTGACCGGACGGTAGCCTAGAGGGGTGACTACATCCGAGGGCAGCAAAGCCGGTTCCAGCAGCTCCGATATCTGGAACCTGCCCAACATCCTGACGATGCTCCGGATTGTCCTGGTCCCCTTCTTCGTGTGGTTCCTCCTGGAGGACAACAGCCAGCATGGCGTCTGGCGCTGGGCCGCCGTCGTGGCTTTCGCCGTGGCGATCTATACGGACAAGCTCGACGGCGACATCGCCCGGAGCCGCAACCTCGTCACCAACTTCGGCAAGATCGCGGACCCCATTGCCGACAAGCTGCTGATTGGATCGGCTCTTGTCCTCCTGTCGGCGCTGGGGGAGCTGCCCTGGTGGATCACGATCCTCATCCTCGTGCGCGAGTGGGGAATCACCGCCCTGCGCTTCTTTGTCATCCGCTACGGGGTGATGCCGGCCTCGCGTGGCGGCAAGCTCAAGACAGTCGTCCAGACTGTCGCGATCTTCCTCTACATCCTTCCGCTGAATTCGTTCGCGCCGTGGCTGGTCAGCGTTGCCTTCTGGGTCATGATCGTCGCCCTCGCCATCACGGTGTGGACCGGCGTCGAATACGTGATCGAAGCAGCAAAGCTTCGCGCCGCCGGCAAGCGCGCATGAGCACCACCGCTGATGCGACGGCCGCGTCCGCTGTCGCCCTCGCCATCGAGCGGGGCGTCACCGTGGCTACCGCTGAATCGTTGACGGCGGGCCTGGTCGCAGCCACCCTCGCTGATACTCCCGGTGCGTCGGGCATGCTCCAGGGCGGGGTGGTCGCTTACCAGAATGCGGTCAAGGCCGGAATCCTGGGGGTGTCCGAGGAACTGCTGTCCGCCGTCGGATCCGTCGACGCCGAGGTTGCCGCGGCAATGGCTGCCGGCGCCAGGCAAGCCTGCGGGGCCGACGTCGGGGTCTCCACTACGGGGGTTGCGGGGCCTTTGCCGCACGACGGGAAGCCGGTCGGCACTGTCTTTATTGGCGTCGCGACGTCCGGCGGAGCCGTGGCGCATGCCTACTCCTTTCGAGGAGATCGGCCGGGAATCCGTGCGCAGGCAACCGCGGCTGCACTGGAGCGCTTGGTGGAGTGCCTTGTCCATGTCGACCTACCGCACGTAAAGTAGCCGGGAACAAAAACAGCGGCCCAATAGTTGTTACATTGTGTCGCCTCGGAATGGCCGGGGCGCCTAGGATGTAGAAAACAACCGGTGCACCTTCAAGGTGAACCGGACTCACGAGGGAGCAAGGCGATACAGATGGTTAAGCAGCCCGTATCCGTAAACGGCGTTGTCCGCTGGAAGGATGTGGGCTTGGCCGAGAAGGCACCGAGCGAACAGAAGGAGCGCAAAATGGTTGTACTGCGTCACGAAATTGGTGATGTCCTGCGCGATGTCCGCCAGCGCCAGGGCCGTACGCTCCGCGAAGTCTCGCACAGCGCCCGCGTTTCCCTTGGCTACCTGAGCGAAGTTGAGCGCGGCCAGAAGGAAGCATCCTCAGAGCTGCTGTCCTCGATCTGCTCGGCGCTGGACGTTCCGTTGTCCGGAATGCTCCGCGAGGTCAGCGACCGGGTGGCCGTCGCCGAAGGCGTCGCCGTGCCGGACACCGTCCCGCAGGAATTCGCCCAGCGCTACGGTCGAGATCTCGACCGCGAGCTCAGTGCCGAACTGAACGACGATTTCACGCAGGGCATGCTCTCCGGAGCCCGCTAGGCCGAGCCACCTCCGGTACATGGTTACCGGAGCGGCGATCCGGCACGTTCTTGACCTATTGGTCGGGATCCTCTGCGGTCCAGCGCCGGCAAATACTTGAAGTAGAGAAGGAGGACCTCCGTTGGAGGTCCTCCTTCTCTGGTCAATCCGGCTTCGTTGGTCCCTGCGGCTTGGTGCGGTCAGTCCTTGCCGATTCCTTCGCCGTACGCAGCATTGAGCCGTTCAATGTAGTCCGCCAGAGTCTGGATTTCTTCCAGCGGCCACTCGCCCAGCCGTTCCCGGAAGACCTGCCGGCGCGCGTCCTGCACCTGATGCATCTTTTCTTCGCCCTTGGGGGTGAGCCGGATCGACTGTGCGCGGCCGTCCTGGGGGTCGGCCTCTTTGTAGACCATGCCGATGCTCTCAAGGAACGCGATCTGGCGGCTTACCGACGGCTTTCCGACGCCGATGCATGAGGCGAGCTCCGTCAGGCGAATGGGGCCCTCTTTCCGAATGATCGTCAGCAGTCCGTAAGCGGCTGGCTCCATGTCGGGATGGACCTGGCGTGATAACTGGTGGGAAAGCGATCGTGCGCGGCGCCAGAACATGCTCAGCTGGTGTTCCACCTGCTGGAGGGCGGCGTCGACGTTGTCGCCGGACTCCACCATCTCTGGTGCGTCCTCGGGAGTGTTGCTCATGACAACCATTCTAGAGTCCGCTCCCATGAGAGACTCTATTGGTGCGGATCAGTGACTTCTGGCGGCTAATGGACGATGAATTCGGGGCTGGCTACTCCCGGGTCCTCAGCAGCTCCCTTGTATTGGCCGGCGTCGGCGGCCGTACGGCAGACGACGCCTTGGCAGCGGGCTACAGCCCCCGCGACGTCTGGCTTGCCCTGTGCGACGTCCAGGACGTTCCCCCGGAGCGACGGCTCGGCAGGGACGTCAAGCCCGCCGACAAAAGTTCCCGGACGTTCTGAGTTCCGCTTCCTGACCGGACACGCCCGCACATTTGTTCGAATATCTGTTCGGATGAGGCTATGCTCCTATCAGAGGAAAATTGGTCCTGGCGGAGCGGTTTCCGTGTCATTCGAAGCCCGTAGTTGTCCACATAGACGAAGTCGCACGCAAAATTGTCAGCGGCTCGTACTAGCGTCGGATGAGACAGGAAAGCGGCCGTTCAGGCCAGTCCACAGCGAGAAAGCATCAGAGGTGTGAACCATGGCGGCAAACCAGGATCGTGAGAAGGCGCTCGAGGCAGCGCTTGCCCAGATCGACAAGCAATTCGGCAAGGGCTCCATCATGCGCTTGGGCGACGATATCCGTGCGCCCATCGAAGTCATTCCCACCGGTTCCATCGCCCTGGACGTCGCCCTCGGGATTGGCGGCCTGCCGCGCGGGCGCATCGTGGAGATCTACGGCCCGGAATCCTCGGGTAAGACCACCGTCGCGCTTCACGCCGTAGCCAATGCCCAGCGCCAGGGCGGCATCGCTGCCTTCATCGACGCCGAGCACGCCCTCGATCCCGAGTACGCGGCAAAGCTGGGTGTCGACACCGACGCGCTGCTGGTTTCGCAGCCGGACACAGGCGAGCAGGCGTTGGAAATCATGGACATGCTGATCGGCTCCGGCTCCTTGGATATCGTCGTGATTGACTCCGTGGCTGCGTTGGTTCCCCGTGCTGAAATCGAAGGCGAAATGGGTGACTCCCACGTCGGCCTCCAGGCCCGCCTCATGAGCCAGGCCCTGCGCAAGATCACCGGCCGGCTGAGCCAGACCAAGACCACCGCCATCTTCATCAACCAGCTCCGTGAGAAGATCGGCGTTTTCTTCGGTTCGCCTGAGACCACCACCGGTGGTAAAGCACTGAAGTTCTACGCTTCCATCCGCATTGACGTGCGCCGCATCCAGACGTTGAAGGAAGGTGCGGACTCGGTAGGCAACCGCACCAAGGCCAAGATCGTCAAGAACAAGATGGCGCCGCCGTTCAAGATCGCCGAATTCGACATCATCTACGGCCAGGGCATTTCCCGTGAGGGCGGCATCATCGATATGGGCGTCGAGCACGGCATCATCAAGAAGTCCGGTTCATGGTTCACCTACGACGGTGACCAGCTGGGGCAGGGCATGGAGAACTCCCGCCGCTTCCTGCGTGACAACCCGGAGCTGGCAGCGGACCTTGAGCGGCTGATCAAGGAAAAGCTTGGCGTCGGAGTAGTCAAGCCTGCCGAAGCCGACAAATCGCCGAAGCTGAAGGCCGTTGACGGCTAAGCGCGGCGGCCACTCCCGGTCCTCGGGTTCTTTTGGTTCTTCGGGTTCCAAGCCGACGTCGGAATCCGGACGGGGCGCCCGGTCCTGGGGTCCCTCTGCGGATTCGTCCGTGGCCGCGGACCCTGAGGCCAATCCGGAATCAGTGGCGCGGGCCATTGTGCTCCGACAACTGACCAACTCGCCCAAGAGCAGGCTTCAGCTGGCACGCAAGCTGGCTGAGCGGAACGTGCCGGAAGATGTGGCCGAAGCCGTCTTGGACCGCTTCGAGGAAGTCCGGCTCATCGACGACGCCGAGTTCGCGGAGATGTGGGTCCGAAGCCGCTCCCAGTCGAGGAAACTCGCCCGGGGTGCCTTGAGACGCGAATTGGCGGACAAAGGCATCGACGCTGAAACGGCGGAGAAGGCCCTCGCGCAAGTGAGCGATGACGACGAAACAAACGCTGCAAGGGACTTGGTCGCCCGCCGTTTGCGGGCCGGCGCCGACCTCTCCGACAGGACCGAACGAGACAAGCAGACCCGGCGGCTCGCGTCGATGCTTGCCCGCAAGGGCTACCAGCCATCGGCGGCATTCCGGATTGTCGGCGAAGTCCTGGACGAAACCTTGGCGGGCGAGTCGGAGTCCCGCAAGGCCGGCGCATACGGCGGTCCTGGAGGAGACGACATCGGCTAGACGGGGCGGCCGGGAAACTGAGAGCTGCCTGTGAGTATTGTCCCGTGCGGCGGGGTTGGTCGGGTTCTTGGTGGTGGTCGGCTAAGGTTCTGGACTAGTGTTCCGAGTCGGAAAGCAGGTCAGATCCAATGAATCCGTTGTCGTTACGGCTTTCGGCAATCATTGTGCCCTTGCTTGTCGCGTCGCTTCTCCAAGCCGGCCCGGCTTCGGCGGACGACGATGCCCCGCCGTCGGGCTATCCCAGTTGGGCAGAAGTGCAACAGGCCCAAGGAAATGAAGCAGCCGCAAGCGCCGAAGTGGACCGGATCAACCAGTTGTTGGCCGGCCTTCAGCAGAAGTCAGGCGAGCTTGGCGCAGCCGCCATCAAAGCGGGAACCGAGTACGCGAAGGCCCATGACGCCCTGCAGCGCCAGCAAGCTGTGACCCAGAAACTGGCTGAGGCATCGCAGCAGGCCAAGGCAAAAGCGGATTCGCTGAAGAAGGCCACGTCGTCCCTGGTCGTCAAGGCATACGAGTCCGGCGGGTTCGATCCCGGGCCCTGGTCCGTCGCGAATGCCGCCATCGCGCCTGACAACATTCAAAGTTATGCCTTGCTGAACAGGGTTCTCGATCGCACGTCGAAGCTGCACGATGACGCCCTCAGCGCGTCCCGGGCGTCAGCCGCCGCAACCGCCCAGGAACAAGCTGCGCGCGATGTCCTGGCCCAACTGGACAGTGACGCTGCGGCAAAGGCCCAAGCCGCAGAGTCTGCCAGGCGCGCGGCCGAGGACAGCGTCGCCGCCACGGACGGCCAGCGGAAGACCATGGTCGCCCAGCTCGCGTCCTTGACTTCTACCTCGGCCGCAGTGGCACAGAAGTACCAGGAAGGCCAAGTAGCGCTTGCCGCCTATCAGGCGGCCCAGGAAGCCAAGCGGGAGGCGGCGCAGCGCCAAGCGGAAGCCGACGCCCAGGCAGCGGCCAACCAGCGGGCGCAGCAGGCAGCTGCAGCCGCCAGCAACCAGCAAGCCGCACCGCCGCCCGTCAGCAGCGGAGGAGGCGGCGGCTTCGGTGGTGGCGGAGGTGGTGGCGGGGGAAGCGTCGTCGACGACCCCGCAGGTGCGCGGCAATATGCGTCGTCCCGCCTCGGCGCCTTCGGCTGGGGGCAGGACCAAATGCAGTGTCTGTCACTGCTGTGGAACCAGGAATCAAGCTGGATGACGGATGCCACGAATCCCAGCAGCGGGGCCTACGGTGTTGCGCAGGCGCTCCCGCCGGACAAGTACTATTCCGCGGGCAGCGACTGGCTCAGCAACTACCGGACCCAGATCGATTGGGGCCTTGGCTATATCCGTGACCGTTACGGTTCCCCTTGCAACGCCTGGCAGCATGAGATGGGCTTCAACTGGTACTAGTCAGAGGGGCTACCCTAGATTGGTGAGTTCCCCTTCCGCAGCACCAGCACCAGCCACCCTTCAGCAGCCCACACCGGCCCCGGTCAGCGATACGGCACCAGACCATGGGGCGAAGCGCACCTACCAGGTCCGCACCTTCGGTTGCCAAATGAACGTCCATGACTCCGAGCGCATGGCAGGGCTCCTGGAGGACGCAGGATACGTGCCGTTCGATGGCGGCGTCGCCGACGTCGTGGTCTTCAATACCTGCGCCGTGCGTGAGAACGCCGACAACAAGCTGTACGGCAACCTCGGGGAACTCAAGCAAGTCAAGGCAGCCCATCTGGGAATGCAGATCGCCGTGGGCGGATGCCTGGCGCAAAAGGACCGCGAAACCATCGTGCGCAAGGCGCCATGGGTGGATGCGGTGTTCGGCACCCACAACGTGGGGGCGCTGCCCGCGCTGCTGGACCGGGCCCGCCACAACAATGAGGCGCAGCTCGAAATCCTGGAATCGCTGGACGTGTTCCCGTCCACCCTGCCGACCAAGCGCGACTCCGTGTACTCGGGCTGGGTTTCCATCTCCGTCGGTTGCAACAACACCTGCACCTTCTGCATCGTGCCGTCGCTCCGCGGCAAGGAGAAGGACCGCCGTCCCGGAGAGATCCTCGCCGAAATCCAGGCGCTGGTGGACGATGGCGCCGTCGAAGTCACCCTGCTCGGCCAGAACGTGAATTCCTACGGCGTGGAGTTCGGGGACCGCCTGGCGTTCTCCAAGCTGCTCCGCGCCTGCGGTGACATCCCCGGTCTCGAGCGTGTCCGCTTCACCAGCCCGCACCCGGCTGCATTCACCGACGACGTCATCGACGCGATGGCCGAGACGGCCAATGTCATGCCGCAGTTGCACATGCCCCTCCAGTCCGGCTCGGACAAGGTACTCAAGGACATGCGCCGCTCGTACCGTTCCACGAAGTTCCTGGGCATCCTGGACAAAGTCCGCGACAGGATTCCCCACGCCGCGATCACCACCGATATCATCGTGGGTTTCCCCGGCGAGACGGAAGAGGACTTCCAAGCAACGCTCGACGTCGTCGAGAAGTCGCGCTTCGCCTCGGCGTTCACCTTCCAGTACTCCAAGCGCCCGGGCACCCCGGCAGCGGACCTTCCGGAACAGCTGCCCAAAGCGGTCGTCCAGGAACGCTACGAGCGGCTGACCGCCCTCCAGGACCGCATCGCGGCCGAGGAGAACGCGAAACAGCTTGGACGCCGGGTTGAACTGCTTGTCACCGCCCAGTCCGGCCGCAAGGCAGAAGAAACGCATCGCCTGTCCGGTCGTTCCCAGGACCAGCGTTTGGTCCACTTCTCCGTGCCCGAAGGCGCAGAGGCCCCGCGGCCCGGCGACTTCGTCACCGTGACGATCACCGAGGCCGCTGCCTTCCACCTCGTCTCCGATCCGGCGACGACGGCGGACTACAGCCTGCGGCGCTCCCGGGCCGGTGACGCGTGGGACCGCTCCCAGGCCGATTCCTGCGGCGCTCCGGCACCGAGTGGCGCAGGCGCCGCGTCCGGCGGCCTCAAAGCCGTCTCCCTCGGTATGCCGTCGCTCCCCGTACGACGCGGCTAGCCCGGCATGGCAGCAGTACCGGCCGGATCAGCTGATCCGCATCCGCCCGTGATCGCCGTCGTCGGCCCCACTGGTTCCGGCAAATCCGATCTCGCCGTCAACCTCGCCCTCGCGATGGACGGCGAGGTCATCAACGCCGATGCCATGCAGTTCTACCGTGGCATGGACATCGGCACGGCCAAGATCAGCGTCGCCGAACGCAGGGGAGTGACCCACCACCTCCTGGACACCATGGATGTCACCGAAGAAGCCAGCGTCTCGGCTTTCCAAACCGACTGCCGGGCCGCCATCCGTGATATCCAAAGCCGCGGCAAGCGGGCCATCCTGGTGGGCGGCTCCGGCCTCTACGTCCGGGCGGCGTTGGATGTCCTGGAATTTCCCGGGACGGACCCTGGTGTACGGCAACGG
Organism: Arthrobacter bambusae; assembly: GCF_022606295.1. Classification (GTDB taxonomy): domain Bacteria; phylum Actinomycetota; class Actinomycetes; order Actinomycetales; family Micrococcaceae; genus Arthrobacter; species Arthrobacter bambusae_A. The sequence goes on from NZ_JAHHZS010000012.1 coordinate 82,717, forward strand.
CTGGAGCTGGAGCACGAAACCTCCGGTCTTGCAGGCCTCCAGGAACGGCTGCAACTTGTCGACCCAGTTTCCGCGGGACGGCTCGGCGACGCGCGCCGGATCATCCGCGCGCTGGAAGTCTTCGAGCTCACCGAGCGCCCGTTCAGCTCCTTCATGCCGCAGCGCGAGTACTTCCAGCCGGCCGTGCAGATAGGGCTCGACGTCGACCGGCCAGTGCTGCGCGAGCGTTTGGCCGAGCGCGTGCTGAGGATGGTGGACGCTGGACTCCTTGAAGAGGTCGCGCGGCTCGACGCCGCCGGACTGCGACAAGGCAAGACGGCATCGCGGGCGCTCGGATACGCCCAGTTCCTGAAGGTCCTCGACGGCGAATCCGATACGGCGGCAGCGGCCGAAGAAACCAACGTGGCCACCCGGCAATTCGCCCGGCGCCAGCTCACCTGGTTCCGGGCCGACCCCCGGATCCACTGGCTTGGCTGGCAGGATCCGGATTTGGAGGCCAAAGCGACAGAAATCTGCGCAAGCCACGTGTCAGTGATTTAGGCGGGCCCCCTCGGGCAGGTAGCCTTGAGCCATGGATGAAACCCTTGCATTTTCCGCCCCGCAGCCTGCCGCTGCCGGCGGTTCGGTACCCGCCTCCGGACTTCACGGACTGGCCTTCTCCAAGGGACACGGTACGGGCAACGACTTCGTCCTCGTCGCAGACCCCGATGACGCGCACCAGATCTCACCGGAGCAAGTCGCGGCGCTCTGTGACCGCCACCTGGGCATCGGAGGGGACGGGCTCATCCGGGCTGTCCCTTCACGGTACCTGCCCGAAGGCCTCCAGCTCCTCGAAGCGGACTCCGATGCCGAGTGGTTCATGGACTACCGCAATGGAGACGGTTCGCTGTCCGAAATGTGCGGCAACGGCGTCCGGGTGTTCGTCGAATTCCTCATCGAGCAGGGCCTTGTCACGCTCAACGCCGGTGAATCCCTGACCATCGGGACGCGCGGCGGCATCAAGAAGATTGTCCGGACCACTGAGGGCTATGCGGTGGACATGGGCCCGTGGGAATTCATTTTCCCCAAGGACGCCACGAGCAAGGCCATGGACTCCCTCGTCAGCGCCGACGGACTGGAAGTCGCCCGGCCCGCCCTTTCCATCAGCATGGGCAACCCGCACACCGTGGTGGCATTGGCCGAACTCTCGGAGCTCAAATCCACGCAGCTCTTCAAGGCGCCTGTCGTGGATCCCAAGCCGGCCAACGGCACCAATGTCGAATTCGTGGTTCCCGCGGAGCCCCTCGTTCACGAAGGAGTCGGCAACATCACCATGCGGGTCCACGAACGCGGCGTGGGTGAGACCCAATCGTGCGGCACCGGCGCCTGCGCGGCCGCCGTCGCCATCCGCCACTGGGCAGGGGAAGGCGCCCCGGACACGTGGCGCGTCAAGGTGCCGGGCGGCGTCGTCGGGGTGCGGTTCTTCCCGGGCGAAAGCGGCCGTGAACATGTGGAGCTGAGCGGGCCCGCCGTGATTGTCGCTAGCGGGACGCTTTCCTGATCCGCAGGACGCGGAAGGATTTCGAGGTGCTTTCCCGGGATACCGAGAAGGAACCGTCGAGCGTATCGGCCAGCCAGCGCTGAAGCGAGTCCGCCCCGAGGTTTTTCTGCACCACAAGCCAGGCGGTTCCACCCGGCGCGAGCCGTGGCAGCCACGTGAGCAGCAGCTCGTGGAGTCCATCCTTGCCGATGCGGATGGGCGGGTTGGACCAGATGGTGTCGAACATCACGTCAGGGTCGACGTCGTCGGGCAGGCTCGCGGTGACATTCCCAAGTTCCAGCAGGGCGGCGTTCTCGTTCGTCAAGGTGACGCAGCGCTCGTTGACATCAACGGCGTAGACGCGCGCATGCGGCGCCATGAGCCCCATCGTCAGGGCAATGGGACCCCAGCCGCAGCCGATGTCCAGCAGATTTCCCTGCGGGGCGGGCGCCGGAACCTCGGAGAGCAGGATCGCAGTTCCCTTGTCGATCCCGTCGGGGCTGAAAATGCCGCCCGATGTCTGGAGCCGGCGGGTCGCGCCGGCCAGTTCCACCGTGAGGGGCTTGCGGGTGAACGGCCCCGCGGGCTGTGCGCTGAAATAGTGAGCAGACTCCATAGCTTGCCAGATTAGTGGCCAGCAGCGGGCAAGGGAAACCGCGCGTCGCCCCGGGCCGGCCCAACCCGTGCTTGACGCGGTCTGATAGTCTGGTGCGCATGTTCCTGATCTTTGAGTAGCCGGCACCGCCCGCGACGCAGGCCTGCACCATGTGCGGCGCCATTCCGCCTTGGCATGTCCATTCCAGACGCTGTTCTTGACGCCTGGATACTCAGCAGATCGGCCCCCTTCCGCCCTTGGGAACTGTGCACGCACTCCGCGCAGCCCCTCCGGAGGGATACCCGGACCATCGGCAGGGGCTTGCCAGGCATCAGCCCTGCGCGAATTCCGCGCCATAAGAGACGAATCGGCACTATTCTGGAAATGCCGAACCCCCTAAAGGAGACCATGACCACGCAGAAGAACACCGGACCCGATTCCGACGCCCAGGACATGAGTCCTGAAGAAATCCAGGCTGTCATCGACCGGATTCTCTCCAAGGACGCACCCGCCATGGTGCAGGACCGCGACGAACCCCGGGGCGTGTTTGGCAAGGCCCAGGCGATTTCCCGCCTGGACGATGAACACAGCATCTACGACGGCGACCAAGAGGACCTGGCCGAGCGCCGGGCCTTGCGCCGCACCGCGGGCCTGTCCACGGAACTGGAAGATGTCACCGAGGTCGAATACCGGCAGCTGCGCCTTGAGCGAGTCGTGCTGGCAGGCCTCTGGACCGAAGGCACCCTGGCCGACGCCGAGAATTCGCTCAGGGAACTTGCCGCTTTGGCCGAAACGGCCGGCTCGGAAGTCTTGGACGGCATCGTCCAGCGCCGCATGAAGCCGGACCCCGGCACGTTCCTTGGCTCAGGCAAAGCCTTGGAGCTCAAGGACATCGTGATGTCCACCGGCGCGGACACCGTAGTGGTCGACGCCGAACTGGCACCGTCCCAGCGGCGCGGCCTTGAGGACATCGTCAAGGTCAAGGTTGTGGACCGCACCACGTTGATCCTCGACATCTTCGCGCAGCATGCCAAGAGCCGCGAGGGCAAGGCCCAGGTGGAGCTGGCCCAGCTGGAATACCTGTTGCCGCGCCTGCGTGGTTGGGGCGATTCCATGTCCCGCCAGGCCGGTGGCCAGGTGGGCGGCGCCGGCGCCGGCATGGGTTCGCGTGGTCCTGGTGAAACCAAGATTGAGCTGGACCGCCGTCGAATCCGCACACGCATGGCCAAGCTTCGCCGTGAAATCGCGGCGATGAAGCCCTCGCGCGAGACCAAGCGGGCCAACCGCCGTCGTAACGCCGTTCCTTCGGTCGCCATCGCCGGTTACACGAACGCCGGAAAGTCGTCGCTGCTCAATCGCCTGACGGACGCCGGTGTCCTCGTGGAGAACGCGTTGTTCGCCACCTTGGATCCCACGGTCCGCAAAGCCCAGACACCTGACGGGATCGGCTACACGCTCTCGGACACCGTCGGCTTTGTGCGTTCGTTGCCCACCCAGCTCGTGGAGGCTTTCCGTTCCACGCTGGAAGAGGTGGCCGACGCCGATCTGATCCTCCACGTGGTGGACGTTTCGCATCCCGATCCGGAAGGCCAGATCGCCGCCGTCCGCACGGTGTTCAGCGAAGTGGATGCCCGGAAGATCCCGGAAATCATTGTCCTGAACAAGGCGGACGCCGCGGATCCGTTCGTCATTGAGCGGCTCAAGCAGAAAGAGCCACGCCACGTCGTCGTGTCCACGCGCACAGGGCAGGGCATTGCGGAGCTCCTTGGAGCCATCAGCGAGGCCATTCCGCGCCCCGGAGTGCGCCTTGAGGTCCTGATTCCGTACAACCGCGGCGAGCTCATCAACAAGCTGCACAACACCGACGCCGAAATCCTCAGCCTCGAGCATGAGGAGGAAGGCACCCGCGTGGTGGCCATGGTCCATGAGAACCTCGCCGCCGAGTTGGAGTCGTTCGTCCGCAATGGTTGATCCAGAGGCGGGGGAGCGCGGCGAAACCGTGGGGGAGCGGATCGCCCTCGAACTCCTGGACAAAGCCGTGGCCGGCATGGGCGGGCAAAACCGCACGGGCCAGCACCAGATGGCCAGGCAGGTGGCGCGGGCGATCGAGACCGGCGAACATCTCCTGGTCCAGGCGGGCACGGGCACGGGCAAGTCCCTCGCGTACCTGATTCCGCTCATTGCGCACGCGATGGAAAGCAACAAGCCCACGCTGGTGTCCACGGCTACCCTTGCCCTGCAGACGCAGATCGTGGGCCGGGACCTGCCCCGCCTCCTGGAAACCATCAATCCGGAGCTGGAACGTCCGGTCAGCATCGCCCTGGTCAAGGGCCGGGCCAACTATGTGTGCCGGCACAAGCTGGAGGGCGGTTTCCCGAGCGAGGAGCCCGCCGAGGGGCAGTTGTTCTCCCTCGGCGAGGACACCAGCGTCCCGCATCTCGCCGCAGCCATCGGCGGCCCGGCCTCGCAGCTCGGCAAGGAAGTCCTGCGGCTGCGCGAGTGGGCCGGGAAGACCACCACAGGGGACCGCGACGAACTCATGCCGGGTGTGACAGACCGGGCCTGGCGCCAAGTATCGGTCACGTCGATGGAATGCCTCGGCGCGCAGAAGTGTCCGATGGCGGAGGAGTGCTTCAGTGAGTTGTCCCGCCACCGTGCCGCGGAGTCCGACGTCGTGGTCACCAACCATGCGATGCTCGCCGTCAGCGCCTTCGAAGGCCTGGCCGTGCTGCCCGAGTACGACGTCGTAGTGGTCGACGAGGCCCACGAGCTCCAGGACCGGGTGACGGGAGCCGTGTCCGGACAGCTGTCGGTGGCGATGATCCATGCCGCGGCCTCGAGCGCCCGCAAACATACAGCCATCACCGTGGACGCGCTGAACGCCGCAGCCGACCGCCTGGAACTCGCGATCATCGGTGCGCCGTCCGGCCTCCTGCCCAACGGACTCAATGATGAACAGCTGGATTGCGTGGACCAGCTCCGGGAAGCGTGCCGTGCGGCGCTTTCCGATTCGAAGGGGGATTCGTCCAACGCGGTCGACGGCGGACGCCAGCTCGCGCGCTCACGGCTCATGCTGATCCTTGAGTTGTGCGAACGGCTGCTCTCCGCCCGGGAAAACCGGGAAGTCGTGTGGTTGTCCCGGAACAGCACCTTCGATCCGCAGCAGGGCTACACGGCACCCGACGAGGATTCGCCGGCGCTCATCAACATCGCGCCGCTCAGCGTTGCCGGACGCCTCCGGGAAGGTCTCTTCGCAGGCCACACCGTGGTCTTGACCTCTGCCACCTTGGCCATTGGCTCTGCCTTCGAGGCCACCGCCGGCGGGCTTGGCCTGACTGGCCAAGGCGCCCCGAGCTGGACCGGCGTGGATGTCGGCTCGCCGTTCGACTATCCGAAGCAGGGCATGCTGTACGTCGCCAAGCACCTGCCCAAGCCTGGGCGCGGCACTTCGCCCGAGGCGCTCGACGAACTTGAAGAGCTCATCAAAGCCTCCCACGGCGGAGCCTTGTGCCTCTTTTCGTCCCGCCGTGCGGCGGAGGACGCCGCGGACGCGATGCGGTCGCGCCTGGACGTGGACATCCTGTGCCAAGGCGAATCGACCATGGCCGCGTTGGTCAGGCAGTTTGCCGAGGAAGAGGACACGTGCCTGTTCGGCACCATGTCCCTCTGGCAGGGCGTCGACGTTCCTGGCGGTTCCTGCCGGCTGGTCGTCATCGACCGGATCCCGTTCCCTCGTCCGGACGATCCCCTGATGACGGCACGATCCCGCGCGGTCGCGCAGGCCGGGGGCAACGGTTTCATGGCAGTGTCCGCGACGCACGCGGCCATCCGGCTGGCCCAGGGAGCAGGCCGCCTCATCCGCTCAACGGGGGACAAAGGCGTGGTGGCAGTACTGGATTCACGGCTTTCGACGGAACGCTACGGCAACTTCCTCCGGGCAGCTTTGCCGCCCTTCTGGCCCACGACGGACCGTTCAGTGGTGCGCGGTGCGCTCGAGCGGCTTTACGCCGAGTCGGCCAAGGCTTAAAGCGGGCGCGTCCGGGCTCGGGCACGTCTGGGCGCGTCCTAGAGTGAGCGCAGGACCGAGACGACCTTGCCCATGATGGTGGCATGGTCACCCAGGATAGGCTCGTATTGCGTGTTCTGGGGGAGCAGCCATGTGTGGCCGTCGCGCTGACGGAAGGTCTTGACGGTGGCTTCGTCGTCCAGGAGCGCGGCCACGATGTCGCCGTTGAGTGCGTCGTTCTGCCGCCGTACCACCACCCAGTCGCCATCGCAGATAGCGGCGTCGATCATGGAATCACCGGCGACCTTCAGCATGAAGAGCTCGCCATGGCCAACCAACTGGCGGGGCAGCGGGAGGACATCTTCAACGGTCTGGTCGGCCAGGATGGGTCCACCGGCAGCAATGCGCCCCACGAGGGGAACCATGGCCGTGTCGCTGGCACTCGCGAGCTCCGTGACGGCCAGGCCGCCCGCGCTCCGGAGTTTCGCCGGAGCCTCGACGCCGGGAATGACCGAGCCGCCGTCCAAGGTCAATGGCATGAGGACTTCCATCGCCCGCGGACGCTTGGGATCGCGGCGGAGATAGCCGAGCTTCTCAAGTTGTGACAACTGGTGCGTGACACTGGACAGGCTGGCCAAGCCAACCGTGTCCCCGATTTCGCGCATCGACGGCGGATAGCCATGATCGTTCACTGAACGCTGGATGGTCTCCAGGATTTTCTTCTGGCGGACGGTCAGGCTCTTGGGGGCCTTCTGTGGCTGCTGGCTCCGCGATGAGGCCGACCCGCTGCCAGTGGCTTTCGCTGCCATGTTCGCCAACGCCCTTCCGTTCCGCCCGTCCGCCGCTGAGGCGCTTGCCGGGACTGTCGGCCTGAAATGTCAGACCCTCCTGTTGCACTGATTCAGTGCTCGTTCCTTCACTCAAACGTAGGGCAGGCACAGGCGTTTATCAAACATTTGTTCTAGCGAGTCTCGACATCGTTCGTTGATAAGTGCTAAAAATGTCATAGCAAGGTTCGAATATGTGTTCTATAAAAGTGCTGCGGGATCCGGGTGTTCGTTCGAAGACATGGACGAACAATCGCCTCGCAAGCACTGACTGAAGGCAAGAATTGGCAGCCGCACCCAGAGATTCCGGAATGCGGCATTGTTCAGAAGGGCTCAGCTCATGTCCGCAATCACCATCACCCACACCCCAGGCCGCAGTGCGGCGCCGGGCAGGCTTCACCTGACACGCCGGGGCCGTATGGTCTTCTTCGGCCTCCCGGCAATGCTCGTGGTTGCAGCGCTGCTCAGCCTGGCGGGATTCCTGAATTCACCGGCCAAGGCTGCTGACTCCGCCGCCGAGCTACAGCCCACGTCCAGCACGAGTGTCACGGTTCAAATGGGCGAATCGTTGTGGGGGATTGCAGGGAAGGCGGCGCCTTCCCGGGATCCTCGCGATGTCGTAGCCGAGATTATCCAGCTGAACAACCTGCAGGACGGACGCATCGTACCGGGCCAGCAACTGTTCATTCCTGCCACCTGAGGGCACTTTCGTCCAGGGTGGCAGCCCGCCTGAACGGGCGCAGGGCCGTCACAGTTTCAGGGCATCCGCCGTGGCACCTTAAACTGTCATGGTGAGTGAGCGACTTGACCGACTTCCCCTCCGGACCAACCTCCGCGGCCTGAGCCCGTATGGCGCGCCGCAGCTTGATGTCCCGATTTTGCTCAACGTCAACGAGAATACGCATGGCGTTCCGGCCGATGTCCAGGCGGCCATCACCGAAGCGGTGGCGGCAGCCGCGACCGGACTGAACCGCTATCCGGACCGTGAGTTCACAGAACTGCGCGAGGCCTTGGCGGAATACCTTGGCCACGACCTCGCTGCCGGGAATATCTGGGCAGCCAACGGTTCCAATGAAGTGCTGCAGCAGATCCTCCAGGTTTTCGGTGGCCCCGGACGGTCCGCGCTCGGGTTCCCTCCCACGTACTCCATGTACCCCCTGCTGGCCAGCGGCACCGACACCGCCTACATTGCGGGTGTTCGCGGCGATGACTACGGACTCGATGCAGCCTCGGCCGCCGCGCAGGTGCGCGAACTCAAACCGAACGTCGTGTTCCTTTGCTCGCCCAACAACCCCACCGGCACCGGACTTGGCCTGGATGTTGTCGAAGCCGTGTACGAGGCAGGCGAAGCAAGCCAGACAGTCGTGATCGTGGACGAGGCCTACCACGAGTTCGCCCACGATAATACGCCAAGCGCGCTGACGCTCCTCCCTGGCCGGGAGCGCCTGATCGTCTCCAGGACCATGAGCAAGGCCTTCGCCCTCGCCGGTGCACGCATCGGCTATATGGCCGCTGCCCCCGAGGTCGCCGACGCGATCCGCCTGGTCCGCCTTCCGTATCACCTCTCCGCCATCACCCAGGCGACTGCGCTGGCCGCACTCCGGCACCGCGAAGCCCTCATGGCCGACGTCGAAGACATCAAGATCCAGCGCGATCGCATTGTCAGCGAGTTGACCCGGATGGGCTTCACCCCGGCCGCCTCCGATTCGAACTATGTTTTCTTCGGCGGAATCGAAAACCCCCATGCCCTGTGGCAAGGCCTGCTGGAGCGTGGAGTCCTGATCCGCGACGTCGGCATACCGGGCCACCTCCGGGTGACGGCAGGCACGGAGCCGGAGACCACGGCCTTCCTTGAGGCGCTCGAAGCCTTGCTGGACGGCCAGGCTCCCTCACCGGCCTAGACTTGGACAAGCCCCACCACACCTTCCTCCTAAGGACATATCAATGAGCGAAAACGGCGCCAGCACGGCGGCCGCCCGGACTGCACGCATGGAACGCACCACCAGTGAGTCCTCCGTCTTGGTTGAAATCAACCTCGACGGCACTGGAGTCTCGGACATCAGCACCTCAGTGCCGTTCTATGACCACATGCTGACGGCGCTCTCCAAGCATTCGCTCATCGACATGACCGTCAAGGCGACGGGAGACACCCACATCGACGCCCACCACACGGTGGAGGACGTTGCGATCACCTTCGGCGAGGTCCTGCGCACCGCGTTGGGCAACAAAGCCGGTATCCGTCGCTTCGGCGAGGCTACGGTTCCGTTGGATGAAGCGTTGGCCCACGCCGTCGTCGACGTCTCCGGACGCCCTTACCTGGTCCACGGCGGTGAGCCCGCCGGCCAGGAATACCACCTGATCGGCGGACACTTCACCGGTTCGCTGACCCGCCACGTCTTTGAGGCCATTACCCTGCACGCCGGCATCTGCCTCCACATGAATGTCCTGGCCGGCCGGGATCCGCACCACATCGTCGAGGCACAGTTCAAGGCATTCGCGCGTGCACTCCGTTCCGCCGTCGAGTCCGATCCCCGGGTCGAAGGCATTCCGTCCACCAAGGGTGCCCTGTGAGTACGCATATCCTCAAGGATGGCGCCGTGGTGGATCCGAAGGTAGCCAGCCGCATCGTCTCGCCTGAGGGCAAGCCGACCGTAACGGTCCTTGACTACGGCTCGGGCAATGTCCGCTCGGCAGTCCGCGCCCTTGAGCGTGCCGGTGCGGCAGTCACACTGAGCGCCAAGCCTGAAGACGTCCTGAACGCTGACGGGCTCCTGGTCCCCGGCGTCGGCGCCTTCGAAACAGTGATGCGCGAACTCAAGGCAGTCGACGCCATCCGGATGATCGGCCGGCGTGTTGCCGGGGGCAGGCCCGTCCTCGGTATCTGCGTCGGGCTCCAGGTGCTGTTCGAAGCCGGTGTCGAGCACGGAACCGAAGCCGAAGGCATGGGCGAGTGGCCGGGCAAGGTGGAGCTCCTGCCGGCGCCCGTTGTCCCGCACATGGGCTGGAACACGGTGGACGTGCCGGAAGGCTCGAAGCTGTTCGCCGGCGTCGAGCACGAACGGTTCTATTTCGTGCACTCGTACGGCGTGCAGAAGTGGGAATTCGACGTCGTCCAGCCGCGCATGGCCCCGCCGAAGGTAACCTGGTCCGAACACGGCGCCCCCTTCATCGCCGCCGTGGAAAACGGACCGTTGTGCGCCACGCAATTCCACCCCGAGAAGTCGGGCGACGCCGGAGCCCGGCTCCTGCGCAACTGGGTTGAGGGCCTGCGTCCACCGGCCAAGTCCCAACCGCACGCGAGCGAAGCCGAAGGAACTGCCTGATATGTGGTCCGTTATTCTCATGGGCACGGCCGGGCTGCTGGTCGGCGGCGGTATCTCCTTCCACCAGCAGAAACGCCCCGCCTGGGTTTCCGTTTCGTTCTACGTACTCGCCGGCCTTGCACTGCTGGCTGCCTATCTCTTCACCCTGGCCCCTAAATGACCCGGCCGGGCAACTGACGCCCGTCCCCACAAACACCGAGGACTTCAATGACCACCGCCTCCGAACTGCCAGTTCTGGAACTCCTGCCCGCCGTCGACATCGTGGACGGCCAGGCCGTCCGTCTCCTTCAGGGAGAAGCCGGTTCCGAGACAAGCTACGGCACCCCGTTGGAAGCAGCGCTGAACTGGCAGAACGCCGGAGCCGAGTGGGTGCACATGGTGGACCTCGACGCCGCCTTCGGCCGCGGCAACAACGCCGGTCTCATCACCGAGGTTGTTTCCCAGCTGAACGTCAAGGTGGAGTTGTCCGGCGGACTGCGCGACGATGAATCCCTTGAGCGCGCACTCGAGCTCGGCGTCGCCCGCGTGAACCTGGGAACCGCCGCGTTGGAGGACCCCGAGTGGACACGCCGGGCCATCGGCCGCTTCGGTGACAAGATCGCCGTCGGGCTCGACGTCCGCGGCACAACCCTCGCAGGCCGGGGCTGGACCAAGGAAGGCGGGGATCTCTGGGAAGTGCTCGCCCGCCTTGAGGACGCCGGCTGCGCCCGCTACGTGGTCACCGACGTGACGAAAGACGGGACCCTGCAGGGTCCCAACGTCGAGCTGCTGCGCCAGATGGTGGAAAAGACCGGCAAACCTGTCATTGCGTCCGGCGGAATCTCGAGCCTGGAGGACCTGCGGGTGCTCCGCGAACTCGTGCCGCTCGGGGTCGAAGGAGCGATCGTCGGCAAGGCGCTGTACGCCGGGGCCTTCACCCTTCCGGAAGCCCTGGACGTCGCCGGGCGCCGCTGATGTCCCACGATCCACAGTCCCCGGCCGCTGACAAGGATTCGACTCCCGCGCCCCGGCAGTTGCCCGGGCACATCGCCGCGGCCCTCGCAGGTGCCGGGGGAGCAGTCGATTCCGCCGGCCAGCCCTGGGCGGGCCGGGATTTGAGCGGAGACGCCGCCAAGATCCACAACTTCGAAGACGACGACGGAACGGCCGACGCCGGGTACCTCGCCGCCGTCGCGGCCCTGCTCGCGGGTACCGGGAGCGAGGCCGGTGTGGTGGCTTCCCTGGCGACCGCCAGGGTCTTCGTTCCGGTCGTGGCCCAGCTTGCTGAGGAAGCGGAGGGCGTGGACGGCCTCCATGCCGACAAGCAGGCCGACATGGCGCTCGTGACACTGAAAGCGCCGGATGGCCGCACGGCCATGCCCGTGTTCACTTCGGCCGGCGCACTTGAGTCCTGGCACCCGCAGGCCCGTCCCGTCGCAGTCTACGCGGCCCGGGCAGCGCTGTCGGCTGTCTCGGAGGGAGCCCAGCTGCTCGTGCTCGACCCCGGTTCCGATGTGACCTTCGTTGTGAGACGGCCCGCCATGTGGTCGCTGGCGCAGCAACGTGACTGGACGCCGTCGTACCTTGATGATGAACTGGAGGCTGCTCTCAATTCCCTGGCAGGGGTGTACCCGGCCGTGCGGCGCCTGGAGGTGCGGCCGGGATCGGGAATGGCTTCGCGCACGGCTGACGGATCGGCCATGGCCGGCGGAGGACCCGGGCCCGAATTGCGCGTGGTGCTGTATCTCGAAGACGGCCTGGACGCCGCAGCGGTGCAGGACCTCGTCGCCGGGCTGAACGGGCGTTGGGCGCAGAATGAATTGTTCGCCGAGCGGGTTGACTCCATCGAAGTCAGCCTGCAGCGGGCGGCACAGTAGCCGGAGGCACAGGGGGAACGTCCTTGTCCTGCCCTCGGCAGAACAGGGGATGTAGCTCGTGAATTTCTCTCTCTACCGGGAGATGCTGTCCATCACGTCCGTGCGGCGTCTCCTCTTGGTGGGCATGGTGGCCCGCATACCGCACTCGGCAGCCGGGGTCCTGCTCACTTTGCACATCGTGCTCACCTTGGGCAAGGGATATGCCGCCGCCGGTGCTGCCGCCGCGGTCTTCACCATCGGCATCGCGATCGGCGCCCCGTGGCGGGGCCGGCGCGTGGACACCGTCGGGCTGCGCAAGGCGCTTATTCCTTCGGTGGTGTCGGAACTGGTGATTTGGTCCGTGGTGCCCCACGTCAGCTACGAATGGATCCTTCCGCTCGTCTTCGTCGGGGGCCTGCTGACGCTGCCGATCTTCAGCGTCATCCGGCAGTCCCTCGGTGTCCTGGTTGACGGTGAGCAACGGCGTTCCGCCTATGCCTTGGACTCCATAGGCACCGAAGTGGTCTTCATGATCGGCCCCGCGGTGGGCGCAGTTGTCGCTACCAGCGGCTTCACGGTCCTCGGCCTGACCATCGTCGGTGTGTGCACCTCAGCCGCCGGGCTGTTCTTGTTCTGGTTCAACCCGCCCACCCGCAGCGAAGTCGTCCTGGATGCTGGCCAGACGGCTGACCGGGATGCCGATGAGCTCCATGCGGCCGAAGCCGCCGTGGTGGCATCGGCGCCGGCCCATCTCCAGGAAGCCGCCTCCGAGATGGCTCCGACGGTTTTCCAGCCGTCCGGGCTGCGGGGAAGGATGGCCCGGAACTTCACGTGGTTCACCGCGGCAGTGGCCGCCGTGTTCGCCGTCGCCGCAGGATCAGGCATGGTGCTGAGCGGCACCGACGTCGGAATCGTCGCGGTGTTGCAGCGCGGCGGGCACGAGAGCCAGATCGGAATTGTCTTCTTCTTCTGGTGCGCCTCTTCGGTCGTCGGCGGGCTCATCTACGGCGCCATGCACCGGCCCGTTTCACCCATCCTCCTCCTGCTGGGCATGGCGGCACTGACCATTCCGATGGGCTTCGCCGGGGACACCTGGACCCTTGCATTGTTGTCGCTGCTCCCCGGCCTGCTCTGCGCGCCCGTGTTGTCCGCGGCATCGGAAAAGGTCGCCGACCTCGTGGACGAGGAACGGCGTGGAGAGGCAATGGGCTGGTATGGCTCGGCCCTTACGGCGGGGGTAGCCTTCGGTTCGCCGGTCGCGGGGCTCTTCATCGACGGAGTGGGGCCCTGGGCCGGCTTCGTCGCCATCGGGACGGCGGGAGTGATCCTGTGCCTGGCCGGGCTGTTCCTCCAGCTGCGTCGGCGCCGGAGCATGACCATCTCCCGCGCCGGCGGGGGAGATCCCGCCAGCTGAGTTTCGCCCAAGCGCGATAGTACGACGACGGCGGGCCGGCCAAAGGGGCCGGCCCGCCGTCGCGGTCCTACAGGTAGTCCGGATCAGTTGACCGGGCCGGTGAACTTTTCGCCCGGGCCCTTGCCCGGCTCGTCCGGTATCAAGGACGCCTCGCGGAACGCAAGCTGCAGGGAGCGGAGGCCGTCGCGCAAGGGGCCGGCGTGCTGCGAACCGATTTCCGGTGCTGCGGCGGTGACGAGTCCGGCCAAGGCGGTGATCAGTTTGCGGGCCTCGTCCAGGTCCTTGAGCTCCTCGGCCTCGGGATCGTCGGCCAAGCCCACCTTGACGGCTGCTGCGCTCATGAGGTGAACGGCGCCGGTGGTGATGACCTCAACAGCCGGAACTTCCGAAATGTCGCGGATCTGCTGGCCTACTCCGGCATCGGTGCCGGTGGGCTCGTGGTCGAGGGAATTGCTGTCTGAAGTGCTCATGCTGGTAAGCTTGTCACAGACCGACTGGAAGTTGCCATTTCCATGGCATATGCAGCGCTCGGCCACCCATCGTTAATGTGCGGTTGGTTGCCGATTTCTGTAGAATTGATTTTCAGTTTGCAAGCGGAGTTCTCTCCCACCCGCGTCAGCCGTTTCCCTTCGGGGATGTAAGTTGCCGGGTACTTGGTCGGACACCGTTCAAGGTCAACCTTGGATGGTGCGAATGCCCCCATTGAGGGGCTTATCCGATCTTCGAGGCCTTCGATTGCGCCAGCAATTGGGGGCCTTCTCTATTTGCCGGTGGAATACTCATCACAACAACAGGAGCTTTGACATTAGCGAGCCAAGAATCAATGAGCGTATCCGCGTCCCCGAGGTGCGTTTGGTCGGCCCTGCCGGCGAACAGGTTGGAATCGTCCGTATTGAGGACGCCCTGCGTCTGGCTGCCGAGGCTGACCTGGATCTCGTTGAAGTTGCACCGCAGGCGAAGCCTCCGGTGTGCAAGCTGATGGACTTCGGCAAGTACAAGTACGAAGCCGCTGTCAAAGCCCGTGAGGCCCGCAAGAACCAGACAAACACGGTTCTGAAGGAAATCCGCTTCCGCCTGAAGATCGACACCCACGACTACGAGACCAAGCGCGGCCACGCGCTTCGCTTCCTGGGTGCCGGTGACAAGGTAAAGGCCATGATCCAGTTCCGCGGACGTGAGCAGCAGCGCCCTGAAATGGGCATCCGTCTGTTGCAGCGCTTCGCTGAGGATGTTGCCGAAGTCGGCGTGATTGAGTCAAGCCCGCGTATCGATGGCCGCAACATGGTCATGGTGATCGGTCCGCTGAAGAACAAGGCTGAGGCCAAGGCCGAGGCCCGCCGCGCGGCGCAGCGTGCAGAAGCCAAAGCCCAGAATGAAGCCAAGGCTGCAGGCCGGATTGACGTTTCAGGCGAGGATGCTCCCTTGACCCAGTCACTCGCGGACTTGCTCCCGGCGGAACTCTTGACCCAGGCCGAGGAAACCGCCCCGGAGACCGTTGAAGCTGAGGCTGCTGAAGTCGAAGAGGCTCCGGTCGCTGAGGACAATGTTGTCGAAGAGGCCCCTGTGGTTGACGCGACTCCGGTTGTCGAAGAGGCCCCTGTGGTTGACGCGGCTCCGGTTGTCGAAGAGGCCCCTGTGGTTGAAGCGGCTCCGGTTGTCGAAAAGGCTCCCGTAGCTGAGGCTGCCCCGGTTGCGGCGCCTGCGAAGGCACCGGCACCGATCAAGGCTTCTCAGCCGGCAAAGGCTCCTGAGCAGGGCGCTCCGAAGCCCGTTGTGCCGGCTGCTCCCAAGCCTGCTGCTACACCAGTACCGAAACCGATGGCGAAGCCCGCGGTTCCGAAGCCTGCAGCTCGACCGGCAGCCCCCAAGGCCGCCCCGAAGCCAGCGGCGCGCAAGACCAACTAGTCACGCCGCAGGAGGCATCCCCTCCGCCCGGCACGAAAGCAGCAGCCGCCTCCTATGGGGTGGCTGCACGAAAGAACTGCAGACCCAGTCTGCGGACACGTAAGGAGATCGGTTCCCATGCCGAAGATGAAGACCCACAGTGGTGCTAAGAAGCGCTTCAAGCTGACCGGTACCGGCAAGCTGAAGCGTCAGCAGGCCAACCGCCGCCACTACCTGGAGCACAAGTCCTCCACCCTGACCCGTCGCCTTGCCGGCGACAAGATCGTCTTCAAGGGCGATGCCAAGGTCATCAAGAAGATGCTCGGCGTCTAAGTTCCAAGTTTTCTGGTTGCTGCCATCCGGTAGCTGCCGACTACACCAAAGCCTTCTCAGGCCGGCCGGGTTTCCGGCAGTAGCAGCTTGGGATAAGAATTTTGAAGGAGTACGCACGTGGCACGTGTGAAGCGGGCGGTAAACGCCCACAAGAAGCGTCGGGTTGTCCTTGAACGGGCCAAGGGTTACCGCGGTCAGCGGTCTCGCCTGTACCGCAAGGCTAAAGAGCAGCTGCTGCACTCGTTTGTGTACAGCTACGGCGACCGCCGCAAGAAGAAGGGCGACTTCCGTCGCCTCTGGATCCAGCGCATCAACGCTGCATCCCGCGCCAACGGCCTGACCTACAACCGCCTGATCCAGGGCCTGAAGGCCGCTGAGGTCGAGGTTGACCGCCGCATGCTGGCCGAGCTGGCCGTCTCCGACGCCAACGCTTTCGCCGCACTGGTCCAGGTAGCCAAGGATTCCTTGCCTGCCGACACCTCCGCTCCGGCCGCCAAGGCCGAGTCCGCTCCGAAGGCTGCCGCCAAGACTTCTGCGGCTACCAAGGCTGCTCCGGCAGTCAAAGCCTCCGTTTCCGACGAAGAGCCCGCTGCCAAGGCCCCCAAGGCCAAGGCTGCGAAGAAGCCGGCCGCTGAAGCTGCTGAGTAGCACGCGTAGCCTCAGTTCATGGGACAGTGGCAACTGCCACTAATGTTCTGTATATGAACGAAACCGGGCGCCCGCAAGAACTTCCGATGTCCAACCCCCGAGCCGATCGGGTCAGGGATGTCGCAAAGCTTGCAGGGCGCCCGGCCCGTTTAAAACGCGGCCGGTTCCTCGCGGAAGGCCCCCAAGCTGTTCGTGAGGCGCTGGTCCTGCACCGGGAGCGGACCGCGGCGGGGGAGCCCGGCGTCGTCCACGAAGTCTTCGCGAGCGAAAGCTGCCTTGACCGGCTCCCTGAACTGGCCGGGCTCGCCGATGGCGTCGCATTGCGGCTCGCGAACGACGACGTCCTGGCCGCCATGGCGGACACTGTCAACCCCCAAGGGATTGTGGCCGTCTGCAGTTTTGTGGACGTCAGCCTTGAATCGGTGCTCGACGCCGGACCGCGGCTGATCGCCGTCATGTGCCAGGTGCGGGACCCCGGCAACGCTGGAACAGTCCTTCGGGCCGCCGATGCCGCGGGCGCGGATGCGGTCGTCTTGACGGCCTCCAGCGTTGACATCTACAACCCGAAGGCCGTGCGGTCCACGGCAGGTTCGCTCTTCCACCTGCCCGTTGTCCTGGGTGCGGACGTCGAGGAACTCGTGGCCCTCTGCAAGGAACGCGGTATCGGGATCCTCGCCGCGGACGGTTACGGCACCCTCAACCTGGACAAACTCCAGGATGAGAACGCGGCACGCCGTCTGGGAGCGTCGGCAGCCCTTTCCGCTTACGCACTCGAAGCACCAACGGCCTGGCTGTTCGGTAACGAGGCGCAAGGGCTTTCAGAGTCGGAACTGGCGCTTGCGGACCATCGCGTCGCCGTGCCGGTTTACGGTTCGGCGGAAAGCTTGAACCTCGGCACAGCCGCCACTGTCTGTCTTTACGCCAGCGCACGCTCCCAGCAGGGGGCCTGACGTGGCTGAACACGGCGGTACCAAGGCAATCCTGGCGGCACTTGGCGCCAACCTGGCGATCGCCGTGCTCAAGTTCGTCGCATTCGTCCTGACGATGTCGTCGTCCATGTTGGCCGAGGCGATTCACTCTGTAGCGGACTCCGGCAACCAGCTGCTCCTGCTGCTTGGCGGGAAGCGGGCGAAGCGCGCCGCTAGTCCGGAACACCCGTTCGGCTATGGCCGGGAACGTTACATTTACGCTTTCATCGTTTCGATTGTGCTGTTCAGCGTTGGTGGCCTCTTCGCGCTGTACGAATCCGCGGAGAAGTTCCAGCATCCCCATGCCATCGAAGGTGGTTTCTGGTGGGTGCCGCTGGCTGTGCTCCTCGGCGCGGTGGTGGCGGAATCCTTCTCTTTCCGGACGGCCATCCACGAGTCCAATCCCTTGCGCGGCGGGCAGAGCTGGATCAAGTTCATCCGCAACGCCAAGCAGCCGGAATTGCCTGTGATTCTCCTGGAGGACTTCGGAGCCCTGCTGGGCCTCGTTTTCGCCCTGTTCGGCGTGAGCCTGACCCTCCTCACGGGCAACGGCTTGTGGGATGCGGCGGGCACGGGAATGATCGGGCTGCTTCTTGTGGGAATCGCCGTGGTGCTCGCGGTGGAGACCAAGTCCTTGCTGCTCGGCGAATCAGCCACCAAAGAGGACAACGCGCGCATCACGGCAGCCATCGAGTCCGACGGCACGCGCATCATCCACCTCAAGACCATGCACCTGGGTCCGGAGGAGTTGCTTGTCGCCGCGAAGATCAGTGTGGGCGCGGCAGATACCGGCCAGGCGATTGCCAAAGCGATCGACGACGCCGAACTCAGGATCCGCACTGCAGTGCCGATCGCGCGGGTCATCTACCTTGAACCGGACGTGGAGCGGGTGCAGGTCTAGGTCCTGCGACAGCACTATGCAGCCAGTGGCCTCTTGCGTTCCAGCCAGCCGCTGATGCCCGCGACTCCAAGTCCCAGGATTGCGAGGACAGCACCGACGAGGGCCGGGGCAACGTAACCCCAACCCCAGGCGATGACCACGCCGCCCAGGAACGCGCCAAGCGCGTTGGCGATGTTGAGGGCGGAATGGTTGAGCGAGGAAGCCAGGGACGGGGCGTCCGGTGATGCGTCGAGGAGGCGCGTCTGCAACGGCGGAACCAACATGGAGCCGATACCGCCCACGATGAAGACCATGATGAACGCGGACCACGCCCAGTGGGCTGCGACGGCGTAGGCCACCAGCGCCAACGCGATGAGCGGAAGGACCCGGTAGATGGTTCCCATGACCGACTTGTCGGCGATGCGGCCGCCGAGGATGTTGCCTGCCACCATGCCGAGACCGTAGAGGGCAACCACCAGGGGTATCAGCGCCTCGGGGATGCCGGCCACGGACGTCATGGTGTGGGAGATGTACGTGTAGGTGGCAAAGAAGCCGCCAAAACCGATGATTCCGATCAACAATGCCAGCCAGACCTGGATGCGTTTGAGGGCACCGAGTTCCCGGCGGATGCTTGCCTCGGGGTGGGCAGGCTCAAAGGGGACAAATTTCCACAGCAACACGCTGGTGGCAAGGCCGATCGCGCCGACGACTATGAAGAGCAGGCGCCACCCGAAGCTCTGGCCGAGCCACGTAGCCACGGGAACGCCGATGACATTGGAGATGGTGAGCCCGCCCATGACCATCGAAATCGCCCAGCCGCGCTTGGTGGGAGCAACCAGGCTCGCCGCGATGACCGCGGCGATCCCGAAGAAGGCGCCATGGGGCAGTCCCGAGGCGAACCTCGTGATCAACATGGTTCCGTAGTCCGGTGCGATGAAGGACGTCAGGTTCGCTATGGACAGGAACAGCATGAGACCCAAGGCAAGTTGCTTGCGGGGGAGGCGGGCGCCCAGGGCAGCGAATATCGGCGCCCCCACCACGACCCCCAAGGCGTAGGCAGAAATCAGGTTCCCGGCCTCAGGCGTGCTGATGTTGAGTCCTTGCTCGATCTCCTTGAGCAAGCCCATCATGGTGAACTCCGTGGTGCCGATGGCAAATCCACCCATGGCAAGGGCGAAGATCGCCAGCGCCACGTGGCGGTTTCCGGTCTTTTGGGAGGTCTTGCTGACAGCGGTAGTGGTCATCGTCCTGTTTCTTGGGGGTGAGTGGGAAGCCACTCGACGGGAATAAAGCCAGCTTTCAAGCTTAGTGCGAGTCTCCGGCGAATGGCCCTGAATGTGAGCACTTCCATAGGCGGAGGTGATCACCTGGCGGCCCATAGACTGTTGCGGTGACTGGACTGATAAGCGTGGCGGGCGCCGCCGTCGTCGATTCCCTTGAAAATCCGAAACGGTTGCTCGTCGCAAAGCGCAGCGCCCCACCGCAATTCGCGGGTATGTGGGAGTTCCCGGGCGGCAAACTCGAGGCCGGGGAATCCTTCGAAGACGCCCTGCACCGCGAACTGCTCGAGGAGCTCGGAGTCACCGTCCGGCTCGGAGCCGAAGTGGAACCGCAGGCAGGCACGGGATGGCCCCTGAACGAGCGGGCCGTCATGAGGGTATGGTTCGCCGAACTGCTCGACGGCGCGCCGCGTCCCCTCCAGGACCATGATGAACTCCGGTGGGTTCCGCTGGGCAACGGAGACGAGGCCTCCACGTTGCCGTGGATCCCTGCCGACCTTCCGATTGTCCAGGCGCTGCTGGAGCGGGTGGCCTCGGGCCTGCTTGGCTGAACAGGTTTGGCTAACAAAGACCTGGCTAGAAAAGAGTGGACTGGCCTGCTGTTGGTACGGAAGCCGGTGGTGACGACGCCGGCGGTTCCTTGCCGACAGCGGCGTTCCTGTGGCTGAAACCGCTGCTTCCGGAGTAACCGTGGCGGGCCTTGAAGTAGTTGATACGTCCACTTAGCCAGGTCCTGTATTCCTTGGAGGCATACGAGCCTTGGCCGTAGAGACGGCGGTACTTGCCGACCAGGCCGGGGTGCTGTGCCGCCAGCCACTGCATGAACCATTCCCGGGTGCCCGGCTTCAGGTACAACGCCCCGGCCGTGACGCCGGTGGCACCGGCGTCGGACAACGCGGTAAAGAGCGACTCCAGGGCTTCATCGCTGTCCGTCAGCCACGGCAGGATGGGCATGGCCATGACACCGCAAGGCAACCCGGCCTCGCGCAGGCGGCGGATGAGCTTGAGCCTGGCGCGTGGTGCGGGCGTGCCCGGTTCCACCGCCGATGCAAGGGCTTCGTCAGTCATGGCCAGCGAGATGCCCAGATCCACCGGCACTTGGCTGGAGGCGTGCTTGAGGAGGGGGATGTCGCGGCCCAGGAGGGTTCCCTTGGTGAGGATGGAGAACGGTGTACCGGAATCGGCCAAGGCCCGGATGATCCCCGGCATCAGCTGATAGCGGCCTTCTGCCCGCTGGTACGGATCCGTATTGGTGCCGAGCGCCACGTGGTGGTGGCCCCACGACGGTTTCGCGAGTTCCTTGCGCAGGACCTCGGCCGCGTTGATCTTCACGATCACTTGGGAATCGAAATCGTGTCCGGCGTCGAACTCCAGATAGGTGTGGCTCTTGCGCGCAAAGCAGTAGACGCAGGCGTGGCTGCATCCGCGGTAAGGATTGACCGTCCATTCGAAAGGCATCTGGGAACCGGACGCCACCTTGTTGAGCACCGATTTGGCGGTGACCTCATGGAAGGTGACTCCGGAGAATTCGGGGGTAGAGACGGAACGCACAAGCCCGGCCAGCGGCAGCAGTGCGTCTGTTGCTGGGGCGGCTCCGGACGGAATGCTGTTGCTGTTGTCTCCTTGTGCCGGACCACGTCGTGGTGAAAGCGCCTGTGCGTCCCATCTCATATGCTTCATTCGAATATATGTTCGAATGGTTGTCAAGGCCTGCTGAACCACGGGCTGATGAAACAGCCGGTGAAAGTCCGCGCGAGGACGGGGGAGTCGCGCGAGCTGTTGCTAGGGTGGGTGCATGATTCTGCTGACGGGGTTCGAGCCTTTCGGTGGCGATTCGAACAACCCTTCGTGGGCTGCCGTCCTCGAAGCGCAGGAAATCTTGCGCACAGAAGGACATGGAGTGGAAGCGCTCGAGCTGCCGTGCGTCTTCGGTGAATCCGTCGCGGTCCTGCGCGACGCCGTCGGCCGACTTCACCCCGAGCTGGTTGTCTGCGTCGGGCTCGCCGGAGGCCGGGACCGCCTCTCCTTGGAGCGCGTGGCCATTAACTGCGATGACGCCAGGATTCCGGACAACGCCGGAAACCGGCCCATCGACGAACCGGTGGTCCCCGAAGGGCCAGCGGCGTACTTCAGCACGCTGCCGGTGAAGGCCGCGCTCCGGGCACTGCAGATCGCCGGAATCCGCGCCGAAGTCTCACAGACCGCCGGGACGTACGTGTGCAACCACGTGTTCTATGCCCTCATGCACGAGCTCGCCGGAACGGCAGCACCGCGTCCGCGGGGCGGCTTCATCCACGTTCCCTATGACGAAGCGCGGACTCCGCAGGGAAGCACCGCGCCCGGCATGGCGACGCGGGACATGGGCCGGGGGATCGCCGTCGTCGTGCGCACAGCGCTTGAGACTCCGGTGGACGCGAAGCTGTCCGCCGGCGCTATTCACTAAGCTGGCGCTGGTCTCTGGGCCGGCGCTGGCGAGTCCAGCTCCCACTGCACCAACACGCTCGCGGAAACAGCCGCCGATCCCGCCTCGATGGGAACGCCTTCGCCCGCGGAGGCACGCTTCATGCCGGACATCATAGGCACAGGTGATCCATGCTCCGGCCGCTGATCGATGGAGAGCACCCGCCCCAAGCGGACGCCTGCGAGTGACGCAAAGCGGGACGCCGTCGCTTCGGCTTCCCGCCACGCCGCCGCTTGTGCCCGCGCCGCAACCGCGGACGAATCCGTGAATCCTTGCTCGATCCCGTTGATGCGAAGGCTGTCACCCCCCGCAGCCACCGCCGCGGAGATGGCCGCGGGGGCCGCCGACGGCGGGCCGACCCGGGCGACCAGGGTGGTGGACGCAACATAACCAGTGACCTTTTGCCCCTGGTTTTCGGCCCAGACAAGTTCGGCGCGCAGATTGAGGCCGCTGGTCCGCAGATCACATGCGGCCACGCCGTGCCCCCGCAAGGCGTCCGTGACGGCCGCGGCGATCGCTCCGGCGTCGTCATAGGCCGCCTCGGCGGCGTCCCGCCTGACTTCGACGGCGAGTGTGAGTGTGAGCAGGTCGGGAACGGCTTCGGCGGTTCCTTCTCCGGTGACAGTGATGGTGCGGGCCGGTGTCATGAAGCCATGCTAGCCCCGGGCGCTGGAAGGGTGTCATGGGTTAAAGCCCCGCCGAACCCTTCTACTAGACTGGGGTTAGTGTCCGCCGGACGTGTCCGGCGAGCATGACTCCTGCTTTTGCCACGGCCCTGCCTGGTGAAGACCATTTCCGACTCGTAGCTAAGAACAGTAGATGACTGACACTTTGCCGGGCGCTGCCATCCCGAACCCTCTGGATGAAGCTGCCATCACCGCTGCCGTTGAGGAAGCCGTCGCCGCGATTGCTGCTGCATCCTCCCTCGAAGAACTCAAAGCCGTCCGCTTGGCGCACACCGGCGAGAAGTCGCCCTTGAGCCTTGCCAACCGTGAAATCGGTGGCTTGCCCAAGGAACAGAAGGCCGCCGCGGGCAAGCTCATGGGTTCGTCCCGTGGCCGCGTCAACCAGGCGCTCGCAGCACGGACCGCTGTGCTCGAAGCCGAAAACGACGCCCGCATCCTCGTCGAGGAAACCGTCGACGTCACGGCGGCACCGCGACGGCGCCGCGCCGGTGCCCGCCACCCGCTGTCCACGCTGCAGGACCGTGTCGCGGACATCTTCGTCGGCATGGGCTGGGAAATCGCCGAAGGACCCGAGGTCGAGTCCGAGTGGTTCAACTTCGACGCCCTCAACTTCAAGCCGGACCACCCGGCCCGCGAAATGCAGGACACTTTCTTCGTGGAGCCTCCCGAGGCGCATCTGCTCATGCGCACGCACACGTCCCCGGTGCAGGTCCGTTCCATGCTGGAGCGCGAAGTGCCCATCTATGTGCTGTGCCCGGGCAAGGTGTTCCGCACCGATGAACTCGATGCCACCCACACGCCCGTGTTCCACCAGTTCGAGGGCCTGGCCATCGACAAGAAGCTGAGCATGGCCGACCTGCGCGGCACCTTGGAGCACTTCGCCCGGCAGATGTTCGGTGACGAGGCACAGATCCGGCTGCGTCCCAACTACTTCCCGTTCACCGAGCCTTCCGCTGAGCTGGATATTTGGCACCCCGGCGCCAAGGGCGGCCCCCGCTGGATCGAATGGGGCGGTTGCGGCATGGTCAATCCCAACGTCCTGCGCGCTGCCGGCATCGACCCGGACGAGTATTCAGGTTTTGCCTTCGGCATGGGCATCGAGCGCACGCTCATGTTCCGCAACGAGGTCGGCGACATGCGCGACATGATCGAAGGCGATGTACGTTTCAGCGAGCACTTCGGGATGGAGATCTAACAGTGCGTATCCCACTTACATGGCTGCGTGAATTCGCGCAGGTTCCGGCCGACGCCACGGCCGAAGACGTCATGGCGGAACTCGTCAAGGTCGGTTTTGAGGAAGAAGCGGTCCACCGCCCCACGGACGAACTCAAGGGTCCCATCGTGGTGGGCCAGGTCCTGAGCCTCGTCAAGGAACCGCAGTCCAACGGCAAGACCATCAACTGGTGCCAGGTCCGCGTTGTCCCTGAAGGCCAGGAGCAGACCCTGACCGGCAAGGGCATCGATCCTTCCGGCGTGCAGGGCATCATTTGCGGTGCCCACAACTTCGTCGAGGGAGACAAGGTTGTGGTGACCCTCCCGGGCGCCGTGCTCCCGGGTGACTTCCACATTTCCGCCCGCAAGACCTACGGGCACCTGTCGGCAGGCATGATCGCCTCCGTCCGTGAACTCGGCATCGGTGAGGACCACGACGGCATCCTGGTGCTCTCCCGCATCGGCTTGGATCCCGAAATCGGCACCGACGCCATGTCCCTTCTGGGCCTCTACGACGAAGCCGCCGAAATCAACGTCACCCCGGACCGCGGCTACGCGTTCTCCATTCGTGGCGTGGCACGCGAGTACGCCCACGCCACCGGAACCGTCTTCACGGACCCGGCGGCCAAGGTCAACGCCCCCGCGGCGCTCTCCGGCGGCTATGGCGTCAAGCTCAACGACGACGCCCCCATCTACGGCAAGCCTGGTTGCGACCGTTTCGTGGCCCGCACAGTCCGCGGCGTGGACGCAACCCGTCCCACCCCGCCATGGATGGTCTCCCGGCTGCGTCTTGCCGGCATCCGCTCCATTTCGCTGCCTGTCGACATTTCCAACTACGTGATGCTCGAACTCGGCCAGCCGAACCACTGCTACGACCTCGACAAGCTTTCGGGCGACATCGTGGTCCGCCGAGCCGTCGCGGGCGAGAAGATCACCACCCTTGACGACAAAGTGCGGGCGCTCGACGTCGAAGACCTCCTGATCACCGACGACTCCGGTGCAATCGGCATCGCCGGCGTGATGGGGGGAGCCAACACCGAGGTTTCCGATTCGACCACCAACATCCTGGTCGAGGCCGCGCACTTCGACGAGGTCTCGATCGGTCGCTCGCGCCGCAGGCACAAGCTGCCGTCGGAGGCGTCCAAGCGATTCGAACGCGGTGTGGATTGGCAGGTTGCCAACGTAGCTGCCCAGCGCGTCGTCGACCTCCTGGTGGAACTGGCCGGCGGGACGGCGGACGAAGCCGGCACCGACGTCGGGACGGCACCTGACGCCGTCACCATCGAGCTGCCGGCAGGCTACGCGGCCTCCCGGATCGGCATCGACTTCACGGAAGAGCAAATCACGGGTTCCCTCAAGGACCTCGGCGCCATCGTCCTGAAGGACGAAGCGAGCGACTCCTACGTGGTCACGGCACCGAGCTGGCGCAACGACCTGGAAACCAAGGAAGACCTCTCCGAGGAAATCGCGAGGCTGGTGGGCTACGACAACATCCCGGCAACCCTGCCCGTGGCCCCTCCTGGCCGCGGCCTGACCCGGACCCAGCAGCAAAAACGCCGCGTGGTCCAGGCCCTCGCCGACGCCGGGCTCACCGAGGTCCTGTCGTACCCGTTTGTCTCCAAGTCGGCCAACGACACCTTCGGCGTGGCAGAGGAAGGCGCGGCACGCACCGCCCTCAAATTGGCCAACCCGATCAGCGAGGAACACGGCTACCTGCGTACGTCCGTGCTTCCGGGCCTGATCGAGGTGGCCCGCCGCAACCACTCCCGCGGTTTCCGCGATCTCGCCCTTTTCGAGGCAGGCTCGGTGTTCCTTCCGGACGGTCAGCTCGGCACGGCATCCATCCCGCCGCTGGGAGTCAAGCCAACCGACGAGGTCCTTGACGGACTGTACGACGGCGTCCCGGACCAGCCGCTGCACATTGCCGCGGTCTTGACCGGCCATGATTCCCCGGCAGCCGCGGCCCACACCCCGCGTGCCTGGGACTGGGCCGACGCCCTGGATGTTGCCCGGCTCGTCGGCGACGTCCTCGGCGTCGAACTCGTCGTCAGCCAAGGCAGCCACCAGGCGTTCCACCCGGGCCGGGCCGCCCGGTTGGCGCTCCGCTCCGGCGACGTCGTCGGCTACGCCGGCGAGTTGCACCCCAAGCTGCTCGCCGCCCATGACATGCCGGCGCGCTCCGTTGCCCTCGAGCTCAATGCGGACGCACTGTTCGACGCCGCTCCGGACGTCATTGTCGCCAAGCACATCTCCGGTTTCCCGGTGGCCACCCAGGACGTAGCCCTTGTGGTGCCGCAGGACGTTCCGGCGGACGCAGTGCTGGCGGCCCTCCGGGAAGGCGCCGGCGAACTCCTCGAAGACGTCGCCTTGTTCGATGTCTACGCGGGCCAGGGGATCGAAGACGGCAAGAAGTCGCTCGCGTTCGGGCTGCGGTTCCGTGCCTCGGACCGCACTTTGACCGCCGACGAGGCATCGGCGGCACGTGAGGCCGCCGTCGCCGTCGCCGCAGAGCGATTCGGGGCAGTCCAGCGCTGACGGACATCAACCCGGGGGTCCAGGGGCTGGCTGTTCACATCCAGTCCTTGGACCCTGCCGATTCCGCCGCCATCGAAAAGATCGCGGCGGAATTGCTGTCTCCGGCCGAGACGCTTCGGGCAAACACCATGGCCCCGGCCCTGCGCCTGGAATTCCTGGCCTCCAGGCTGGCGCAGCAAGTCTTTGCGGCCACCCTTCTGGGTGTTCCCGCCTCGAAGCTCCAGGCGGCCT
The DNA here is from genome assembly GCF_022606295.1 of Arthrobacter bambusae. GTDB lineage: Bacteria > Actinomycetota > Actinomycetes > Actinomycetales > Micrococcaceae > Arthrobacter > Arthrobacter bambusae_A. The sequence goes on from NZ_JAHHZS010000012.1 coordinate 109,354, forward strand.
ACGAGTGCCCGGACTGCGGTTCCGGTCCGGACATCGCGCATGGCCGGCCCGGATACCTGCTCGACGGCGGCCCCGCACCCTTGGCGCTTAGCGCCTCACGGTCGTCGGGCTGGGTGCTGTTTGCCGCCGTCGTACACCCCGGACCAGGGCTCCGGGTGGGCGCCGACCTGGAAAATGCCGCGGGCACGGAGTTCACCGGCTTCGACGACGTCGCCCTCACCGTGCGGGAGCGGCGCCATCTCGACGCGCTGGATCCCGCGGGGCGGCCCCAGGAGCGAGCACGATTGTGGGCGCGCAAGGAAGCCTGGTTGAAGATGACGGGCGACGGGCTCAGGGTGGCCCCGGATTCCCTCGATGTGCTTGACAGGGCGGGGCTGTGGGACCTCGAACTCCCGTCAAGCGCGGGCGGCCGGGATCTTCCGGCCGGTCTGCTTGCCGCCCTCGCGATATCGGCACGCTAAGTCCTTGGACAGGCTGGATTTTCGGGATCAGCCGAAAGCGGGCACCCTTGCCTGGTACAGCCACGGTTCCAGGACACTTCCCGCGTCGAGCCCCGGGACGTAAGTGTTTGCCGCAGCGATGAATTCCTCCGTGGAGACCGAGCTGTGGCGCTTGGCCTCGGTCCAATGGCGCAGCAATCCGAAGAACGCTTCGTCTCCACATGCGCGGCGGACGGCGTGGAGGGCCAGGGCCCCGCGCTTGTAGACGCGGTCATCGAACATGTGCTCCGGTCCGGGATCCCCGATCACGAGGTCCTGGGCGCCCATGTCGAGCTTGCGCCACGCGGCCCTTGCGCGGTTGGCGAGGGACATGACGCCCGCCTCTTCGGACCAGATCCACTCGGCATAGCACGCGAAGCCCTCATGCAACCAGATGTCCCGCCAGCTGCTCACGGTGAGCGAGTTGCCGAACCACTGGTGGGACAGCTCGTGGGCGATGAGGCGCTGCGCGTCCCACGATTGCTCCATGTGGTTCCTGCCGAAGATGGAGAGGGTCTGGGCCTCAAGCGGTATTTCCAGTTCGTCCTCGGTCACCACGGCCGTGTATTCGGCAAAGGGATACGGACCGAAACACTCCACAAAGGTGCGCATCATGTCGGCCTGCCGTGCCAGGCCTTCGCGGGCCTCGGTCAACAAACCGGGGGAGACAGCAACGAACTGGGGCACCGGAGCCTGCCGCAGGGCTTCGGCGTGATGGGCAGTTCCGGCGCGGACCCCACCCGGGGCGGGGCTGAGCTGGTGAAGCCGGTAGCGTCCGATTTGCACGGTGGCGAGATAGCTTGCCATCGGCTCGGCCTGTTCGTAGACCCAGGTTTCGCGGCTTGATTTCCTGCTGTGGGAGACGAGGCGGCCGTTGCAGATGGCGCGGTAGTTGTCGTCGGTGGTGATGCTGATCAAGTAGCTGGACTTGTGCCGGGGATGGTCGTTGCACGGGAACCAGGACGCGGCGCCGTTCGGCTGCCCGGCAACCAGCACGCCGTCTTCGAGCTCTTCCCACCCGACTTCGCCCCACAGGCCCCGGCGCGGCTTCGGGTTGCCGTCGTAGCGGAGTTCAACCGTGAAGTGCTGGCCTGCCCGCAAGCGGTCTTTGGTGGTGATCACGAGGTGTTCGCCGCGCGGGCTGAACTTCGGCACTTTCTTGCCGTCAACCAGGATTTTGGAAGCCTTCATGCCTACCAGGTCGAGGACTACGGAGTCCGTGTCTTCGAGCGTGACGCAACGGAGCACGGCGCGTCCGTTAAGCCGGTTGCTGCCCAGGCTGTAGTCCAGGTCCAGTTCATACCTCTGGACCTGGAATGCCGTGCTCCCATGGTGCAGGGTGTAGGGATCGGCGGCAGTTGTAGTGGTTTCCCGCGCTTGGGGTGTTCCGGGTTCGCTGCGGCTCATGTGCGCTGGCTGCCTCCGTGTAGCTTGTTGTGTCGGGGTCCTCATGGGCTGGTAATTAATAAGCCCCCTTGCCAATCTACGCTACGGCCCGGACCACGGGCTGACGGGGTTGCCCATCCAGTAGGTGCCCGCGGGAACCGTCTCTCCACGCATGACGAGCGACGCCGGTCCCACCGTTCCGCCGGCCCCGATGCTGGCGCGCGGCAGGATCACGCCGTGCGGACCCATCGTGGCGCCGTCACCGAGGACCACGGTGTCGATGCTCATGATGCGGTCATGGAAGAGATGTGTCTGGACCACGCAGCCGCGGTTGACCGTGGAGCTTTCGCCGAGCGTGACGAGGTCGGCTTCGGGCAGCCAGTAGCTCTCGCACCAGGTACCCCGGCCGATTTTCGCGCCGAGCGCCCGGAGCCACCACACCAACGCCGGCGTGCCGGATGCTGAACGCGCAAACCAAGGGGCACTGACCATTTCGATGAAGGTGTCCACCACCTCGTTGCGCCAAATGAACGAGCTCCACAGGGGATGTTCGCCCTCTTTGATGCGCCCGACCAAGACCCACTTCGCGGCCACCGAACTCGCAGCCGCCACGGCACCCGCGGCGAGGATCACGACGCCTCCAAGGACGGCGGCGAGCCAGTAGGAGGTCTCGGTGGCGATCCAGTCGAGGACCAGCATGATGCCGACGGCGATCCCCACCGTCAGCATGACCGGCACCAAGCGGCACAGTTCCCACAGGGCCCGTTTGGCCTTGAGGGCCAACGGCGGGTTGAAGGTGAGGCTCTGATCCGCATTGACGGCAGTCCTGCGCAGCCTGACGGGAGGACTCCCCAGCCAGGAGGTGCCCGATTTGGCCTTGGCCGGCGTGGCGGACAGGACCGCCACGAGTGAGTTCTTGGGAACGCTGCGGCCTGCGGCGGTCATGCCGGAATTGCCCAGGAAGGAGCGTTTGCCGATCTTGGCCGGAGCGATTTTCATCCAGCCGCCGCCGAGCTCGTAAGAGGCCACCATGGTGTCGTCGGCGAGGAACGCGCCTTCGCCGATGGTCGTCATGCGTGGAAGCAGGAGCACCGTGGAAGCTTCCACGTTGCGGCCTACCTTGGCACCCAGCAGGCGCAACCACACCGGGGTGAAGAGGCTGGCGTAGATCGGGAAGAGCAGGTCCCGTGCCATGTCCAGCACACGTTCGGTAGCCCAGACCTGCCAGCCGACGCGGCTGCGGACCCGGTAGTACCCCTCCTTGAGGCCGACGCCGAGCATCCGGGTGGTCGCCAGGATCAAGAGGAGATTGCACAGGAACCAGGCCAATGCCGCCAAGGGGATGGCAGGCAGGAGTTCCGGGAAGGCGTCCTGCAGGGAACTCCTGCCTTGGATGAATGCCAGGATGACGATCGCAGCGACGAATGCCGAGATGTAGGGGATCAGGGCGAGCAGCGCCGAGGCCGCAGCGAATGCCGCAAACCAGAGCCTGCCGATCAGGTGGTGTGACGAAGGGGTCTCGGGCCAGCCATTCTTGGCTTTGCCGCGGCGCTCGGCGGGGGAGCCGGCAACAAGATGCCCGGCCTTGACCTTGCCCAACACCGCGGAGCCGGGCTCCACGCGCGCACCTGCGCCGATGCTGGTTCCCGGCATGAGGGTGCTGCGGGAGCCGACTGTGGCGCCGGCACCTACGTGGATGGCGCCGATGTGGACGAAGTCGCCGTCGATCCACCAGGCAGAGAGGTCCACTTCGGGTTCGATGTTGGAGCCGCTGCCCAAGGAGAGCAGTCCGGTGACCGGAGGCAGCGAGTGCAAATGGACGTTGTTCCCGATCTTCGCCCCGAGTGCCCTGGCGTAGTAGGGAACCCACGGAGCGCTCGCGAGGCTGATGGCGCCTGAAAGGTCCTGGATCTGTTCTGCCAGCCACAGCTTCAAGTGGACTTTGCCCGAGCGCGGGTACGTTCCGGGACTGACGCCGCGCAAAAGGGTTCGCGCGGCCAGAATCGAGATCCCCATGCGTCCCGGCGGGCTGACGAACACCAGCCACGATGCCAGGATCCACCACCAGGACACCACGGGAGCGGCGGTGAAACCGGCGAAGTCGGCCAGTAAGCGGTTGGCGGCCATGAGGTACGTGAGCCAACGCATGCCCACCAGGATGTTGAGGAAGATTCCCATCAGGGTCTGGAAGATCTGCGATTTCCGGGAGGTGGGGCGGACCGTGCGTTCGGCCGCCGGCCCTTGGATGCCGCCTTCCGGCAGTGACTGCCGCGCGGCGTCGATCAAGGCGCCCACGCGAGGAGTTGCATAGATTTCGGCCACCGTGATGGTGGGGTACCGCACGCGCAGCGCCGAGACGAGTTGGGCTGCGGCGAGGGAGCCCCCGCCGTAGGCGAAGAAATCGGCGTCGAGCGAGGTGACGCTGGAGCCGAGGACGCTTTCCCACTGTTCAACCACCCATTGGGCGTCCTCGGGGAGGTTGAGTGGTGCTTTGTCGGCATCCGCGGCGCCCGCGCCGGCCAGTGGCCAGGGAAGCGAATGCCGGTCCACTTTGCCGCTGGTCTTGGTCGGAAGCGAATCGACGACCGTCAGCAGCGGGATCAGCGCGGCGGGAAGGCTTTCCGTGAGCAATTCGCGGGACGCTGCGAGGTCGATGTCCCCTGGTCCGGCCGGAGCCAGGTAGCCGACCAGTATCTGGTTCCCCGCCGCCGTCGTGCGGACCGCAGCCGCGGCGCCGGCGACTCCCGGGAGGGCCTGCAGGGCGGCGTCAATCTCACCGAGTTCGATGCGCCGGCCGCCAAGCTTGACCTGTTCATCCGCGCGGCCCTGGAAAACGAGGCCGGCTTCCTCGTAGCGGACGAGGTCGCCGGAGCGGTATGCGCGTTCCCACCCCAGGGACGGCATGGGGGCGTACTTTTCGGCGTCCTTGGCCGGGTCGAGGTAGCGGGCCAGTCCGACGCCGCCGATGATCAGTTCGCCTGTCTCGCCTTCCGCGACGGGAATACCGGCAGCATCGACGACGGCGAGGTCCCAGCCGTCCAGCGGCAGTCCAATCCGCACCGGGCCATCCCCGCCTAGGGGAGCCGCGCAGGCCACGACGGTTGCTTCGGTGGGGCCATAGGTGTTCCACACTTCGCGGCCGTCAACGGCGAGACGCTCTGCGAGTTCCGGAGGGCAGGCTTCGCCACCGAAAATGAGCAGGCGCACGTTTTCGAGGGCTTCCGCGGGCCACAGGGCCGCGAGTGTGGGAACGGTGGAAACCACCGTGATGCCGTGGTTGATGAGCCACGGGCCAAGGTCCACGCCGGAACGCACCAAGGCGCGCGGGGCCGGGACAAGGCAGGCGCCGTGCCGCCACGCCAGCCACATTTCTTCGCAGGAAGCGTCGAAGGCCACGGAAAGGCCGGCGAGGACCCGGTCCTGCGGTCCGATCGGATCCTGCTGGAGGAAGAGCCGGGCTTCGGCGTCGACAAAGGCGGCGGATGAACGGTGTCGCACTGCCACACCCTTCGGCGTGCCGGTGGACCCCGAGGTGAAGATGACCCAGGAATCGTCGTCCAGCCCGGGTGCGCGCGGAGTCGGGTGCGGTGTGGGGCGGTCCGCGGACACATCGATCCTGCCGCCCTTGGTGACGACGGCAGACACTTTGGCTTCTCCGAAAACCAGCCGTGCCCGTTCCTCGGGATCGTCCGCGTCCACGGGCACATAGGCGGCCGCAATCGAGAGGATCGCCAGGATGGCAATGTAGAGATCGTTGGATCCGGAGGGAACCCGGACGCCGATCTTGTCCCCGGGGCCCAGACCGGCTGCGTTGAGCGTTGCAGCAAAACCGTGTACCTGTGCCATGAGTTCTGAATAACTCAGCGACTTCTGCCCGTCGTCGAGGGCAGAAGCCTCCGGAAATGCCAGGGCCGTGTCGTGGAGGATCTCCACGAGCGTGCGCGCGGGCGGGGCGGCTGCTGAACCTTGCAGCTGGGGCAGATGCACCGCTTGGAGTTCCAGGCTGTCCGCCGGGATTTCATGTTCCTGGGTCACGTTCGAAGCTTCTCGGATTGAAGTGAACAAAAAGTGTCAGCGGCCGCGTGACCGTTGCCATGGCCTAGCCCAATGCTAAGTGAAAAGCCAACGAGCTGTTTATTCGATTATGGGAGCAACAGTAGCTTGCCGGTGGTGTTGCGGCCCTCCAGGTCGCGATGGGCCTGGGCTGCGTCGGCGAGCGGGTACGTTCCGCCAATCCGGACTTTGAGCGCGCCGCTGGCGGCAGCGCCGAAGACTTCAGCCGAGCGCCAGCGCCGCTCCTGCGGGTTCTGGAGGAAATGGCCAAGGGTGGGGCGCGTCAGGGACAGCGATCCGCCCGCGTTCAGCCGCTGGGGATCGAAGGGTGGCACAGGACCGGAAGCCGCCCCGAACAGGACGAGCGCGCCGCGGACGCGCAAGCTCGCGAGGGAACCGTCAAAAGTATCCTTGCCGACGCCGTCGTACACCACGTTCACGCCCGTGCCATCGGTGAGCTCGCGGACCTTGTCCGCAAATCCGGTGTAGCGCAGGACTTCGTCCGCGCCGGCTTCCCGGGCAAGGGCTTCCTTCTCGTCCGAGGAGACCGTGGTGATGACGCGTGCGCCCCGGGCCTTGAGCAACTGCGTCAGGATGAGTCCCACGCCGCCGGCGCCGGCATGCGTCAGGACGGTCTGGCCCGGTTCCACGCGGAAGGAAGAGTTGATCAGGTAGTGCGCGGTCATTCCCTGCAGCGGCAGTGCTGCCGCTGTGTGGTCGTCGACGCCGTCCGGCACGGGAAGTGCCTTGTCCGCGTCTACGAGGGTGTACCCCGCGTAGCTGCGGGATCCTTCAGCCGTAGCGACCCTGTCTCCGACGGCGAAGTCCTCGACGTCGGGGCCGATGGCCTCCACGGTGCCTGCAGACTCGGAGCCGGGGGTGAACGGATACTCGACCTTGTAGGTGCCGCTGCGCTGATACGTGTCAATGAAGTTCACTCCGGCGGCTGCAACTTTGACGAGGAGTTGTCGCGGGCCAGGAACCGGAACCTCTGCTTCGGTGAGTTCGAGGACTTCAGGTCCTCCCGCTTGCCGGGCGATGATCGCTTGCGTCATGGGTCTCCTTCTCCGTCGAGGCACTTTCGTGCCCGCATTCACACAACCATCCTAGGGAGCGGAGTCCGTCGAGTGTCCAGTCAGCTGCTGGGGGCCGTGGTTCGCCGTAACGTGGCCCGTGGCCTTCCGGGCGCGTCAGCCCCTGCCGTGCGCGGATGCGACGGGGCAGTCAAAGCCGCGGCCTGCGGCGAGTCCTACCTCGTTGAGGTACCGAACGACGATGCCGTACGACTGCATCAACGTGGTTTCCGTATAAGGAATGGAATGCTTTTCGCAGTAGCTCCGAACGATCTCCGAAGCGCGGCGCAAGTGCGGGCGGGCCATGTCCGGGAACAAGTGGTGCTCCGCCTGGTGGTTGAGGCCGCCCAGGAGGATGTTCATGAACGGGCCGCCGGAGATGTTCCTGGCGGTCAGAATCTGGCGGCGAAGGAAATCGACCCGCGAGTCTGCCGGGAGGACCGGCATGCCCTTGTGGTTCGGGGCGAAGGAAGCACCCATGTAGAAGCCGAACACCATGATCTGGACGCCCAGGAAGGCAAATGCCATGCCAAGCGGAAGGAACGTGAAGGCGAGGACCGGCAGCGCGAGAAGCCGTGCCAGGAGGATGGGGGTTTCCACCCAGCGGTGCTTGATGGCTCCGGGCCGGAAGATGTACATCAAGGACTCCCACTGCAGGCTGATGCCCAGCAGCAAGAGGAGCGGGAAGAAGAACCAGCCTTGCCTGCGGGTGAGGAACGCGAAGCGTCCCTGCCTGCCGGCAGCGGCTTCAACATGGAATGCCAGGGCTCCGGTTTTGATGTCCGGGTCCTTCGAAATCACGTTCGGGCTGTTGTGGTGCGCGCCGTGCTTCTGTTCCCACCAGGCATAGCTGATGCCGGCAACCGAAGTGGCCAGGATGCGGGCGGACCAGTCATTGGCCCTGCGGGACGCGAAAATCTGGCGGTGGCCGGCCTCGTGGGCAAGGAAGCTCAACTGGGTGCAAAGGATGCCCAGGGCCGCGGCGATGAGGAGCTGGTACCAGCTGGGCCCAATCAGCGCGAAGCCGAACCAGGTGCCGGTCAGCAAGAGGACCAGGGAAGCGAAAACGCTGATGTAAAAACCGACGCGGCGCTTCAAAAGCCCTTCCGCGCGGACCGTCTTGAGCAGTTCGGAATAGCTAAGAACGACGGCGTTGGGTGGCCGGACGCCCTTATGAGGACGTTCCGTGGTGGAGGTCTGTGACATATGCAGTTGCCCCGTAATACATAACGGGCAACGCTGCAACCGACGATCGGCTGCACGGTCTAGATCACCCTCTATTCAGCATACGCTCCCAAAGGGGTTGTGCCGAGACGGGCTGCTTCCGGGAGTGGCTCGAAGAAGCTCCGGAAAAGGGCGTGCATAAATATCGGCAACCATGAATAGTTTTGCTGTATAGTCGTGCCATGACTATTTCTGTTGCCGTCTCCGGTGCCAGCGGCTATGCCGGGGGAGAGGTGCTGCGCCTTCTGGCAGGCCACCCCGACGTCACCATCGGTGCCATCACTGCGCACAGCAACGCCGGTTCCAGACTAGGGGAGTTGCAGCCGCATCTCCACGGTTTGGCCAGCCGGATTCTCGAAGACACCAGCGTGGAAAACCTCGCCGGTCACGACGTCGTGTTCCTGGCGCTCCCGCACGGAGCCTCGGCTGAGATCGCAGCGCAGCTGCCGGAAGGCACGCTGGTGATCGACGCCGGCGCGGACCACCGGCTCGAAGACCCCGCAGCCTGGGAAAGGTTCTATGGCTCCGCCCATGCGGGGACCTGGCCGTACGGGCTGCCGGAACTTCCCGGCCAGCGCGACGCCTTGAAGGGAGCGAAGCGGATTGCCGTTCCCGGCTGCTACCCGACGTCGGCCCTCCTTGCCCTCACGCCCGGCTTCGCCAACAAGCTTCTCCAGCCGGACGACGTCGTGATTGTTTCCGCCTCCGGTACCTCGGGCGCGGGCAAGGCGGCCAAGGTCAATCTCATCGGTTCCGAAGTCATGGGTTCCATGAGTCCCTATGGCGTGGGCGGCGGCCACCGCCACACCCCGGAGATCGAACAGGGACTTTCCAACGCCGCGGGTGAACCGGTCACCGTGTCCTTCACTCCCACCCTCGCGCCCATGAGCCGGGGCATCCTGAGCACGGCAACAGCCAAGGTCAAGCCCGGCGTCACCGCTGCGGAACTCCGCAGTGCCTGGGCTGAAGCGTACGACGACGAACCGTTCGTCCACCTGTTGCCCGAGGGCCAGTGGCCCACCACCAAATCGGTGCAGGGTTCCAACCACGCCGTCATGCAGTTGGCCTTCGACGAGCATTCCGGCCGTGTGGTTGTCACGTGCGTCATCGACAACCTGACCAAAGGGACCGCAGGCGGCGCCGTGCAGTCCATGAATATTGCCCTCGGCCTGGACGAATCCGCCGGCCTCAATGTCCAAGGAGTTGCCCCGTGACCATCACCGCCCCCCAGGGATTCCGGGCCGCAGGCGTCAAAGCCGGCATCAAGGCCTCGGGCAACCCGGACCTCGCCCTCGTCGTCAACGACGGTCCCCTGAAAGCCGCAGCAGCCGTTTTCACGTCCAACCGCGTTGCCGCGGCGCCGGTGCACTGGTCGCGCCAGGTTCTCTCCGACGGGCGCGTCGACGCAGTGGTGCTGAATTCCGGCGGCGCCAACGCCTGCACCGGTCCCCAGGGTTTCCAAAATACGCACGCAACCGCAGAGAAAGTGGCAGCCGTGCTCGGGATCTCCGCCTCCGACGTCGTGGTTTGCTCCACCGGACTCATCGGCGAGCAATTGCCCATGGACAAGATCATCCCTGGCATCGACGCCGCGTTCGCCGAACTTTCCGAGAACGGCGGTTCCGCTGCCGCCACGGCGATCATGACGACGGACAGCGTGGCGAAGGAAGCAGTCTTCACCGGGACCGATGCCGAGGGCAACACGTTCACGGTCGGGGGCATCGCGAAGGGCGCCGGCATGCTGGCGCCGGGCCTGGCAACCATGCTCGTGGTGCTCACCACCGATGCCCAGGTCCCGGCGGAAGAGCTCGACGTGGTGCTCCGCGACGCGACGCGCGTCACCTTCGACCGCACGGACTCCGACGGCTGCATGTCCACCAACGACACCGTGGTCCTGCTGGCCTCCGGGGCCTCCGAGGCCATGCCGTCCGCCGAGCAGCTCGGTGCCGGGGTCACCCACGTGTGCGCCGAGCTCGCCCGCAAGCTGATCGGTGACGCCGAAGGTGCCAGCCACGACATCGCCATCCGCACGTTCAACGCGGCGAGCGAGCGCGACGCCGAAATCGTCAGCCGTTCGGTGGCCCGCTCCAACCTCTTCAAGACTGCCATCTTCGGCAAGGACCCCAACTGGGGCCGCGTCCTGTCCTCGGTGGGCACCACCGACGCCGTCTTCGAACCGGACCGGCTCAACGTCTCCATGAACGGTATCCAGATCTGCCGCAACGGCAGCATCGGCGACGACCGCAACCTCGTAGACCTCGAACCCCGCGAGGTGCTCGTGGAAATCGACCTGCAGGCCGGCGACGCCGAGGCCACCATCTGGACCAACGACCTCACGCACGAGTACGTGCACGAGAACAGCGCCTACTCGAGCTAGACGGGATGACCATGACTGCGCACACCCGGGAAAACACATCCATCGGCGCCGATTCGGCAAAAACTGCCCAGGACAAGGCAGCGACCCTGATCGAGGCGCTGCCGTGGATCCAGCGGTTCGCCGGCACCACCATGGTGATCAAGTACGGCGGCAACGCCATGGTCAACGAGGAACTCCGCCGCGCCTTCGCCGAGGACATCGTCTTCCTGCACCACGTGGGTATCCACCCCGTCGTCGTGCACGGGGGTGGCCCGCAGATCAACTCGATGCTCGGCCGGCTGGGCATCGAATCCGAATTCAAGGGCGGCCTGCGCGTCACCACTCCCGAGGCCATGGACGTTGTCCGCATGGTGCTTACCGGACAAGTGGGCCGCGAACTCGTGGGCCTCATCAACTCCCACGGACCCTATGCCGTGGGCATGTCCGGTGAAGACGGCGGACTCCTGCGTGCCGTGCGCACCGGCACCGTAGTGGACGGCGAGGAAGTGGACCTGGGGTTGGTGGGCGAAGTGGTGGGTGTTGATCCCACGGGTATCGAGGACATCCTCGCAGCCGGCCGCATCCCCGTGATTTCCACGGTCGCACCCGAGATCATCGACGAGGGCGACGGGACGGGCTCCACAACGGGGCAGGTCCTCAACGTCAACGCGGACACGGCCGCAGCGGCGGTCGCCTCGGCACTGGGCGCATCCAAGCTCGTCATCCTGACCGACGTCGAGGGCCTCTACGCCAACTGGCCGGACAAGTCCTCGCTTATCTCCTCGCTGACGGCGACGGAGTTGCGCGAGATGTTGCCGCGCCTCGAGTCCGGCATGATCCCGAAAATGACGGCCTGCCTGAAGGCCATTGATGAAGGAGTGGAACGCGCGCACATCGTGGATGGCCGCCTGCCGCACTCCATGCTCCTGGAAACCTTTACGACCGCGGGCATCGGAACCCAGGTTGTCCCCGACGAGGAAGTGAACTCATGAACGAAACCGTTGGTTTGAGCCCGACCGCCGTTACTGCGGAACCCGCCGCAACCACGCTTGTTTCCCAGAGCACTGGAAGCGACTGGCTGGCCCGTTACGCTTCCTCGCTCATGGGCGTCTTCGGCACCCCGCAGCGGGTCCTGGTCCGGGGTGCGGGTGCCCTCGTGTGGGACGCCGACGGCAAGGAATACCTGGACCTCCTCGGCGGGATTGCGGTGAACGCCCTGGGCCACGCCCACCCGTTCGTCACCTCCGTCATCTCCAGCCAGCTGGCCACCCTGGGCCACGTCTCCAATTTCTTCACGAGCCCCACGCAGATCGCGCTCGCGGAGAAGCTCCTCGCCATCACCAAAGCTCCTGCCGGCTCCAAGGTGTTCTTCGCCAACTCCGGTACCGAAGCCAACGAGGCCGCGTTCAAGCTGGCGCGGCGCAACAGCTCTGGCACGCGCACCAAGATCATCGCCCTGGAAGGTGCTTTCCACGGCCGCACCATGGGTGCGCTGGCCTTGACCGCCAAGGAAGCGTACCGGGCGCCGTTCGAGCCGCTGCCGGGTGGAGTCGTCCACATCCCGTTCGGCGACATCGAGGCGCTCCGTGCCGCCGTCGACGAAACCACTGCCGCGGTGTTCCTGGAGCCCATCCAGGGCGAAGCCGGCGTCCGCCCGCTCAGCGTCGAGTACCTGCAGGCGGCCCGCGAGATGACGAGCAAAGCAGGCGCGCTGCTCATCCTGGACGAAGTCCAGACCGGCGTCGGCCGAACGGGCAAATGGCTGGCCAGCGAAGACGCCGGAATCGTCCCCGACGCCGTGACGCTCGCCAAGGGCCTGGGCGGTGGCTTCCCGGTCGGCGCGCTCATCACCTTCGGGGAGCCGACGTCGTCGCTCCTGACCGCGGGCCAGCACGGCACCACCTTCGGCGGGAACCCGGTGGCCACAGCCGCCGCCCTCGCCACCCTGCATGCGATCGAAAGCCAGGGCGTACTGGAAAATGTGCTCAGCGTCGGCGCGCGGTTGCGGGCCGGACTGTCCGACGTCGACGCCGTCACCGAAGTGCGGGGCGAAGGCCTCCTGATCGGTTTCGACCTCGACTCCGACATTGCGCCCGCCATGGTGACTGCTGCCCTCGACGCGGGCTTCATCATCAACAGTCCCGGCCCGCGCACCATCCGGCTGGCTCCGCCGCTCATCCTGACCGCCGAGCAAGCCGACCGCTTCCTCGACGCGCTGCCAGGCATCATCCAGGCCGCAGCCGAAACCGCTGCACCCCTGAACGCTGCACCACTGACCGCTAAGGACGCACAGTGAACGCCACCCGTCATTTCCTCAAGGACACGGACCTTACTCCGGCCGAGCAAGCCGAGGTGCTCGAACTCGCAGTCCGGATGAAGGCCGCCCCGTACAGCATCCAACCGTTCGCGGCTGCCGGCAACGGGCGCAAGACCGTCGCCGTGATCTTCGACAAGACCTCCACCCGTACCCGAGTGTCCTTCGCCACCGGCGTCGCCGACATGGGCGGCAACGCGCTCATCATCAATCCGGGCGAGGCGCAGATCGGCCACAAGGAATCCGTGGAGGACACCGCCAAGGTCCTCGAACGCATGGTCTCCACCATCGTGTGGCGGACCTCGGCGCACTCCGGCCTCGTAGCCATGGCCGAAAACTCCAAAGTTCCCGTCATCAACGCCCTCTGCGATGACTACCACCCCTGCCAGTTGCTGGCAGACCTCCTGGCAGTCAAGGAGCACAAGGGCGAACTCAAGGGCCTCACCATGGCCTACCTGGGCGACGCCGCGAACAACATGGCCAACTCCTATCTGCTGGCAGGCGTCACGGCGGGCATGCACGTCAGGATCTCGGGTCCGGAAGGCTACCTGCCGGCCGCCGACATCGTGGCGGCGGCCGAGGAGCGCGCCGCCGAGACCGGCGGTTCCGTGCTCATCACCACTGACGCCGCGGAAGCCCTCGACGGCGCCGACGTCGTCGCTACGGACACCTGGGTGTCCATGGGGCAGGAAGCAGAGAAGGAAGCGCGGATGGAGCTCTTCCGCGGGTATTCCGTGGACGAGGCCGCCATGGCACACGCCGCACCGGACGCCGTCGTGCTCCACTGCCTGCCCGCCTACCGCGGCTACGAAATCTCCGCGGGTGTCATCGATGGACCCCAGTCGATCGTCTGGGACGAGGCCGAGAACCGCTTGCACGCCCAGAAAGCGCTCATGGCCTGGCTCATGCACCGCTCGGGACTCGCGTTCGTCGACGGGCTTTCCCCCGTTGAGGGCACCGGAGAGAGCACGTTCTAGTGTCCACCCATCCTGCGTCGCAAGGCGCCAGCCCCGCCACCAAGACCGCCCGCCAGGCGCGGATCACCGCGATCCTGACCGGTCAGTCGGTGCGCTCGCAGGCCGAACTCGCGGCTTTGCTGGCCGACGACGGCGTGCAGGTCACCCAGGCGACCCTCTCCAGGGACCTGGTTGAACTGGGGGCGGTGCGTGTGCGCGGCAAGGACGGTGCACTGGTCTATGCGGTGCCCGGCGAGGGCGGCGACCGCAATGCAAAAAGCGGCGTCACCCAGGAAATCCTGGACGCCCGCTTGTCGCGCCTCTGCGGCGAGCTGCTGGTCACTGCCGAGGCCTCGGGCAATATCGTGGTGCTGCGGACACCGCCGGGTGCCGCCAACTTCCTCGCCCTGGCCATCGACCACTCGGTAATGCCGTCTGTATTGGGTACGATCGCAGGCGACGACACCTTGCTTTTGGTTGCCAGGGATCCCGACGGCGGCGCCGAACTGGCAACGCGCTTCCTCCAGCTGGCCCAGGAAGCCGGACCGGGGAACTAGCCGAGACCGGCAACTGAGCCCTTCTGACCTGTTCCATCCGGGCCTTCGGCCCGATCCAAGCATTTGACTCAAAAGAACCAAGCAACAACAAAGGAGCACTCTCGTGACTGAGCGCATTGTTCTGGCCTACTCCGGTGGCCTTGATACTTCCGTAGCCATCGGCTGGATCGGTGAAGCCACCGGTGCCGAGGTCATCGCCGTGGCCGTCGACGTCGGACAGGGCGGCGAGTCGCTGGAGACCATCCGCCAGCGCGCCCTCGGCTGCGGCGCCGTCGAGGCCTACGTGGCCGACGCCCGCGACGAATTCGCCAACGAATACGCCATGCCCACGCTGAAGGCCAACGCCCTCTACCAGGGCCACTACCCGCTGGTTTCGGCGATCTCACGCCCCGTGATCGTCAAGCACCTCGTCAAGGCCGCCCGCGAATTCGGTGCCACCACCGTTGCGCACGGCTGCACCGGCAAGGGTAACGACCAGGTCCGCTTCGAGGTCGGCATCCAGACCCTGGGCCCGGACTTGAAGTGCATCGCACCCGTCCGCGACCTCGCCCTGACCCGCGACAAGGCCATCGCCTTCGCCGAGGAAAAGGGACTGCCGATCGAGACCACCAAGAAGAACCCGTACTCGATCGACCAGAACGTCTGGGGACGCGCCGTCGAAACCGGCTACCTCGAGGACATCTGGAACGCCCCCACCAAGGACATCTACGACTACACGGCCACCCCGGAATTCCCGCCGGCGCCGGACGAAGTCACCATCACCTTCGAAGCCGGCGTCCCGGTGGCCATCGACGGCGTCAAGCGCACTCCGCTCCAGGTCATCCAGGAACTGAACCGCCGCGCCGGCGCCCAGGGCGTTGGCCGCATCGACGTCGTCGAGGACCGCCTGGTGGGTATCAAGTCCCGCGAAATCTACGAGGCGCCCGGCGCGATGGCCCTCATCACCGCCCACAAGCACCTCGAGGACGTCACCATCGAGCGCGAGCAGGCCCGCTTCAAGGCCACAGTCGGCCAGCGCTGGTCCGAGCTGGTCTACGACGGCCAGTGGTTCTCCCCGCTCAAGCGCTCCTTGGACGCCTTCATCGAGGACACCCAGAAATACGTCTCGGGCGACATCCGCATGGTCCTGCACGGCGGCCAGGCCATCGTCAACGGCCGCCGTTCCGACACCTCGCTCTATGACTTCGACCTCGCCACCTACGACACCGGCGACACCTTCGACCAGTCGCAGGCCAAGGGCTTCATCGAGCTCTGGGGAATGTCCTCCAAGGTCGCCGCAGGCCGCGACCTGCGGGTTTCAGGAAAGTGAGTCAGCAGCAAGGCCCACGGACGCCGGGGTCCCCGGCCGAGCGCAGCGAGGTTGGGGAGCGTTCGGGGATCAAATCTGAAGCGACAAACACCGGCGCGCTGTGGGGCGGCCGGTTCGCCGGCGGCCCTGCAGATGCGCTTGCCGCGCTGAGCAAGTCCACGCACTTCGACTGGCGGCTGGCCCGCTACGACATCGCCGGCTCCAAGGCGCATGCCCGGGTGCTGCACAAGGCCGGGCTGCTCGACGACGGCGAACTCGAAGGCATGCTCGCGGCGCTCACCCTGCTGGATGACGACGTCGCGAGCGGCGCCTACAAGCCTGCCGAGAGCGACGAGGACGTCCACGGTTCCCTCGAACGCGGTCTCATCGAGCGCGCGGGAACCCACTTGGGCGGCAAGCTCCGGGCAGGCCGTTCGCGCAACGACCAGGTGGCCACGTTGGGTCGCATGTTCCTGCGCGACCATGCCCGCATCATCGCCCGTGGCGTGCTCGCCACGATCGATGCCCTCGTGGAGCAGGCCAAGGCCCACCAGGGCGTTGCCATGCCTGGCCGGACGCACTTGCAGCATGCCCAGCCTGTCCTGCTGAGCCATCACCTGCTAGCCCATGCCTGGGCGCTGTTGCGCGATGTGCAGCGGTTCCAGGACTGGGACAAGCGCGCCGGTGTATCGCCGTATGGTTCCGGAGCCTTGGCGGGTTCCTCGCTCGGCCTGGATCCCGAGTCCGTCGCTGCGGACCTCGGATTCTTCTCGGCGGTGCACAACTCGATCGACGGCACTGCCTCGCGCGACGTCTTCGCCGAGTTCGCATGGATCTGCTCGATGATCGGCGTGGACCTGTCGCGGGTTTCCGAGGAGGTCATCCTGTGGGCCACCAAGGAGTTCTCCTTCGTGACGCTCCATGATTCGTACTCCACGGGGTCCTCGATCATGCCGCAGAAGAAGAACCCGGATGTCGCCGAGCTCGCCCGCGGCAAGGCAGGGCGCCTCATCGGCAACCTGACCGGGCTGTTGGCGACGCTCAAGGGCCTGCCGCTCGCGTACAACCGCGACCTGCAGGAGGACAAGGAACCGGTTTTCGACGCGGCGGATACCTTGGAAGTGCTGCTCCCGGCTGTTTCCGGCATGATCGCCACGCTCACCTTCAACACCGAGCGCATGGCATCCTTGGCCCCGCAGGGCTTCGCGCTTGCCACGGACATCGCAGAGTGGCTCGTCCGCCAGGGCGTCCCGTTCCGGGAGGCACACGAGCTCTCCGGTGCCGCGGTGAAGCTGGCCGAAGGACGCAGCGTCGAGCTGTGGGACCTGACGGACGAAGAGTACGCGGGCATTTCGGCGCACTTGACTCCCGAGGTTCGCACAGTGCTCAGCACCGAAGGTTCGCTCAACAGCCGCAACTCCCAGGGCGGAACGGCCCCGGCCGCCGTCGAGCGCCAACTGCTTGCCCTCGAAGCGGAACTCGCAGCGGTACGCGGCTACGCCGGGTAACAACAATGGGCCCACGCCCGCAGGGTTCCCTGGCCGAGCTTGCGAGGCTAGGGGGCGGGTGGGGATTCGCGGCGGTGTTTTTCGCAAACGCTGCCGCGAAATGCCCGCCGTTGTCAGTTAATCGTCGTTAACAGCGGTTAACTCTGTCGGATACTATGGCGCTATGACCGAGATCACTACCTCAGCGCTTCTTGCCGAGCTCCACAAAGCAGCCGGCACTGTCACCGACGTTGTCGCCAAACTCGACGACGCCGATGTCGCAGCTCCCTCCGAGCTGCCCGGGTGGACCCGCGGCCACGTGCTGGCTCACATCGCCGGCATCTCGAATGCCATGGCCAGGCAGCTGGAATACGCCGCGCGCGGCGAGACCATCGACATCTACGACGGCGGCTACGAGGGTCGCACGAAGGCCATTGAGCTGGCGGCGAGTCACAGCCTCGCCAAACACCGCGACGCCACCGAAGCCGCCCTTGCCCGGGCCCTGAGGGCCTTCGACGGACTCGTGGAGTCCGGCTGGAACACCCGGATCAGCTTCCGGAACGGAACCGTGCTCGACGGCGGCCTGGCGCTTTGGCGCGAACTCGTCATCCACGTCACGGACCTGGGGATCGGCCGCGGCCCGGAAGCCTGGAGCCGGCAATTCTGCGAGCACCTCTTTGATTTCCTCTCCGCCCGTGTTCCGGCCGACCAGAAGTTCGTTCTTCAGCCCCTTGGCCTCCCGCAACTGGTTATCGGCTCGGGCCGGCAGTCTGTCGCCATCAACGGCATGATCACGGATATCGCCGCCTGGCTCGCCGGGCGCACACCTACCCTGGGGAGCCTGCGGGCCTCTGCTGACGCGGACGGTGTTGACTTGCCTGAGCTTCTCCCGTGGCCATCGAGCGTTCCCGCGGCGCACTAGCGCCTCCGCGTTTGCTTGCGGCTGCCCGCCACAGATGCATCGTGGCGTAAGAACGCCACGGGCTCACGGTGCGGAAATCGGCAGGCAGGTCTTCCGCTGCCGCGAGGTTCTTGAGGCCGTTCCGGACCGCTGCATCGTTCGCCAGGAAGACGTCCGGGTCGCCGATGACCCGCATCGCCACGTACCCCACGGTCCATGGTCCGACGCCGGGCAGCGGCAACAGTTTGTCCGCGAGCGTTTGGGGGTCGTCGCCGTAGTCGAAGTCGAGGTCCCCGCTGGCCATGGCTGCTGCCGCGGCCAGCACGGAATCGATGCGCCGCTGCGGACCCCTCAGCAGTTCCCGGCCCGAGGTGGCGATCTCCGCGGCCGTGGGAAACAGGCGGTCCAGGCCCAGTGCGTGTCCTGCGTGCCCTTCCGGCAGGCGGGTTCCGGCGTCGGAAAGGTGGCTCAAAGCGGTCCGGGCGGCGGCCACGGTGATTTGCTGGCCGATCATCGCGCGGATCAACAGTTCCCGGGGGTCCACGGCACCCGGGACCCTGATCCCCGGAGTATCGCGGGCTGAGGGGCGGAGCCGGGCATCGGAAGCCAACGCCTCGTCCACGGCGACGGGATCGGCGTCGAGATCGAACAACCGCCGCACCCGGCTCAACAGCACGGGAAGGTCGTGGAGATCCAGGGTGCTGACGGCGAGGGTCAGCGCGCCGCCGCGCGCCCCGCCGTCGTACTCCACGGTGAACACGGCGTTGCCGCGGGGCAAGCGGAGGGTCCGCGTGTAACTTGCGGGACCCGCCAGCTCGACACCGGGAACCGCGCGGGCCGCGAGGAAATCGAAAATCCCCGTATCGAACGGCTCCCGGTAGGGGAGGTTCAGGGTCAGGGACGTCGCCTCGCCAGGCTTGCCGTGATGGCCCGGGGGATTCGCGGTGGCCCGGAGCGCGGTGGGAGTCAGGGCGAAGACTTCGTTGATGGTGTCGTTGAACTGGCGGACACTGTTGAAACCGGCGGCGAACGCCACGTCCGAGAGTTTCATCGAGGTGGAGACCAGGAGCGTCCTGGCGGTCTGGGCCCGGCTGGCCCGCGCCAAGGACAGCGGCCCGGCGCCGAGTTCATGGCTGAGGATCCTGTTGAGCTGGCGGGAGGAGTAGCCCAGCCTGGTGGCGAGCCCTTCGACGCCGACCCGGGAGATCGCGCCGTCGTTGATGAGCCGCATGGCCCTGCCCGCGACGTCCGAGCGCAGGTTCCACGCGGGAGTGCCGGGGACCGCCTCCGGAAGGCAGCGCTTGCACGCCCTGTACCCGGCTTCGTGGGCCGCGGCCGAGGTTTCGTAGAACGTCACGTTTTCCGCCTTGGGCGTCCGTGCCGGGCACGACGGCCGGCAGTAGATGCCCGTCGAGCGCACAGCGGTGAAGAACTGGCCGTCGAACCGGGGGTCCCGCGCATCGATGGCACGGTAGCGTTGCCAAAAGTCCATGACTTCATCCTGTCAGCTTCCCCGGGCCCTTCCTAGCGGGAATCGGACATCGCCGGCGGCGGATCCGATTGACTGATTTTTTGCTAGGGTCTGGGCATGACAACGCAGCGCCAATCCACGGAGGCCATCCGGGCGATTCTTTCCGGAGATCCGCGGGACGTGGCCCCTTTGCTCCTCGGCGCCGTGTTGAGCCACCGGACTCCTGAGGGCACGGTGTCCGTCCGGCTCAGCGAGGTGGAAGCGTATCTGGGTCCGCGGGACTCCGCCCAACCCGACCCCGGATCCCACACCTTCGGGGGCCCCACCGCCCGGAACGCTCCGATGTTCGGTCCCGCAGGCCACCTGTACGTCTACTTCACCTATGGCATGCACTATTGCGCCAACATCGTCTGCGGGCCCGACGGCGTTGCGTCCGCGCTGCTGTTGCGGGCAGGGGAGGTGGTGGCCGGGCAAGCCTTGGCGCAGTCCCGCCGTCCGGCGTCGAGATCGCTGAACGATCTTGCCAGCGGGCCGGCGCGGCTTGCCTCCGCTTTGGGACTGACCACGGCGGACAGCGGCCGGGATGCCTTGGCTGCACCGTTCAGCCTCGACCTTCCGGCAAGCCCGGCGGTGCCACCGGCAATCACGAGCGGCCTCCGGGTCGGAGTGTCGGGCGACGGCGGTTCCGCCGCCTACCCGTGGCGGTTCTGGCTCTCCGGCGATCCCACGGTGTCGCGCTACAAGCCCGGCCGCAGCCGCGCCGTCGAGAAGCCCTCGTAGGAGGCCAGCGAAGTACCCGTCACGCCGCGTGTTCGCTCCGGGCCGGTTCCGCGACATACGCACAGTGGTTGTCGGCCAGTTCGAAGGGCGCGAGGCGGCCAAGCAACGCCTCGCGCACGTGGGGCCATTCCTCGCGCAGGATCGAGAAGACGGCGGTGTCGCAGCGGCTGCCGTCCGGAGCGAAGCGGTGCCCGCGCAGGGTGCCCTCGTAACTGGCGCCGAGCCGCTGGATGGCCGCAGCGCTGCGCGTATTCCGGGCGTCGCAGCGGAAGGCAACGCGGTGGACGTCCAGCACATCGAAGGAGTACGCCAACAGCAGGTGCTTCGCGGCGGGATTGACATGGCTGCCCCAAAACGGTCGCCCGTAAAAAGTGCCGCCGATTTCCAGGCGCTGCTGCCGCGGACTGTACTCGCACAGGGACGTGGTTCCAAGCAGTGCTCCCGTACGCTGCTCGACGACGGCAAACGGCATGGTTGCCGGATCTTCGAGGCGGGCCGCGAAGAGTTCGGCCAATTCCGCGGCGCTCAAGGGCTGGTCGGCGGCCATGCCGGACCACATCCCGGAGTCCACGAAATCGAAGAGCGGACCGGCATGTGCGGGGGAGAGCGGGACCAGGCTGATGCCGTGTCGGGTCAGGGCAACGTCGTGCTGCATTGCAGCATTGAAGCACCACTGGGTGCGGATGGAACAGCTCAGGAGGTTAGCGCCGGGTGAACATTGTGTGACGCACCGGCGGGCGGGCAGTTTCACGCACGTCAAGCAAAACCGCTGTAGAATGGACGGTCCGTCTTTTTCGATAGGGGAACGTTTCGATGCACGACGCTGATTTGATCCACGAGCGGGAGTACGTGGCCGGTCTCTACTCGCGTCTGGATGAGCTGCGGGAGGAAAAGCGCCAACAGCTGGCGCAGGTCCGGCGCGCCGGGGCGGTGGGCACCATGCAGAACGTTTCCGAAAGGGACGCCTTCGCGGCACTGTACGAGGACCGCCTCGCCCAGCTCGACGCCGTCGACGACCGTCTCGTGTTCGGGCGCCTTGACCTGGACAGCGGAGAGGCGCAGTACATCGGGCGCATCGGATTGTCCACGGCAGACCTCCAGCGGCTCATGGTCGACTGGCGTGCGCCGGAAGCCGGCCACTTCTACCAGGCGACCGCCTTCGACCGGCAGGGGGTCCGCCGTCGTCGCCACCTGATCCTGCAGGGCCGCGAGGTCAAGGCGATCGAGGACGATGTCCTGGATGCCAGCATGCTGGCGGACAACGCCTCGCTCCAGGGCGAGGGCGCACTTCTTGCCGCCCTCAATTCCAAGCGGACCGGCCGCATGTCGGACATCGTCGGCACCATCCAGTCCGAGCAGGACCGGATCATCCGTTCGTCCATGTCGGGTGCCTTGGTTGTCCAGGGCGGTCCCGGCACGGGCAAGACGGCCGTCGCGCTCCACCGCGCCGCCTACCTGCTGTACACCCACCGTGACCGTTTGAAGTCCGCGGGCGTGTTGCTCGTTGGACCGTCGTCGTCGTTCATGCACTACATCGAGCGGGTGCTGCCGTCCCTCGGCGAGACCGGCGTCGTCATGGCGAGCCTTGGCCGCCTCATGCCCGGCATCCATGCCGTCCCGGAAACCGATCCCGACGTCGCAGCGCTCAAAGGCAAGCTGAATATGGCCGACGTGATTGCCAACGCCGTGGCCAACCGGCAGCGGACTCCCGCCGAGGACCGCATCCTCGAAGTCGATTCGCGCAAGCTCACGCTGTCCGTGCGGCAAGTCCGCCGCGCCCGGGACAGGGCACGCGCCACCGGCAAGCCGCACAACGAAGCGCGCGTGACGTTCGTGAAGATCCTGTTGCGCGAACTCACGGAGCAGCTGACGGAGATCGTCGAGGAATCGAACATCGGCAACAATGCCGACCGTTCCTACCTCGCCGAAGACGTCCGCTCGGCACGCGACGTCAGGATCGTCCTGAACCTTTGCTGGATGCCCATGACGCCCGAGAAACTCGTTTCCGAGCTCTTCAGCAAGCCAGCCATCCTGGAAGCCTGCACCCCGCACCTCACCCCGGCCCAGCGTGCCCTCCTGCTTCGTCCGGCGGACGCCCCGTGGACGGAAGCGGATGTTCCACTGCTCGACGAGGCCGCCGAGCTCCTGGGCGAGCTGGATCCTGCCGCCGGTCGGGGGCTGGCACAGCAAGAACACGACCGTGCCCGCGACATCGCCAACGCCAAGCAGACCCTGGTCAACATGGAGGCCATGGGTGTGGACGTATTGATGACGGCCGAGGAACTGGCGGACCAGAACCAGGAGCGCGAAACGCGCCTGACCGCGGCCGAACGTGCCACGAGCGACCGTTCGTGGGCGTTCGGACACATCGTGGTGGATGAAGCGCAGGAGCTCTCGCCCATGCAGTGGCGGCTGTTGGTCCGCCGCTGCCCGCTGAAGTCCTTCACGATCGTCGGCGACATCGCCCAGACGAGTTCCTCCGCCGGTGCGAATTCCTGGCAGAGTGCGCTCGCGCCGTCCTTCGGGGACCGCTGGCAGCTCGAAGAACTCACGGTCAACTACCGCACGCCCTCGCAGATCGCCGAAGCGGCAGTCCGTATGGCGAACCGCGCCGGCCTCGTCGTCTCGGCACCCAAGGCCGTCCGGGAAGGCAAATGGTCGCCCATCGTGGATCGCGTGGACGAAGCCGGGATGGTGGACCGCCTCGTCGAGGTCCTTCCGGAGGAACTGGAAGCGATCGACGGCGGCCTTCTCGCCGTGATTGCCGACGGCGCCCTCTTGCCGCGCGCCGCAGCCGCCCTCCGTGGGGTCTACGGACACCGCGTGGGCACTGGAGCGGGCAGCTACTCCCAGGACATCGTGGTCATCAGCCCCAAGGAAGCCAAGGGCCTGGAGTTCGATGGTGTCGTGGTCCTTGAGCCTGCGGCCATGCTGAACCATGAACATGGGAAGGTGGGCGATCTCTACGTCGCCATGACCCGTCCGACGCAGCGGTTGCGCCTCATCACGGCCGCTCCATTGCCCGCGGGTATCGAGCGCTGAGCCATGCAAGCAGGCCGAACGTCAATCCTGCTAACTTAGAACTCGTGTCACACGTAAACAACCTCGAGTCCCAACACAACGACCCGGGCTTTGCCAACATCTGGCAAGAGCTCAAATGGCGCGGCCTGATCCACGTTTCCACTGATGAAACGGAACTGGAAAAGCTTCTCGCCGGGGACCCGATCACGTATTACTGTGGCTTCGACCCCACCGCGCCGTCCCTGCACCTCGGCAACCTGGTCCAGCTCCTGCTCATGCGCCGCCTGCAGTTGGCCGGCCACAAGCCGCTCGGCCTGGTGGGCGGCTCCACCGGCTTGATCGGGGATCCGCGCCCGACGGCGGAACGCACCTTGAACACCAAGGACACCGTTTCGGAGTGGGTCGGCTACCTTCAGGCCCAGGTCCGCCGTTTCCTCAGCTTCGAGGGGGACAACGCGGCGCGCATGGTCAACAACCTTGACTGGACCGCGCCCTTGAGCGCCATTGATTTCCTGCGGGAGATCGGCAAGCACTTCCGGGTGGGCACCATGCTCCGCAAGGATGCCGTTGCTTCCCGTCTCAGCTCCGACGAGGGCATCAGCTACACCGAGTTCAGCTACCAGATCCTGCAGGGCATGGATTACCTCCAGCTCAACCGTGACTACGATTGCGTGCTGCAGACCGGCGGCTCGGACCAGTGGGGCAACCTCACGAGTGGCACGGAGTTGATCCGCAAGGTCGATGGGAAGTCCGTCCACGCCTTGGGGACGCCCCTGATCACCAACTCGGATGGCACCAAATTCGGTAAAAGCGAAGGCAACGCCATTTGGCTCGATGCCCACATGTGCAGCCCCTACGCCTTCTACCAGTTCTGGCTCAACACGGCGGATGCCGACGTCGTTGACCGCCTCAAGGTCTTCACTTTCCTTGGCCGCGCGGAGATTGAGGAACTTGGAGCCGCTGTTGCCGAGCGACCGTTCGCCCGCGAGGGCCAGCGCCGGCTCGCCTACGAAGTCACGTCGCTCGTGCACGGAGTGGACGCGACGGAGAAGGTGATTACCGCTTCGGCTGCGCTGTTCGGCAACGGCGATCTCTCGGTTCTGGACGAAGTGACCTTGGCGTCCGCCACTGCCGAGCTGCCGTCTGCCTCGATCGGCGCAGATGGCTTGGGTATCGTCGACCTCCTGGTTGCGTCCGGACTCTCCGAGAGCAAGTCCGCTGCCCGACGCACGGTAGGGGAGGGCGGCGCCTACGTGAACAACAACAAGGTAACCGACCCCGACGCCGTGATCGACCGGGCGGAACTGCTTCACGGCCGGTACCTGTTGCTGCGCCGCGGGAAGAAGAATCTGGCTACTGTCGAAGTGGCTGTCTGACTCCGAGACGGACTATTGCACGCCCCTCCGGGCCGACTTGCGCGGCTCCGGGGGAGCGTGTATCGTTTTCTGAGTCGCTGCCGCTGAAGCGGATAAATTGCGGCAAAATCCCATTGAATGTGAATAATCCGATGTAGACCGAAAATCTGGAATCGGATGATTTATCGACTCTGTGGGGAAATTCGATTCCGTTGGGTGAATTTCCGGAGAAATCCTGGATTTGCAAAGTGGAAATGAATGAAATAAAGTAGAAACATCGCAGCGAGGAAATGCGGAACAAATTCAATTGAATTTTTTCCGAGAAGTAATCGGAT
>NZ_JAHHZS010000013.1 GCF_022606295.1 Arthrobacter bambusae
TGCCCGACGACGACAGAAAACCCCTGCTATTCCACCAAGGACAATACGCCAGACTCACCACGTGAGCCAACGGACCCCACACACACCAGCCTCAAAAACCCCAGCCGGAAAGACAAAGACATGGTGATCGCCTGGGCAAAGAAAATTCGCCGTAGTGCAGATGCGCCACGACCCGACCTTTTGTGTAAAGACATGGAAAAAGGAAGCATGAACCGCCGGCTTCGAGGACAAATTCTGCGGTTTTCCAAAAGCAAAACGCCCGGAGACTCAATTCGCAGTTTTCTAAAACTCCATCGAGAAATACGACAGAATGGTTCTTAGTCGCGATCATGCCGCTTTTGCAGCCGACGCGGCTGCTGCGAGTGCCGCATATGGGGCCGCGTCCAGAATTCGCGTCATCCGCCACCTCCGCCTGAACGGGCCCTCAACACGTCCTGACATCGTTGAAGCCACGGAATTAAGCCACGGTCAGGTCGGTCAGATACTAAACAAACTGGGTAATTTAGGCATGGTGTCAGCCTGCGCAAATAGTGCAACTTTGCCGTCAAGGGAACGCGTGTACGTACTCAATCTGGGGCGGGCCGACTCCCTGCTCAATGTGCTCATAGAATACACAAGTGGTGCCTAGCACGCAGGGAGCCAGCTCCCCCTAAATGTCATTCGCACCTTGCCATGCCCCCATACACTTCGTACATTTATTCGGCACATTTACGTAGACAACAAATCAAGAGGAAACGACTTAAACATGGAAGAGCTTCGTATTGAGGCCAACGGCAACCTTGGTCCTATTGATTCGGCCCGAATCCCGCGCTATGCCGGTGCTGCCACCTACGCCCGCTTGCCCCGCCTGGACCAGGTGTCCAAGGCCGATGTCACGGTGGTCGGTGTCCCCTTCGACTCCGGAGTTTCCTACCGACCCGGCGCCCGTTTCGGGGCCAACCACGTGCGTGAAGCCAGCCGTTTGCTGCGCCCGTACAACCCGGCCTGGGACGTCAGCCCCTTTGAGAACATCCAGGTTGCCGACGCAGGCGACATGGCTGTGAACCCGTTCAACATCAACGAGGCGATCGAGACCATCCAGCAGAACGCGCTGGATCTGACCGCCAACGGAAGCAAGCTCGTGACGCTTGGTGGCGACCACACCATCGCCCTGCCGCTGCTCCGCGCCGCTGCCGAACGCGCCGGCGAGCCCGTTGCCATGCTTCACTTCGACGCCCACCTCGACACCTGGGACACCTACTTCGGCGCCGAATACACGCACGGCACCCCGTTCCGCCGCGCCGTCGAAGAAGGCATCCTGGACACCGAAGCCATCAGCCACGTCGGTACCCGCGGCCCTCTTTACGGCAAGAAGGACCTCGACGACGACCACCGCTTCGGCTTCGGAATCGTCACCTCGGCGGACGTCTACTACCAGGGCGTCCTCGAGACCGTGGCCAAGATCCGGGACCGCATCGGCAGCCGCCCGCTGTACATTTCCGTGGACATCGACGTCCTGGATCCGGCCCACGCTCCGGGTACCGGCACGCCTGAAGCCGGCGGCATCACAAGCCGCGAACTCCTCGAAATCATCCGCGGTTTCCGAGGCATGAACCTCGTGGGTGCAGACATTGTCGAGGTCGCCCCGGCGTATGACCACGCTGAAATCACGGGCGTCGCGGCCAGCCACGTTGCCTACGAACTCGTCACCCTCATGGCGGACAACGCCGTCGAAGGCAACCGCCACGGCGCCCCGAACGGCTACGCTGCCCAGGCCCTTGGCCAGGAATCCCGGCGCCCGGCCGGGTTCGCCGCGGTGGTCACGAAGTGACGGACCAGCGCAACGGCGGGGATCTCGTCGTCGAGACCCTTGAGGCGCTCGGTGCGAAGACGGTCTTCGGGATCCCGGGCCAGCATGCCCTGGGCCTGTTCGACGCGATGGGCCGCGGCAATCTGCACTTCGTCTCCTCCCGTGTGGAGAACAACTCGGCTTTCGCCGCGGACGGGTATTCCCGTGCCACGGGCGAGGTCGGGGTGCTGTTCCTGTCCACCGGTCCGGGCGCTTTGACGTCCCTGGCCGGCCTGCAGGAAGCGTATGCCACCGGCGTGCCGATGGTGGTCGTGGCGAGCCAGATCCCCTTGGAGGGTTTGGGGGCGCGCCGGAAGGGCATGCTGCATCAGCTCGATGACCAGAAGGCCTCGGCCGCGAACGTCACCAAGAGCCAGCGCCTCATCCAGCACGCGTCCGGGATTCCCTCGGCCATCCAGGACGCCTGGACCGAGGCCATTTCCTCGCCCCAGGGCCCGGTGTGGATCGAAATTCCGCAGAACGTACTCCTGGACCCCATCATGGTCCCGCCGGTGGAGGACGCCCTCGCCGAGGCGGCTGACAACCCGCCGCGCGTGGAGCTGATTCGCGAAGCCGTCAAATGGCTTTCGACGGCGGAACGTCCGGCGATCATCGCCGGCGGCGGCACGCGCCGCGGCCGGGCCGAGAAGTCGCTCCTGTCGATCGCGGAAAAACTCCGCGCCCCGGTGATCTGCACGCCGGGCGGCAACGGGGCGTTCCCGTGGACCCACGAGCTGTCCCTGCAGTCCTGGATCGAGGACCGCCACATGACCGATGTCCTCGAGGACGCCGACGTGCTCATCGTCATCGGTTCCTCCCTGGGCGAGGTGACGTCCAACTACTTCACCTTCGAACCGCGCGGGCGCATCATCCAGATCGACGCCGAACCCCGGGTCCTCGAGTCCAACCGGCCCGGCCTGGGCATCCGCGCCGACGCCGGACAGGCCCTTGCCGCCCTCGACTCTGCCTTGGATGAGGCTTTGTCTGCGACGGCGACGGTACCGGACTGGCACGGCGCTACGCCCGAGGACCTCGTCAAGGAGTCCCTGGCCAAGGTCAAGACGCGACTTGAAGAGCAGGACCTCGGCAAGGAACTGAAGTTCATGGCCGACATCCGCGAAGCCGTTCCGGCGGACATGCAGACCTTCTGGGACATGACGATCTCCGCGTACTGGGGATGGAGTTGCTGGGACGCCCGCGAGGGCCAGTTCCACTCGGCCCAGGGCGCCGGGGGCCTCGGCTACGGTTTCCCGGCGGCCATCGGTGGTGCGGTGGGATTGGAAACCGTCGGCAAACCCAGCCGCGTGCTCGCAGTTTCGGGCGACGGCTCGTCCATGTATTCAATCTCCGAGCTGGCCACCGCCAAGCAGCACAACGTCCCGGTCACGTGGCTGATCGTGGACGACGGCGGCTACGGCATCCTGCGCGAATACATGGTGGGCGCCTTCGGCAAAGCCACGGCCACCGAGCTCGCCCGCCCGGACTTCGTCAAGCTCGCCGAGGCCTTCGGTGTCCCGGCCCGCAGAGTGGCCCCGGGCGACGTCGGGGACGCGCTCCGGGAAGGGTTCGCCGCGGACGGCCCCAACGTCGTCGTGGTTGAAACCCTCCTGAAGATGTTCGGCCCCACACACCTGGGCGACTAACACAATGAGAACGGGGTGGCACTCATTGTGCCTGGAACAGATTTCACTAGGCCGCAGTCTTACCTCAGGCGGTGTCACATTGAGATCTGGGAGGGGACCCAACTGGCCGGGCGCTCATCTCGATGACGGCTGGGATTTGTTGAGTGAACGGGCCTCCTTTTTCGTTGTTTCACCCGAGTCCGTCAACGAACGACTAGTCCGGATATGGATCGAGCCCGAGGCGGACAACTGGACGCGCCGTGGGAAAGTTCGGGCCGGAAAACGCGACACGCCGCCTTTGCTGATGGCTGACGAGGTCCGCCCCGAAACCCCTTCACGAATAGCCGCCATTCGGGAACAGGACGAAATACGGTCACCGTCTAACCGACCGCGCCACAACATAACTCACACCACACGACAGGAAGGTTCTCATGCTGACATCTATCGACCCGGATTCCGACCGTGCATTCCGATCGAAGGTCGACGTCTCCTGTAATTGTCGCGTGCAAATTGACGCGACGGCCCTCAGGGCCCGCACAGCGGAGCAGGTGTCCGAATGAATCGTGGGGAAGGCACAGTGGACGAAGCTGATGAGTTCTTCCTCGGAAGCGTCAGCCCGATGTACGTCCAGCGTCGACTTGGCGGGGTCGGGCCTTCGCGCTCCGGTCCTGCGATCGTCTTGATCCCGGGCGGTTGCCACACAGGCATGTGCTGGACAACCACGCCAGATGGCCGCCCCGGCTGGGGACGTCTTCTTGCCGTAGCAGGTCGGACCAACTACGTCGTCGACTGGCCAGGCACAGGCCGGTCTCGTCGGGATGAGGGGTACACCACGCAGGGCGCAGGTCCGACCGTCGATGTCATCGCGCAGCTGCTCGGCCGCCTGGATGATGTCGTGGTTATCGCGCACAGCATCGGGGCACCGCTAGCGGCGAAGGCGATCGAAACTGCACCGGAATCTGTCCGCGCATTCGTTTGTCTCGCGCCATCAGCACCCGGAAACATTCCCCAGGCTTGGCCAGGGCTACCCACAACGCAGCCCTACAAGATCGGCGCCGACGAGGCGGCCCGTACCCTCGCCAATTCCGAGCGGTTCCCCCGCGAGTACTTTGACGAGTATCTTAGCTCGCTATGCGACCTGAGTCCGTCCGTCCAGAACGCGTGCGGCAACGTTGACGGCAGTGGAACGCTCATGATTCGCAACGTCGCTCGACTCACCGCGGTGCGGTCGCTGGTGATTGCGGCCGAGCAGGATGCGCTTAGCCCGACCGAGTCCTCCATCGAGGTGGCCGACTTCCTTCAAGCTGAGTTCGTTCTCCTCGGCCGCGACTGGGGCTTGCCCGGATTTGGTCACATGATGCCCATCGAACGCGGTTCGGAACAAATCCTTGACCGGATCTCTCAATGGATTGACGCCGACACCCCAACCGGAGAAACCGGGTCGAAATTCGGATGAATGCCCCGCCGAGAAAGCGCCCTAATAGGTTTGAACCGCACGCCGAAAGTTGGACTCGAAAATAAGAGTCTGGTCTTCGGAGGGCTGAATAAACATGATGTTCGAGTCTGCCGACAGGTGGCGGATCGCACCGAGCGTGATACGGCTCGCGGGCCGTTGTGACGTTGATGGGAGTGCCGAAGGAGACCATGTAGTGGGGGCTACATTACCCTTATGGGATCGAAGGTCTGGAGCCTGTAATGACGAATCGGAAGTGCGCGTTCGTGGTCAAGACCGCGGCTGTCGAGGCGTTCCCGGCCGAGGCGACGAGGGAATTCTGACTTGAAATAGTGGCCAAAGTTTATGGTCTACGGCAGACAATGCTGATGCTGAGCGGACACCCTGATCTGCATGTGCCGTCGTAACGCGCCGTCGGCTACCGCCAGCGTTCGCGTTAATGGGACGATTCGGCGCGAGCAAGAACCCTCGGTGGATCCAGCTGGCGACTTGGCGCCTCTTCGGGTTTGGAAGAAGGACCGCTGGGGCTGAACCGAACAGGGGCGCGGCGAGGTAGAGTCTTCCACGAGAAGGTTCGTGACGATTTCGGGATTTTTTACGGAACGAAATGGTCGGAGTCCACGGCTCGGAGATCCGCCACAGCTGTCCTGCCGATGCTTGCTTGCCAACACCCAGGTTCTGGTCGCGTTGCGGGGAAGCCCAACGACTCTCCTTCCGGCAGGCACGCGGCGCAGGCCGGAAACGGAGGGGAACCTCCCGCAAGGCCACGCGCAACTCGATCAGCAATTCTGCGTTGCCCCCGAACGTTTGGACTGGGCCGCTCATGGGACCTCGATGGCTGAGCAGTCTTCCACCCTCTACGATGTCGGCGTCCTCGCTCGGCAATCCGTCCTTCAAGCCTCTGAGGCACTCCACGGTGGGGCGACGCTGGCGTAGCACCAGTCTGATCGCTTGTTCGTCGCGATGAGGAAGCTCGGCTACCGCCCTCTAGTGCCTGCAATCGGCGAAGCACCTTTGGGTGTAAAGATCGTGGTGCCCGCCCTGACATCGTGGTTCTACGCCCAGGCCGCAAGCATCGCACATCGCATATTTCAGCTCCGGGGGATTCCGTCCACCGTGCTTAGCTTCTGTCGGGAGCTCGGGCACGGACTCCCGCAACTCGCGGGCCTCGATCAGGTCATCCACCAGGTGAACCAGCGCAGCAGTGGGGTCCTGGCGAGGGGACTGGACTCGAGCTCCAACAGATCGATGCCACGCAAGATTCAGGTGCCTCCGTCGTCCAAAGGGGACAGGCGACGGAACTTTGGGACACGGTGGGGACCGACGACGAACTTGCTGCCTGGATCGCAACCAGCCATTGGCTGGAACATACGACACCATGGCCGTACTGCGGGCAGGGTACGGGCGGGCACTGGCGGAGAGCGACCTGGAGGCTGACTAGGACCTCATCGTCACCACGAGCACCTCGATCGATGGCGGCTACCGCGCTGTGAACGAGCTCATCACCTACCGTGGACGCCCCACCACCATGGTGGCCGGATGCAACGAGATCGCCTTTGGATCTCTGAAAGCGCTTGAGGAACACGGACTGAGAACCTCTGAGAATCTCTCCATCGTGGGCATCGACGATCACACCATAAGCTCCCAGCTCCACTTGAGTACGGTCGCGCAACCGGTGAAAGACCAGGCGGCCCTGTGGCCCGCCTCTTGGTGGACAGGATCGCGGGGATGTCTTCCCTTCCGAGTCGCTATGCGCTGTCGACCAGGATCGTTCCGGGACAGACATCCCGGAGGGCACGGGCCTCCCATGGTGCTCTGGAGTGTATTTCAGCCGAGCTGATCAGCCGGGCGGAGGAGGACCTCGTTGATCACCAGGTGGCGGGGCCGGGAGAGGACGAAGGCGATGACCTCGGCCACTTCCTCGGGCTTGACCTTGGCGACGTCGTAACTCTTCTGAACAGCCTCGCGGGTTGCCTCGTGGGTGATGTGGGTGGGCAGCTCGGTGTCGACGACACCGGGCTCGATCAGTGTCACCCGGACGGTCGGCAACAGTTCCTGGCGCAGCGATTCCGACCAACCGTTGACGCCCCACTTGGTGGCGGCGTAGACGCCGTTTGTTGCCCGGGCGGTACGGCCTGCGACGGACGAGATGTTGATCAGGTCACCGCCGTCGCCGTTCTTGAGCTGTTCGAGAAAGACCTCGGTGGCGGTGATGCAGCCGAGCAGGTTGGCCTCGATCATGGCCCGGTAGTCCCCGTGCTGATCGGGGGAGAACGGCCCGAGCAGCATGACCCCGGCATTGTTGACCAGGACATCGGCTCCGCCGAGCTCGTCCTGTACTCGCTGAGCGGCGGAGAGGAGCTGATCGCGGTCGGTCACATCGGCTTGGATCGCGATGGATCCGTTGCCGAGTTCGGCGGCAAGAGCTTCGATCCGGTCCAGCCGGCGTGCGAGCAGCGCGACGCGGTACCCGTCTGCTGCCAGGGCTCGGGCGGTTGCTGCGCCGATGCCGGAGGATGCGCCGGTGATGACGGCGACGCGAGCGGTGTTTTGGGTGTTGCTCATGAGTGGGGACTCCTTCGAATCGTTGATTACAGGTTTATGTCGCTGGTCTGTGGTCTCTTGATGCCGCAGGCTGGCGGAGTTGATTACATGACGCCGTTTGCTCGAAGCCAGGCATCAAGTTTGGCTGGGGCCTTTGTTGACGTCTTCGCCTCGGACGGCCAGACCATTGCGGACGATGCTCCCGGCAGTTTTTCCGGTAGCGCCGATCAACACCCCCCATGCCGCTGACGGCATAGGTGACGAAGGGCATGACGGTCTTGCCCTTCAAGTTGACGCTCTCGATGAAGGTGGACATGCTCATCGGTGCGCGGACATTCCAGATCGGGCTGCCCTGCAGCACCGTGTCGTATCCGGACATAACTCGGATCGTTCCGGCGATGCCGGGCCGTGCGTCGCGTTTCTTCTCCTCCACGTTTCGCTAAAGGGTCGGATCGTAGGCCGGGGATAAGGGTCTGCTGCCTGGATTTCGAAGGTGTCGCGGTCGACGAGGCCGGCGATCGTCTGTGTTGAGGGTTTCGTGTTGCCGAACTCGAGATCGCGACCTCCTCCCTCGCAATAGTTCTCGCCAGGCCGGGAGAAGTACGTGAGCAACGTCCT
This sequence comes from Arthrobacter bambusae, assembly GCF_022606295.1. Lineage (GTDB taxonomy): Bacteria > Actinomycetota > Actinomycetes > Actinomycetales > Micrococcaceae > Arthrobacter > Arthrobacter bambusae_A. Next base: position 8,066 of record NZ_JAHHZS010000013.1, read on the forward strand.
GGATCCTGAACTTGGCGGGAACTGCGGTGGCATATCGAGTGATCCTTTCGGCGTCGCCAGGGCTGCGAATCCTGCGGCGCTGATGAGGGGCCTGCGGGTCAGTTCGCTCATCGAGGACTCAGGCAGCCTTGCGAAGACGGAGAGTTACGGCGGCAAGGACCAGGAGCACCAAACCGGTGACGATGTAGTCGATGCGGAGGCCTGCCTGGAACACGGTCTGAGTAGCGAGGACCGCACCGAAGATCGCGATGCCAAGCGAACCACCCATCTGCCTCGCTGTGTTCAGCACACCACTGGCCGTACCGGCCCGTTCGGCGGGGATATGGTCCAGGATGAGAGCGGTCAGCGGGGGAACGGTGGAGGATCCACCCAGACCGACAGGAACCATGAGCAAGGCGTTGACGATGACCGGGGCGTCCGCCGGAAGCAGAGCCTGGGAAAGGAGCCCGAGAGCCATCAAAGTCATGCCACCGATGGTGGTGGAGATCTTCCCGAGTCGTTCCATCGCACGGGCGACGAACGGGTTGAGCAGGGCCACGAGTCCGGTCATCGGCAGGAACAGGAGGCCGGTGATCAGGGCGCTGACTCCGCGCTGTTCCTGGAAGTAGAGGCTCTGCACGAAGACGACGCCATAAAACGCAGCCATGGTGACGAAGGCAATGCCAAGCCCGATAGACACCGTGGTAGACCGGAACAAGTCCAGAGGCATCATCGGATGCAATCCACGAGCCTGTGCGATGAGGAACATGACCGCACCGATCACGGCCAGTGCGAACGCGGCGAGAACCTCAGGGGCACCATAGCCGATGGATCCGCCTTCGATAATGGCGAAGGTAAGTCCGCCGAGAGCGGCGATCGCCGCGATCTGCCCGGCCCAGTCGAACGGGACGGCTCGGCGCGGGGACGGGGCGACGCGGGCAAGGACGATGAGAGCAAGGACGCCGACGGGCAGGTTGACGAAGAAGATCCAGCGCCAGCCGACCTGGGTCAGGATCCCGCCGACTACCGGTCCGGCGGCTGAGGCGACGGAACCGCCGAGCGCCCAGTAGGTGATCGCTCGTCCGCGCTGGACGGCGTCGTGAAAGGCCTCGCGGATCAGCGCCAGGGAGGTCGGGGTGATCATCGCCGCGCCGATGCCTTGCACGACACGCCCCGCGATCAGGATGGCAAGGCTCGGGGCCGCCCCGCACGCTGCGGAGCCCAGGACAAAAACAATCATGCCGATGCCAAACGCGCGGCGTGCACCGACACGGTCGGAGATGGACCCGCCGAAGAGCTGGAGCGCGGAGAACATTAGCGTGTAACCGGTGACGATCCACTGGAGCCCGGACAGCCCGCCGCTCAGCTCGTCACGGATGTGGGGGAGTGCGACGTTCACGATCTGGGCGTCGAGCGCGACGACGAAGAAGCCGAGCATCGCGACGGCGAGCGACATGCGCGGCCTGGCGGCCTGGATGGTGCGGGTGGGGGAACTGGTCTCGGCCATGTTCGTCTTTCGGTTCTGCGCGTTAGGTACTTCATCAATGCAAGCAGTCAGGAAGAGAGCGAAGAAGGGACCGGTTATCCGTGTAATGGCAGTTCCTCCCAAGTAGCTGAAAACCGTCGTAGCGTTTATGCATGGACCAGAAAAATGCGGTGGGCGAATTCTTGCGCACCAGACGAGACCGGATCTCGACGGAGCAGGCGGGGATCCTCGGCGGTACCCGTCGCAGGGTTCCGGGCCTGAGGCGTGAGGAAGTGGCAATGCTGGCCGGCGTCAGCGTCGAGTACTACGCCAGGATGGAACGGGGAGACCTGCGCGGAGTCTCAGATGAGGTCCTCGACAGCATTGGCAGAACCTTGCTTCTGGACGAGGCCGAGACCGATCACCTGCATGCCCTTGCTACGGCAGCCAGTCCTCAGCCGGTCCGCAGGCGCAAACGTCCGCTGGAGCAGCCGTTCCGTCCGAGCCTGCAGCGGTTCATCGACGCGATCGCGATGCCCGTGTGGGTGCGGGATCGCCGGATGGATTTCGTGGCCGGCAACGCGCAGGGCCGGGCTCTCTATGCGCCGCTGCTGGAGGATCCGGCGAGCCAGGGCAACACGGCAAGGTTCACCTTCTTCAGCCCGGCCGCGCGGGTGTTCTTCCCCGATTGGGAGCAGAACGCCTCAGACATCGTCGCCTCGTTGCGCAGCTACGCAGGTCAAAACCCCCGGGACAAGCGCCTGACCGACCTGATTGGCGAACTGGTGACGCGCAGCGATGACTTCCGCGTCCAGTGGGCCGCGCACAATGTCCGGCACCACCGGACCGGCATCAAACGCATCCACCATCCCGCGGTTGGCGACCTTGAGCTGGTGTACGAGGCGATGGACTTCCCCTCGAACCCCGAATGGTTCATGTTCGGCTACACCGCCGAACCCGGCACCCCCAGCGAGGAGCGCCTGAAGCTGCTGGGCAGCCTCGCCGCCGAAACCTCACCTTCCGAACACAAGGAGAAAGCATGAACATCACCCTGAACAACGGCGTCGAGATGCCGGCCCTGGGCTTTGGCGTCTTCCAGACCCCGCCCGAAGAGACGGTGTCCTCCGTCGTGGAGGCGATCGGTGTCGGCTACCGGTTGATCGACACCGCCGCGTCGTACTTCAACGAGCGCGAAGTCGGCGAAGGTATCCGCCAGTCCGGGATCCACCGGTCCGAGGTTTTCATCGAGACCAAGCTGTGGATCAGTGACTATGGCTACGACGAGGCCCTGCGCTCCTTCGAGAAATCCGCCGGTAAGCTCGGCGTGGAGCAGATCGACCTGCTCTTGCTGCACCAGCCGCTGCCCACCGACTTCAGCAAGACCATCGGCGCGTACAAGGCCTTGGAGACCCTGCAGGCCGATGGCCGGGTCCGGGCGATCGGTGTTTCCAACTTCATGCCGGAGGTCCTGGACCGCCTGCTCGCCGAGACAGGCGTGGTCCCCGCCGTCAACCAAGTGGAGGTCCACCCGTACTTCTCCCAGCCGGAGGTCCAGACAGCGGACGCCAAGCACGGCATCCTGACCCAGGCCTGGTCGCCAATGGGCGGGATCACCAGCTACCGCGGAGACGCCAGCAAGTCCACGTTCAACGACCCGGTGATCGGTGAGATCGCTGAGGCGCACGGAAAGACGCCCGCCCAGGTCATGCTGCGCTGGCACCTGCAGGAAGGCCGCTCAGCCATCCCGAAGTCCGTCAACCCGGTACGCATCGCTGCGAACTTCGACGTCTTCGGTTTCGAGCTGACCGCTGATGAGCTGGCCCAGATCGACGCCCTGAACACCGGAGTGCGCGGCGGCCCGGACCCCGCCATCATTACCCTGGAATCCTTCCACCGCGACATCCCCGAGGCCTGAGCCGCGAGGGCCGCGCGTGCCGCAGATTAACGCACCGGGGCCGGGGACTTCGGAGCCGGGAATACCGTTCCAGTTCACGGCAATCGGCACCGGCTGGCAGATCGACACTACGGATGCGCTGCCCGGGCGGTTGCGCTCTGAAATCCTCGGGCTCGCTGAGGATTTCGACCGCACCTGGTCGCGGTTCCGCGCAGACTCGCTGGTCGCCGAGGTCGCGCACGCGCCGGGGTCGCTCACGCGCCGGGCGGGGGACGGTCGCGTTCCCCGCCCGTAACGCGGCCTTGCTGGATCTTTACGACCGCCTCGTCGCGGCGACGGGTGGAGCGGTGGACCCTCTGGTTGGGCGCGACCTGGAACTGTTGGGCTACCGTGCTCTGATCCTGTTACCGGCAGAATCTTGAGGTCAATTAAACGAATCAGGGACTGAAGCTAATTTCTTCAATCCCTGATCTCTTTTGTTGAATAGTCAATTGCGCCCCCATACGCTCTGTTATAGCCGATACCAGTTAGACGTGCACGCTTTCCTGGTCGGTATCGAACCTAGTGAGCTGTTTGGTAGCGCTCGATTACGTCGGCCTGAATTCGGCCCCGACTGTTGATCGGAATACCTTGTCCAATCGCCCAGGCGCGGATAGCCTTGGTGTCGGTGGTAGTAGCGGCCGAGCGACGTGACGGAGTCTTGACTCGCCCCACTTTACGAGCCGCGGCCGTGAACTTGCTCACGGCTTCACGCAGTTCATTCGAGTGAGCTTCATTGAGATCAATCTCATATTCAGCACCGTCGATGGCAAAGCTGATAGTTTCGTTTGCATCGGTACCGTCGATGTCGTCGACTAGACGGATATATGTTTTAGTAGCCATGGGAACAAGCATAGTTGAGGAAGCCTTAAATTTAGATGTCACGGGCTGCGCTTCGAGCGGCTTCCATAACCGGCCCGACGATCCGCGGGCCAATCCGATAACCATCCGCTTTATGCGTCAGAAACGTCTGGGCGACTTCACGACGACGCTGCATCGTCGTGGCATTTTTCCAATCAGGCAGCGTTTTCAGCTCATCAGCTAGTTCCTGAATTTGGTACTGGAACTTTCTCTCATACTCGAAGATGTTCTGGTCCGCTACTCGACCAGCTTGGCTGGCAGCTTCACCTACAACATAGGGTTCAATCTCGTCTTTGGTAACGGACGCTATTATCGACTCCGCAACCTGACGACGCTTATTCGCCGGCGCACCGCGGAACTCGGGAGATGTGACGAGAGCGGAGATGAGCTCAATGATCCTGACTTTTTGAGCGATCTCGTGGTTTAGAGATTCCAGGGTCATGGTTCGCTGGGTTTCGGCCATCGCGGTATCCAGGCTCTCAAACAGCGACTCCCGCCATTCGCAGGTTGCCGTCCATTCGAAAATAAGACCGTGCGCCGGCCAACGTAGCCACAGCACGTCCACTTCGCCGTCATGTGAACCGGCTGCCGAAACAAGGCGGTTCACCTCGGCCGGAAGCTCCTCTCCGTCCTCCTGGGCTATGACTTCTCTTAGCTCGTCAGGATCAAACTTGTGCACCGTGAGGGAGACGAACACTGCCTGGGCGGAGATAGCGATAGCAAGTGCGTTGTCGATGCTGACCATCGCCGCGCTGAGTTGCACGTCAGCCGATTTCACAAATTCGGCTTCTGCTACATACAGCAACCCGCGATCCACGGCCTTGTTGGGGATCTCTTCAGCCAATGCGGCTAGCTCAGCAGATGTGAAGATCGTCATGAGGAGGACTATAGGGGATGGGGCTGACAGGTTCGACGCTGCCATTACGAAGGATCGTCCGCTTGCTCCAGTAGGCTCAGCGCATGGAGCATCATTTGTCATGGTTTGACGCCAACGCGGGTTGGATTGGGTTTGCCGGCCTGGTAGTTGGTGTCCTAGGAGTCCTGACCGGTTTCATCTTTTACTGGCTGTCACGCAGGCCGAAGCGGTTCGGCTGGCAGCTGATGGATCAAACGCCAATCCTCAGCAGGAGTGCTGCGGGGTTGCCAATCAGGATAATTCATGGCGATGGCGTTGAAGCCCAGTTTCCGCAGCTCTCAGTTATCCGACTGGGAAACCGCGGAAAAGCTGAAATTACGGCGCACCACTTCGATGGACCGATTCGGGTGTCCTTCAAACGAAGCAAACTCATCGGCGCGGCTCTGCACGACCGCCTGGGAATTGGCGTGACAGCGGACATCACGCAAGAAGGCAACTCTGCCACATTCACTCCATCGTTGCTCAACAAGAATGAATGGTTTGAAGTTCAGTTTGTTACTGATGGTGACGTAGAGACGCCCATACTGTCCGCAAGAGTAGCTGGCCACGACACCGAGACTGTCGAGATTGCTGAAAAGCGGCGAGATTTTTGGCGGCTTGTGCAGTTCATTTCAGGATTTATGTTTGTCGTGATATCTGGGACCAATGTATTCGCTCCGCATGACTGGCAGCCCCCTGGAGTCGCAGTGACTTTAATTTTCGGTGTAATTTACTTTGTCGCTGGTAGACGGAAGTCGAAAGCGCCTACCTGGCGGCATCCCCGTCACCGCTAGTTTGGCGTAAATGCTATAATCCACTCATAGCAGGAACTCAGCAAATGGGTGGAATGACCATCTCCGACATTCCAGTACTAACGAGGCAGGGTCAGCCTCCGATCTCGACGCCTGCACCCAAGCCGCAAGATTAGTGATGGCAGAGAGTCAAATTGCCGAAGCCAAGAAACTCAATCCCAAGCAGGAATTTTTCTGCAAGCTTTACGCTGCCCCAGGCGAGTACTTCGGGAACGGCACGCAGGCCTACATCGAGGCGTATCACGCTGATCTGACGAGGGTAGGAGCCTACGCGGCCGCTCGCGCCGGGCATACGACAAGGTCACTAAGCCTCACATTCTTGCTGCTATTCGTGCGTTGCTAGAACTCGGTCCACTGAACGAAGAGACCGTCGATCGAGAGCTCCCGTTCGTCATCATGCAGAACGCTGATCTCCCGTCCAAGATGGCTGGAATCCGCGAGTACAACGCTCTCAAGGCTCGTATTAACAAGAAGCTTGAACACACGGGTAAAGGCGGTGGCCCCATAGCCTTCGTCGACATGGCCGCAGATGACGGAGACAGTTAGACCTCGTATCATCCCCACGCCGAATCAGCGTGAAGCCATCCGAGCCATCAAGGCCGGCATCCGCTACATTCTCACCGGCGGCGCGATTTCGACAGCTAAGGGCTACGGCCCAGCGCAGATCTTCATTTCCGGCACTTCGCAGACTAGCGTGGTTAGGGCCGTCTGACGTCGGGGGCAGGAGAGGTCAAGGGCCTCTTTGAATTGGTGGCGACCAAGCTTCCAAATAGAAAAAGACACCCTGATATGCCCAGCGCTACTTCCTTCCCGGGCGGTCTCTGTTGCGAGCGGGCAGACGTGGTTCTTGGCGTCGACGGCATCGAACTCTGCTCTGTCACGGCGCCCGAGCCCGGTCTGGTTCTGCACGTTGAGACCGCCGAAACTCTTAGCGGTTATCCGGACTGCGGTGTCGTCGCCGCCCGGAACGTCCACCGGCAGGTCCAGCTCCGCGACACCCCGTATTTCGGCCGTCCGGTGCGGCTGCTGTGGGCAGAGCGTGTCCGGCGCCGCCCGAAAGACAAACCGTGCCTAAATATTAAGAGCCGAATTAGTACTACGCCTCCACTTGACGCGCGCCGCCAACGAGGAGAGCCTGCTGCCGTGGGGCACCGCGAATACGTCCAACGCCGCTGCAGCTCAACTTTCGAAATCGCCAGGTATCCGGAGCCGGCGCCCACAGCAGTACTGCTGTACGGTCTGTTGCCCAAAGTGTCGCGGCTTGAGATGACTAGATTGTGGGCTCCACCCAGCAGAGGATGGAAAAGGGGCAGACGCCTTTCCGGCAAGGAAGCTGGGGGATTCGCCAGCTCCGATCCAGCGGAGGACCCCGCTTCGGTCGGGATGTCGAGGTGATGACCGGTCGAAACCTTGGGCGACACGATCCCAGCGCGGATCGTCTTGCCCGTGATTGCCCCTAAGTTCCCAGATTCATCGGCAGAATGGACTGCATGGACCCCGAACTCAATGTGGCGAAAAGAATTATGCCCCGCGCGCGAAACCCTGTGCCTCGTGGAAAAGGCTCGTCGTACTCAGCACGCAGGCTGCTAGGACGCTCAATAGTGTCCACTAAACATGGGAGTCTAGGAACACCAGGAATGGTCATCACCCTGGGAGCCATCGGCACTATCTACTATGCGTTACGGATCATCGGCTTCGTCGATGGAGACATAGACTCGGCCCTGGCTTTGATACCACACCTTGATCTCTTGCCGACTCTGACAGCAATGGTAGTTTCGGTCGTCCCGTTCATGGCGATCCCGTTTGCCCTGCTGTTGGTGCTGGTGCTTCGACGTATGGTTGCTGACGAGGTGACGAAGTGGGTCATCCCTCTGGTCGGTGTCATTTTTGTGGTGGCGGCACTTGCTTTGTCAAACGTCGCGATCGCTGCCCTTGCCACGCTATTGTGGGGGGCTCGAAGTCTATACAAAGGAATCCATCGGCACCGGCTAGTGCCCCGTCGGATGGCGCGCCTTCTGCAGGCCTTCGTGCCAACTGGCGGAATCGTCATGACCTGGACAGGAGTCATTCTTCTCTTCACAACGGCCATCGGACTTCCCTGGCAATCGTCCGAATCGATTGCGTTCCACGGCGAGCCAGCTAGGACGTTCTTCGTAATTTCGCAGGACGACAACCATCTGACCGTTGTCGATGACGCCGCACGAAATGTGACCATTCGAAATGCAACTGCGATTGACACTCGCGAATCCTGCATATTTGAAGAATCTCGCGTCCCCTTGTCAAGGTCGGTCTACCAATTGTTGATCGGCTGGCAACCCCGGCGAGCATGTCCAAATTGAAATTTCCTGATTGCCCAAGCGATCCGAAGGCGCACCGGAGGACTGTCCCTGTGGTGGAACCGTGAGTCTGACTTTAGGTACTTATGGTCGAGCGGCTGCGGCTTGGCATTAGCGCATCTAATGTGTCTAGTGATCCCAAGCAACATGAGGTCGTCCGGCGAAGGCCGGGCCCCGTAGCTTGAGGCTGCCGAAAGACTGCAGGCTGCCTTTCGCCGGCACCGTTGGACCCCGGCCCTCTGGCGCTACTTACGAAGCGCTCCGTATTTTCGAGGTCGTGCTTCGAAATGCCCTCGATCAAAACATCAGACCGGGGCGGGCCGTGCATATCAACGAGAAGTCAGGCCAGGACGCGGACAGTGGCATTTTTACGACATCTCATCGAGTTCGAAGCTGCTCGCTACTGCGCCGCGCTTATGCGGAAGGGGAAGCGACGGTGAAAGGCCGGAACGTTGCGGCGTTTGTGCTCATCGCTTCGATGACCGGCGTGCTCGTCTACGCGTGCATCGCGTAGGGCCTTATCTGGTGGCCAGCTTTAATCGGGGCACCATAGTCAGGCTATTTGGTGGCGGCCTTCTGGCGGTCGGCAGCATGCAACTTTTCGACTATGGAGACGACGTTCATGAAGCCTCTGCCTCGAGGGCGAATAAGGGCCTCTGGTCGAAGGCCCGTCGAAGCTAAGCGGACTTAACCTCCAGCGAGGTCCCTGAGCTTCGCCGTACAAGCCTGAGCTTCGCCGTACAGACACGGGCGACGAGCGCCCACCAGACTGGGCCAATTCTCAAGGCCCAGAGATCCATCGGGGTGAAAGGTCGGGTTGTAGCCGTGATCCTCTTAACGGCATTCGTTGGTGCGCACGGCAGAATCTTTTCAACTGGGTGTGGGCCTCACCGGAATGTTGCCGTTGCGGGTGGTGGCGGCAAGCCTTAGCGCGATTGCCGTTCGGAGAGGCAGCGCTGCCGCCCTTGAGGGCAGGGGCGAGTCGGTGGACCGACCGCTTTCGGCTCGGCTGCCAACTGGTTGCGAAGAATTAGGCAAACTTCGGAGGTCTCGGTGTTAGTTGGCTGCGGTGCCTGCGCGGATTGGCGCTTAGAGCAGTTCGGGACCGGGTTCGGGGTTTGCCGGCCCGGTGGGGTTGGCTGAGTCTGTGTGGGTTGTGCCGGGGTTTTGGCTGGTTTTGTGGATTGTTTCGGCGAAGTCCAGGAGGGTGGTGCTGAGGGTGGGGAGTTCACGGGGTTGCAGGCCGTATTTGGTGAATTCGGTGGTGGGGAGTGTCCGGTGCCTGGCGATGGCGGCGGCGAGGGTTGGCAGGTCCAGGGTCGGGTCGCGGCGTTGGCAGAGGGTGATCAGTTGTTGGTGGGTGAAGCGGTGGCTGGTGATGATGGAGTAGGCGTCGAGGTAGTCGCGGGCGTATCCGCGGGCGTAGACGGCGAGCAGTTTGGACGCGACGGTATCTTTGAGGGAGAGGACGGGGCCGATGTCGATGATGGCGGGGGAGTTCTCCCACCAGTCCAGTCCGAGGTCGATGACGACGGCTTGTTCATTGTGTCCTACGGTGACGCTGGCGAATTCCTCGTATTGTCGGGTGATCTCCACGGCGTATCCGGCGGCTTCGAGGGCGGCTGTCATTTTCTGAACCGATGCGGCGAAGGTTGCCGGGGTGTGCTGGCGGTGCAGGGCGAAGAGATCGATGTCGTCCGAGAGACGTTCGGTGATGCCGTGCTCGATCAGGGCCTGGCCGCCGGCGAGGATGAAGCCATCAGCTGCCAGGACGGCAAGTGCGATCTTGGCTGCTACGCGCTGAGAGTCGTCCATGACGGGTGTTCCTTCGCTTCGCGGGTGCCGGGAAGCTGGGGGAAGGTCGTTTCCCAGAGCTGCCTGCACCGGGCGGGCAGGATCATGGTCGGCCACAGGGCGGTCAGCCGTCCAGCGTGGACGATGCGGCAGATTTCCTCGATGGACCCGGAATTCTGCAAGGTGAGTTGGTACAGCACCGAGCAGCTGCCGTCATCGTCCACGTTGTAGCTTCTCTCCGGCCCCCAGTCCAGGTGCAGCGGGAGTTCCACGGATCCGGTCGCGGGGCCGTGCAGGTCGTTTAAAGCGGGCGGGACCAGGTATACGAGGGAGTCAGCGATCGTGTGGCGGTGCTTGTCCGGGGCTGCGACGTATTCGTGGAGCCGGGTACGGATGAGTTCGGACACCGACGTGCCTTCCCGCACGGCTTTGCGGTGGGCTTCGTTCCAGAGGTCGTCGCTGACGCGGATGGTGTGCCGTGGTGTCCCTGCCGACATGGCGCGCTCCTGCCTTTGAGAGGGTTTGGCTTCATGGTCAAGCCTACCCGGTGTCATGACACCCCGATATAGGGTGCCATGACAAGGTAAGAGGCGGGCCATCCGCATCCCATCACGTCTTTTCGTTTTTCTTGTTTCACTTGTTTTGTTTATTTCGCTTGTTTTGTTTATTTCGTTTGTAGGGTAGCGTAAATACATACATACACACAGAAGACAGGAAAGTGGAGAGGAGTAGGACAATGGCGACTCAGGCACCAACCCCGGCGTACCCTCACGGAAATGATTCTGAACTGGCGCGGGAAGCACTGAAGACGCTGCGTCGCGCCGTTGAGGCGCACGCGGATCCGCAGCAGCCGGTGGAAATGAAGGTTACCGATGGGGGGCAGCTGGAGATGCCCCGTGCTGCAGCGGATCTGATGATGAGAATCCTTGGGAAGATGGCAGCCGGGCAAGGGGTCACGGTGGTTCCCATGAATGCCGAACTCACGACACAGCAAGCAGCGGATATTCTGAATGTATCGCGCCCGTATCTGGTGGGGCTCCTTGAGTCCCAGGAAATCAAGTACCGAAGGGTCGGAACGCACAGGCGGGTACTCGCCGAGTCACTCTATGATTACAAGCGCCGCACGTCTGTAGCTCAGAAGGACGCCGCGGACGAGCTGTCAGCGCTGGGTCAGGACATGGGGATTATCTAGAGTGGTCGTTACGGTCATTTACGATGCAAACGTCCTGTATCCGAGCATGCTCCGCGATCTTCTGATACGAGTTGCTCAGGCGGGATTGGTTCGAGCCCGCTGGACGGAAGCCATACTCGACGAGACCTTCCGGAACCTGAAGGAGAACCGGCCGGACCTGGATCCGTTGAAGCTCGACCGCACCCGTGAGTTGATGTGCACCGCGATACCGGATTGCATCGTAGATGACTACCAGCCTCTGGAGCAGGTCTTCATGGACCTCCCGGACCCGGGGGATGCCCATGTAATGGCAGCCGCTTTGAAGGTTCAGGCTCAAGTAATCGTCACCAACAACCTCAAGCATTTTCCGGCGGAAACGCTCAGCCCATGGGGCGTGGAGGCCAAACATCCCGATGATTTCCTCATGGACCAGTTTTATTTAGATGCGGTGGAACTTCACATTGCTATACGCAACATGTCCGAGGCCTACAGGAATCCACCGCTGGATGTTAACGATGTCTTGGACCGGCTCGATTCCGAGGGAATGCCTCAAATTGCTGCGGCTCTTCGCAGGTAAGCCGTAGACGTTGCTTCTCAAGCGTCCGCTCGGCGTTTCCCGGCGGGCCCTCGGTCTTGCGAGAGGCTTCGATGAAGGGTGAAAACCGCGAGTGGTTTTGCCGTGGCTCAACGGGTCCCGTGGCCCGCGACGACCGCGTGTTCGTTACGGGCACTTGTTCGGCGTGATTCCAGGGACGGTTCAGATCTCGAAGGGGCAAAACGGCGTGTGCACAATGTGAACACTTTGGCCTTCGGACTGGGTCGTACATCGGCCGGACTGGGCCGTACTCGGCATGTTTTCGGGAGTTCTCAGTGTTTCCGCGGCCTGGAATGCGGTTCGAGTCCCACCTCGGGCACAGCTTTTTCGCAGGTCAGGGGCTTTTTGTCTTCTTACTGTTGACAAAGCTTGACTTTTTGGAATTCTTCAGAAAGAAAATCCATCGCGTCGAGGGTAGGAAACCTCGACCCCGAGGAGATCACTACGCGGAGCAGGTCCGACGTTTCTCGAAGACTTGGCCCGAAATCCGCGCTGGGTGAGAGCTGAAATCGGGGCACGGGGCCATGCACGCGATGGAGCCGTTCCCGCCGCAGACGGCGACGGCAGTCAGTTTCAGGAACCCGGCGCACTTCGGAGTGCTGTTCCTTGACTAGGCGTGAGATCGGGGGCATGGCCACGCGAAAAGGGTCAACGAAAGCAGCTTCGCTCGAAGCGACGCTCCATAGTAGCCGCTTGCTCGTCTCGGATCATTGCCGCCGTCCCCACACGGAGGCGCTGGCCAATGTGCCGTACACGCCCGTCGCGCTGGGAAAGCACGACGCCGAGGCGGTCGACCCTTGCTGTGGAATTAGCCAGGCCGGGGAGTTTTTCATGGAATAATCTCGGCGAGCTAAGCAAGAAATGAGTCACGACACCGATCGAGGGCTGTTAGATGTCTCAGATTGTTGCCCTCAGCCGCTGCAACGCCAGCCTTGCCCGAAAAACGAAAGTGTCCGGTTGGCAAGGGACCTTCCGCCCACTTCCCGCCACCCGGGCGCTTATCTCGGTCGAGCGCTTGCCGATCTACGGCGCAATAGACTTGAACTTTTCCAACCGGCACCGTTCAGGTGCGCTTACACGCCCTAAATTCCATGAAGCAGCAGAGTACTGCCGGCATGTAGCGAAATATTCGGGGCCAAGGGACACTGACATTACTTGGGTAAGTTCTCTGGCATCACGTATTTCAGGTGTGCGTCATCAGTAAGTTTGTTGCGGCGTCCTAAGCTCTCATTCCCAATGACATCCCTAATCGAGGCATGCAAACCTAAGGTTCAGCCGCTGGCAGGAAACGCCGCTGGAGGAATCGTTCAGCTTTCATCAGTTCCGCGATTTGACGTTCTAAGATGATCCTTGGTCCGTTTTGTATGGGGGTGGTTGGAATGGCGCGGAGTCGCGGATTTCTTGCAGAAATTCAACGTCAACAGCGGTTGGCTCAGCAGCGGGAGAATGCTTCTCAACGGGCGTCTGCGGCTGCCCAGGCAAGGGCGGAGAGAGCGCGGGCTGCCGCGGTTCGGGCTGCGGCGGCAGCGGAACGGGCGTCTGAGGCCCAGCGCAAGCGGCTCGAGAAGGAGGCCAATGCCGCGCACGTCGAGGCGCAGCAGGCCGTGGCCGAAAAGCTGAACGCGGACCTAGCCAACGAGTACTCGCAGATCGACGGACTCCTTGCTGCCACCCTGGAGTCAGACGACTGGGTTGACCTGCAGTCGCTGAAGCAGACAGTGCAGCACCCGCCATTCCCCCATCCCGAACTGGAAAGTCCGAATCCAGTTCCTAGACCCATTGAGGTACCCCCAGCTCCGGTTCGGCGCGAACCGGAGCCTCCAACGGGACTCTTCGGCCGGAAGAAGAAGCTCGAGGCGGCTCGCCAGGAGGCCGAGATCGAGTATGAGCAGGCCATGCGGGAGTGGACGGCGTACCGGGACTCGATCCCGGCAAAGGAGGCTGCGCTCAAAGCGACACGTGCTGCCTTCGAAAAGAAGAGGCTCGAGCAGCTCAAGGCTGAAACTTCCCGTTATGAGGGGGACTGCAAGGAGCGCGAGAAGGAGGTGGCCGAGCACAACGCTGCCATCGACGACCTTGAGGCCGCCCTCGGCTACGGGGTAGCCGACGCGGTCGAGGAGTACGTCGGGATCGTTCTAGCTAACTCCCTCTATCCCGAGCGCTTCCCCGTTCAGCACGAGGCCAAGTTCGACCCGGATACGGCTGAGTTGAAGCTCACTGTTGCTGTGCCAGCACCGGACCAAGTCCGCACCGTGAAGGCCTATAGGTACGTCAAGGCCAGCGACGAGATCACCGAGACCCAGCTGTCGAAGGCGGAAGCGAGCAATCGCTACGCCTCCGCACTGCACCAGGTCGCGATCAGATCACTGCACGAGATCTTCGAGTCCGACCGTCAGGGCCTCATCCATGCGGTCTCCCTGCAGGTCGGCCCCCAGACGAAGGACCCCGCGACGGGGCGAAGCACGTTCATTCCGCTCGTCGCGGTGACCTCACCCCGGGAGACGTTCCTGGAGTTCGACCTCTCTGGTGTGGTCCCTGCTGCCACGCTCCAGCACCTCGGCGCTGCCGTGTCGAAGAACCCCTCGGCGCTGTCAGCGGTGGATCCCGCCGGCGTACGCCGTTCATGAGCCCGGATCGCCTGCGGTTCAACCCGGCCCCCGGGTGGCCACCTGCACGGGCGGGGTGGACGCCCCCTGCGGGTTGGAGGCCGCCGAGCTCCTGGCCTCCGCCGCCGACGGGCTGGCAGCTCTGGATCCCCGACGGCGAGGATGAAGCGGTCGACGAGCCCACCGGTATGCCGGATCCCGACTGTGCCGAGCTCGCGCAAGAGACAACGCAGGCAGGCGCCCTTGGTTCCGGGGGTGAGACGTCCACGGGGAGGATCGAAGCACTCGAGGCAGAGAACGCAAGACTCCGCCGACTCCTCGAGGACGCGTCCGCGGCGTCTGAAGCCGATGTTCAGCTCGATGACCAGAAGGTGCTGCAGGAAGTCGGCGTCTACCGGTACCACCACCCTCTTGAGAACGCCGCGGCATACCTGTCACGCCTCCAAGACGTCGAGTCCCGCGCGGCGGCCCTGATCCGCGACGGCCACGCGATCGAGACGTCGAACATGTTCACTTTCGACAACTCGCTGGCCAAGGGACGGAAGATGTCCGCAGACATGGCCAAGCTAATGCTCCGCGCCTACAACGCCGAAGCCGACAACAGCATCCGCACGCTGAAGGCCGGCAACGTTTAGACGGCCAAGCGGCGACTGGAAGCCTCCCGCGTCGCGATCGCCCGATTGGGAGCGATAATGCAGATGCGCATCAGCGATGCCTACCATTCTCTCCGCATTGGGGAGATCGAGCTGACGGCTGACTGGCTGATGATGAAGCAGGAGGAGAAGGAGCGGGAGCGCGACGAGCGGGCCCGGCTCCGCGAGGAACGGCGCGTGGAGAAAGAGCTCGCGGAGGAACGTGCCAGGCTCGACAAGGAACGCGCGCTGCTCATGCAGACGCTCGAGACCCTCACCGCCGCCGGGACCACGAACGACGACCTCGTCCGGCGGCTCGCCGAAATCGACCAGGCGATCGCGGAGAACGACTACCGTGCAGCCAACATCCGCGCAGGCTACGTCTACGTCATCTCCAACCGAGGAGCGTTCGGCAAGGGAGTCGTCAAGATCGGCCTGACCCGCCGGCTCGACCCCACGGACCGTGTCAGCGAGCTCAGCGGAGCCTCTGTCCCCTTCCGCTTCGACATCCATACCATCTACTTCTCCGAAGATGCCGTCACCCTCGAAGCCGATCTACACCGTCACTTCGCAGACCGCGCCGTGAATCAGGCGAACGCCCGGAAGGAGTTCTTCTTCGCCACACCGGCCGAGGTACGGGACGTCCTAGCAGGCAAAGTCGGTAATCTCCTCGAGTTCACCGAAGAGGCTGAGGCGACCGAATACTTCCAGTCTTTGGGCGCGTGGCCTCCCCAGCGAAGAGCATTAGACGGCGGATTAGAAACATCGAGCTGACGAGATAACAGACGGAACGTTATATGCGGCTGTCGCACCTTGACGAACTGGCACGGTGCTGAATGCGAACCTCCCCAACCCTCAGACACGAAGGGTGCCCATGTCATGCGGATCGGAAGGCCGCCTTATCGGTAAGGGCGGGAAGACGCCCGCATCGTTCCCGTGGATCCGTGATGCCCCTGTGCTGGTCTACTGGGGCGACATGGACTGCGACGGCTACGAGATCCTGGATGGCTACCGGGCCGACTTCGGGCGCGACATCGAGTCGATCCTCATGGGACCGGAGGCCTACGAGGCCTACGAGGTCTTCGGCACAGAACTGGACCAGACGGGCCGGGTGCTCCAGCCCGGCAAGCCGAGGCCGGTGGAGACGCTCCGCGCAGAAGAGCGGATGGTGTACCTGCGTCTCCTCGATCCGCAGCATACCGGCCACCGGCGCGTCGAGCAGGAACGGATCCCCCTCGCCAGGGCGCTGGAAAAAGTGGAGTTGGTTCGCCGGAGGTTGGACCGGTGCGAAATCTTTGGGCCCTGACGTAAATTGGGTGCTGTTTGCAAGGCCTCTTGGGGTGACATGCAGAAATCCGGAATTACGTTCAACACCAACCGGATGCCGGAGAAGTGGCGCCACCATTTCAAGATCTACCGCGCCAAGATCAGCGTCTATCTGGACACGGCTGACTTCGGGCGCAGGGGATCGAGGAACCTTCGTTAGTCACGAAGACGGGACCGGTAAAATCGGGAGGTGAAGCACTCCGGATCAAGCGGAAGTCCCCGGCGGCCTGCCTTCCCGGCCAGCGAATCAGGGCAGTCGTGCACCGCAGCAGCAAGACGCGGATCAGCTTCATGGCGGAACCCTGGACCGGCGCGGAGCAGGAATACTGGATCGAGGGTTGACGCGGCCGCCGACAAGTACCTTGAGTTGCTGACTGTCGCACTGGAAGACGGCAAGATCATCGGCGACGAAGCGAAAGCACTAAGCAACCGAGGAATTGGGCCAATCTCCCCTCTACACCGTCTATAACGCTCACGCCTGTAGGACGTGATGCATGAAAAACAGGCTCGATGGCAAGGGGAGTTAGTAATCTAGCTATTCCTGGTAGGCGGACGAACCAGCGCACCCCCAGGACAGCCGCGCTCGATGTGACTGGGGGCAGGATGGACCGGCCTCAAGCAATTGCAGCTTCAAGGCTGCTTCCGGAGTTGGGCGCACGGCTTGCTAGAAGCACGGCGTCCAACTCCAACGCAGTACACATGTCCATAAAATGCTTGGAATCATGGTTTCGCATGAGTTCAAACACGGCATGAAGAACGGAAACAGCCTCGGGACGATTGACTCCCCGCGTGGTCTCCACGCGCTCTTGGTGCGAGTATTGATGCAGGTAAGTGACCAATCTCTGACGTGTCAGGCCATCATCAACCTGGTCAATTGCTGCTTGCATCTGAAGTCTGAAATCACCCATTAGGGCGGGGAATTTGAAGCTAAGAAATCCTTCCAACATCCGTCGGCAAATGTTGGGAAGGATGATGGCCGCGTCCATCTCGTGCTCAATTGTGGGTTCGCCTTGGCACGAGATCAGCGTTGAGGCCGCCCTCCAAAACAGATAGTGGTATTCCGATCTCAGGCGTGTACGAAGCGCCTTGTGCTCCTTGTTTTGGTCAGACCCCCAATCGCGCCAGACGGGCACGCGACGTGCAACCCCTACTTCCACTCTCCTGCCCTGAGCCTGTAGCTCGAGAATCTTGAAGCGGCGCCCTTGTTTCATTACGCTGCTTTGGAGCCGATCTAGTTGGTTGGACCAAATCCGGAAAAGTTCGAAGTTGTGGGTCATCAGGAAGACCTGGCCACAGTCGCGGGTGGGCTTCTGGCCGCATGAACAATCCAGTGGTGCTCCGCACGAGCAAATGGAAGGCTGGACCAATTCCGACCAAAGTAGGCTCGACGCGCCGACTGTAAAGTTCTCGTCCAAGCTAGACACGGGATCGTCAATAACGATGATTTGGTCACGACGGCTCCGACCTCCGGTGTTAAGGCTCCGGACGAAGTAGAGCAACGCCAGAGCCGTGCATTCGCCCTCACTCAGGTGCAGAGCCGGCTCACCGTGCCTATATATCGCGTAGCGATTGCCTTCCACAGGCTCCACCCTGAGGTCGGACCTGCCCAGAAGGGTTTGCAGACGGTGGTTTAGCCATTCGGCCGGGGGCGCAGGATCAAGCTCGGCATTTTCTAGCTCAGTGATGACACGCCGAGTATCTTTGATCGCCTTGGCATTGTCTTCAACAGCCATTGCGGCAGCGTCTGCATCATGTAGTGCCGCCATATAGGTCTCTTGTTGCTCACCGATCCAAAAGGCTTCCAGGCTTTGACAAGCCGACTTCCGAACAGCTTCAAACCGGGTACTTCTGTCGTTGTGGGTAGCAAGGAGCTTTTTGAGCGGCCTGACGTCCGGAATCGAAAACGACTTAGTCCGCCAACTCTCCGGAAGAGGAGCCGCAGCATGTAGATGCTGCTGCTTGCGTTCGAGGAACTCCCGGAGCTTCTCCAGTTCGCTAAGATCTATTTGAATTTGGA
Source organism: Arthrobacter bambusae (assembly GCF_022606295.1). Lineage (GTDB taxonomy): Bacteria > Actinomycetota > Actinomycetes > Actinomycetales > Micrococcaceae > Arthrobacter > Arthrobacter bambusae_A. The sequence goes on from NZ_JAHHZS010000013.1 coordinate 26,488, forward strand.
TCTTCAGTGAGCTTCGAAGCAGGTCATATTCGGTCCGAAACTCTGGGTAGAGCAGTCCCGACTCAGGAAAAAGCGCGTGCAACTTGCCTAACGACGCGACCAGGGCTTCGAGCTGTTTGCCGAGCAGGCGTAAATCATTTTGCAGCTCACGCGAGCTGGAGTCGAAGTGGCGGTTTAGAGCCTCTAGGCGCTCTTGAGACAACTCGCCCGTACAGAAGAGGCACACATGCTCATGGTTGTGGAGATCCAGACCTTGTTGTACCCAAGCAGCCCGTTCGGGGTGTGCTGCCAAAGTATCAATGACTCGTGCTGTTGGGATCCGTTCGAAAACACCGCTGATGGTCGAACACGAGAGAGGCTCTATAGCTGAAATCAGAGGTATGTCGACCTCCTTTAGGAACGTGCTCTGAGCTTTCGCTATCTCTTCTTCGGTCCTAAAATCACTGCGCTCCTCAAGCGGCATCGCGAAGGGTAGTCGCTTCAAGACGTTGCGAGCGTCGTAACCTCGACCGTAGCCGTCTACCCCGCCAAGGGTGGACGTAACGAGTGTCCCGATGCTCTTAAGAATGGCGTTAGGAAGCGCCTGCTTGCGCTTGGCTTCTTTCGTCAAAGAGTCGGTTAGGCGCGACAAGTCGTCCAAGCGCGTACGCGCGGCTCGGAGCTCTTTCTCACGGTTCGCGTTTGCCTTGCCGATTGCCAAGAGTGCTTTGGCCTCGCCGACCGAAAAGTCGAAGCAATCGGCAACATAATCCTTGTTGAAGACTGACATCCGATCCCAAAAGGCATCCTCAGAAGATACAACGGTTCTCGTCTCTGTGATTCCCTTACCGGAAACCTCCACAGAGACGCCGGCTTCCCATGCATCGGGTGATTGGGCGGGGGAAAGGAGTGACGCTAAGGTCGACTTGCCAGTGCCGTTGTTGGCATAGATGAGATTGATGTCGCTGAAGCCTGTGAAATCGCTGCTGGGAGACCAGTTCTGAAAGATGCGGAAATTTTTGATGGACCGGACGTTCTCTATGCGCAATTTTTCCCCCGACTTATATGTGCCTGAGTCATCCTAATTCGTGCTGGTGCCGTGTCGACGATGACACGGCGGCATCGGGAAAACTAAGGATGGACGGGTAGATATCGCCGTGGTCAGCTCGGCGTTCTCGCAGCTACTTTCACTCCCGTGGTTTGAACGCCGATACCGAAGATTCTTTAGGGCTGGGGCAGTGGCGACTTTAGAGGGTATTTCAGAAACGGTAGTTGGGGTGTCACCACAATGGTCGGGCTCGTGTCGCCCGGCAGCACGGTGAAAATCGTGGATCACACCCACGTGGACACCATGCAAAACGTCCGTTCGCACCTTCATTTTTCTGCCTATGCTCTCATGGGACATGAGCAATCATCAGCCCGGGACCCGAGGCGTGTACGCAAGAAACTTGACAGGATCCAGTATGGTCAAAGTTAGAAGAAGCTGCCCTCCTCCCAGCGCAAGTTTCGATTCTGCAGTACTCGAGGACCGGAGCTGCAGGCCGACCCGCGGCGCTGAATTTGCCTGGCGATAGTCACCCGAACCCTCGACTTGCAAGTGACACGGAAGTCGCAGGAACATCGGGCATAGCTTAAGAGGGACCCCTGCCTGCCGCAGGGGTCTCTCTTTGCGAAGGCCAGAAGCACTGCTGATGATCCGCGTGCACAGTTAAATTTGGAGCGACTGCTAACTTAAGGAGTAGATACGAACGTGCGCTGTTACGCGTAACCAAAAACCTATTGACACGACCCGCCACCATGATTCGTATAGGTAGCCTGATAGCAGCCTTCAGACCGTGTGATCATCGCCGTTGAATTGGTAACGGCATACGGGGCATACTGCCTCAACAACCTTCAAACCTCTGCAACAGCAGGGGTTTTTGTCTTTTAAGCACCGAAAGGAGCCAACCTCTATGCCCTAAGTCAGCCTCAAAATCATGACCCCTAAAAGGACCGTCCCCTGGACGGTCCTTTTCTTTTGCCCTTATCCGAAACTTCCGGGCGCCGCAGACGCCCTCAGACACAGAAGGTAACCATGAAGTCACACCCATATCCACGCTTCATCGACTGGACCGCGGCGACTTACATCGAGGAACGCCAACTGGGCACCGGGCAGTCTCGGCCGGTACTCACTTGGCTAGGGGCCCATGGCATTACAGCCGCAAGGGTCGACGCCTTCCTGCGGCTTAGCGGCCATGACCCCGCGACGATGCCCAACGCGCTTGTCATAGACATTCTGGAGCTCAGCAACTCAAAGGTCCGCCAAACGCTGAAAGACGAATATCTTCTCGATGCGCTGCTCCATACGTGGAGCTCCCTGGCGGATGTCTACGGCAGGGCCGCCACCCCGGCCAACCGCGAAGTGGCCAGACTCCAGCTGATGGTTGAAGCCGGCCACGCGCTCATCATGGCAGAAGGTACGGGATACCCCGGAGAAGAGACATTGCTGAGGAGGTACTGGCTGGAGACCGAGCTGTTGGACCTTTCCCAGATTCACAAAGGCACAGCTGGTTTCAAAGATGTCGGCAGTGACCTCGAGTACATCAAGCGGCAGAGAAAGGAGCTTCCACAGCGGCCAACTCCTGTGCAGCTCTCACAACAGCAACAACCTACAAAGCCGACTTCAGCGCACAGGAGGGCGCCAAACGGTTCGGCAAACCCGCGCCCTGGCGCCTTCACGCCTGCCCAGGACCCGGATCGACTCCCGCCCCTGCCGACCAGCGGCCGCCATTGGCGTAAGCCCTCTGCAGATCTGAACGATGGACTGTACGGAAACTGGCGCGACCATTGGGACAACACGTTGCCCGAACGGTAAAGCATGCGACTCCAACACCCGCCGCTTACTTCGCGACCGGCGGGGTAACGGCGCCCCCGTCCCGCCCGTTCGCGCGTTGACACCGCCCCTGATATTTGTCAGGCGATGTCGGCGGAAGGCCTGAAATTGGCGGAACTCCGGCCAAATAGCGGTTGGTCGAAGTTTCATGAACATCGCTGCAGGGTAATCCTTGGGGCTGTCTGGGAGCGCGGGGGAGGGGAGGGGCTTACTCCAAAGCTGCGTGGCGAAGGTACTCTTCGCCGTCTACACGAGCGAACCCTGCCAGCCCGGGCAGGCCAGACCGCAGACCGGCACCATCCCCGCGCTCACAGGAGTCCTCGCCGAACAAAGCATTGCCATCCGCGACGGCTTCTTCATCGGCGACGAATCATTCTCCCCCTACGACGGCGACCCAAGCACCAGCCTCGCCCTGCCCGTCAGCTCCACCTAGACCAGCGCGATCAACGGTCCTGTCCGGGTTCTCGTGGTTCTGCCCGGCGAGAGATGGCGGACGGGAAGTCCCTTATCGGCAAGCGGAAGACGGGCTAAGCCCGGTCGGCATCGAAGAGATGGAGGGAACTGGGTAGTGCCTATTTCAGGATCCCGGATACAACGCTTCCAAGTGGAAAGTAGTGGGTCTGCCGCGCACCGGACTGGTGTGCGGCGCCTGGTCGGTGTTGCTGTGTGGAACAAGAATTGGGGGTGTTGACACTGTCAACACATTTGGCTTTGGACTGAGCCGTAAATCGGCCGGATTGGCTCGTACTCGGCATGTTTTCGGGAGTTTCCAGTGTTTTCAAGGGCCGGAATGCGGTTCGAGTCCCACCTCGGGCACAATGTTGTCGCAGGTCAGGGGCCTATTTGGCCCCTGACTGTTGACAAAACTTGACTTATTGCTGTGGTTGGGTGTAGAAGCGGTGCCACAATTCGCGCCGCTCGGCCCATTTGAAAGTCGGCATACGCCATCGTTGTTTGACGTTTCTGGCGACGCGCAGCATCCTGCAGGTGCCGCGGGTGAACTCTCGGATCATGGCTCGCAAATCATGACTGTACCGACGGCGGGACGAGCTGTTTATCTGATTTACATCGAGGTGCATAGACTCTCCGCGATAAGGCCGTGGCTCCGGGCATACAGCCTTTCGGCAAGCAGCTGATCCTCGCGCCGCGTTTAAGATGGAAGTACTGCCCTGAACTATTAATTGCTGCACCACACGATAAGTGGCGCTTTGATCGTAGTTTTGAGATATGCCTGTGTGGATGCCAGCAAGTCGAGTTGCTGGGATGATGCTTTGGACGCGGACAATCCAGGCTGGACGATCACGATCTCCATCCGCCGGGGCAACACCATGGCCTTGTCCTGAAGTTGGTAAAGCCTCCTGATGTCACCTACCTCAAATGGGCTACTGCCCTCCCTTTTTTCCTTCTTTCTTGCACGATCGAGAAGTGTCGTAAAGAAGGGGGCAAGGTCGCTACGGCGCCACATGACCGATTTTTGGGCTTGCCCGCAGACCTCGTACAAATCCGAAACGCGCGCGCCAGGTACGCCGGCGTGCGCGTACTTGCAGTGGATCAGCCGGACAAGTAGCCCGTGCTCATCGATTCGCATTGCCACTACGTCGGCTATTTCGCCGGAGCCGTCGTCGTCTATTACGACGTCCCAAGGTTCGATATCCGCCTTGAGTTTCGCGATTGCTTTGAACTGGATCGAGTCGGTGCGTCGTTCCTTAGTCTGGGATTCACGGTTGAGCTTCGTACCCTTCCAATCGAGGGCGATGAGGGTTGATGAATCGAACGGTTCCTTATCCCAGGTCGGCCGGAGAATCATGTCGTCTTCGATGATTCGGTCATCGTCAAGCGTGAGAATTAGCCCGGTGTCGTTGAGCCAATCGCTGAGCCGCGTTTCGGAACGTGAGCGGACGACCATGACTTCTTCGGTTGAGTCGGTGCTGTAAATCAGTCGACCCTTTTCCACTGTCGCCTCGTAAGCGACTTCCCAGGCCCCTGTTTTGACGGCGAAGCGGAACGGACCTTCTTGAGAAGCCGTATCTGGAACGAGATCCGTGTACGCAAGTTCGTGGGATTTGCCCCCGTACGACAGATGAAGGTTATCAGCCCGGAGCGCGTAGATTTGCCAGGGCCAGTCCAAGGCAATGAGGACCCCTTCTGGTCGTTCTTTTATGGGAATTGGAAGGATGAACTGGCCGATGACCCGGTCTATGTTGATGCTATCGTCGAGGAGTTTCGAGCCGATGTCGTCGCACCAGTCACGCCAATGTTTCAGGCTCTTGGCTGTTGTGTGAGACCAAATACGGCCTTTGAGTGAGGCGCTGATGCTGACGCGTTCACCATTGCGGAAACCACCTCCGGAGATGTTTGTCTGAGTCTTCGTTCCAGCTTCCGCTTGAGAAAAGCTGGCCGTTACGTCGGAGCCCGCATGCATGGAGAATCGCCGAAAGCGATCGTGAGCGTCCAACACACCGACATTGGTAGGGATCAGGCGCTCTATGTCCGCCATAACGCGGTAAACAGTCGACCCGGTGAATCGCGACGCATCCTCGCCTGCGACGGCGCACGCAAGGTCTTCGAATACTCCGTCGTTGGCGGAGTTGTTGATGTAGAGCAGCCGGCGATCATGGTCGAAATACAGGATGTAGAGGTCATAGGTGACCTCCTCGATGGTTTGCAGAACTCCCCATCGAACGTCGGTGCGGTTCTCGACGACGCACCAAGCTATTCCCGCCTCTTTGTTAAGACCTATCGGGGTAGTCAACAGATTGACTTCTCCAAAAAAATCAACGATGTTCTCGGGCTCCCAGAGTCCGTGCGCAGTCCGGTATACCACCGTGCTCATCTTTGGAAGCAGGCTTCGAAGCGTCACTTCCTGCGGCAGGCTTGTGAACCCGTACTCAAAGTCGCTAACTTGTTGTTGCTCTCCCACCGCCTCCTCGGTGAGATTGCGAAGCACAACGTTCCAGTCAGAGTCTTCGGAATAAAGGCTACGCAGCCTTTTGTCTACCTCGAAGTCCTTCCGAGCCACGAAGATTGATGCCTGCCCATATGCCCCGTTCGTCGACGTACGAGCGAAGCGGCCGATAAACTGCAGGGTTACACCAAGGCTTTTCTGGGGATCGTGAACCGCAGCCACTTTCAGAGCTGGGAGGTCAAATCCTTCGCCGAGCATGTTTACGCAGATGATGACCCGCGACTTGCGCGTTTTCAGCTCGGTAAGGGCCTCCGTCTGGTGCTTCTTCGGCATCTGGCTGTTGATGATGACTGGGTGAAGGTCCGGGGCGATTTTGTCGTAGTAGGGTTTGACAGCCTTTGCCCGAGCTATGCTGCCAACGCGGGCCATCAGAACGTGGTCTGAACCTGCCTTCAGGTCTGTACGCAACCTCTCTATGCTGCGCACAGCTAGGGCGCTATCGATGTCTCCAAAATCGATGACGCTCGTGTAGTCGATCTTGGAGAAGTAACCCTGGGCTTGTGCCTCTCGTAGTGGGAAAGAGTAGAGGACTCGCCCCTGGAGATGTTTTCCGTCTTCGCGGAACGGAGTTGCAGTGAACTGAACCACGCGTTTGTCAGCGAATTGCTCGCGAATCGAAGCCCAGGTTTTGGCGGCGACGTGGTGGGCTTCATCGACGAATAGGTGTGTGCAAGAGTCGAGGATTGCTTTGCGCGCATGGTCTTGGCAAGCATCGAGTGCTTGAGGGGTGGTGACGATGACGTTGCATGACCGCGCAAACGCTTCGGCGACGGCAGGTGTAGCGAATCCGTGTTGAATCTGTCCCACTGCGGGTCGGATGGCGGAGGGGGTTACGATGCCGAGTTCCTGAAGGACTCCAAGTGACTCAAATTTGGTGGCAACTTGTGTACGCAATGCGTCGGATGGAACGACCACCAGAACGCGCTTTGGGCGGGCCGCCACGAGGAGCGCAAGCATGGTTTCAGTCTTGCCAGTACCTGTGGGCATCACCACAGTTGCCGGCGTTGAGCTATTGGTTGTCCAGTATCCGAGTACTGCATGCATTGCACCCAGTTGAGGTCGTCGAAGTCCGGGTGCTTGGTCCGTGCCTTCAGCAAAGGTGATTGCGCCTTCGTAGCTTGCAAGGACCTTCTCGGGATCGTTCCGACGGAGCTTAGCCGACTTGATCCACGCGCTCGTGGCTATGGAATCGCCAGGCTTGGAACCAATGGGGAGTCTGGCCCAAATCGTCGGCGGTTCCTCAAGTCCCTGGCTAGTTGCTGCTGGCCAAGTTCCGTAGTTGTTCTGAACGCGAAGATCGCCCTCAACGCCATGGACTTGCGTGAAGAGCCCTGCGGGTATCAGCAGTTGCTTTACGACGTTACCGTCGAAGGCTTCCGGCGTCGCCCAGACTTTTGGATTTCGCCACCCTGCAGATGACCGCCGCTCATCGGTTTCGTCCATTGTGCGCATACCCCTTACTAGCATTGTTAGGCGCCCGCGCCCAGATACTGAAAGACTAATCGGTGGCGGTCCGCCCCAATACCTGATGTCGAGGTGGGCCTCTTCGCGTGTGGGCCAGGAACAAAAGAACCCGCTCCAATTTTGATCGACGAAGGTAAACGCAAGCCTTCAACTGGGAAGTAGAAGACAATTTCAGGTTCAGGCTGTGGGGTCTTGAACTGGATGAACCTTAGCGCGCTGCTGTTTCACCTTCGACCCCTCCAACGTGCTGCTCGATGCAGATTCGTACACTGCGACTGTTGAGGACAAATTCGCCGTCGGTCGCCAAAGCGCGGTCGCGCTCGACGAATTCCCGACTCTCCTGCAAGCCGTCGAGGATTCATGAACCGGTATGCGTCTGATCGCCGAACCAATCAGCGAAACGCAGGATGCCTCCGAGCGGGAACTCCATCTGTTCGTTGGAGGACTGAACGCGCAGATGTAAGCGACCCGGCACTCTTCGTGCCAAACACCTAGAGTATGTCCGACAAACATATTCAGGACTGAAAGGCAGTTTATGCCACTCCGAGAGCCAACCCGATCAGAAGCGGTCGAGTACGCGCGTAACGACCTCCCCGGCGACGTTGCTTGGCATGTGGAATACTTCGACTTCATTAGTGACCTAGAGCTTCGCCAGCGGATCGGGCAAGAGTTCTACGCCGCGAGATACCTCTACAAGCTCTGGGAGGGGTTGAGGGTCGACGAGAATTGGGCGAGGCAGGCTCAGGTTCAGTTGCAGGTCCAGCAGTATGCATCCATTTACGAGGCATCCATTCACCACCTACTGTTCGTCGAGGCAGCGGACGCGCCTGAGGTTCAGCGCCTCTTTGAGTATGAGACCTTGATCGAGCGCCAGCTGCCTGGTCACATCATGAACCGAATTCGGGGGCTCAACGGGGGCGACTCCGACAGTATCATTGGGGCGGTGCGCGTAACGCGCCGCACGCGGGATTCGAAGATCAGATTCGATAGCAAGGTGGCTGCGGCTGTGGGATTGGGAATTATCGACGAGGGACTCGGTAAAGAGATAGCCGGCTACTATACGGCACGGAATTACATCCACATCCACGCGGCGCTGCGCCAGGCCGATCTCGAATGGCAGATTTCATTCGCCCGCGATGCGTATCGGCGCCTACAGCCTTTCAAAGACCAGGTGTCGAAATGGCTGACCGAGCGGGCATCGGCCAACGGGCACAGTTAGGGGCTCTGAAGGGATTGTGCGTTAGGTCGACTTGGCTGAGGATTCCCGGCCGCACTAAGAAGGGAGATCGATTCCTTGTGGACGTCGAACCTTTTATCGGTCCGCCCAGCTAACAGTCCGGAATTGCGGCCGGTCGGGGACACGCAATCGGCCCGCGTTGGCCGCTTGTCGCTGAGCGAACCACGCCGTCGGTTAAAGAGGTACCGCCAGGTTGAACACAAAGATCCGCGCGGCAGCTGGTGTCATAGGCGAAGTCGACCAACCCGTTCTGACAATAGACATCAACGGACAGCAGACGATCCTCGATGGAGTAATTTAAGGGCGCCGCCGTCAGATCCAGAGTGTTGAACGCACGCGCCACGGACGTCACGATGAAGGCTAGTAGACGTCGCTTTCGATGAGTCTGAAGACCGCGCCCGTTGGGTCGGTCAGGGTGGACATCTGGCCGTAAGGAGTGTCCTCAGCCGCCTGGACGACCGTGGCGCCCAAGGAGACAGCCTGCTCGATGGTGTCATCGACCTTGTCCACGGCGAAGTAGACGCCCCAGTAGGACGGCACCTCCGCGGGGAGGAAACCGGAGGCATCCATGATGCCTGCCTTCGAGTCGTCGCCCGCCCCGAGCGTGGTGTAACGGAACTCCGGGGTATCGCCGACGACCGTGGTTTCCCAACCGAAGACGTTCTGGTAGAAGGCGACCGCGGAATCGTATTCCTTGGCGAAGAGCTCGTGCCAGACGGGGGAACCTACCGCGCCAACAAGCTGAAAGCCCTTCATCTCGCCGAACTGCCAGGCACCGATCGCCGCTCCGGACGAATCCGCGTACATGGCCATGGTCCCCTGGTCAGGCACCTCCATGGGTTCCATGTAGACCTGGCCGCCGTTGGCGACGACCGCTTCAGTGGTGGCCTTGATGTCTTCAGTGCGAAGGTAGGTGGACCAGACATCGGGCATCTGGCCCATGTCTTCCTGCTTCTGCATGATCCCGGCCACCATGCTTCCGTCCTTCGAGGCCGTAATGTAGCCGCCGTACTTCTCCTGGTCCCCGGTCTCGTAGGTCCAGCCGAAGAGCGTGTTGTAGAAGGACTTTGCCTTCTCCGGGTCCGAGGTCATCAGGTCGATCCAGCAAGGCGAACCGGGGGTGATGTCAGGGGTCCGCCCATAACCAATATGTCCTCCGTTCTCTGACCAGAGTGTTGTGAGCTCGGTATGGGGATCGGACAGCCTGTGGTCGACCGCAGCATCAGCTGGTTGCTCATGCCACACCTCCATGCTCTGACGATGGGGTTCTCCAAAATTCACCGGCTGCCCAGGGTACGCTGCTTTTGCCGATTGTTGACGAAGGTGGGACGTGAATGTCATGAAGTTCAGGCCCAGCTTCTCAAGGGCGAGATTCAGCACCGAAGACGGTTCGTCAGTACGCCCGTCCAGATCTACCTTCGTACGCGCACTTTCAGGGGCGCGGTGCAGCGCTCCGACTTCCTCATTGGTTAGGTCTGAGGCTTGTCCCACGAATCGGATCCTGCGGCCATCCGAGGGCACTCCGGTCTTCAAAGCGAGAGACGGTTCCGAGGGATGCTCGCCATAAAAGGTCGTGTTGGTCTGGCTCCAATCGACTGCGCTTGCGTAGCGGCGAATGCTAGCCAGTGCACGGCCCACACGATCGTCTTCATTGACCTCGGTGTCTGAGGTCCTTCGGCGTATTAGCTCCAAGCCGTCGATTAGCAATCGAATGCCCTGAGTATAAGTTGGGACGCCACGATCAGCCGCTTCAAGTAGCCGGTGGTTGGCCAGTTCCAACTGCGTTCGATCACGTGAACGCAGTAGCTGCCAGGCGTGGACTAGAGCGGCATCCGGCAGCCAGTACATCCAGTTTGCGAAGTTTTTCGGCCAGTCATGGAGCCTTGCATCGGCGCCCTCTCGGAGAAGATAGTAGCCGCCGATGGCGGCACCCATTGGGCTCTCCAATTTGTGCAATAGTAGATGCTCGGCCGCGCGAACAGCCACATCAGAACCTTGAGGGAACTCGCGTGGCGGGACCATGTCGTGAAACTGCAGGGCCTGGTATTCGACATTTGCCCACATGCTTTGGGCCGCGTCCGACCGTCCGCCGTGCATGTAGTGGAGCAGTGTCTCCGCGGTCCACTCCGTGCTGAAGACTTTGGCGGTCAAACCGCCATCAAGAACGTTTGGTGAGCGGGAGGGCCTCACCAAGATCTGAATCGGACCGAAGGTAGGAGGCAACGCGATGAACCGCCAGGGAACGAATGGGCCCCCTATTTGAAGCAGGCGCGGCCGCAGGGCTTCCTCCTGTGCTGGCAACAGTTCGAGCAACCCGGCGTGTTCGTCGATGCGTTGCCAGCTCGCCCAGCTCGCATTCTCGCTCACCTCCCAACGCGCATTGTGCCCGGACTCCATATCGGCGGACCCAAACAATTCCCGATTCCGCCGATCTACCCATACACGCAACCACGTAGCGGGAAATCGACGTAACAACACTTGGTCCACGTTCTCGTCGAACTCTCCAAGAAAGCGCGGCCAGGCGAGCCATTCTTGGCCTGGATCGGAAAGGCGAAGCAGGACAAAGCCAGCCTTCAGTTCCGTGACTGTTGCGACGGAACTGACGGTTTCCCCTGAGGGTGTGCGGGCGCGCACCCGATATGTCCCCGATTCCACAGTAAATGTGGCTTCCCCACGGATGGACGCCCATCTGGACTCAAGACGGTCATCGAGGATTTCTACCGCAACGGGAATGTCCTCGCGCTGAAGATTCGGTATCTCGACGCAGATTCGCAGCTTATTCATCAAACTTCCTCACAGCTGAGGGGGTGCGGATCCGGATCCGGACCTGGTGGTGTAATGACCACTTCAACGGTTTGCGCTCTGAATCGACCTTTCGGGAAGTCTGCTCGCAGATCGTATTTTCCAGCTGGAACGCCATCGATCCACCATCCGTCGCCGTTGAGAGTGCTGTCCGGTCCACCCGAAAATTGCCACACGAGCGCAGGGTCAGTCGAAGCGATTAACGCCAGATTCGCTTCCAGGGCGGCACTGTCCGGTACTAGCCGTACCACGACAGGCACGAGCGGGGGGCGGTCAGATTCAAGGAGTATTCCCTTTCCCTTGGACCAAAGCAACATCGACTCTTGACGGTTTCCCCCATCAATTTTGGGAAGAAAGTCCATGACGTCATTTATCGACTCTTGGAGGTGGTCAATACGGATAACCCATTGGCCGCTTCGGCGTTGGGAGGCAAGTCCTTTCAGGCATCGGACAAGTGCCTCAGTGAATCGGCTGACTTGCCCAATAGTTCCGTAAGCGCTATTGCCGTTCGCTGCTGCATGCAGTGCCAAACCACCAGGAGAAGTTAAAGTCGTCGTCTGGTCGTCATCGAAGATCCTTGCTCCCGAGGTAAGTAGCTTCGGAGGGTCGGGGGGCCTGGTGCTGCACGCATCTATGAAGAACATCTGCAGGCCAGCTGAGCAAGACTCCTCCATTCCACGCCGCATAGCGCTGAAATTGAAAGCGCCATCAAAGCGCGGCCGTTTGGCCCCATAGTCCTCGGCCAGGAGAACGTTGGCATCTTCCAGAAGGACACCGTGGCCGCAGTAGTAGAAGATAGCGACGTTGCCGGGATGTTCATGGCATCGATCTCTCCACCGCCAGAAGGCATCCTCGAGATTATCAATTGTGGCTGGCTCGATAGGCCACGACCGGGTTCCGTCAGGGGAGAGATACTCAACCTCACTAGAGGGTCCACTGTCATGCTCTGCCAAGGACGGACGAGGCTCCGATAGCAAAAGCTCCACTGTGCCGAGCTCGGCAGATGAATTGTGGAAGTCCTTGAGAAGCCAATCCGTGAAATGTCGGGCTGAGATGGTCGGCGAGGTAAGTTGGCCCAGACTAAACAGGGGGTCATTGCGCTTGGGTTGGGCTCCTTTCCTTAAATGACGGTAAGCGCCGACCCCGACAACCAGTGCATGGGTCCGGGGCTGGCCGGGCTCCCCTGGAGTCAGCTCAACTGTTGTCATCGGCAATCGCTCCCCAGGCGTTCGGCGAGCCGTTCATGGAAGGACGGTTGTGAGAAGTAACTGGAGTGGGCCGCCAAAAGGGGCTTGCCTGTGGAGAAAGCATAATCCTTGGTGCCTGAAAATATGCCTTCAGTCGCAAAGCCGAGGACATCCTGTTCGTCAAAGACGTTGATCCAGCAATCGACGTTGGCCGGGCGCGAAATCTTGTCCAAGCCCGGATTGAATCGGGTGTCCGATGTGTGCTCGGTGAATAGTTTCATTTCCTCGAAGACAGTGACTTGAGAGCCGACCGTCACCAGTGCATCGATCCTGATGTCTGGCCTAAAGTTGGTCAATATGTCGTACAGAATCACGCCGCCCATGCTGTGACCAATTACGTATAGCCTCTTCCCTTCCTGTCCGCGCAAGTTGTCGGCACGCTCAAGGTCGCTAAGAATTCGGCTGACGATTTGACCCGGCTGATCGACCGTCCCGCGGAAACGTAGATAAACAAAAACATCGCCGAAGAAACGTGCCAAGCGTCGATGCAGCTCCGCGCGATTCCTACTCACAAAGGCAGCACCTACCTTTCGTCTGGCAGCGTTTGTCAGGCCCGGCAGCCGTTTACGGACGAGTTCAATACCCGCTGTGAGCTTAGATGATGCGGTTCCACCGAACGCCTCCTGTTGGCTCGATGTATCAGAATCGGCAGATGTTGGGAGAGTAAACTCCTCTAACTCGTTTCGGAGCCGGCTGATGAACTGCGGGTCTGTCCCGACTTGTCCAAGCCATGCAGGCCGAGGGTTAAGGTGTGCATACTGGGCAGCGGCAGCGCCTGCCGCTGCCCAGGCGGTCGCCTCTTCAACATTTGGCGTACGAGAAGAGGAAGCCGCCCAGAGGAGGTCAATTGCGTCAATCAATGTGCCACGCCGCGCTGTCTCTAGCGCGACCAGCCCGGGGGAGGACGGATCGGTGACCACCTCATCCAAAAGGAGAGACAGTGCCTCGTCTTCCGGCCCGAACGTCTCCTGCTCCCCACGAGGCAAGCCCGCATGATTCCAAGGGAATGAGGCACCGAGATCCCCCCAGTACGGATTGAAAATCGCCATCTTGGGGGATTCGGATACTGCATCCCTGAAGGAAATTTCCCTGAAAAGCGCGTCCCTGGATCTGACAGACGATTCGAATTCGGCAGGGTCGTCTTCACATCTGACGTTCACTCCATGGACAAATACGAGTGGCATTTCAGTCTCCAAACCACGACTCAGGTCTCAGCCACGAGAACGAGACGAAAATCGCCGACCGTGTCGAGACCCGGACATTGCCGTTATGCGATTAGGAGCCTCGCGCCCGTAATCTCCACTTATACACCTGACTGCGCATCTGAAACACCGGCTCGGGCAGAAAATACGAGTCCGTGTGTGGAAGACGCCGTTCGGTACTGAGTCCACAGTGACGATGTTCGCGCCAGTCGCGGGTGCGCGAATTGAACCGATCGGCGTTTCCGATTCCTGCGGCCGAAGTTTGGTGACAACGCTGTAAGGATCGTCGGAATTGTGCTGGGCAGATGACTGTTCCTCCTTCATGAAGGAACATTGCGCGCGGTCCGCAGCCTTGCTGTGAGACGCCGGATTCGACCTTTTCTTGGGCCTCATCACCCTAGTTGGCGCCCAGTACGGCGCCAGGCCTATTGCCGCACGTTGCCAGCCTGATTTTTGTCACCACGGAATCGGGCTGGCAACGGGACGAGCAGTCGCCCGACACGCGCTGGGCTGAGGCGGTTCTTCTTCCGCCGGACATTCGCCCTGAAGCTTCTTGCCCCAGACGAAGGAGAGCGTGGTCCCCGCAACGCGGATCGGCTGCCGCGGCTAGGTGCGGTCAACACGATTCCGGAGAGACCGGCTCGCGGGTGATTAGTCGTTCCGGTGGTGCGACGCTAGGTTCGCTGAACCAGCATCTGGCTCGCCGGGTGATGCGAGAAACATTTGGAGCACAGTGTCGTCCAGGTGACCGGCGACGGTGCGGCGGGTCGCCCGAAAGTCCGTGCTCCTGCTCTTTCTGGTCGTGCTAGCGGCGGTGGTGGCCATGCCTGTGGTCTACTGGGCGTTGGATAGACGCGGCCGCCGTCGGATACCGCGCCAGGCTCAGGCCTGGGGTGGAAGTGATCCCAATGGTGATGATCCACGTGCGCAGCGCGTTCGTTGGATCTTGCAACATCTGGTCCCAGGGGATGCACGTGCTTACCGCCCGGGACGCCATGGAACGGATCGGCGATACGATCGCGGGATCGGTCGACCTCTGGCAAGACAATCCCGCCGTACGGATGCGTGCGCCTCCCGGTGATATAACTCTTGAGTTGTATACCCTGTGGGTTGTATCATGGGCTTTGGTGTGGAATGTTGACCTCGACTTCGTGGAGCCGTGGCTGCTCGGGCTCGATCAGGACTCGTACGAGCAAGTGATTGCCGCGTTGGAACTTCTTGCCGAGCGTGGTCCGCACCTTGGCAGGCCGCTGGTCGACACGGTGGTTCGTTCGCGGCACAAGAACATGAAGGAACTTCGGCCGGGGTCGAGCGGCCGGTCGGAGCTGCGGATCTTGTTCGCCTTCGACCCGGAACGGCATGCGATTTTGCTTGTCGCAGGTGACAAGGCCGGTAACTGGAGCAAGTGGTACAAAACGAATATCCCGATTGCGGATGATTTGTTCGATGATCATCTGAGGATTCTGAAAGGAGGATCGTAATGGCAAAGACTATTGAAGAGATGCTGGCGAAGCGGCCTGTCGACCGGGTTGCCGTGGAGGCCCACAAGAAGCATCTGCTCGATGAGGTCCGGGCCTACCGGCTTCGGGAGCTCCGCGAGGCCTCGGATCTGACGCAGGTCGAGCTGGCTGCGCGCCTGCACGTCAGCCAGAACAGGGTGTCCCGCATTGAGCACGGCGACATTGACCGTGCCCAGGTCGATACCTTGCGGAAATATGTTGAAGCGGTCGGTGGCCGGCTTCGTGTCGAGGTTGAACTCGGCGACGAACGGATCCAGATCGCCTGACCTGACAACCCGGACCATTGCTCAGGCACCCCCTGGTTTCGCCGGGGAGCAGGCTCAATGGGGGTAAAAAGGAAGTGTTGACAATGTCAACACTTGTGGCGTCGGACTGGGCCGTACTGACGCCGGACTGGCTCGGATTGCCTATGTTTTCGGGAGTTCCCTCTGTTTTTAGGCGTTGGAATGCGGTTCGAGTCCCACCTCGGGCACGGCATACCCCCTCGTCAGAGGGGGTTTTTGCTTTAACGTGTGTACATTCTGGCGGGGCGAATTCTGCGGGTCCCTCGGACGTTGGCCGCGGCTTGTGCTTGGCGCCGCGGTGGCCTGTTCGGTTGTGTGGGTGGCGGGTTCAGGGTCCTTGCTTGTGGCCCCTCCGCTTTGTGGAATCTAGGTTATATGTCGTCCTTCTCTGCTGTTTCCGGTATCCGGTTGTTGGCCGTCACTCGTTCATGGTCAAGTTTTGTGGTGACGACATGACGAGGCCGAATTGTCTTCGAGAATCATCTCGGGATGGCTGCCTTCTGCGAACCAGGCAGTGTGCGCTCATCGTGTGTTTGTCCGGCCAAAGATGGTGTGCACATCGTGCAGACCTTTGTGCACGCGCGGCTTTTCGACCTGCATTTTGATCCCTTCCTACGGGTTCTCCGACACCGCTTCATGCAGTTCTCTGTTGCAGGCGACATGACTTCGCGGCCTGGATCCTCGGTGTCGTTGGACGTTCCTGTCAGCGGAAACGTCTTTGGGCTCTTGGGTCCGATCCGTCGACAGGGTCCAGGTGTGTGGGATCCGGACTTTCTTCCGGGCTGTCCTCGTTTGGTTGCCATCATGGCTGTCCAATGCGGACGCCCGGCCGTGGGCAAGCCGGCGTGGATGACCGGAAGCGGCCAGCGGATCATCGGCGGGTTTTGGGCTGACCGGGTGTGTCCAGCAAGACAAGGGTTGCGGGACGGATCGCTGAGAACCAATAAACGGAACAGCCGGGTTCAGGATGTCTTGAAACTTTTGGCGTTAAAGGCCGTAGCCGTCGCACGCAAGTGACGCGCCCTTGGGGACAAAAAATTGACGTCCTTGTCCTGTGGCTACGAGACGTCTGAGGTCCTGGCCTGCTGGATGATGGTTGCTGTCGACAGGATGTGTCGTTCCATCTCTGCCTTGGCGGTTGCGGCGTCGCCGGCCTCGAGCGCTTTGATAATGCGGCCGTGGTCTTCATTGCGCTCGGCAATGGCCGAGCCGAAGGGTTGGGGAGCTCCGGTGGTGTTGATGAGGAAGTCGCTGAGGTCCCACATGCGGCGGCTCATGTTGCTCATGACCCGGGAATGAGCCATTCGGTGGATGATCTCGTGGAAATTGCGGTTTTGGATCCGGTATTGACGTGCCCGGACCGCAGGGTCGGGTTCGTTGTTCAGGCGGTCCATCCGACGGGCGGCGAGGTACAGCTCGTCCAAGTGCTCGTCCGTGCGCCGCTGGGCTGCTGCGGCAGCAATGACGGATTCGAAGCCGGCGAACATCCGGAAAAAGTCCTCGACCTCTTGAAGGGAATACTCGGTTACGACGCAGCCGATTTGCGGGAAAATCTCGACGAGTCCGTCGGCAGAGAGCAGGCGGAGCGCTTCCATGACGGGCTGTTTGCTCACGCCGAATTCCGCGCGGATGGCTTCCACGGAGAGCTTTGACCCGGCGGGGTAGTCACCTACGAGTAGCCGGTTCTGGATGGCTTCGTAGATGCGTCCGAGAAGCCGCCCGCCGGTGCCGGTCGAACGTTGATTCAGAGCTGAAGATTCCGGTGCCATATGTCCAGTATCGCGCATGGTGTTCCGTTTCTTTGCGACTGGCACGCTAGCATGTGCATTTTTCGTTGGAAGGTTGTGAGCTTGCCCGGCAGCCGGGTGCGAGCACGCGGCTGCCGGGCACGGCTTATCTAAACGGTTTGCGGGGCGGATGCCCCGACGATCTCGGCAGTAGTCGAGATCTCTGCCAGCAGGCCAAGGGATTCGATGCTGGCCTTGTGGGCTTCAGGGGTGGCGGCGGAGCAGGCATCTTCGGCGATGATGACCCGGTAGCCGGCGTCCGTGGCGACCCGGGCAGAGCTTTCGACCGATGCGTTGGTTGCAACGCCCGCGAAGACCACGGTGTCGATGCCACGCCCCTCCAGGATCGCGGTGAGCTCCAGGACGAAGCCGCCGACGCGTTGGTGCGTGATGACGACATCCTCGCCGCCGGGGGCCAGTTCCGGGACGATTTCGGCAAGGCCGGTGCCCTCCTTCAGGCAGCCGGCTTGCTCGACTACTTTCAGCAGCGGCGAGTTGGCGTTGAGGTCGCTGAAATCAGGTTTGAACGCGACGCGGGTGTAGATCACGGTCATTCCGGATTCACGGGCGGAGTCGAGCAGATTGCCGATCTTGCTGATGACGTTTCTGCTGACGACCTGGTCGTGGAAGAACGGGGCGAAGGCTCCGTCGCCCGAGACGATGTCTCCCTGGCAGTGGACGGCGATGACGGCCGTGCGTTCTGGGTTGAGTTCCATTTCTGGTCTTCCGTTCTTGGCTGGTGGAGTAAGGATGTGGCCGCTGACTATCGCCCGCGGCCACGTGTGGCTGTTCTTAGGAGCCGGGGGCTACGACGACATTGGTGAATCCGCCGCGTCTCTTGTCTACTGCGTCCAAGGCTTCATTGACTTCAGAGAGCGGGTAGACCTCGTGCTCGAAGACCGAGAGGTCCAGGGTCCCGGCGTTCGCCATTTCGGCCATGTCCTGGCCTTCGGCGACGCTGAACCAGAGGGAGCCGATGACGCTGATCTGGAAGCACATGAGCTTGAACATTTCCAGCGGAAGCGGCTCGGACATGCCCCCGATGTCGACCATGCGGCCACCGCGGCGCAGGGCTTCGATGCCGGCGATGGTGATTTCGTGGGGGGCTCCAGGGCCGACGGCGTCGATGAAGATGTCAGCACCCAGGCCGCCAGTGTTCTCCCTGACCCATTCGCCCACCGGCTGGTCGCCATGGGAGAGGACATGGACGCGCTTGGGATCAAGGAGGCGGACCCGCTCCAAGAGCTCACGGTCCCGGGCCATTGCGAAGACCTTTGTCGCGCCCATGGCCAGGGCGTTCAGTACCGCGCCGAGCCCGAGGGTTCCGGTGCCGCCGTTGACCAGCACGGAAGTTCCGGCCCCGGCACCGGCCTTGCGGAGTGCCGAATATGATGTGCCCATGTAGCCGAAGCGGCAGGCCGCTTCGAAGGAGATTGTTTCGGGCAGGACCACCAGGCCGTCGGCGGGCGCCTTCATGTATTCACAGAAGCCGCCGTGGGGGTAGTCCTCGAAGATTTCCTGTGATCCGGCACCGAAGCCGAAGTATCCCTGGAACGTGTAGGCCGGGTCATTGATCCGTTCCCCGCGCAGGGAGGCATGCGAGTCACCGGAATCGCGGCCCGGGTTGATGTAAACGCGGTCTCCAGGCTTGACGTTGCGGACCTGGGATCCGACCTTGCTCACAACCCCGGCGGCATCCAGCCCGTAGATCGCCGGCAGCGCAGGCAGGGGGAGGTACGGGAACCATTCGGGGTAGGACGTGATGACGTTTCGCAGGTTGGGCACGACGTTGCACGCCTTCACCTCCACGATCACATCCCGCGGCCCCGGCTCGGGAATTTCAACCCGGTCGATCTGGAAAGGCTTGCCTACTTCATGAAGCCGAGCGGCCTGCATCAAGCTCATCGTTGTGCTCCTTGCATTCGGGAATCGGAGAAAGCGCCGTCAGGATGCGTCTGGACGGGCAACGTGGGCCCAACCACAGCATGATCTGCGTCACGAGTACGTGAGCCACATTACATTCATGACTGCAAGCGTGCAAGCATGCCAGTGAAGCCTTTAAGTTACCTAAGATCCTTTACAAACGATCTAGCATGCTAGTACGCTTGCTCCAAGTGATGGACCTCACGTTTCACCGCGGAAGCGTAGAGGCCACGCACTCGGCCCGGCCGGAGAATGACCTCCGCTCGTGCACGGACGGGATGATGCCGTCCCGGAACCTGGACTTAGAAGGTGTGATGAAAACTCAGTTGGAATTCGACACGGATGTGCTCATTGTCGGCACCGGCCCGACCGGAGCCACGGCGGCTCTGGCACTGGCCACCCAAGGGGTGCGCGTCCACATGCTTTCGCGGTGGAACTGGCTCGCCAATACTCCCCGCGCACACATCACGAACCAGCGGGCCGTGGAGGTACTGCGGGACCTGGGTGTGGAAGAAGAAGCCGCCAAGTACGCCGTTCCCTGGGGTGACATGGGCGATACCTTGTTCACCACCAGCCTTGCGGGACAGGAAATAGCCCGGCTCCGCACCTGGGGGACAGGGGACGAGCGGTACGGGGATTACCTGAAGGCCAGCCCGTGCACGATGCTCGACGTTCCACAGCCGCTGATGGAACCGATCCTGCTCAAGAACGCCGGCGAACGCGGGGCGCAGGTCACCTTCAACACCGAGTACCTCTCCCACGTCCAGGACAGGGACGGCGTGACCGTGACGTTCCGGAACCACGTGACCGGTACGGACTACACGCTGCGGGCCCGGTACCTGATCGGCGCCGACGGTGCCCGCTCCCAGATTGCCGAAGACATCGGCCTGCCCTTCGAAGGTCAGCTTGCCCGCGCCGGCACGGCGTATGTCCTTTTTAAGGCGGACCTGAGCAAGTATGTCGCCCACCGCCCCAGCATCCTGCACTGGATCATGAACCCGGTCGCCGGCTTCGGCGAAATCGGCATGGGGCTGCTGCGGGCCGTGCGTCCGTGGGGCGAATGGATCGCCGGCTGGGGATTCAACATGGCCGACGGCGAACCCGACCTCTCCGAGGACACCGTACTGGCGAAAATCCGCACCCTCGTGGGCGACCCGGACCTTGAAGTTGATGTCCAGACGAAGTCCACCTGGTACGTGAACCAGCAGCACGCCAACCAGTTCTCCGTCGGACGGGTCTTCTGCGGAGGAGACGCCGTGCACCGCCATCCGCCGAGCAGCGGCCTGGGTTCCAACACCTGCATGCAGGACGCCTTCAACCTCGCATGGAAACTCGCCTACGTCATCAAGGGCTACGCGGGGGAAAGCCTGCTGGACTCCTATTCCCTCGAACGCGCGCCCGTCGGCCGGCAGATCGTCGCCCGCGCCAACCAGTCCCGCAAGGACTACGGCCCCCTGAACGAGACCTTCCGCGTCCCGGGCCAGGAACACAGCATCGAAGCAGGGCTGGCACGGCTGCACGCGCCGACCCCGGAAGGCGTCGAACTGCGCCAGAAACTGCAGGAAGCCCTGGAACTGAAGAACTACGAATTCAACGCCCACGGCGTGGAACTCAACCAGCGCTACGAATCCGCCGCCGTCATCCCCGACCCGACAGCGGGAGAGGAACAGTGGGCCAAAGACCCGCAGCTCTACGTCCAGCCGACCACCCGGCCGGGAGCGAAAATCCCGCACGCCTGGCTTGTGGACCCCAACGGCAGCCGCACCTCCACCCTGGACGTCACCGGCCACGGCAAATTCAGCCTCGTCACCGGACTCGCCGGCAGGGCCTGGGAAGCCGCCGCCGCGGAGCTGAATGAACCCTTCCTGCGCACAGTCGTCATCGGCGAAAAGGGTGCAGAAGACCCCTACGGCGCCTGGCACAAGGTCCGCGGCATCCATGAGGCCGGCGCCCTGCTCGTCCGCCCCGACGGCTACATCGCCTGGCGCCAAAGCGCCCCCGTGTGGGATGTGGAGACAGCCCGCACCGAACTCCGGACCGCACTGGACGCCATCCTTGGCCACACCCAACAGACCACCCCCGAAAACGTAGGAGAAACCCGTGAATTCACGCACGTACACTAGCGTCTGGTCCGACCTCAACCAGGTCGAATTCAGCCAGGGCTTCCTCCAGGCCGGCCCCTACCGCACCCGCTACCTGCACGCCGGCGACAGCTCCAAGCCCACCCTGCTGATGCTCCACGGCATCACCGGCCACGCCGAAGCCTACGTCCGCAACCTCAAAGCCCACGCCGAGCACTTCAACGTCTACGCCATCGACTTCATCGGCCACGGCTACAGCAGCAAGCCCGAACACGCGCTGGAAATCCGGCACTACATTGACCAGGTCAACCACTTCCTGGACGCCATCGGTGTCGAAAAGGCCTACTTCACCGGCGAGTCCCTCGGCGGTTGGGTCACGGCACGCTTCGCCATCGAGTACCCCGAACGGGTCGAACGCATCGTCCTGAACACCATGGGTGGCACGATGGCCAACCCAGTTGTGATGGAACGGCTCTACACACTCTCCATGGAAGCTGCGAAGGACCCGTCCTGGGAGCGCGTGAAGACGAGGCTCGAATGGCTCATGGCCGACCCCGCCATGGTGACCGATGACCTCATCCGCACCCGCCAGGCCATCTTCCAGCAGCCCGACTGGCTGCGCGCGTGCGAAGCCAACATGGCACTGCAGGACCGGGAAACCCGCCGCAGGAACATGCTCACCGATGATGACCTGCGCTCTATCCAGGCGCCCGCCCTCGTCGTCTGGACCACCAAGGATCCCTCAGGCCCGGTCGATGAAGGCCGCCGCATCGCGGGCCTCATCCCCAACGGCCGCCTCGCCGTCATCGAAAACGCCGGCCACTGGCCCCAGTACGAACAACCCGAAATCTTCAACAAAATCCACCTGGACTTCCTGCTCAGCCTCGACGCCTGCACCGGCACGGAACTGACCCCCGAACACGCGAACGGCTAGGAGACCGCCATGACTGTTGCACTGCTAGCCATGTCCCACAGCCCGCTGCTGGAACACGGGGATCCCGGGCCCGAAATCAAAGCCGAAGTCGAGGCCGCCTTCGAAGCCGCTCGCAGCTTCGTCCACGACTACGACCCGGACGTGGTCATCAACCTCGGACCCGACCACTACAACGGCTTCTTCTACCAACTCATGCCGCCATTCTGCATCGGCTACGACGCCGTCAGCATCGGCGACTACGGAAGCCAGGCAGGACCGCTGAACGTCCCGAAAGACATCGCGGAAGGCCTCGCCCAGTTTGTGATCGACCGCGGCATCGACATCGCCATCTCCCTGAAAATGGAAGTCGACCACGGCGCCGTCCAGCCCATGGAGCTCATGTACGGGGACATCACAGCCAAGCCCATCGTGCCGGTCTTCATCAACTCCGTCGCCCCGCCCTTCACCCCGCTCAAACGCGTCCGCCTCCTCGGCGAAGCCATCGGCGAATACCTGAAGACACTGGACCGGAAGGTCCTGCTGATCGCCTCCGGAGGCCTCTCCCACGATCCTCCGGTGCCCCGGCTGGCAACCGCCACCGAAGCGCAACGCAGGATGCTGCTCGGCGCCGACGGCCATCAAACGGCCGAAGCGCGTGCCGCCCGGCAACAGCGGGTCTACGACACCGCCGACGCCTTCGCCCGCGGCGAAGCGGACATCCAGGACCTCGCCCCCGAATGGGACCACCAACTGATGAAGATCCTCGCCTCCGGCGACCTGTCACCCATCGACGCCTGGACGCCCCAGGAAATGACCGAAACCGCCGGGAACTCCTCCCACGAAGTCCGCTCCTGGATCGCCGCCTACGCAGCACTCGGCGCCATCGGACCCTACACCGTCCAGTACAGCTACTACCGCCCGATCCGTGAATACATCGCCGGCTTCGGCGTCACCACCGCAACCCTCAACAACTAACCAACCCGCCACACGATCTAGACGTCTAGCATGCTAGACCGTGTGATGTCCCTTTTCTCGCCGCAGCCTACGGGCTGCACGACAGAGAGCAACCTCATGACACACCAACCCACTCCCGCCAAGGACGGCGGAGCGGTTACGGCGCGCACGTCGCCGGCGAGCCTCAGGAGCGTCGCCAACACCCTTCTCGGCGCCCTGAAGACAGCACGCCCCTGCAAGCCCGTGCGTGATCTCCTCGACGGTGATCTGGACTCGGCTTACGAGGTTCAGGAACTGATGATCCAGAGCCGGACCAGCCTCGGGAACCGCCGTATTGGACGCAAAGTCGGACTGACCGCCCCGGCCGTCCAGCGCCAGCTCGGCGTTGACCAGCCCGACTTCGGCGTCCTGCTCTCGGACATGCAGTTGGGGGAGGACGAACAGATCCCGTACGACAGACTCATCGCTCCGCGCATCGAAGCGGAAATCGCCTTCATCATGGGTCGCGACGTCGACGCCACCGACCGAGACTCGGTCCTGTCGGCCGTGGACTACGTCGCACCGGCCCTTGAAATCGTGGACAGCCGCATCGCCGGATGGGACATCGGCATCGTCGACACGGTGGCCGACAACGCCTCCAGCGCCTACTTCGTCCTCGGCCAAGGCAAGGCGACACTTAACGGCTACGTCCCGGCCGGGGCGGAAATGATCATGACCATCAACGGTCAACAGGGCTCGATGGGGACCGGGGCGGACTGCCTCGGGGATCCCGTCAACGCCCTGCTCTGGGTCGCGGAAACCGCCGCCGCGTTGGGCCGGCCCCTCCGGGCCGGGGAGATCGTTCTCTCCGGCGCCCTCGGCCCCATGGCCCCCCTCAACGCCGGCGACATCGTCGAAGCCCGCATCGGCGGGCTGGGCACCGTCACCGCATCAGTCACTAAGGAGCTCTCATGAGCGCAAAAGCAGCCATCATCGGCTCAGGAAACATCGGCACCGACCTCATGTTCAAGATCTTGCGGCTGACCGACAAGCTGGAGATGGGCGTCATGGTCGGTATCGATCCCGCCTCCGACGGTCTGGCCCGGGCATCCCGGCTCGGCATCGCCACCACAGCCGAAGGAGTCGAAGGCCTCATCGCCATGCCGGAATTCGAGGATATCGAGGTCATCTTCGACGCCACCTCAGCCGGGGCCCACCGGCACAACGCCGCCGGACTGGCTCCTTTCGGGAAGAAGCTGGTAGACCTCACACCGGCCGCCATCGGACCCTACGTCGTGCCCTCCGTAAACCTCGAACAGCACCTGGACGCCGGCAACGTCAACATGGTCACCTGCGGCGGACAGGCCACCATCCCGGTCATCGCCGCCATCAACAGCGAAACACCGGTTCACTACGGCGAAATCGTCGCCTCCATCTCCTCCAAGTCCGCCGGACCCGGGACACGCGCCAACATCGACGAATTCACCGAGACCACCTCCGATGCCATCGTCACCGTCGGGGGAGCGGCCAGGGGCAAGGCCATCATCGTGCTCAACCCGGCAGAACCGCCCATGATCATGCGCGACACCGTCCTGTGCCTGGTGGACCGGCTCACCGACGCCGAACAGGACCGCGTCGCCGCCGCCGTCCGGGACCGGGTCACCGAAGTCGCCGGCTACGTCCCCGGTTACCGGCTCAAGCAGGCCGTGCAGTTCCAAAACGAAGGTGCCGAAGTCAGCGGACTCATTCCCGAAGGCCGTGGAACAGGAGAATACACGAGGGTCAGCGTCTTCCTCGAAGTCGAAGGCGCCGCACACTACCTCCCGGAATACGCCGGAAACCTGGACATCATGACCTCCGCCGCGCTCCGCGTCGCCGAACGGCTGGTCACCACCAAAGAGGAAGTAGCATCATGAGCCAGACCCCCACCCGCGTCTTCATCCAGGACGTCACCCTGCGCGACGGCATGCATGCCGTCCGCCACCGCCTCAGCCCCGAGAACGTCGCCAGGATCGCCGCGGCACTGGACGCCGCCGGCGTCGACGCCATCGAAGTAGCCCACGGCGACGGCCTCGCCGGCAGCAGCCTCACCTATGGCCCCGGAAGCCACACCGACTGGGAATGGATCGAAGCTGCCGCCTCGGTCGTCAAGAACGCCCGGCTCACCGCGCTGCTGCTGCCCGGCATCGGCACCCTGAAAGAACTCCGCCAGGCCTACGACCTCGGCGTGCGCTCCGTCCGGGTCGCCACCCACTGCACCGAAGCGGACGTCTCGGCCCAGCACATCGCCTACGCCCGCGAACTGGGCATGGACGTCTCCGGATTTCTCATGATGTCCCACATGTCCGAGCCGGAAAAGCTCGCCGCCCAGGCCAAGCTCATGGAATCCTACGGCGCCCACTGCGTCTACGTCACCGACTCCGGCGGCGGCCTGACCATGGACGGAGTCCGCCAGCGGGTCCGTGCCTACCGCGACGTGTTGAAGGCGGAAACCGAAATCGGCATCCACGCCCACCAGAACCTCTCCCTGGCCGTCGCCAACTCCGTCGTCGCCGTCGAAGAAGGCGCCTACCGCGTGGACGCCTCTCTCGCCGGCCACGGCGCAGGAGCCGGCAACACCCCGGTCGAACCCTTCGTCGCCGTCGCCACCCTGCACGGCTGGGAACACAATGCAGACCTCTTCGCCCTGCAAGACGCAGCCGAAGATCTCGTACGGCCCCTGCACGACCGGCCCGTCCAGGTCGACCGCGAAACCCTCACCCTCGGCTACGCCGGCGTGTACTCCAGCTTCCTGCGCCACGCAGAACGCGCCTCGGCCCGCTATGGCCTGGACACCCGGGACATCCTCGTCGAGGTCGGCCGCCGCCAGCTCGTCGGCGGCCAGGAAGACATGATCACCGACGTCGCCCTGGACCTGCAGCACGCCGCCAAAAAGCACCCCCAACCCCTCCCCGTCCGCTAACACCACCTCTTCCAAGGAACCCCAAATGTCAACGAAGACATCCCCGGCCGACAGCCATACCGGCCCCATGAAGGTGGCCATGGCCAGCCTCATCGGCACGACCGTCGAGTACTACGACTTCTTCATCTACGGGACAGCGGCCGCACTGGTCTTCCCCAAACTGTTCTTCCCGGAAGCGAGCCCGCTCATGGGCACGCTGCTGTCCTTTGCCACCTTCGGTGTCGGGTTCCTGGCCCGCCCTCTCGGGGGGATCGTGTTCGGGCACTTCGGTGACCGGGTCGGGCGGAAGACGATGCTCATCATCTCCCTGGTCGGCATGGGCGCCGCCACGTTCCTGATGGGACTCCTGCCGGGGTATGCCCAGATCGGCATCGCCGCCCCCATCCTGCTGACCGTGCTGCGCATCATTCAGGGCTTCATGGTCGGCGGCGAATGGGGCGGCGCCACACTCATGGCCGTCGAACACGCACCTAAAGGCAAGAAGGGCTTCTTTGGTGCCTTCCCGCAGATGGGCGCCCCCGCCGGAACCAGCCTTGCCACCGTCGCCTTCCTCGGAGCAACCCAGCTGCCCGGGGACCAGTTCATCACCTGGGGCTGGCGATTGCCCTTCCTCGTCAGCGCCGTCCTGGTCATCGTCGGCCTGATCATCCGGCTCACCATCGCCGAAAGCCCCGCCTTCACCGCCGCCCGCGAAAAGCAGGAACTCGTCAAGCTCCCCATCAAGGAAGCCTTCCGCAGCCACCCCAAGGAAATCTTCCTCGTTGCCGGCACGTACCTCAGTCAGGGCGTCTTCGCCTACATCACCATGTCCTACCTGGTGAACTACTCCACCGCGGTAGCTCAGATCGACCGCACCAGCGTCCTGCTCGGGGTCTTCCTAGCCGGACTCGTCGCCGTCGTCCTCTACCCGGTCTTCGGCTCCCTGTCGGACAAGTACGGCCGCAAGACGATGTACCTCATCGGGGCAGTGGCCATGGGCGTGCTCATCGGGCCCGCGTTCATGCTGATCAACACCGGCGTGGCGGCGAACTTCGTCCTGGCGGTGGTGCTGATCTTCGGCGTGGCGATGGCACCGGCCGCCGGCGTCACCGGGTCGCTGTTCTCCATGGTCTTCTCCCGCGAAGTCCGCTACACCGGAGCATCAGTCGGATACACCATCTCCCAGATCTGCGGATCCGCGTTCGCCCCCACGATCGCCACCGCGCTGTTCGCCGCAACCAAGAGCAGCGACTCCATCGTCGTCTACCTCCTGATCGTCTCGGCCATCTCCATCATCTCCGTTGCGCTCCTCCCTGGAGGCTGGGGACGCAAGGAAGCAGCACGCCAAAACGGAGAGGGGCAGGAAACCCAACCCACCCCGCATCCCAGCACCGCTGACGCCTGATCCGGCCATAGGGCGGGCGGCCGGTATGGCAACTAACCGTCCGCCCTAACCGGAAAACGACGAAATGGACAAGACGAGCGCAGCGACCACCAACGATTTGGACAAGGCCGCCACCAATCGACAGAAAGGGCCGGCCCCCATGCAAGGGAATTCCCGGTACTACGAGCCCGCGAACGAACCCGGTGGTCTGGAAGCTGCCGGAATCCACCGCCCGTATCCCTTCATGGAATGGAGCATGCTGGTCGGCGCCGTCGTCGATGTCAGGCGCGAAGGCATGTTCGTCAGGACAGGCTTCGTGGAAGACGCCACCCCGTCCGGCGACACGGCATGGATAGCGGCGGACGGGCTCGACCGCCGGATCATGATCGAAAAGTCCGCAGGCTACGGCCTCTGGATCACAGCCGAGCAACTCCAGCTCCGGAGAGTCCGCCCCCCAATCCGCTGAATAGAGACCGGCTGTGGGAAGAGGCGCCGGCAGCAACGCCAAGAGAACCGCACTGCACGTCGCCAGATCAGCTACATAAAGGAGAGAACGTGATCACCGTCCCCACCGAACCTAAGCTGGACAACTCCAACGACGGAAACGGCAGCACGCATGCAAGCGGCAGCCCGCGGAGCGCCGAAGACTTTCCCCAAGGCCAAATCACCTCATCAGCCTGGGAAGGCTGGTGGCACCAGACTGCCCCCCGAAGACTGAAGAATGACCTCTAAGCTAGCTCAAAGACCGTGCCCGCAGAAGCCGGCACCTCGAAAGTTTGGCGGCACTCCCCACGGCGGCCCACGGAGTTATCCAGGTGGATGCGGGCCCGGTGAAGCTGAGAAATCATGAATTAGGCAAGGAGCAAAGTAGACGGACGCGACTGGAACGCGACTGAATTCAGCAGGTTTGATGCCGCCTGACGCCAGGCAAGAAGGATCGGCTCGGTCTGCCTGGGCTGCGGCGGTCCGATCGCCGTCCGGAAATCGGCCAGCCACTTTCGCCGCTAGACATCAACTGGTCTGTGCGGTCCTGACTGTGCAAGAAGGGTGTGCACAATGTGCACACTCCTGCCTTGGGACTCGTCCGTACCGGGGCTGGACTGGCCCGTACTCGGCATGTTTCCAAGACTTCCCAGTGTTTCCGGGGCTTGGAAGCCGGTTCGAGTCCCACCTTGGGCACAGCATGACCTCTCGTCAGAGGGGTTTTTGCTTTAATGTGTGGACATTGACCCTCTGCGGGACCCTCTGACGTTCGCCGCGGTTCGTGCCGGGCGCCGCGGTGGCCGGTGAAGTTGTGTGGGTAACGGGTGCAGTGCCCTGGCTGGTGCCCCCCGCGTGGCGGAATCTAGGGTTATGTGTCGTCCTTTTCTGCTGTTTCGGGTGTCCAGTTGTTGCCGTTACTCATTCATGGCCAAGTTTTGTGGTGACGACATGACGAGGACGGATTGTCTTCGAGAATCATCCCGGGATGGCTGCTTTCTGCGAGCAAGACAGGGTGCGCATATCGTGTGTTTGTCCGGCCAAAGGAGGTGTGCACCCTGTGCACACCTTTGTGCGCGGGCGGCTTTTCGACCTGCATTTTGATTCCTTCTCCCTGGTTCTGCCTTCACCGCTTCATGCAGTTCTCCGTTGCGGGCGGCATGACTTTGCGGCCTGGATCGTCGGTGTCGTTGGACGTTCCTGTCAGCGGAACGTCCTTGGGCTCCTGGGTCCGATCCGTCGACGGAGTCCAGGTGTGTGGGATCCGGGTTCAAGTCCCCTGCTGGTGGGCCTTCCGCCTGCTGTGTGGCTGTTGAATGGTTCCTCGTTCCGGTTTTTCCTGGTTGGTCGTGGGTGGCTAACACCAGTTCATGGTCCGGGGTTGCGGGCACGACATGACGTCGCCGACTTTGGTCCAAAAGTTTTCTTGCGGAGGCTCCTCTTCGACGTCACGGGAGCCGTATGAGCTCGGTTTGTCCTGCCAAAGGGGGTATGGACAATGATGCTCCTATTGTTGTCAATCGCCTGACGAGCCCCCGCGCCGGGATAGGGTACCGGGCCGGCCACTCCGGCCTCAAGGGTCTTCGATCGCTGTGCGACGGCCTGCGGCCGCCCTTGACCCCGGAGCCTCTGCTGCCCCGGTTGGGCAGGCAGGCGCCAGGGCCCGGTCCAGGCCGGCCCCTGGCGGTGCGATGCTATGCCGATCCTCGGGCCAACCCGTGGTGCGGAGTCTGTACGGTTTCAGGGGATTGCGCGGTGAGCCAGGTTTCGTAGCGGTGGTGGAAGTCGTTGTCGTGACTGAGTCCGCGTTCGAGGCGGGACAGCGTGGTGGGCCAGACGTGCAGGGCGTCGGCGGCTTGTTGGAGGGTCAGGTGCTTGGCTGTCCGTACTGTCCGGAGTGTTCCGGGGTCAGGGCCGGGGTGCGGGTGAAGGAGTTGCTCGTAGAGTTCCCGGGCGACGTACCGTTTGAGGCAGCGCATGATTTCCTTGGTGCTCTTGCCCTCCTGACGACGCCTGGCAACATAGGCCCTGGTCCTGCTGTCCCACCTCATCCGCACGAGCACGACGTGGTGGATGGCCTTGTTGGCCTGTCGGTCCCCGGCCCGGCTGAGCCGGTGCCGGGTCGTCTTTCTCGATGAGGCGGGGATCGGGGCGACGCCGACCAGGGCCGCGAACTTCGCTTCGGTGGTGACGCGTTCGGGGTTGTCGCCTACGGTGACCAGGAGTTGGCTGGCGACGTCGGTGCCCACGCCGGGAAGGTCGCGCAGCATCGGTGCGTGGAGGGTAAGGATGGCGTCGAGTTCGGCATCGATCAGTGCCAGCTCTTGGTGCAGGTGCCGGTAGCTGACGGCGAGTCGTTTGAGCACGGTTGCGGTGCTGGTCAGCGGATCGGACGGTGCTCCGACGGGCCGTGCTTTGACCAGTGCAGCCATCAAGGCCGGGCTTCTCATGCCGCGGTATCTGGCGCGGATGGTTTCCGGGGCGGTCACGAGGATGGCCTTGGCCTGGGCCATCACGGCGATGCGTGCGCGCATTGCCGTGGCGCGCTCGGCGCGCAGCACCCGCAGGGATTCCACCGCACCGTCGCGGGATTTCGGGGTGGCAGTGGCGTGGCCGGCGAGCACAGATTCGGCGGCCTGGTAGGCATCGAGCGGGTCGGATTTTCCCTGCAGGCGGCGGGCCTGCCGGTTGGGGCGCGTGACCTCCACGACGTGCATGCCCTCACGGGTGAGTACGCGTGAGAGTTCGGCGCCGTAGCTGCCGGTCCCTTCGACGCCTACGGCGAGGACCGGACCGAAACCGTTCATGAAGTCGATGATGCCCCGGTAGCCGGACCCCGCGGCGGGGAATCCCCTGTCGGCCAGGTGCCGGCCGGTTTCGGTGAT
This sequence comes from Arthrobacter bambusae, assembly GCF_022606295.1. Taxonomy (GTDB): domain Bacteria; phylum Actinomycetota; class Actinomycetes; order Actinomycetales; family Micrococcaceae; genus Arthrobacter; species Arthrobacter bambusae_A. Next base: position 57,387 of record NZ_JAHHZS010000013.1, read on the forward strand.
GATGGCGACGTGGTGGGTATCGGCGTGGGTATCGATACCGGCGATGACTTTCAGATGTTCCTTTGCCATGATGAGAACTGCCCTGGTCTTCCGTTGCATGCGATGAGAAGGGGCACGCCGGCCGGGTGGGCAGACAAGACAGTAATGGGACTCTTCGGAACAGGCTCCTATGAGGTCATGTCCACCTGGCCGCGAGCGTTTACCGCAGCCGTGTTGTGGTGGACAGATCATTGTCAAGACAAACCCTGCATACGGGCGTCAGGCACACTTAGAGCCACACCGCAACACAACCAATTTCATCATTACTGTCCACACTTACCTCTGCTTTTCCAGGAAGTCACACTCAGCTTCCCTCTTCGCTACCGGGCTCACACGTTTTCATTGCGCGTGGGTATGGCCCTAATAACTTATCCCGAGAGGCAAAGGACCCTCCGAGAGCGAGTGGTACGTAGCCCCCTACGCAGCGCCCTTTGACAGGTCCGTTCATGACTTACGGTCGACCGATACCTGCCCGGGGCGTGACTTGGGGGAGCTGTCGCCTTTGGGGTGTGGTTGGGCGAATCAGTGCGGGTCAGCAATGCCAGGAGTTGATAGGGGGTTGGGTGTCGGCGGTGGGGGTGCCGATCCGGTGCAGACCCGTGGGCGTCATGTAGTTGTGGTGGGCGCTGAACCTGTCTGTTGCGCCTCCGTTAATTGGATCTTGGACCTCATCTGGCCCCTTACAGCTTTGGCTCCTGCCGTGACAGATGCCAAGTTAAGGGTGTCCGGGTGCACTCGAATTGGCGTCCTTTGCCTCGTGCCCTGTCCCGCGGAAAGAGCATGCCAGTCTTGCGTCGAGACCTTATGGAGGGGCCACGTCAGTCCGGAACAGAAGACTCGACGCTCTTGCCGATCGACTTCAGTCTTCATAAATGGACACATCATTTGACCTTGTCATTGGTGAGAAGGTCAGACGATGAGTGGGTGAATTCGCCTTACGTACAGATTCTTGTTGGTTGCATGCAGCAGTTACATACCGAAGGGGTCGACCTCGAACATTACGTCTCAGAGCGCATCGTCCGCACCAGGATCAACAAATGCGTCCAAGAAACCGCAAAGGCCGGATACGACGCGCACAGCGACTTCAACTTTGACTTTCGCAAGTCGGATTTGAACCGGAGAGATCTCCGTATAGCGCGCAGTCGGCAGCACGAACAGCTCGGATCTGCGCGCGGAAGAAGGACATCATGACCAGACAAATGATTATCGGCATGCATCTAGGCAACGGGTATGGCAACTTGCCGGGTGCCTGGCGCGCCCCGGCGGTCGACCCCATGAGCTATACAAGTTTCGACGCGAAGGTTCGGCACGCCCAAGCGGCCGAGCGCGGAAAGCTCCAGTTCCTGTTCCTACCGGACGGTCCCAGTCACGTCGGCGACCTTGAGAATGAGCCGCCTAACTTCAATCTCGATGTCATGGTTACCTTGGCAGCCGTTGCCCGCGAAACGAGCCGGATTGGCCTCGTCGCCACCGGCTCGACCACCTTCAACGAGCCCTTCAACCTCGCACGGCAGTTCAAGGCGCTGGACGTCATGAGTCATGGACGTACCGGTTGGAACGCCGTCACATCGATTGGCGAGGACGTCGCGGCGAATTATGGCCAACGACTCCCATCCAGCCCCGAACGCTACGGAAGGGCGCATGAGACGGTCCAGCTGGTACAGGCCCTCTGGGGCAGCTGGGGAAACACGGCATGGGTGCACGATAAAGCAACGGGCCGCTTCGCGAACGCCAAACAGGTCGCTCCCATCAACATGGGCGGCAAGTTCGTCGCCTCGCGTGGGCCGCTGTACATTCCTCCCTCCGAACAGGGGCAACCCGTCATCTTCCACGCCGGAGGCAGTCCGAACGCCCTCGAACTCGCCGGCCGCTACGCCAGCGGCGTCATCGGCGCGGCATTCACGATCGACGATGCGCGGGCGCAGCGCGCCGCGTTTCGTGAAGCGGCCGAACGCGCCGGGCGGGACCCGGATGAGATTAAATTCTTTGCCGGCCTGATGACGACGATCGCGAACGATAGGCGCGAAGGCCTCGATCGCCGAACCAGGTTGAGCGGACGACTTTTTCCTGAGCGCGCGTCTTATCTCGGACAGATGCTCAGCCTGCGCCTCGATCCTGCACGGCTCGACGAACCACTATCGGCGGATCAGTTGTCCAGCGCCCGTCCATCAGCGGGTGACCCGCGCTCGGTCCATGCACTCAAGATCGCTCGTGAAGGCTGGTCGGTCCTCGACGTGCTCGCGCACGGTGTCATCGACTACCACCCCGTCATCGTAGGACCTGCCGCCGAAGCCGCTGACCACATGCAGGAATGGTTCGAGGCAGACGCTGTTGATGGCTTCTGGGTGTCCCCAGACATATACGAGGATGGGCTGGACGCCTTCGTTGATGGCGTGGTGCCAATCCTCCAGGATCGCGGGTTGTTCCACCGTGAATATGACGGTACTACCTTGCGCGATCATCTTGGCGCTCCGGCCCAATATGGAGTCGATCCGCGAACCATGCGGTGACTTTAAGCCAACATCATCTCGCCGTAGGCGAGCCGCGGTTCGTGACTGACACCGGCAAGGACATCGACGGCGGCTACGCCGGGTAAGTAAAAGGAAACATCTTGATCCGACACATCGTTTTATTCCGCGTGATCGAAGGCACGCCAATCGAGCGGGTGCAAGAGGCGATGGATCGCCTGGAAGCACTCGTGGGCGTAATCCCCGGCTGACGCTCTCTGGAGGCAGGTATCGACATTGGCATCGAGGGAAACTTCGACTTCGGCCTCGTCGCCGAACTCGAAGACCGCGCCGCCCTGGAGGTGTTCTCGACCGATGCCACCCACATGGACGTGGCCATGTATATCCTCGAGTTCCGCAAGAATACCGACATCGCCATCCTCGACCTTGAGATCTGAGCCAATCCACGGGGGCTTCCGAACCAGCAGTTCGGAGGCCCCCGTCCGACCTCGGCGGATGAGGTGGGTTTCGGATCCCAGCAGTCCTGTGACCGAGCACGGCCCGCTGTGTGAGTAGGAAAGCGGGTTTTTCACTGAGAGGTAAATCCGCCGTCGATAACGAGCTCGGTTCCGGTGATGAATTTCGCCTCATCCGACGCAAGGTAGACCATGCCATACGCAATATCAGAGGCCTCCCCGGCGTGAGGCGGCAAAGGAACGGTGCCGGGGTTGGCCAGCGATTCCTTCGTAAGCCCGTAGCCACGGGTCAGGCCGGTGTCGACCGGACCTGGATGCACTGAGTTCACCCGGATGTTATCCTTGGCAAACCACTGGGCGGTGTGTTTTGTCAGTGAGCGGACTGCCCCCTTCGAAGCGGAGTAGGCCGCGCTGCCGCCGTCGGAAGCGCCGCCGACAATCCCGGCGATCGACGATACGTTCACGATGGAACCGCGGCCGGCGGCCTGCATCGCGGGGATGACACTCTTCATTCCGAGCCACGGTCCGGTGACATTGATCGCCATCACCTTGTTCCAATCATCAAGCTCGGCTTCGAGGACACCCTTTGCCATGGCAATGCCAGCGTTGTTTATTAGGATGTCGATGGTGCCCCATTCGGCGAGGACGTCGTCAACTACACGCTTCCAGTCCTCAGCGGAAGAAACGTCGTGCGTGCGTGCCATCGCCTCGCCGCCGTTCCCGGTGATTTCCGCGACCGCCTGTCGCAGTGCCTCCGCGGAGATGTCCGTGGCGACTACCCGCGCCCCCTCGGCCACGAAGAGCTTGAGGGCGGAGAGCCCTATTCCGCTGGCTGCTCCCGTGATGATGGCGACCTTGCCGGCCAATCGCGACATATTCATCTTCCTTCTCTGATAGTGGATTCTTCAGCGCCTGCCATTGTCGACATAGCTCAGGCTTCTCCTGACCGCTTCCGAGACCGTGTGTAGGCGTCCAGCGATACGGCGGCGAGCACGATCACGCCGAGGGCCACCTCTTGTGTCGCCTGTGGAAATGCCAGGATGTCGAAGACATTGTTGATAGTTCCAAAGATCAGGATGCCAACGAGCGTCCGCCACATGGCGCCTTCTCCGCCGAGCAATGAAGTTCCGCCGATGATAACGATCGCGATCGAGTTAAGCGTGACTCCAACGGCCACGCCCGGCTGTCCGACGCCGATGACCGACCCCAAAACGATTCCCGCGAGTGAGGCGAGCATAGCTGTCAGCACGTAGGTACTTGCCCGAAGTGAGATCACGGGCAGTCCGGCCAGCCGTGCGGCTTCGTTATTGCCTCCGATCGCGTAGATTCCCCGGCCGTAGACGGTCTTGGCTAGCGTGAACCATCCTGCAGCGACGAGGATCGCGAGCAGCCAGACGGAGAGCGGCGCTCGAAGGAAGTCAACGCCCGAGAGAAAATCGTAGCCGCCCGTTGCCATGGACACGGGTTTGGAGTTCGTGTAGAGCAAGGTCAGGCCGCTGAACAATGAGGCCGTTGCGAGAGTCGCGATGAACGCATTTACTTTGGCTTTTGTGATGAGGAGGGCGTTGATCAGGCCGAGGAGGAATCCGATCACCAGCGTGATGAGTATGGCTGGCCCCGCGGGCATCATGTGGGACAGGGTTGCATAGGACACTCCGCCGATAGCGAGCACGGCGGCCACCGAAAGGTCGAAGCCCCCTGCGATGATAATGAATGTCATCCCTACGGCAATGATGCCGACGGGGGCGTTCTGGGTCAGGATGTTGACCAGGTTTCCCACGTTGAGGAAGCGGGGATTGAGGATGGTCGCGGTGATGACGAGGATGATGAGCACCCAGACCATCCCGAGGCTTGCTGCTCGCTCCCGCAGGTTGAGCCTCCTGTTTGCCGTCACATTGGGAGTAACGGTGTTATCCGGGGTGGTGTCCCTGTCGATGGTGGCGCTCATGCGTGCTCCTTCAATCCAAATGCTGCTTGTAGTACGTCTTCCATGGCGATCTGCTGATCGCCGTTTGGCTCAATGAGCCCCGTGCTGCGGCCCTTGGCGACAACGAGCACCCGATCGGACACCGCAAGCACTTCCTCAAGCTCGGACGAGACCATGATCACGGCAATGCCATCGGCTGCCATCACGCGTAAGGTCTCCAGAAGCTCGCCCTTGGCTCCGACGTCGATGCCGCGTGTGGGCTCGTCGGCGAGGAGGACTCGGGGTCGGTCGTACAGCCACCGTGCCATCAGTAACTTCTGCTGATTGCCGCCCGAGAACCTGTCGCTGCGTTCACCGAGTCGGGCTACGGGGAAGTTCAGCCGTGAGGCTGCCTCGGCGACCATCGCACGGAGTTTCCTTCGCCCGATCACGCCGCCGGATGAGGCCGCGCCAAGATTTGCGAGTGCGATGTTGTCCGCGGCGCTGCGGAGCAAAACGAGCCCTTCTCCCTTGCGATCTTCGGGGATCAAGCCGATTCCAAGTTTGCGCGCGGCGCGCACGGTCCGCGGCCAGGGGGACTCCGCGCCCGCCAGACGGATGGTTCCCCGTGCGGTGGGTTCGGCGCCAGCGATTGCCCGCAGCAATGTCGAGCGGCCCGAACCCACCAGACCTGCGATGCCAAGTATTTCCCCGGGCTTCACTTCCAGGTCGATATTTTCGAGGGCTCCCGGGACGGTGAGCCCAACCACTTCAAGAATCGGGGCCACACCCGTCTCGACCGGCCTTGAGTGTATTTCCACGGGTTTGTCCATGAGTACCCGGCCAAGCGTCTGGTCACCCCGCTGCTCACCGAGCATCGCTCGCACGAGTTCGGCCCGGGATTTCTCCCCGCGCCTGCTCGTGGTGATGGCCCGGCCATTGCGGAAAACCGTTATCCAGTCCGCGAGCCGTTCGATTTCGTCGAAGTTGTGGCTCACGATCACGATGGTGACGCCGCGTTTGCGTAACCCTTCGATCGCTTTATAGAGCGCCTCGCGTTCCTCGACGGCAAGCGAAGCGCTGGGCTCATCGAAGAGGATGACGCGAGGCTCGACCACGAGGGACCGCATGATCTCGAGCAACTGCTGCTCTGCCACCGAGAGGGAGCCAACGGGAACGCCGGCAGGTATGACCCGGACGTCCAGCTCGGCGCACAGTTGGACGTAACGGCGACGCATTTCGCGGCTGGAGAGAACTCCGAACCGGGACAGAACGGACCCTAGGAATACGTTGGCCGCTGCATCCAGATGCGGGACGATCGTAAGTTCCTGATAGATGGCCGAGACTCCGTTCCGGCGCGCAGCGCGAAGATTCCCCGCTTCAAGCGGTTCACCGAAGACTTCGACGACACCCCCATCAAAGTCGACGCGGCCGGCGATCGCGCCCAACGCAGTGGACTTGCCCGCTCCGTTCTCGCCGATCAGTGCATGTACCGTTCCTTCGTGGATCTCGACGTCCACATCAATCAATGCGCGGGTGGCACCATAGGTCTTCGACACCGCTTTAAGCGCGACGGCGATAACCGGGTCCGATAGCGAAGGCTCCATTGCCAGTTCTACTTTCTCTATTGGGCTGGGGCGGCGTTCGAGCGAACGCCGCCCCAGCCCCAGGTTGGGCGAACTGCGGCGCTAGCGTAGCTCGGCGGGCAGGTCGGAGATCGTTTCCTTTGTGACCACAAAAGGATTCTTTGCGGTGCCAATGACCGAGTCATCCACAAAGCGGGCGCCTGCGTCCCCTCGTTGGGCGGCAGCGATGGAGCTGAGGTTTGCCTTCATTTGGTTGTAAGGGAAGAGCATTGTGGAGAGCTGGACGTTGCCGGCTTGCAATTGTTGGATCTGGAATTTGCCGAAACCGACGTCCGCAATGTGGATCTTTTTCGAAAGACCGGCGTCTTTTCCAGCCTGGATGACCCCTTGGGTGAGGTCGGGCGAGGACGCAGAAAGGATGAGGGTGGTGTCCGGATGGCCCTGCAGGTAGGTCTGGGTCTTGTTGTACGCGTCAGTCGTCGTCCAGTCGGTGTAGATCGTGTCAACCGAATAGTCGGTGTTGTCCGCCGTTAGCTTTGCCATTGCGGCTTCTGTGACACGCGTCTGGGTGTTGACCGCCGGGCCAAGAACAGCAAGCACTTTCTGCTTACCCGGGTTGGCCTTTGCTGCGGCCGCCAACCAGCCGTCGACGTAATTGCGGGTGGTGTTGCTGCCCACAAAGTTCAACGTGCCGGGGGCCCAGACGTCGTCAACTGACTTGCCGGCCTTATTTGTGCCGTCGTCGCAGAGGGGCGAGCCTGAAATCGACGTAAGGATATTGGCCTTAGCGAAGTCATGGGTGAGGAGTTTGCAGGACATCACGCCGTCGAGGGCCATTACTACCGCGGCGTCGAACTTTCCGGATGTCATCGCTGTCTGCATTTGGTTGAGCTGCTTGTTCGGGTCATAGCCTGCGTCAAACAAGGTCATGTCCATACCGAGTTCTTTGGCAGTTTCCTTTGCCGCCCGCTCCTGCTCCAGCCCAAACTCATTGGCCACACCGGGGATAAAAACTGCGACCTTAAGGCCCGGGCCGGTCTTGAGGTTGACTGTCATGTCATTGCCGACGTCGATTGCGACCGTGCCGGCTGGGCCCTGACCGCCCGAGTTACCGCTGGCGTTGCCAGCGCAGCCGGCCAAGGCCAGCAGTACCGCCATGGATCCAGTAGCCAATATGGTCAGCGACTTCGTTGTACGCATAATTCTCCTGATTTGCTCGTACCGCCGCCTTGGGCGGCCGGTATGAATGTGGTTTGTCGCGGAGCTTCGTTGCTTCGCTATTGTGTTGTGGAACGCCGACGCTACGGTGAACGCCGACAGCGGCTCTCTGAGCGATCTGCGCGACTAGCGTAGTTCGGCGGGAAGCTCGGTGATCGTGTCCTTCGTGACCGTGAAAGGACTCTTCGCAGTGCCGATGACCGAGTCATCGACAAAACGGGGGCCTGCATCCCCGCGTTGAGCCGAGGCAATGGCCTCAAGCGATACCTTTATCCCGTTGTAAGGGAAAAACAGCGTAGAGAACTGGATATTTCCCGCCTTAATCTGTTCGATTGAGAACTCGCCGAACCCTTGGTCCACAATGTGGATCTTTCCAAGAAGTCCTGCGGCTTCTACAGCTTTGACGACACCCTGTGAGATGTCCGGGGTATACATGGAGAGGATGAGGCTGGTGTCCGTATGGCCTTGCAAGTAGGTTTGGGTCTCATTGAATGTGCCAGTAGTTGTGTAGTCGGTGTAGAGCTTGTCCACCTTGTAGCCGGGGTTGTCCTCCGCGAACTTCGCCAAGGCAACCTCAATCACACGCGTTTGGGCGGCGACAGCAGGACCAAGAACAGCAACTACCTTCTGCTTGCCCGGGTTCGCTTTCGCTGCCGCCGAGAACCAGCCGTCGATGTAAGCGCGGGTGTTGTTGCTACCTACAAAGTTCATCGTGCCCGGGGCCCAGACCTCCTCAACTTTCTTACCCGTCTGATTTGTGCCGTAGTCGCATAGTGGCGTGACGTTGTTCACCACGAGAATGTTGGCCTTGGGGTAATCCTCGGTGAGGGTTTTGCAAACTACTGTGCCGTCGAGCGCCTGCACGACTGCAGCGTCATAGCCCCCTGACACCAGCGCGGTCTGCATTTGGTTGAGCTGTTGGCTCGGGTTATAGCCGCCGTCGAACAACGTCATCTCCATGCCGAGTTTCTTGGCCGTCTCCTTCGCGGCAAGCTCTTGCGCCTGCCCGTACGCATTGGCGACACCCGGGATAAAAACGGCGACCTTGAGGTTGGGGCTTGTCTTCAAGTTGACCTTCATATGATTACCGACATCGATGGCGACAGTGTCGCTGGGGCTCTGGCTGCTGGCGCCTCCAACGCAACCAGCCAAAGCCAGCAGCACCGCCGTCGATCCAGCAGCCAATATGATTCGCGACTTCGTTGTTCGCATTTTTCTCCTCGGATTTCTTCGCACGCTGCGAAGCGTGCGTCCCCCTGGCCTCCCGTACATCCGGCCGGCGCCATTGATGACCGGAATGCAGGGTGACTCTTCGCCAGCTTCTTTGCTTAGCGATCTCGGTGGGGTGCTCTGCAGACGCTACTTGCGTCTGATGTGGATCGTCAATAGAAAACTCACATAATCTGATTGTAAGTATCGTAATGCGACGATTGCTATCAGAAAGAATTCCAACGACGGCAGCGCGGAGGTCAGTTGTGGCTTGAAATTACCTCCAAGCTCCCGCGGCCTCCCATTTGTAGGTCATCCAGACCTCATATCCGTCGGCTTTGCTGATCAACCGACGCTGGTTCACGCCATCGGCCGCAAGCCAAAGGATCCCGTCGTCGATTGTCACGGCGTCAACTACTCCCGTCCGGACAAACCGGCCACTGATTCTTATTTGCACCATTTCCCCAACAAGGGGAAGCCAGTCATCTTGCTTATGGAGTGTCATCTGACGTCCGTCCTTGCCGTGGCCCTGGATCAGCTTTAGCTCCTTCTAGTGACTGGCAACATGAACCTTCGTGGGATCGGTCTCCGTGTCGACCGCATGCAGGTCGGTGATGCGCTTGGGTGCCAGTACCGCCCAGACGATGACGAAGACAGCGATGACCACGGCCGAGGCGATGTAGATGCCGGCGAACGTTGCCTGGGGAATGAATCCGTCGGAGCCGGGAACCAACACGTTCAGGATAATTGCGACGGCTATCATCGCTCCGACGAACTGGATGATGTTTTGCATGCCAACGGTCACCGCCATGTTGTCCTGGCGGCCAGCAGCCGCAACGAGGGTGTATCCGGTGGTCAGGCAGCTGAGGATCGTGAGCGCGTACAGGAACACCCACAACCAGGACAGCCACACGTGGTCCTGGGCCAGGGCGAGTCCGAGGAAGACGATGACCGCAGCGGATCCGGAAATGACCAGGACGGTCTTCGGTCCCAGGCGCCGCAGGCCCCATCGGGTCCAAAGGTATCCCAGTGCCGCCCCCGGAATCATCGCGAGCAGTACGTACGAGGAGTCCAGAGCAGAGAGCCCGTGGCCATACCCGGAAGAAGCCGGGGTCTGCAGCCATGCCGGCAGCACGATAAATATGCCCTGGCCAACCAGGCTGATCAGGAGGATTCCCGAATAGCCGATCAGCGTCTGGCGGATATCCATGTTGCGGAATGACACCAGGGGCTCCTGGGTGCGCCGCTGCTGAACGATCCAAGCAGCCAGTGTCACTGCGCTTAGGATGAATGCTCCGAGGACCAGCGGTGAGGTCCAGCCCTGGCCGGGCCCTTCAGCAATTCCGACCAGGAGTGCTGTGACCCACACGCCGAGCCCCAGCGCACCGGACCAGTCCAACTGAACCACGGCGCGGGCGGCGACGGGTGTCTCCGGTGACTTCAGAGCGAGGATCAACATCACCCCGTACAAGGCGAAGGTCACCCAGAAGACGGTCTCCCAAGGCAAACCCAATCCAACGATGAGCCCGCCGGCAATAAGTGCGAGCGGTACAAGGACTGCCATCACCGTCGAGAGCACCAGCGAGACCAACCGGATTTGCCTCGCGGTAGCCCGTGGACGCAGAAGCCCCCAGCTCAGCGGAATCGTGACCGCGAGGCCCATGAGGAATCGGCCCGCGACCAAAGGCCAGAAACCCTTGGCGGTTGCACCCAGGGCACATCCCACCAGTGCCAAGAGGATCAGCGCGATGAGGACTTTGCGATGCCCGAAAATGTCACCCATACGGGCGGTCAGGCTGACGGAGATCACGCTGCCCATCATCAACGCGTTTAGGACCCACCCGATTTCTGATCCCGTGAGGCCTGATTCTTTAGCAATCACCCCGATGAGCGGAGCGAGGATCCCGTACTGGATGTCGAGCGTTATGCCGCTCAGCAGGAGTAGGGCAATTATGGGTATGCTTCGGCCCGTGCGGGACTCGACCGATATTGTTTGTGTCATCTTTGACCACCTTTGTCTTATACCCAGCGGTCGCTGGGGTCGTTACTGACCGCGGAGAGTAGCGCATGAGATCGGAGGGACCCGGGAGGAATCATTGTTTCGATGTGCCGACGACGTCGACGCCATGCGTTGTGTCCCGCGGAAGAATCCGGCTTCATCGCCGGGCTTGCGCAGGCTTCAACGTTAAGTTGCGGCGGTCCCAGCCCGGCACGGCAATCAACGCCGTTCACCTGGGAATGTACGCCAAGGTATGTCGTGGTTTAGGACGGCTGTGCGGTCTGGCCTAGGCCCTTAAATTGACATTGTTCTTGTAGTGGGAAGCTTCCCGGTAGGCCGTCGGTGGCATCCCCTTCCACCGTTTAAAGGCGATGGTGAAGCTGGCAGGCTCTGTATAGCCAAGCCTGCGGGATATCCGCGCTACCGAAAGATCCGTATTCGAGAGCAAGTCGCCGGCGAGGTCACTCAGGGTCTTGTCCCGGAGTTGGGCGAAGTCGTCCCCGGTGAGTTCGAGCTTTCGCTGCAGGGTGCGGGGGGAAACCCGAAGTGTTGCGGCCACATTTGCCAGTTTGCGGTTGAGCTCGGGCGCGGCCCTTATGGTCTTCGCCACGGTGTCGGCCCAGTCTCCGGTGGCCCTAAGAGTGTCCACAATCTGGGTATCCGCCTTGATCCACGCCGCGTGCTGAAACGCGTTACCGAAGGGAAGTTCCTGTGCTGACGTAGCAGGGTCCCACCATAGCCGGAGCGTTTCGGCGCCGCAGTCGATGGTACAGGGGACGTTTGCCGAAAGTTCGGGGGAGGCTTCTGCGAGCGGGAATTCAATCTGAGTGAAGGGGAAAGGGCTGCCGTAGAGCCATGTGAAATTCCGGGCAATGAAACAGAGGTCCCGGTAAACGCTGAACGGGATCAACTCTTCCGGGGCACCGGGGTAGGTGAACTCCATGCCGGTTACCGTGCCATCCGGTGTCCTCAGCGACGCTAGCTCGAACAGGGCAGGGCCGTAGTCAGCTGTACTTGCAACTTCCACCCATGCCTCGATGGTCGGCGCAGTAGCGAGGGCCAATCCTCTCACCCCGAAGGAGCCCAGTGAGTAGGCCCGGGCGGCGCGCACCCAGAGGTCCGCACGATCTCCTGTGAGACCAACGAACTGAAGCTGGAAGGCCAACTCCTTCCTCGCAGGGATAGTGCCTCCAGGGCGGTTCACCGCATCGGGGTCAATTTCCGCATGCGCCAGCGCAGTTTGCCAATCCAGGTTCGCATCCTCAAGCAGTCCACGCAGTATGTGCACGCTGAAGTTTGGTACCCGAAGGTTCTGATAGGTTCCGCCTTTCACCGTTGCCACCCTCTGCCGCAGGCATAGCGGGGTGCCTCAGTATGTTCGGGACCGGTTCGGGGATGCATCTCTCTCCTCTTCTTTGTGGAGGGACGGGCTCCTGCTCGAAAGTGCTTCGGAAATTCGAGTATCAGAAGATGGTGAAGTCACGTGTGTAGCTTTGCACCCTAGGGGGGCCTTCACCACACAAGAGCTCACGTTTGGCGCAGTTTCCCATCTACTTGGCGTCGCTTGTCATGCCGGTCCAACGCTGCAGGCTCTTAACGTTGAAGCTAAATAAGGCTCCGCAGTGGAGCCGGAACGACGCAACTAAGAGAGGGAACGAGATGACACGCGAAGAAGCCTTTACATTCTGCCCTTCCGACTCCTACGTGGAGCTCTACGGCAACCAATGGCTCATCGTCCCGTTTGCACCGGTCGCACAGCCTCAGTTCTTTGTCTGTACACCAGGCCAGCGAAACTCCCGGGCAAGGTAATTGACCCTGCGTTCGTGGCCACACCGCGAGGCCTATGGAGATCTTTCATCTTGTGGTTGAGTGAAGCATGGCTGCCCCGATTGAGGATTACGCGCTGCTTTCGGATCTCCACACCGGCCCCCTGGTTTCCCGGCAGGGCAGTGTGGACTGGCTCTGCTTCCCGCGCTTCGACTCGCCCTCGGTCTTTGCCTCCCTGCTTGGGCATGAAGACCATGGCCGGTGGCTGTTAGCCCCGAGTCCGCAGGAGGCCGTTGTCGTGGACCGTCACTATATGGACTCCACGTTCGTACTACAGACAACGTGGCAGACCAATTCCGGAAAGGTCTTGGTGACGGACTTCATGCCGGTAGGTGGCGCCCAGCCATCACTCGTCCGGCGGGTAACCGGACTCAGCGGGTCAGTCCAAATGCGTCAAGAGATAAGGATTCGGCCCCAGTACGCCACCGTCCTGCCTTGGGTGAGCAGGATCCGCGACAGCGCTGACCCCGGCTCGGAAATACTGCTCGCCATGTCCGGTCCGGACGCTCTATCTTTGCGGGGCACCCCTCTTCCGCAGGCCGAAGACCACCGGCATGCGGGGGAGTTCACCGTTCAGCAGGGACGGAATGTGGACTTCCACCTAACATGGTTCCCTTCCTACCAGGACGTGCCGCCGGCCATCAAAATTGACGCAGCCTTGGACGACGCCATCCACTACTGGACCACGTGGGCGGGCAATTGCCGCTACAACGGGCCGTATCAGAGTGCAGTGAAGCGTTCACTGCTGGTCCTGCGTGCTTTAACCCACTATGAAACGGGCGGCATTGTCGCCGCTCCTACCACTTCCCTGCCCGAGGAGTTTGGCGGACCACGCAACTGGGACTACCGCTACTGTTGGCTGCGCGACGCATCCTTGACACTCGAAGCCATGTTGACGCACGGCTACGAATCCGAAGCCCTGAAATGGCGCAACTGGCTTCTGCGGGCGCTCGCGGGGGATCCGGAAGATCTGCAAATAATGTACGGCGTAGGGGGCGAACGTGACCTCACGGAAAAGGAACTCCCGCATCTGCCGGGCTATCAGGACGCCAGACCCGTTCGAATCGGCAACGCAGCCGTCTCCCAGCATCAGGCCGATGTAGTGGGGGAGGTGATGGTGGTACTGGAGAGGCTTCGCCTCGCCGGGGGCAAGGAGGACCATTTCTCCTGGGCGCTACAGCGCGCCCTCCTTGGATCAGTGGACAAACACTTCGAAGACAAAGACTTGGGACTGTGGGAAATGCGGGGGGCTCCGCAGTATTTCACGCACTCCCGGGTCATGATGTGGGCAGCCTATGACAGCGGGGTATGGGCTGTCCGGGACCACGGACTGCCTGGGCCGCTCGGGCACTGGGAGCGGCATCGGGATCGACTGGCCGCAGAGATAATGGATCTCGGATTCAACCGTGACCTTAATTCCTTCACCCAGACATACGGCAGTGAGGAGACGGACGCGGCACTGCTGGTCTTGCCGCAGGTCGGCTTCCTCACCTACGACGATGAGCGGATGCTGGGAACAGTCGCCCAGTTGGAGAAGGAGCTACTCACCAGTGAGGGCCTGCTGATGCGCTACCGAACCGAGACCGGTGTCGACGGATTGGCACCGGGTGAACATCCATTCCTTGCCTGCTCCTTCTGGCTGGTGGAACAGTACGCACGCTCGGGCCGACGGGCAGACGCCAAGAACCTGATGGGCGCCTTGGTGGGACTTTCCAATGATCTCGGCCTGCTCAGCGAAGAATATTCCATGAACGAAAAACGGATGGCGGGAAACTTCCCACAAGCCTTCTCCCACCTTGCGCTGATACGGGCCGCAGACGCCATGCACAGCGCGGGCGGCTAGGACTTGGACCGTGCGTTGTTCTTGTATCGGGAAGCTTCTCTGTAGGCCGTCGGTGGCATCCCATTCCACCGTTTGAAGGCGATGGTGAAGCTCGTTGGGTCTGTGTAGCCCAGAGTGCGGGATATCCGTGCTACAGAGTGATCCGTTTTCGAGAGCAGATCGGCGGCGAGGTCACGCAGGGCTTTGTCCCGGAGCTGGGCGAAGTCGTCACCAGTTAGTTCGAGCTTGCGTTGAAGGGTGCGGGGGGAGACCCGCAGTGTTGCGGCCACATTTGCGAGTTTGCGGTTGAGCTCGGGCGCGGCTCTGATGATCTTCATGACAGTGTCGGGCCAGTCGCCCGTTGCCCTGAGATCGTCAAGAATCTGGTGATCCGCTTTGAGCCATGCTTCGTGTTGGAAGGCGTTACCGAAGGGGAGCTCGTGTTCCGATGTTGCGGGAGCCCACCAGAGCCGCAATGCGTCGGATCCGCAGTCGATGGCGCAGGGGACGTAGGGGAAGACCTCGGGGGAGGCTTCTGCGAGGGGGAATTCGACACGGGTGAAGGGGAACGGACCGCCGTACATCCAAGTGAAAGTTCGGGCAACGACGCAGAAATCGCGGTAGATGCTGAACGGGATGAGCTCTTCAGGGGTATCGGGGTAGGTGTACTCCATCCCAATCACCGTGCCATCCGAAATCCGGAGAGGCGCTATTTCCATCAGGCCGGGGGCATAGTCTGTTGAGCTGCCAGCTTCTACCCAGGCCCCAATGGTCGGCGCGGTAGCCAGGGCCAAACCGCGAATGCCGAAGGATCCGAGTGTGTAGGCCTGTGCGGCCTTCACCCAGAGATCGACACGATCTTTTGTGAGAGCCACGAACTGCAGCTGGAAGGCCAACTCCTTTTTCGCGGGAATAGTGCCTCCCGGGCGGTCGATCGCGTCGGGGTCGAGTTCTGCGTTTGTGAGCGCAGTTTGCCAATCAAGGTCGGCGTCCTTCAGCACTGCGCATAGTCCGTGAACGCTGAAGTTCGGTAGCCGCAGATTCTGGTAAGAGCTTAGTTTCACTGCTGCCTCCTTTCACCGTTGAGGAAGAGGCGCTCCAGCGTTTCAGGGCGTGAGTGCGAGGAGTAGCAGCGGCCCGGCATGTGAAGCACGTCACCAGCTTTGCATCCCACGCCATGTATTCACAAGAGGCCCTGGCGTGGCGCGATTTCCCATCTGTTTGGCATGTCTTGCCATGCCGCTTAACTCACCTACACACCTAACGTTGAAGCCTGAGCAAGGGCCGGCAGTGAAGCCGGCGCACTGATATCAAAGGAGATCCGGTGAGCATATCCATCGCCCAAAGCCTTGAACCGGCAATCACTGCCGACGAATTCAAGGCGGCATTCCGCAACCATCCCGGTGGTGTCGCTGTCATCACTGCTGATGCGGGCAATGGGCCGGTCGGCCTGACAGCAACGTCAGTCATTTCGGCCAGTGCCGAACCCGCCATCCTGGCATTCTCGGTATCGGAATTTTCGTCCAGCACTCCGACCATTCTCGGCGCAGACACCGTCGTCGTGCATCTACTGAGCGCTGAACAAGTGGACATTGCCAAACTCTGCGCCACCAGCGGGATCGACCGCTTTGCTGACAGGTCTCTCTGGTCGCGCCTGGAGACAGGCGAGCCCTACTTCGTGCAGGCCCAGGTCTGGATCCGGGGCAGGATCATCAACACGATGGCCGCCGGGGGGTCGTCCATCGTGGCCGTCGAGGCGCTCCAGGCGTCACCGGCCCTGTCAGGTGACGCGGCACCCGCAGATCCGCTGGTCTACCACAACCGGCGCTGGCACGCCCTTGGGGATGCGTCCCAAATCTAAACCGTGACCCTGCCGGTCGTAAGAAATGCACCACGTTCTACACCCAATTTCCATCTTCCCGAAAGGACGGCGATTATGAGCATCGCATCCAACGAAACTTCCACTGACCATCCCGTCGATCGCGACTTCGTCGCGGATTACACAGTCGAGCGTGACAACGGCCCGATGGTTGGAGGCGACAACGCTTTCAAGGTCGCGATCTTCGGCGCGAACGTGTCGACCGGGCAAGGCGGCCTGAACTTCGCGGAGAACTCGATCAAGCTTGGCAACTGGGGCGAGGTGCAGCATCTTGCGCAGAAGGCGGACCGGTACGGAGTGGACGGATTCATTCCCATCGCGCGCTGGCAGGGGCTCGCGGGTCCCGACCGGCCCTGGGGCCGTCAGTTCGAGACGTTCACCTGGGCAGCGGGACTGGCCGCGGTGACGCAGAACATCCAGATCATCGCCACGTGCAATGTGCAGTTCATCAACCCGGTAATGGGCGCGAAGATGGTGACAACTATTGACCACATCAGCGGCGGCCGCATGGGGCTCAACGTAACAGCGGGTTACTTCAAGCCCGAATACGACATCTTCGGCGTGGAACTCCCCGAGCACGACGTGCGCTACGAGCTCGCCGACGAGTGGATTGAGATCGCCGAGCGCCTGTGGGCCAACGAGGAGCAGGAGTTCGACTTCGACGGCAAATTCTTCAATCTGAAGGGTGCGCAGGCGCACCCGAAGCCCGTGCAATCCCCCCGCCCGATGGTGATGAGCGCCGGTTCAAGCCCCGCAGGGCAGGAGTTCGCATTCAAGCACGCAAACGTCCTGTTCGCATCAGTTGCCAGCGTCGAGCACAGCGGCGAGCTCACGCCGAAAATCCGGCAGAAAGCCGACGCGGCCGGACGCGAGGACCTCGGTCTCTGGGCCGGCGCGCACATCATCGTCAAGGACACCGAGAAGGAAGCACGCGCCTACGCCGACTACGTGACAGAGAGCACCGACTGGGAGAGCGCGCTCCGCTATCGCGAGATCATCCGCAGCGGCACCCAGAGTTTCAATTGGGATGAATACAAGCAATCCGAGGACTACAAGCGTGACGAGTCGGTGAGGGCCTTTGGCCGCGCGGCACTCATGCCGATCACTGGTACCCCCGAGATGGTCGTTGAGGAGCTGCAGAAGTTGCAGGCCTCTGGCATCACGGGCATCTGCACCGGCCTCGTCGACTACGACGAGGGCCTCGACCGGCTGAACGAGCAGGTCTTCCCGCTGATGCGCGAGGCGGGCCTGCGCGCCTGACGACGAAGCGTCCATCCACGAAGGAGTGAACACAGATGACTTTTCCTGATCCCAAGAAATTCCAACTCGTCGTCGCGGGACCGAACGAGTCCGGCGAAGCCGACTTCCTCGACGTCGGCCCGGCCGCCGAGTTCGACTTCCCCGGTGTGGCCGCGGGTGCCTTTTACTGGGCGGTCGACGGGGGCCACGGCAAAGCGAACTTCGGTGCCCCGCCAAGCAAGGTCGCCCTCGCAGGGCCCAATGGATCCACCTTCGGCGTGAGCAGCTTCCCCGCGTACTCGTCGGGCGAGGTGGACGCGGCGACGCTCGACGAGAGCATGGCCGCCACCGATGACGACGGCGATACCGGGATGCACGCGAGCGATACCATCGACTACGAGGTGGTCATCTCGGGCAAGGTGGACCTCGTGCTCCCCGGCGGGAAGAAGCGCACGCTCGTTCCGGGAGACCTGCTGGTCATGGCCGGCGTGCCCCATGCCTGGAAGAACCCGTACGACGAGGACTGCGTCTACGTCGTGGTCACGGTCGGTTTCAACACCCCTGAGGTCGCGTCATGAGCCTGACGTCACCGGGCAAGGCGCTGCGTGCAGTCTTCGACAGTCCCGAGACGGCGCTGGTGCCGTTCGGTGCCTTGCCGCTCCATGCGCAGATGGCGCAGCACGCCGGCTTCGACGCCTTCCAGCTCTCCGGCGGCATGTCGGCCTGGTGGCAAGGTGTCTCCGACACGGGATGGCTCACCCTGACCGAGGTGGTTGAGCATGCGAAGCGCACCGCCCGCGCCGCTGACATTCCCATCTATTGCGACGCCGATACGGGCTTTGGCGCGCCGATCAACGTTCAGCGCACAGTGTCTGAGTTCATTGACGCGGGCGTCGCCGGAATCCACATTGAGGATCAGCGGGAGCCCAAGAAATCGGGTGGTGTCGCCGGGATCGAATTGGTGTCGGACGCCGAGGCTATCGGACGACTGAACGCCGCCGTCGACGCCCGGGACAAGTTGGACAGCGACTTCGTTATCGTTGCCCGTACCGACGGCTACGGTGCCGCCGGCGGCGGCGTGGACGAGGCGATCCGCCGCGCCCAGCTGTACAAAGCCGAGACCGGCGCGGACGTCATCTTCTACGAGGGATTCCATACCTGGGAGCAGGCCGAAGTCGCACTGAAGGAGACACCCGGGCCAGCCTACGCCGTCGGGGTTCCGCTGATCGGACGCAAGACGGTGGCCGAGATGACAACGATCGGCCAGGCGATTCAGCCTGTGGCGTTCGTGCTTCCCGGGGTCAAAGAGGTTTGGCGCTTGCTGATGCAGGTCAAGGAATCAGGCGAGGCCACGCCGATCGGCGAGTACATCGACCACTTGAACGATGGCCCCGACAGCATCGGCTGGGGAGCCATGTTCGGCCGTCCTTTAACCGACTATGTGCGTGAAACCGAGGACAGGTTCCTCCCGCAGGAATCGCGCCGCAACTATGACAACAACGTCCATGTTGGAGAGAGCTACTAATGAATGAGGAGAATCTGATGATGAAAGACAAAGCCGGACTCGTTACCGGCGCGGGCTCGGGCATTGGCCGGGCTGGTGCCCTGGCGTTCGCAAAGAACGGCGCGCGCGTAGTGGTGTCCGATATTGACGAGGCAGCCGGGCGCGAAACGGTGGAGATCATCGAAGCATCTGGTGGGAAGGCTGTCTTCTTCCAGTGCGATGTCAGCGACGAGGAGCAGGTCAAAGCCCTTGTCGATGCGACGGTGTCGAACTTCGGGCAGTTGGACTTCGCTTTCAATAATGCCGGGATGAACGGCGTCTTCGCACCTATTGGGGAGACCGACAGCGCGACCTGGGATCGGGTCATGAAGGTGAACCTGTACAGCACCTTCTACTGCCTGAAGCACGAAGTCAACGCGATGCTAAAGACCGGAGGCGGTGCGATCGTCAACACTGCTTCTGCTGCGGGCCTCGTCGGAATCGCCAACAACGCCCCGTACACCGCCTCGAAGTTCGGCGTCGTCGGGATCACGAGGAACGCGGCCATGGACTACGGCCCCCTGGGCATCCGTATCAACGCCCTCACACCGGGGTCGACCACGAGTCCCATGATGAAGAACGCATTCGAGCAGAACCCGCCCGAATTCCGGGAAAGAATTCTGTCGGCGATTCCGATGCGCGAGCTGGCCGAACCCGATGATCAGGCAGATGCCGTTGTGTGGCTCTGCTCTGACCAGGCCCGCATGGTTACCGGTATCTCCCTGGCGGTCGACGGCGGCTGGCTGGCCGGAAAGTAAATGGCACTGCCATCCGGGTTCAAAAGAAAATGGAGCAACTGAAAAATGACGAATCTTGATTTCAAGGGCCGGGTGGCAATCGTCACGGGCGCAGGACAGGGAATGGGCCGCCAGCACGCAAAGATGCTCGCCTCCCGCGGGGCGCGGGTTGTCGTCAACGACGTCAACGCGGCGAACGCGGCCGAAGCTGTGGCCGAAATAGCCAACGCAGGCGGCACCGCGGTGGTAGACAGCCACAACGTCGTCACCGAGGCGCCTGAGATCGTCCAGACCGCACTCGACACCTTTGGGCAGCTCGACGTCGTGGTCAACAACGCCGGGATTAATGCGTTCGGCCGCTTCTGGGAGATGGAGCCGGACACGTGGTGGCGCATCTTCGACGTGGCCGTCAAGGGCGTCGTCGGAGTTTCCCGCGCAGCCATGCCGCACCTCATTGCCTCAGGCAGTGGCCGGCTTATCAACATCTCGTCGAACGGGGTCATGGGCGTGCCGACGGATTCGGCCTACAACGCCGCCAAGGCCGCCATCTGGGGACTCGGTATCACCCTCGCGGCCGAGGCCCGCGAGGTGGGAGTTCAAGTCACCACCCTGATGCCGGTGGCCTTGACCCCGATGACCGAGGACGCCTTCCCCAACCCCGTCATCAAGGACGCCATGCGTACGACGGTTCCGGCAAGCTCGGTGTCTGCCTTCGTAACGTGGCTGGCACACCAGGACACGACAGTTTTCGGCGAAACGTTTGAGATCGCCGGAGTCGCGGCCGGTCGCGTGGCAATTGCGGGCATGCCGCGCATGAAGGTCGAAGCACCGACGCCCGAGAGCTGGGCTGACAGCGGAGAGGCGCTCATGAAGGACGGCGAGCTGCGGGCATTCCGCACCGCGAGTGAGTCGTTCCGCGACCAGATGGTGTACTTGGCGCCGGAACTGGACGAGGTCCTCCCCGCCAACGCGGCAGACGTCTCGAGGTGAGCCTGCTGGAACCCGTAAAGAGCAGCAACGCTAAGACCAATAATCGGCCAACCAAAGGAGCAGGACTCTCATGAAAATCGGTATTCTAGGAGCTGGTTCGATAGGGGCCACACTCGCCCGCAAACTGAGTGGAGCCGGCCATGATGTTAAGGTTGCGAATTCCCGCGGCCCCGAAACCATCAGTTCCGACATTGTGGCATCGGGTGCCCGACCAGTAGAGGCAAGGCACGCCGTCACTGACGTCGATGTCCTCATCACGTCAATGCCGCTCAGCCGGATGCCCGAGGTCAAGTCCCTTATCACCGGCCTCCCGGCCAACACCGTCATCATCGATACGTCCAACTACTACCCCCTGCGTGATGGGCGGGTGGAAGCCCTGGAAGACGGGAAGGTCGAAAGCGTCTGGATTACCGAGCAGCTCGGGCGCCCGGTTGCCAAGGCCTGGAACGCCATCACGGCCGGGTCCTTCGAAGCCTATGGAAGAGAAGATGGGGATCCCGACCGGATCGCTATCCCCGTGGCCGCGGATCGCGATCGCGACAAAGCGGTAGCGATGGCCCTCGTAGAGGAGACCGGGTTTGACGCGGTCGACGCCGGATCCCTGGCGGACTCCTGGCGCCAGCAGCCCGGTGCGCCCAGCTATTGCACCGACTTTACGCGCCAGAAGTTGCCGGGGGCCCTTGCTGCCGCTGATAAGGCCCGGCTCCCGCAGCGAAGGGACATCGCGCTTGCTGCCATCACAGAACGGTTCCCGGACTATTCGGACGTCACCGCCGACTACCTTGTCCGGCTGCATCGGGCCATCTACAGCTGAACCTGTGACAATTCACCGCCGGCCACAGGCCAAGGAGCAGAAGTGAACCGTAATGAAGATGTAGTCATCGTCGGGGCTGCCCGGACTCCCCAGGGCAGGTTGATGGGCCAGCTCGCCACGGTCTCCGCCGTCGAACTGGGCGGCATTGCAATCGCTGCGGCACTGGACAGGGCAGGCATCAGTGCTGATGTTGTTGACGCCGTTGTCATGGGCCAGGTGATCCAGGCAGGGGCTGGCCAGAACCCTGCACGGCAGGCAGCCGTAGCCGGGGGGATATCGCTGAGTGCCTACGCTGTCACCGTTAACAAGGTGTGCCTGTCCGGGCTGAGCGCGATCATCGAAGCCAGCCGGTTGCTCCAGCTGGGAGAAGCGGAAGTGGTCATCGCCGGCGGACAGGAATCAATGAGCAATGCCCCGCATCTGCTTCCCGGTTCGCGCGCCGGGCACTTGTACGGGGATGCCGTGCTGACAGACGCCCTTGCCTGCGACGGACTCACCGATGCCTTCGACCACGAGTCAATGGGCCTCAACACTGATCGTGCCAATGGCTTACTCGGCATCGGGCGGGCCGAGCAGGACAAGGCCGCTGCAGACTCCCACCGGCGGGCAGCAGCGGCCCAGGACGCAGGGTACTTCGATACGGAAATAGTTCCGGTCAAAGTGCCCCGTCGCCGGGGAGCGCCTGAACTGGCAGGCGGCGACGAGGGTGTCCGGCCGGACAGCAATGAGGAGTCCCTCAGCAAACTCCGGCCAGCGTTTTCCCCGGCGGGTACCGTGACCGCAGGCAACGCCTCGCCGCTCACGGATGGCGCTGCCGCCGTCGTCCTGACCACGCGGGGTTACGCGGAGGCCCACGGCGTAGAGATCGTGGCGGTACTCGGGGCCTACGGCCAGATCGCCGGCCCGGACACATCACTTCCAGACAAACCCGCCCAGGCCATTGCCAAGGCGCTCGGCGCCGCAGGTTGGACGATGGAGGAGCTGGACTTCGTGGAGATCAACGAAGCGTTCGCCTCCGTGGCACTCCACTCGGCGGCGCAGCTCGGGATCGGGATGGACAGGGTCAACGTCAACGGCGGTGCCATCGCTCTCGGACACCCCATCGGCGCCTCGGGGGCACGCGTCGTCGTCTCGGCCGTATACGAACTCCAGCGCCGCGGAAGGGGCAAGGCCGCGGTGGCCCTGTGTGGTGGGGGCGGACAGGGCGAGGCACTGCTCCTGTCCCTGGGCTGATAGATGACGGGAGTATTTGAGCCCATGAAGGAGGCTACGTCGACCACCGGCAACACGGCGGACTGGGCCGCCGAACTGGAGCAACTGCGTGTCCTCGTTGCCAAGCAGGAGTTGAACGAGAACATGATCCGCTATTGCCGGGGCATGGACCGCAAGGACCTTGACGTGATGAAGTCCACCTACTGGCCTGAGGCGACTGAAGATCATGGCATGTTCGTCGGCCTGTCCCATGACTTCTGCGACTGGGTGTATTCCATGCGGCGGGAGTCCGCCCACAAGGCTAGCCATTACGTGACCAACATACTCATTGAACTGAACGGCAACCAGGCCAAGCGTGAAACGGCCTTTATCTACTTGGCCATGCCGGCCGACGGCGGCCCTACCGACCTGCTTTTTGGCCGTTACAGGGATCTCTGCGAACAGCGCCAGGGGGAGTGGAAGGTGCTCGCGAGGACTTGCGTCTGGGACGGGGCGCAACGACTCGCTCCGGAAGCGGAAGTCACCGAACTGTTCGGCATCCCACCCACGTCCAACTTCGGTGACCGCTATCCGCGCGACCCGACCTATGCCACGGATTGGGGAGAAGCATCCCCGGTCCAGACTACGAATGCAAAGGAGCATCTCCATGACTAGCGATCAAATCCTCGCTGGAAAGCACGTCCTCATTACCGGCGCAGGCCGCGGCCTCGGCGAGGCGTATGCACGCGCGGCCGCAGCTGAAGGCGCCCGCGTGGTCGTCTCCGACATCAATGCCGCAAGCGCCGAGGCAGTGGCCGGGTCAATCAACCGGGAGGGTGGCGAAGCATTAGCCGTCGCGGCGGACGTCACCGATTGGGACAGTTGCCAGCGGCTCGTCACTGCTGCCGTAGAACACTTCGGCAAGCTTGACGGCCTGGTTAACAACGCCGGGTACCTGGAGACGGTGACTGCCGGGCAGGAGACCCAGGAGCACATTCGCCGTCACGTCGACATCAACGTCTGCGGTACCTACTTCATGTCAGTCCACGGCCTCGCCGCCATGGAAGGCCGCGGATCCATCGTCAACGTCACGTCCGGCGCCGTTGCGGGTCTTCGGATGATGAGCGCTTATGCTGCAGCCAAGGCGGCGATCGCCTCCTTGACCTTCGCCTGGGCCACCGAGTTCGGCGCCGAGGGTGGAGACATCCGGGTCAACGCCATGGCGCCCCACGCCGACACACCGATGATGACGGCAGGGACTGAGGCGTACACGAAGTTCTTCGGCGGCAACCCCGTCGCGCCGCCGCCTTCCACTAACGCTCCAGTAGTGCTCTATCTCCTGTCCGACCTCAGCAAGGGAGTAAACGGCCAGGTGGTCCGCTTTGCGAACGGGCATGACCTAATGCTGCTTTCACACCCCGCCATCGTCGACTCCGCCCTCACCCGCGAGACATGGACGCCCCTTGATGTCAGCGCCGCGTTCGATGATGTGCTGCGCGCCAGGATGCAGCCCTGCGGCCAGCTGACGTACATGGACTCCCGCATCACGGAGCCCGAGCTGACGGAGTTTGCAGGAGTCAGCCAGTGAACGAGCCGAACGAACCCGCAAAGCGCAGAGTCGACGTCGTGATAATCGGCGCAGGTCCGGTCGGGCTTTCGGCGGCGATCCTTCTGGGACGGTTCGGTATCGACACGCTCGTGGTAGAGCGACGGACCGAGCGGTCGCGCCACCCCAGGTCCCGGGCGGTCAGTTGCCGCACGATGGAGGTGTTTCGCGAACTCGGCCTCGCTGACGAAGTGCGGGCAGCGGCGCTTCCCGGCGGACCACGCCGCCTCCTGGGCAGCGATGCCGTATCGCCCTGGCGTTCAGTGGTCACCAGCAACGGGACTGCGAATGGACCCGCGGACACCAGGTTCGGTCCGGAGACGCTGGACGTAGTTCTGTGCTCCCAGGACGCGCTTGAGCCCATCCTCGCTGACGCGGCGCAGGCCGAGGACACCGTCACGATCGACTTCGGAAGCACGGTGTCGACGGTGAGCGACACGGGGGCAGAGGTCCTCGTGTCCATCACCAGTGCCAAGGGCACGGAAGTCGTCGCCGCGAAGTATGCGATCGCGGCCGACGGCGCCGCCAGCCAGGTGCGCACCGCCTTGGGGATCGGGACCACGGGCGATCAGGACCTGCAGACGGCGGTGAGCGTGCTGTTCCGTTCGCCTGTTATCCAGCGCCGGACGGGCGATCCGTCGAGCTTTATCTATCTTGATAATCCGGACACGATCGGGGCTGTCGTGATCGCTCCTGTGGATGCGACCGACCGGGTGGCGATGCTAGGCCGCCCGCTGGTCATGGACAGACTGCCCTTCGAGGACATTGATTGGACGACAGAAATACGCGACGCGATCGGCGATCCTCACGAGTCGGTGGAGTTGATGGACGCCCGGACCTGGACCGTGGGCGCGTGGGTCGCTGACCGCTACCAGTCCGGCAGGGTCCTGCTCGCCGGAGACGCGGTGCACGTTATGCCTCCTTACGGCGGGTTCAACCAAAACACCGGCATTCAGGACGTCCACAATGTCGCCTGGAAGCTCGCGGCCGTCCTTAAGGGCTGGGCGGATCCTGCCCTCCTGGATACCTACGAAGTGGAGCGGCGGCCCGTCGCGGTTTTCAACATCGCCGAAGCTGTCCGCAACTTCCGGTCCATTGTGGGCAACGCCGAGAAAGGCCCGCGCTCCTTCCGGCCGGAAAACTTTGTGCACCCCGGCCTGGACATCGGATTCCGCTACGACCGTGGAGCGGTTGCCGGAGCCACATCGCCCGATGCCGGCTGGCCGGTGGGAACCTTCACTCCGACTGCTGCCGTGGGTGAACGCGCTCCACATGTCTGGCTCAACGCTGAGGGCACTGTCTCAACTCTTGACTTGTTCGGACGTGAACTGACTATCCTTGCCCGCTCCGGTTCGGAGCGGGCACGGGAGGCAGCGCGGCGTGCAGAGATCCACGGCATTCCCTACAGCGCGGTGACGTTCGGGCACTTGGGGGATTTCGTTGGTGCCGAGGCCGAGTGGGCTGCTGCTTACCGGGTTATCGGGGACGAGGCCATCCTTGTTCGGCCGGACGGCCACGTCCTTGCCCGCCTGGACGGCAATGAGCCCGGCGCCGTGGACCGCGCCCTTCTTGCTTACGCGGGCCGGAGCGCAGCTCCATGATTCCGGCGGAACTCGACCTGCCGCCGCCGGTAAATAGGTGACACGGCCCGAACACATCGCTATTCCCGGCGCTATTTTCTATCTCTACTATTGAGAATTCGCGCTATTTGTACATAGGGTTCATATTACGATAGTTTGGCCGGCGGCCGGACAAGTCGTGGTGTAGCCGCAACTCATTGCTCAATCACAGAAATTAAGGAGATTCACGATGGCGTGGATAACGTTTGATGATTACAAGGACAAGTACGAGCACATCAAACTGGAACGTGATGAAGACGGCATTCTGCTGGTCATGTTCCACACCGATGGCAGCGACGTGGTCTGGGGTGTAGGCGTCCACGACAACGTTTCATCGCTCTGGGATGACATCAGCAGGGATCGGGGGAACCGCGTTGTCATCATCACGGGAGCGGGTGACACCTTCATCGACAAGGAAGCCCCGATTGACAACAAGAACTGGGTCACCCCAGAGATCTGGCTCGGTCTGCATCATGACGCCAAGCGCCTTGTGCTAGGTCACCTCGACATCGAGGTTCCGATGATTGCCGCGGTAAACGGTCCCGCAAGATACCACAATGAGCAGGCGCTGCTCTGCGACATCGTCATCGCTTCCGAGGATGCCGTATTCGCCGATCATGCACACTTCTCGCAGGGGAACATTCCCGGCGACGGAATGCAGATTATCTGGCCGCTGGTCATTGGTTTGAACCGCGGCCGGTATTTCCACCTCACCGGCCAGGAGATCACTGCACAGCAGGCATACGAATGGGGTGCCGTGAACGAAGTGGTGCCTAAGGATCAGGTAGTCACCAGGGCATATGAACTTGCACGGATGCTGGCTGCGAAGCCTACGCTGACGCTGCGGTCCACGCGCATGCTGATGGTTAACGAGCTCAAGAAGACCATGAATGACGCGGTAAGCCACGGAATGATGACCGAGGGTTTGGTAGCCATGGGTGAGGGCTGGAACCCGTCTCCGCTCACCGGACCGGAACTGGCTGCGGGCGTCAAAACGCCAGCCTGACGCAAACGGAAGCGCCGACGACTTGAGATGTCGTCGGCGCTTTCTGCCCCCTTTTAACTGCCATAGCTCCGGGAATTGGAATTCGCCACGCGAAATATGCGCGACGAGAATCGCGAGTACCGTTCCTGGCCGGGGTCAGGGTCCGGCCAGGATGGGGTTGTGTCAGGAATATCCGAAGTGGCGGGCCCGGCGGGCCCACTCTGCCGCATCGATTGCTTCCATGATGGGCAGGTAAGCGCCGCCTTCTGCTTCGCCTTCGAGCAACTCACCACGCGCCAGGAGGGACAGATTCTCGCGGAAGCCTGCCACAGCCCCGTTCACGGTGTTGATGACCAGCAGCATCTTCACACCGGCGTCTTCGAGTTCCTGGCGCTCCTCCAGGGTGGGATTCTTCACGGTCACCATGACGTACTGGCCAGGGACGACTGCTGAGAGCTTGGGCAGATCGAGAAGGGGGTAGCCGCACGGATAGAGCATGTCTGCGCCGGCAGCAGAATAGGCAGCCATGCGTTCAGCGAGAGTGTCGAAGCCAAAGCGGCTCGCGTCCGAGCGGGCCACGATCACCGTGTCCGGGGACGTCCGGGCTTCCACGCAAGCACGGATGATGTCGCTCATCTCCTCGACGCTGCGGAGTTTGAGTTGCGGTTTCCAGCGCTCGCCGCCGTCTTTGGGTGTCCAAAAGTGTTTCGTTGCGGGCACCATGTCTTCGACGAGCAGGGCTGCGACGCCGGCTTGCTCGGCAAGCTGCACGCCGCGGAATGCTTGAAGGGGTGATCCTCCTGCGTCATCGAAGTCGAGAATGAGTGGCAGATCGGTGACTGCCGTGATGCGCCTGCCGGCCTCGATGAGTTCTCCCTGGGAGATAAAGCCGTTATCCGGCACCCCGTAATGGAAGTTGGAGTAGGTGCCCCCGGCGATGAGCACGACGTCGAAGCCGGCTTGCTCAATCAATTTCGCCGAGAGTGCATCGTAGGCGCCCGGCGCGATGATCATTTTGGAGTCCGCAAGCAGTTCCCGGAGTCTTTGTGCGGGTTTCATGGGCTTTTCCCTTCTTTTCGTCGGAGTTTATGGCTACGACGGGAAAGAGTTTTCGCGGAACGTAGCAGTGCTACTATCGTATCACGCTAATAGCATTCACTATTTGAAAAAACTACCGACAAGGGAGTCGGCAACCCTGTTGCTCTCTCCTCATCAGTACGACCCAAAGGATGAACAGTGCAACAGACCAAGCCCCAAACTGAAGCAAGCAACAACGTCAGTGAACCGAGCGTTCACGTCAGCAACTCCGGAGGAATCCGCGTCATAACGATTACGCGTCCGCACAAGCGGAATGCGATTGACCGGCCCACTGCCCTGGCGCTTGCGGCTGCTTTCGATGAGTTTGATGCCGACGATTCTGCAAGTGTCGCCATCCTCACCGGGGCCGGCGGGTATTTCTCGGCGGGCGCTGACCTCGTGTCGGTTGCAGCAGGGGATGTCCCGGTCCTTGAGGGACGCGGGTTCGCCGGCATTACCCGCCGGCCCCCGGTGAAACCTGTCATTGCCGCCGTCGAAGGCTACGCGTATGCAGGGGGCTTTGAGCTTGCCCTTGCATGCGATCTGATCGTCGCCAGCTCAACGGCGTCGTTTGCCCTGCCCGAGGTGAAGCGCGGACTGATCGCCGCCGGTGGCGGGCTGCTCCGCCTGCCGGACCGTGTGCCTTATCACATCGCAATGGAACTGGCGCTGCTGGGGGAGCCCATCACTGCGGCACGCCTCGCCGAGCTCGGTCTCATCAACAGGCTGACGGACCCGGGCGAAGCGCTCGATACGGCGCTCGAACTCGCCGGGAAAATCCAGCTCAATGGACCCGTTGCAATGAAGACTGCCAAACGCATCATTACGGAGTCGCGGTACGCGGCGGCGGAGGCGCGCTTCGCTGCCCAAGAAGAAATCGTTGCTCCCTTGCGAAGTGGACCGGAAGCGCGGGAGGGTGCCCTGGCTTTCGTGGAACGGCGCGACCCGGCCTGGGTCGTCGCTGCACAAGGTAACCACGGCGACTAAATACGAAATCTGAAAGACTGGCGTGGCTTCCTACGTCATTGGCGTTCTATTCCATGCCGCTGAGTGTCCGCCGCCCCTTAGCGTTATTTCAGAACAAAGGTCGGCCGAAATGCCCCGGCACTGACATCAACGAACTTCCGGTTGGCTTCCCAACTTTTGCGGGATGGCCTTGGCTCGCGGAAGGCCCGGCCGCATCGCCGCGGACGGTGCCATCCACAGCCGCGAATCACCGATCAGTACAAAACACGAAAGGCCACGGCAACGATGCCCGAAAACCACCAGAAATTGCACTTCGGACCGGCGCGTACAGAACTGCACGTAGGCGTTGATCTGGACCGGATGCGCCGTGAGCGCGCTGACCGTATGCGGGCGCTGATGCGTTCGAAGGGTATTCCGGCGCTGCTGCTCACGGGTGCGGACAATGTGCGTTATCTGACGGGTTTCTGGTGGGGGGAATTTTCTCTCCAGGTCGGCTACGCACTGTTCTTCGCAGACGACGAACCGATTGTGTTCGCACCAGCAGGATCCCTCCAGCAAATGCCCGACCAGGCTCCCTGGATCACACAGTGGCGCCCGGCCATCTCCTGGCTTGGCGGTGTGGCGCCCAGTTCTGCCATTGCCGAACTGTCGGCCGTTTTCGCAGCACAGATTCGCGATGAGCTTGCCGCACGTTCCCTCGCGGGCGAGCGGCTGGCGGTCAGCGAGATCGATGTGCCCGGTATGAGTGCGCTGGCCGATGCTGGAATCGAGACGATTCCTGGGCTCCCGCTGTTGCTCGAATGCTCAACGATCAAGACAGCTGATGAAATCTCCTGTATCTCGATGGCGGCGAGCCTGAGCACTGCGGGGTTCGAGGCGACGCGGGCCGCCTTGCGGCCCGGAACCAAGCAGGCCCGGATTGCTTTGATGGCCCGTCGCGCCATCGAAGATGCCGGCGCGGAAGTGGGAGCGGCCCGCCTGCTCTCCGGACCCCTGTCATTCCCGCGTGGAATCAGCGGCGGAGACCGCATCGTTGAGCATGGCGATCTCGCGTACCTGCTCACGTGCGGAACTTCCTACATGGGGTACACGGCGTGTCTCTACCGCCAGTACGTCGTCGGCCGGGCTCCAACCTCAGCGGAGCGCTCCTCCTACACAAAGCTGACGGACCGTCTGGATCTGGCGATGTCGCTCATGAAACCAGGCGCCAGCACAGCTGACGTGGCCGCCGTCCTTGCACCTGCGGAGGACCTGGGTTTTCCGTCCGAGGCGGAATGCTTCAGCATCGAACTTGGGCACGGGATCGGCCTGGTCAACGCAGGGTCGCGGGCAATCCACTACAACCCTCCGACTATCACGCGCTCGTGGTCGCTTGATCATCCTGAGGAGATCAAAGAAGGCATGGTCATTGCCATCGAAGGGATCGAAGGGGAGCACCGGGTCGGAGGAGTACGTCTCGAGAACCTCGTTGTCGTCACGGCCAATGGTGCGGAACTGCTTGACCACTACCCGCGCCTCGACATGGTCCAAACCGCCGGGTGAGCACCCCAGCCGATGCGAAAGCAACACAGCGAAGGTTGCCATGAACCTCATAGTTGAAAAGCACGTCCCTATCGCAATGCGCGACGGCGTTACTCTCTCCGGAGATGTGTACCGGCCAAGTGACGGCGAACCCCGCTCCACAGTGCTGATACGGACGCCGTACTGCAAAGATGACCCAGCGCACGCCAACACGTGGATTAACGTCCTGCGCGCCGTGGAATGCGGATGGGTAGTGGTGGTTCAGGACGTACGGGGCCGGTTCCGGAGCGAGGGCCAGTTCGTGCCTTTTGTAAATGAAGCCGATGACGGTGTCGACACTATCCAGTGGGTGCGCGACCAGCCCTGGTCGGACGGCAAAGTGGGTATGGCTGGCGGTTCGTACGTTGGTATCAGCCAATGGTTGGCGGCAGCGAGGAATCCTGAAGGCCTCATCGGCATCGTTCCGGCGGTCACCGCCGACGACGTCCACTCCGGCTGGCTTTACGAGGACGACAACGTGGTGCTGGGATTCCTTGCACACTGGGTATCAATTCTGCTCGGAAGCAGCCGACTGGATGAGAAAAGCCGAGCCCGGATCGCAGCCTTGGAGCGGAACGTCGCTGAGGGGCGCATCCAAACCTTTCAACAACTGGTTGAGGAGGCGGGGGAATTCGCGCCCTATCTGCAGGACTGGCGGGATCGAAGCCATTCCCTGGTGGATCCAGAGCTGGCTGGGCGGGTCGAAGTGCCAGCTTTTGTCATCGGAGGCTGGTTCGACATCTTCCTTCCAGGAACGGTAGCGAGTTTTGTCCGCCGGGAGGCCGCCGGGACACAAAATCCCCACGATCGCCTGTTGGTTGGGCCGTGGGCGCATGGGCTCATGGGTGGCTGGTTCCCGGCCCGCTCGTTCGGTCCGGCGTCCTCCTTCGACAGCCTCGACCCGACGGCGCTCCAACTCGGTTGGCTGGAGGAAGTGCGTGATGGGCTCAATCAATCGGAGTACCCCGTGAGGGTGTTCGCCATGGGGGCTGATGAATGGCGAGGCTTTTCAAGCTGGCCGCCTGAGGGCGCCGACAGGGTGCACCTTCGACTGCACCCCAGCACCATTGAGCAACCCACACCCAGTATGGCTGCCCGGACGGCGTCGTTGTTGGATTCACCCGTCCCGACGATCGGCGGACGGACATTTTTCCCCGGCTACAAAGTGGGTGCCAACTCGGGTCCGCGCTTGTTGGAGGCATTGCATGCCCGGAATGACGTGCACACCTTCGTTTCGGAGCCACTGGATGACGATATCGAAATCCTGGGCACTATCACGTGCCGGCTCAGGGTGACCGCAGATGGCCCGACGCCGGTCGTCGTCAAGGTGGCAACGCTCGACTGTACTGGTGCCCCTGAGTTGCTGTGCGAGGGATCGTCGTACAGCAAGACGGGCGCTGGAAACGCGGAGTCAATCAGCGTGGATCTTGGTTCCACTGCGGTCCGGGTGGCGAAAGGCATGCGTTTGTGCGCCTATGTTGCCACATCGGATTTCCCCCGCTTGGAGGACGGGCCCCGGACATCCTTGAACGTTTGTGCCGACGAGGGGCCGGTACTGGAACTTGACGTTCTACGGCTGGGTTGAGTCGCTTTCCTCGTCGTCCAGGCGGCGGGCTTCCATCAGGGCATCGAGGCATTGCTGGAAGTATTGCTCGTTGGTAAAGCGATGAAGCGGGACCGTAATAGACAAGGCGGTGCGGGGGCGCTGTGATCCTTCGAAGATTGGAACTGCCATGCCGCAGACGCCCAGGACGTATTCCTGGTGGTCCAGTGCGTAACCACGTGACCTGGTCAACTCAAGGTCGGCCAAAAATTCAGGAAGGGTGGTGATCGTGTGTTCGGTTCGTCTGGTGAGTCCACCATCGACGGAGCGGACCCGTTCAAGTTGAGATTCCGGACCGAAGGCGAGGAGGGCCTTCCCGGAGGCGCGTGCATGAATGTCGCCGGAAACACCGACCCGCAGGTCCGCCACCCTGACGGCGTGGCTGCCTTCTTCCACGGCAACGACTGTGACGGTGCCTCCTTGCCATGCGGACAAGTAGGCGCTTTCGCCAGTAGCCTCAACCACCATTTTCAGGAGGCGGAGTGCCAGCGGGGAGGGACGCCAGTCTTCTTCCACTCGCGAACTCAGATCCAGGATTTTCCCGGCAGCGAGTTTGTAGGTGCGCTCGTTACGTTCCAGGTAACCGGCATGTACAAGTGTCGCCAGCAAATGTGACGTCGTCGCAATGTGCAGGTTTACTGCGCTCGCGATGGATTGAGCCCGCATCGGCTCCTTCGACGCCGCAACGACATCAACGATATTAAGGGCACGGGCAACCGACTGGACCAAGTCCTTCGGTGCGTCGGTATCGGCGGACGGTTTGTCGGCTGTCTTAGCTGTACTTGCCATGCGGAAATCATACGCACATGGCGAAAGAAGGGCCACAAGACCGCGGAAGGGGTCCCTCGGCGCAGGGGCAGCACTTCATCCGTTGACAGCAACCGGAAGGGTAGCGTAGTTATTACATTATGAATGTAACTATCACATCAAGAGAGTTTAGCGGTGATGGCAACGGTGCCACGCCCGCTGCCGGGAAGGACCTTAGAGGCCTGCCCGAGGTTCAGTCCGCAGCTCCTGTTCCGATCGGGAGCGTCGGGCAGGTGGGGATCCTCGTGCCGGACCTCGACGAGGCCATCGAGCTGTACGGACGCGCTTTCGGCATCGAAGAGTGGCTCTGTTACCGCTATGACCAGGAGTTCATGCCTTGGTCGCGCTTTGGTGCCGAGGAAGGCGCTTTCGCGATGCACATTGCCATGGGCGGTTCCAATCCCCAGATCGAACTCATTCAGCCATTGGCCGGCCCAAGTATCTACCACGAGTTCACCGAGCAGGGCCGCACCGGCCTCCACCACCTGGGCGTATTTGTAGACAGCCTGGATGCTGCGATCACGCTCATGGAAGCGTCCGGATACAGGGTTACGCAAACGGCGCGCGGTTATGGCCAGGGCGGCGACGGCGGATTCGCCTACTTTGACACCGACCGGGATCTCGGCGTGGTGGTCGAGGCAATAGAGATCCCGGTCAGCCGCAGGCCGGGGACCGTGCGACGGACTGGAGGAATCTAAATGTTGGATAGCAAGGCTGTTTTGAGCCCCGTGCGCATCGATAACCCGTTGAAGGCAGAGAGTGTGGCGGTGGTTGGCCCTTCCCGGGACCCGTGGAAGACCTCGGGGCGGACACTCGATTACCTCGCCCGCCTCGGATTCGAGGGGCGTTTCTACGCGGTCAGCAGTGTGCACAAGGAAGTGCTGGGTGTACCCGCGGTAGAGACGCTCTCTGACCTCCCCGAGGTGCCCGACGTTGCCGTCCTTGTGGGACCCGCGGACAGGGTCATCGAGGATCTGCGTGAGTGCGTGGCGCTTGGCGTCCCCTTCGCGGTGGCGTTCGCTGCCGGCTTCGGTGAAACCGGCCGGCACGACCGCGACGAGCTGCTCCGTGCGGTATTGGCCAAAGGCACCACCCGACTTATCGGCCCTAACTGCATCGGCTTCATGCACGTGGGCCGGTCTCTGACCGCAACCTTCTCATCGGTCCTGCAACGTGGCGAGATTCCGGCCGGTCACGTGGCGATGTTCAGCCAGAGCGGCGGACTGGGAAACGCGCTCATGCAGTCCCTCGCCGCACGCGGCGCGAGCGGGTTGAGCGCCTGGGCCAGCTCCGGGAACGAGATTTCGACGGGCTTTACCGACTGGGCGCAGTGGCTGGGCGCTGATCCGGACACGCATGTCCTCACCTGCATCGTCGAGAGCTTCAGCGCAAACGATGACCTTGAGGCCGCTGCAACCGCCGCGGGAGACCGCGGTATCCCGGTCATCGTCCTGAAGCTGGGCCGGTCCACGCGCGGCGCGATGAGCGCCCAGTCCCATACCGGCAAACTTGCAGGCAGCGGCCGCGTCGCCTTAAGCGTCCTCCGCCACCGTTTCGGAATGGTCTGCACGTCGCCCGAACAACTCCTTGACCTGACCGAGACCTTCGACGTCTTCCACGGACGGCTCTCCGGCCGCGACCAGGAGCTGACCGTCGTCACCACCTCCGGCGCCCAGGTGGGGCTGTGGAACGACCTGGCCGACGACCGCGGCCTGACCTTCCGCGACCTTGAACCGGAAGCGCTCCGCTCAATCGGTGACGCGGTGGGCAGCAATCACCTCGGCAATCCCATCGACGTTGGAGTACAGTCAACAACTGCCGACTACCTGCGCATCGTTGAGCGGGTTCTCACCACGACGCCGGACGGCTGGGTTATCGTGACAGCGACCCGGCTCGCGCACGACTTCGATGAGCTCGCGGCCGGTATCGCCGGCATGACCATCCCGGCGGGAGTACGCGTCATGGTGGTCCCGCTGTCCGAGGACGACCGGGTCACGGCCGCCCAGGCAGGAACCCTGCGCAAGGCAGGTGTCCTGTCCCTGCCCACAGCCGGGCGGGCACTGGATGCTATCGCGGCCGCATCCTCCTGGGCGCAGGTCCAACTCACCCGTGCCAACCGCGGCGATCTGGTGGGGGCGTCGCTCAAGGCGGTAACAACGGGCGGGACGTGCAACCTGACCTGGCGCGAGGTGGCCGAATCCCTGGCCAAGTCCGGCGTTCCTGTACCGGCCAGCCGCGCCGTCAGTGATGTCGACGGCGTCGTCCGGGCTGCCGAGGAGATCGGCTTCCCGGTAGCGATCAAAATCGATGATGCCGAGATCCTTCACAAGGCAGACGCTGGAGGCGTCTTCATCGGCGTCAACGACGCCGACAGCGCACGTGCTGCAGCAGTCCAGCTCACGTCCATCCAAGGGGAGGCCGCGACGATCTCCGTCCAAACCATGGCGCCGGGGAAGACCGAAGTCCTGGTAGGACTCCGGCGCGATCCCGAGTTCGGCCCGGTCCTCGTCCTCGGCGCCGGAGGAGGTATGACTGAGGCGATCGACGATATCAGGATCCTTCCGCTCCCCGTGTCCCGTCCGGAGGTCCGCCAAGCTATCTCTGACGTGCGCGTCGTCGCCGCAAGCCTTCGTGGGGAGGCCGCGGGGAGGACCCTCGACGCGCTCACCAGTACTGTGATGGACATTCTCGCCTGGGCGGAACAGCGCGGGAACATCGACGAATTCGAATTCAACCCTATCCTTGCGGACCCGGCAACAGCCACGGTTACCGTCGTCGACGCCGTCGTGTCGGTCCACACCGCCTCGTTAGGACCAACACAATGACCACCAGCACCACTACCGGCGTACCTGCAAGGCAGATCACCGATGAAGACGTCGCCTACATGAAGAGCTTTATCGGTGAGTCGGCCGTTGTTGTGCAATGGAACGAGGAGGCCAGCACCGACTCGATCCGCCACTACGCGTGGGGGATCGGTGACGAGAACCCGCTGTGGCTGTCGGATTCGTACGCGCAGACAACGCGTTACGGCACCCGGATCGCACCCCCGACATTCCTCTACTCCGTGTGCGACGCCGAGGTCGCGATGGGGATGTCGGAGGGCATCCAGGCTATCCACCTCGGTGCCGACCTCGACTTCCGCCGGCCGATCCGCCTGGGCGAGCGGGTTCGCGCCCGAGCCTTCGTCGAAGACGTCCGTGAACGCGTGGGCCGCCGCTCCGGTCGCCTGGTGGAGCAGGTGGGGCGCACCGATTACTTCGTCGGCGAGGAGCTTGTCGGGATTGTCCGTAACACGATCGTCTGCGTGGCTAGAAGTTCCAAGGGCCAACGGATGCACGAACCGCGCGACCCCCATGTATACACCGACGAGGAGAAAGAACAGATCCGTGCCGAGATCCTGGCTGAGGAGATCCGCGGTCAGCGCACGCGCTTTGCCGAAACGGTGTCCGTCGGCGACGTCGTACCGCAGATAGTCAAGGGTCCACTCGACCTCATCACCATGACCGCGTACTATGCCGGAGCAATCGGAACCGCCGGCTACCGCGGCGTCGAGACCCGCGTGCGCCAGCAGGAGCGGGTGAGGAACGGTGACCCGAGCGCGCCGACCAACCTCGGTCCCGAGCACTTCCTCTCCGAGCCCTTCCCTAGCCTGGGGCACCAGGATGCTGCAATGGCGCACGCGATCGGCATGCCGGGCGCGTACGACAACGGCAACCAGCGGGTGTCGTGGATGGCGCACTGTGTGACCAACTGGATGGGGGACGACGCGGATCTCGTGTCGCTTTCGGTGCGCATTAAGCAGCCCGGTGTCTTCGGTGACACGCAGTGGATCGGAGGCGAGGTCACCCGCGTGTTCCGCGATGAGAACCACGGAGCATGCGCCGAAGTCACGGTGAAGGCCATCAACCAACTGGGCGTGGAGACCACGAGTGCCGTAGCGGTCGTCTCGCTGGCCGAGACTCGGATCAGCTGACCCGCCCGCGGGCGGAGGGTGAATAGCTGGCGCCTTTTCCCGCCTTATTGGCGTCCATTGCCGTGCCGGTCCTGCCCCGGCGGCTCTTAGCGTTATTTGTGAACAAGGATCGGCAATGAAGCCGACGCACTGACATCAAAGGAGATCCGGTGGGTTTTTCAAAAGTACGAAATCAGGATGGATTGTTCCATCCAACGAGTGGTGACGCCAGTGACCAGTGAAGACGCACGTCCAGGGAGCGAAGTCATGTCAAACAACCACATCCAGGACCCCACGGGCGAGACGGAGGAATATTCCGTCGTTGTGATCGGCGCGGGCATGGGGGGCATTTACGCCCTCCACCGGTTTGCAGATTTGGGACACGAGGTACACGGCTTCGAGGGAGCAGACGGCGTGGGGGGCGTGTGGTATCACAACGCCTACCCAGGTGCCCGCGTGGACTTGGAGAGCCATAGCTACGCCTTCATGTTTGATCCCGAGCTTTACGCGGGATGGGACTGGAGCGAGCGATACGCTGCACAACCCGAAATCCTGCGGTACCTCAACTATGTGGCGGACCGCCTCGATGTGCGCCGAAACCTCTCGCTGAGCACCTGGGTGACTTCGGCCGATTGGCAGCCCCACGAGAACAAGTACCTCATCAAGACCAATACCGGCCGGACGGTTTGGGCCCGCTATCTCGTGATGGCGACGGGACAGCTCTCCAAGCCCCGGAAGCCGGACTTCCCGGGACTCGATGATTTCGAGGGCGAGTGGTATCAAACCGCCCATTGGCCTAAGACCCCCGTTGAGATTGCCGGCAAGCGCGTGGCCCTCATTGGAACGGGATCTTCGGGTGTGCAGGCTGCCACGGAGATCGCCAAGACAGCCGCGCAACTCTGTGTCCTGCAGCGGACCCCGAACTACTCGATCCCTGCACACAACGGACCGGCGGACAGGAGGAAGAAGGCCCGCCTCAATAAAAAAGTTCTGCAACTGCGTGACGAGTCATATAACTCCCCGGTCGGTTATGTCATGCAGGGCTTTGCGGGCAAGGCTTCCGACTTCTCGGAAGAACAGCAGCAGCAGATTCTCGAGTCCAGATGGGCGTTCGGGGGCCAGACCCTGCTCGGAACTTTCTCCGACCAGGGGACGAACATCGATGTCAATAACGTCGTCGCAGAGTTCGTCCGCGGCAAGATCCGCGACATGATCGACGATCCCGAGACCGCCGAGAAGCTGATGCCTACCTCCTACCCGATCGGCATCCGTCGGCTCTGCATTGATACCGGGTATTACCCGATCTTCAATCAAAGCAATGTCAGTCTCGCGGACTTGAGAAGTGATCCGATCGAGTGCATCACCAAGACGGGGATTAAGACCCGGGACAATGAGTACGAGGTTGACCTGATCGTCTTTGCCCTCGGCTTCGAGGCCTTTACAGGCGCCCTGGACCAGGCCAACGTCCGCAACGAGCACGGCCAGCAGCCGAGCGACCGGTGGAAGCATAAGCCGCAGACCCATTTGGGGGTTATGACGCATGGGTTCCCGAATCTGTTTATGCTCACCGGCGCGCAAAGCCCGAGTGTGCTCGCAAACTTCTTCGTGGGGAACAACCAACACGTTGACTTTGTGGCGGATATCATTGCGCACGCCGAAAAAAAGGGCGCCGTTCGCATTGAGGCAAGCCTTGAGGCCGAGCGGGAGTGGGGCGACCACTGCAATGAGATCGCGGCGCCGCTCCTGCGCCGTGCCGTGGACAACTACATGGTCCACGTCAACAAATACGACGGCTCGCGCTATTTCATTCCGTATGCCGGTGGCTTCGACAAGTACGTCAAGAAGGTCGAAGAAGTTGTCTCCGACGACTACCGCGGCTTCGTTTTTACGAAGGCTTTCGCACCCGGCAATTCAGGACAAAGCGCGAACGAAAGCCGGAGCCGTGACGCGGTCCTCACGGCAAAGTAAATAGACAGCCAACGTGCTCCCCGGAAGCCGGACTGGTCATCCAGTTCAGGCTCCCGGGGAGCACTTTTATTCCTGCGCGCAACATATCCGTCGAAGTGCATGGCCAGGGCTTTTTGGCTTGCCCTCACGGGAGGACACACTTTGGCGCCGTTTCCTTCCTGGTTGGCACCGATGGCCATGCCGGTGCTGCCCCACCTTCTCTTAGCGTTGATTGTGGGCGAAGTCGGCAGGGCAAGCCGACGCACTGAAATCAAAGGAGATCCGGTGAGCTTCCCCAGTCCAAAACCCTCATCCCGCCGCCTACGCGAGGCCGCCAAAGGCGAGGCCAACTCTCGCGGGCAGGTATGCCCCACAACTACAAGGACATGAAGGAATAACGATGACCAACGTACTCGAAGGCAAGACCGCAATAGTCACCGGTGCCGGTTCAGGCATGGGTTTGGCAACTGCCCGCCTGTTTCATCAGCAGGGCGCGAACATTGTTCTGGCGGACTTCTCCGGGGCCCAGGAGAAAACGGCTGTCGAGCTCGGAGATCGCACGGTGCCCATCCAGGCTGACATCTCAAACGCCGCAGACGTGAAGGCAATGGTAAGCCTGGCCATCAGCGAATTCGGCGGACTGGACATTCTGTGCAACATTGCCGGGGCAAATGCTCCGATGGTCCAGCACCATGAGGCGCTGGAGTCCGATTTCGACAAGATGATCAACGTCAATCTCCGAGGCGCTTTCCTCACGATGAAGTTTGCCATTCCGGCCATGCTGGAGCGTGGCGGGGGATCGATAGTCAATGTGGCTTCAGCCGCAGCCTTGATGGGAACGCCTCTGTACGGCAGTTACAGCGCTGCCAAGACAGGCCTCCTCGGGCTGACCCGCACCATCGCCCTTGAGTACGCGGAGCAGAATATACGCGCGAATTCCATCTGCCCTGGCCCCATCAGGACTCCAATGATGGAAGAAGCCTTGGCAGAAAACCCTGCCGCCGCGGACTATCTCATCAATATGGTTCCGGCACGTCGTGTTGGAACAGCCGAAGAAGTAGCCAATGCCGTCCTGTTCCTCGCCAGTGAGCAGTCTTCGTACATTACCGGCGTCGCGTTGCCGATCGACGGCGGCCAGACCGCCGCATAATTGTCCACACAAATTCGGCCCGGGTGTGGTCAGAGAGCCATCACTCCCACGCGGGCACCGAGAGGAAGAAAACCATGACCCAAAAGTTTATGACCCGGCCGAAGGTCAGTGCATTCGGCAACGACCCTTTGCTGGTGAGAAGCACGTTCGCACAGTTTCCGTCAGGAGTGGCGGTGCTCGCGGTCGAAGCCGGCGACGAGAAGCATGCACTCGTCGCGTCATCGTTCATGGTTGGCGT
Source organism: Arthrobacter bambusae (assembly GCF_022606295.1). GTDB lineage: Bacteria > Actinomycetota > Actinomycetes > Actinomycetales > Micrococcaceae > Arthrobacter > Arthrobacter bambusae_A. The sequence continues at coordinate 97,819 of NZ_JAHHZS010000013.1, forward strand.
GTCGCTCGAACCGTGCCTCGTCGCGGTAGCGGTGCAGAAGTCATCGGAGACATGGGAGCAGATCAAGAATGCCGCCTCACTCGGGGTATCGATCTTTGGCAAGGGGCAGGGACATCTGACCCGCAGGCTCGCAGGCAAGGACCGTGCTGCACGCTTTGAGCAGGTGGCCATCGACGTCGGTGAGGACGGGGCAGTGTTCATAGAAGATGCGGCGTTGTGGCTCGAGTGCTCGGTCCACGAGGTTTCAGAGGCCGGCGATCACTGGATGGCGCTGCTTGAGGTGAAGAAGCTCGGAGTGGGCGAAAACGAGCCGCTCATTTGGCACGGCGCCAAGTTCCGCGACCTCGTCAACGCGCAGTCGATCGACGTGGTGTAGCAGACTGAGCGGTTGCTGTGCGTTGGAAGGACACTATGAGGGTCGTTGATGCGGCGTCCGGCGAGAGGTTTCCCTCGCGCGCTGCGCGTGACATCCCTGCGGACCGCACCGTGATAGCGGCCGTCATCCAGTGGCGGGACAAGATTGCCCTGTTCAGAAGAAGCGGAAAACTTGGCCACGACAGTGGCCTTTGGCACTGCATTACCGGTTTTATGGAAGCCGGGGCCACGCCTGAACAGCAGACCCTTGAAGAGTTGTTTGAGGAAGCAGGTCTGCAAACCAAAGACCTCCTGGGACTCCTGCCGGGACCGGACTTGGTGGTGGCTGACGGCTTGAGCAATCCTTGGCTCATCCATACCTTCACTGCCTTGACGTCCCGACGGCGGCTGAAGATCAATTGGGAAAACGACGCCTACCGGTGGACCGCTCCGCACAAGGCCAAGCGTTTCGCTAACCGCGTGGACTGGCTGGACAACGTACTCGATGCGACCGGTCATGTCCCGCGTACCGCTCCGGCGCCTGAACCCGGGGCATCCTCGGGATGGATCCCGGGTGGCGCTCCACGTCAGGAGGCCTGACGATCCCCGTGGTTGAAGTGGGCAGCCTCCTGGAGGATCAGTTTCAGCAGGCCGGGGAAGCGGACTTCCAGGTCATCGCTGCGCAGCCGGCTCATGCGGCGGACGCCCACGTCGTGCTGATGGATCACGCCAGCCTCACGCAGCACCCGAAAATGGCGGGTCCCGGCAGACTTTGTCACTGGAAGGGCAAAGTCGGTGCACGGGATGTCCTCGCTGCTGCCAGCCAGCTTGATGACGATCCCCAGCCGCACCGGGTCAGTCACGGCCGCCATCAGGCGGAACAGGTCCAGTTCACTGGCGTCAGGGTGTGTGAGGGGATTGGAAGTTCGGCTGGCCATGTGCCCAGTCTATCGCTAAAACCGCCTATGTTTACCCTGACGCGAACATAAGATACATTTAACGCCAGACCCACCCACCAGTGCGTGCCACCAACGGGCCGGAGCTTTCAGGTTTCCGCCCCATCCACGACTCTCGACTGAGGAAACAAAAAATGCCCACACTTGGAATTATTGGCACCGGGAACATCGGTGCTGCCATCGCTCGTCTCGCCGTAAATGCCGGCATCCCGGTAGTGCTGTCCAATTCCCGCGGCCCGGAGACACTCGCAGGCCTCGTCTCAGAGTTGGGACCGCTGGCTTCCGCCGGCACCATCGAACAGTCCGCAGCGGCCGGAGACGTTGTTGTGCTGTCCGTGCCGCTCACGGCGCATAGCGCCATTCCCGCATCCCTGCTGGAAGGGAAGGCCGTACTCGACACCACCAACTACTACCCGTTCCGGGATGGAAGGGTGTCTGAGCTCGACGAGGAACGGCTGACTACGAGCGAACTCGTGCTACGGCACTTTCAAGGAGCCGGCCTGACGAAGGCCTTTAACAACATCCTCGCGCACCACATCCCCCAGCTGGCGCGCCCCGCCGGCGCACCCGATCGCACCGCCCTTCCCGTGGCGGGCGATGACGCTTCCGCCAAGACCAAGGTCATGAGCCTTATCGGGCAACTGGGTTTCGATGCAGTGGACGCCGGTTCGTTGGCTGAGAGCTGGCGTTTCGAGCCGGAAGCCGGTGCCTACACCAGGCTTTACCTGGCGGACGCCGCCACCCCGGACGACAGCATGCTCGAAGCTCCCGCCGCACCTGTGTCCGCTGAGCGGCTGAGCGACGCACTGAAGCGTGCCGAACCGGTGCGGGTTGCCGCTCGCACCTTCTAGAAACCGTTCCACGGCGGGCTGGCCTTAGGGTCAAGCCTTTGACGGCGGCACTAAGGCCAGCGGGGCATACAGGCCCTTACTGTGGGCCTGGAGGTCGGAGACCGGGTCGGTATCGCACCCTCATCTGCAATGACCGACTACTCGCTGCACAGCGAACTCGTCCTGGCCACCTCACGTGTCGTTCTGCCGACGGCCTCCAGCAGCGTGGGATTGGCAACCACTCAATCGCTGATCTTCGATCCGGTCGCAGGTCCGCTGGTGCCGCGCGCCTCACTGACGCCGCCGCACATACCAGGAGCCTCGCCCCTGAGCTGGATGCGGTTTTATTAGCTCGCTGACATCGCGGAGGCCTACAGATACCTGGAGTCCAATACTCAGGTGGGCAAGATCGTCGTCCCGGTACTGGCCTGATTCTTTCGATGATCACGGTGGCGACGTCGGAAACGACCACCCAATCCGAGTTGATGGGCCGGACGTCGATCTAGTCCCCGATACAGGTCCGATGGAGGATCTTCCACACGCCATCGCGATTCTCGCACAGATCGCGCTAGCGGCCCAGTGGTGAATGTTCCTCGGGTCTCGCACTGGGGAGCCTGGCATCCCGAGGACCCGATCTACAAGGACTGGGTGGACAGCCCGCCGACGGAATTCTCCCGGTAGCCACCACACGCGTCGCGGCTGCCTTTCCTGAAGTAAGCACTAAAGCGCCTGCCGGCCCCACGTACGGGGCAGACAGGCGCTTTAGTGTTCCGGGGTGGCTTGTCTAGCTGGCGTGGGGGTCTGCGAGGCCGATGTACTGGATGGTGGTGTATTCGGCGATGCCTTCGGATCCGCCTTCGCGGCCGAGGCCGGATTGTTTGACGCCGCCGAAGGGGGCTGCGGCGTTGGAGATGACGCCGGCGTTTAAGCCGACCATGCCGAACTCGATCTGCTCTGCCACGCGCAGGAGCTGGTTGAAGTCTCGGCTGTAGAGGTAGGAAGCGAGGCCGTATTCGGTGTTGTTGGCGAGCCGGATGGCGTCCTCCTCGGTTTTGAAGGTGGTGACCGGGGCGACGGGACCGAAAATTTCCTGGCCTAGAATCGCTGCGCCGTTGGGAACGTTGGCGAGGACCGTGGGCTGGTAGAAGTATCCGGGCCCGTCCACGGGCCCGCCACCTGTAACGGCGGTAGCCCCGGCGTCGACGGCGGCAGCCACCAGGGCGTGCACGTCATCTCGGGCGCCGGCGTCGATCAGCGGACCGACCTGGGTGCAGGGGTCGGTGCCGCGGCCGGTGGTCAAGGCGCCCATGGCCGCAGCAAACTTCTGTGTGAACTCGGCGGAGACGGATTCCTGGACGAGGAAGCGGTTGGCGGCGGTGCAGGCTTCACCCATGTTTCGCATTTTGGCCGCAATGGCCCCTTCGACGGCCTTGTCCAGGTCGGCGTCCTCAAACACGATGAACGGGGCATTCCCGCCCAATTCCATGGAGGTCCGCAGCACATTCTGAGCCGCGTCGGCCATGAGGCGCTTGCCCACCGGTGTGGAGCCGGTGAACGAAACCTTCCGCAGCCGTGAGTCTTTGAGCAGGGGGCCGGAGATCCCGGACGCGCTGGAGGAGGCCACGACGTTCAGGACACCGGCGGGCAGTCCGGCATCGAGCATGGTCTGCGCGAAGTACTGCGCGGTGAGCGGGGTGAGCTTCGCGGGCTTGAGGATCATGGTGCAACCCGCTGCTACGGCGGGGGCGACCTTGCGGGTGGCCATGGCGAGCGGGAAGTTCCAGGGGGTGATGAGCAGGCACGGTCCGACGGGCTTGTGCTGGACGAGGATCTTGTTTTTGCCTTCGGGTGTGGTGAGGTAACGGCCGTAGTCGCGGACGGTTTCTTCGGAGAACCAGCGCAGGAATTCGGCCCCGTAGGTGACTTCGCCGCGGGCTTCGGCCAGCGGTTTGCCCATTTCCAGGGTCATCAGGAGGGCGAAGTCCTCGGCGCGTTCGGTGACCAGGTCAAAGGCGCGGCGGAGGATTTCGGCGCGTTCTCGCGGGGCGGTCCGCGCCCAGGACGCCTGGGCGGCGTCGGCTGCGTCCAGCGCGGCGAGAGCGTCCTCGCTGGTCGCGGAAGCAAGGGTGGCGAGCACCTCCCCGGTCGCGGGGTCGTGGACGTCGAACGTGCCGCCGTCGGACGCGTCCCGCCACTGCCCGCCGATCAGCAGGCCGGTGGGGACGGAGTCGAGGAGCGAAGCTTCGCGTTCGGGTGAAACGGCAGGGGAAAGCGCGGAAACAGTCATGAAGGGAAGTCCTTAAAAGTTGTAGGGGTATGGGCGGGCGCAACCGACCCGGGGGCTGATGGGGGAGGGTTAGTAGGCTTTGACCCGCTGCTCAACCACCAGATGGATGAGCGCAAACACGCTGTCCTCGTTGATGGCTCGCAGCGCCGCTTTGATAGCGGCAGGAACGTCTGCATCATGTTCTACCTTGACGCCGAAGCCGCCGAAGGCCTGGGCCATGAGCGCGAACTCCGGGTTCTTCAACTGCGTTCCGGACACCCTTTCCGGGTAGTGCCGTTCCTGGTGGGTGCGGATGGTGCCGTATTCCTGGTTGTCCATGACGATGACCAGGGGAGTGGCGCCGTACTGGGCGGCTGTTGCCAGTTCCTGGCCGTTCATGAGGAATTCGCCGTCACCGGCAATAGTCACCACACGCCTGCCCGGGTATTCCAGGGACGCGGCGATGGCGGACGGTATGGAGTAGCCCATGGAGCCATTGCGGGCGCTGATCATCGAGGCATAACGCTGGGTGGGGAAGTAGCGGTGTGCCCAGTTGGTGTGCTCGCCGGCGCCGAGGGTGACCATCGCGTCGGCTGGCAGGGTGGGGACCAGGTTGGCCATCAGGGTGTCCATCCGTGCGGGACCGGCCGACGGCGTCGCCGGGGGGAGCGCGGCGAAGGCAACCTGTTCGGCGCGCATTTTGGCCGTCCAGTTCACCCATTCGTCTTTGACTGGAAGTTCGATCTTGGCCAGGTCGCGGATAAAGACGTCCGGTTTGGCCAGGATTTGGTAGGAGACGGGTCCGGAGCGGCCGCGGAGGGATGGGTCGATGGTGACGAGGAAGTTCTTTTTGGTCCAGTCCTGGCGGCACAGGAACCCGTCGGTAATGACGTCCCCTGGGACCGTGCCAACAAAGATCAGCAGGTCGGTTTCTTCCAGCAGGTCGTAGGTGGGTCGGGGCCGGCCGTAGCCGATGGGGCCTACGTAGGACGGGGAATCGAAGGGGATGGTGCCTTCGGTGCGCCATTCGGCTGCGGCGGGGATGCGGTGCTTTTCCAGCCAGCGTGTGAGCTGGTCGGCGCCTTCCTGGGTCCAGTCGTTTCCACCGGTGACGAAGAGTGGCTTGCTGGACGCGGCCAGGGCATCGGCCAACGCAGCCGCGTCCACAGTGGTCATTCCGCCGGTGGCGACCGGGATGGGGGGATGCAGCCTGGCGTTGATCTGCTGGCGGATGACGTCCTCGGGCAGGCCGACGACGACGGGGCCGGGCCGTCCGCTCATTGCCGCGAACAGGGCTTCGGCGACGATTTCGGAGGCACGTTCGGCGTTATCGAGGACCATCACGCGCTTGGCACCGGTGTCGAACCAGGCTTTGATGTCGAACTCCTGGAAGGCCTCGCGGTCCCTATGGGCGAAGGGGATCAGCCCAACAAAAAGCACCATGGGGGTGGAGTCTTGCCACGCGGTGTGCAGTCCAACGTGGGCATTGGCAGCGCCGGGACCACGGGTAACCATCGCAATGCCAGGCAGCTGGTTCATCTTCCCGTCAGCCTCTGCCATGTACGTCGCTCCACCCTCGTGGCGGCACACGATGGTTTCGATGGGCGAATCGTGGAGTCCGTCAAGAACGTCAAGGAAGCTCTCGCCGGGCACCACATGGGCCCGCTTGATGCCATGGGCGGCCAGCGTATCAACGATGACGTGGCCAGCGGACTTGAGGGATGCCTGCGGCAGGTCCCCTGGCAACTCGTCTTGCTCGGCTGTTACTTGAGTCATGGATAAAACCTTTTCGCTGGATGCCGCGTCTTTGCGCAACAGGAATTCAGTTAGTGGATGCAATTACAGGAGAATGCTGAGCGGGCTCTCGATGCGCCTCTTAAAGGCGCCCAACAATTGGGCTGCCACCGCGCCGTCGATAACCCGGTGGTCTGCGGAGAGAGTGCAACTCATGACCGTGGCAACTGCCAACTGGCCGTCGCGCACCGCCGGGCGCTGCTCTGCGGCCCCGACGGCCAGGATCCCTGCCTGGGGCGGGTTGAGGATGGCCGAGAACTCCCGTGTCCCGTACATTCCCAGGTTCGTGAGGCTGAAGGACCCGCCGTCGAGTTCCTGCTGCCGGATCCGGCCGGCGCTGGCGCGTTCTTTGTAGTCGCCCATGATTCTGCCCAGGGAGCTGAGGGAGAGGTTTTCCAGGCCGCGGACCACCGGTGTCAGCAGGCCGTCTGTGGTGGCGATAGCCACGGAGATATCCACCGTGGAATAGCGGCGGACGGCGTCTCCTTGCCATGACGCGTTTGCGGCGGGCACGTCTACGAGGGCACCTCCGAGGGCTTTCAGGACGAGGTCATTGACGGTTGCCTTCTGGCCCGCAGGGATCGAGTCCTGGTTAATTTGCTTGCGTAAAGCCAGGAGGGCGTCCATTTCGACGTCGATGGAGACATAGAAATGGGGAACGGTAGTCTTCGACTCGGTCAGCCGCCGTGCGATGGCCTTGCGCATGCCTGAGAGCGGTACGTCCTGGAAGTTTTGCATGCCCGCCGTCTGCGACGAAGCCGTTGGGGCAGCGGGGAGGGGTCCTTCCGCCTTGGGGACGGGCTGCGGGCCTGCTGCTTGTTGCCTTCCGGCAGCTTCAACATCTCCGCGCAGGATCCTGCCGTTGGGTCCGGAGCCTGCCAATGCTGAAAGGTCGATGCCCATGTCTTTTGCGAGCTTTCGGGCCAAGGGTGACCCGAATATGCGCGAGGCCCGTCCTTGAGCATTCCGGGACGGTTCCTGGCTGGCGCCCGGAGCCGCAGGCCGCGTATCCCGCCGGGTTGTTGGTGCTTCAGTGTCCTCCGGCACGGGATGTTCTGCATGGCTGTGTGAGGCGCCGCCGGCGGAGGCGATCTGCTTGTCTATGGACGCCTCGTCTTCCCCCGCTTCGACGAGCACAGCAATGGGCTCACCGACACCCACGGAAGTTCCCGGCTGTATTAACAGCCTTCCGATGGTGCCCGGAGATTCAGCCTGTAGTTCAACAGTGGCCTTTTCAGTCTCAATTTCGGCGATGGGCTGTCCGGCGGCGATTGTGTCGCCTATTTTCACGAGCCAGTCCTGGAGGGCTGCCTCGGTGGCGTCTGCGACGACGGCCGGCATGGTGATAATGGTTGCCATGGTGAATGTCCTTCGATGGATCGGGTTCAGGAACGGCCGAGGTTGCGGGCTACTTCGTCGAAGCCGGCAAGGACGTCGTCGAGATCGGCGTTGGCGGCAGCCTCAAGGACTTTCGAGATGCTCGGCGCGGCTTCCTTACCCGTGACCCGCTGAACGGGCTGGTCGAGGTAGTCGAAGAATCTGCGCTGGATCTCGTCGGACAGCCAGCCGCCATATGAGGTGCCGCGGGCACCCTGCTCGACGATCAGGACGTTGTTGGTCTTCTGGATTGAGGCGCCGATCGTGTCCCAGTCCAGGGAGGCCCGGTCAAGCCACCGCAGATCGATAATTTCGGCATCGAGATCGAGGCGCCGCCCGGCAGCCTGAAGCGAAACATCCACCATGTTCAGGTAGCTCAGTACGGTGACGCCTTCGCCCGCCCGCCGCACGGCAGCTTTTCCCACTGGCAACTGGTAATCGAGATTCCCCGCGGGGATGTCTCCCTTGGTCCCGTAGAGGTCGACGTGTTCAAGCACGAGCACCGGGTCCTGGAGTTCCAAAGCAGTATTCATCAGGCCGATATAGTCGTGCGGCGTTGACGGCGCCACGATGCGCCAGCCTGGGTTGTTGGCAAAGATGCCTGCCGGATCCATGGAATGCTGGGAGCCATAGCCGGCTCCCATTGCCACCTTTGAGCGCAGAACCACGGGCATCGCCGACTGGCCGCCGAACATGTGCCGGGCCTTGCCGATCTGGTTGAAAATCTGGTCAGCGGCGACCCAGAGGAAGTCCGAGTACATGAATTCAACGACCGGTTTGTAGCGCCCGGTCATGGACAGGCCGCCTGCGAGGCCCGCGAAGGCGTTCTCGCTGATCGGTGTGCCAAGAACCCGATCGGGATAGGCGTCCTTCAGCCCGCGGGTAGCCCCGTTGGTGCCGCCTTTGAGCCGGTGAACGTCCTCGCCCAGGACCAGCACGCCGGGGTCCAGATCCATCCTGCGCCCAAGTACGTCTGCAATAGCATCCACGAAGCGGCGCTCCTCGGTGCCGGCTTCTGTTTGTCCTTCGGTGGTTGATCCTGTCAGGGCCGGTTCGCTCCTGATGTCGGTATCCACCGCGGCGGGATCCGGCCAAAGCGTGGGGCGGATCCGGCGGCCGCCTTTCGCGCTCTCCGGGTCTTTCTCGGTAATTCCGTCAACAATCCGGGTAATGTGCTCCGTGATCTGCAAGGTGAGATCAGTCAGCTGTTCGTCCGTGAGGAGTCCGCGCCGCGTCATCTCTGCGGCCAGTTTGGCCAAGGGGTCGCGGTCACGCCACTGCTTCTCCTCCTCCTTCGTTCGGTATCCGAAGGCGCTGCCGGGGAAGGGGCCGTTCTGGTGGAAATAGCGGTAGGTTTCCGCCTCGATGAGGGTTGCTCCCTTGCCGGCGCGCATGTGATCCACGGCTGCCTTCTGGGCAAGGTAGACCGCGAGGGGATCCATGCCGTCCACGCGCCAGGACCTGATTCCGAAGCCGGGGCCACGAGCGGCCAGACGAGCTTCACCGGTCACGTCGGCAACATGGGTCGAGACCGCGTAGAGATTGTTTTCGATATAGAAGCACAGCGGCAAGCGCCAGGCAGCAGCCAGATTCAGCGTCTCCAGCGTCGAACCTATATTTGAGGCGCCATCGCCGAAATAGGTCACAGTGACCCCCATGCCGCCAGCCTGCCCGCCGTCGTCGTGGACTTCTGCGTCATGGCGCTGTGCCCAGGCATTGCCCGCGGCAAGGGGCACGCCGCCACCCACGATCGCGTTCGTGCCCAAAGCTCCGGCCTCAAGCCATTGCAGGTGCATTGAGCCGCCCCGGCCGCCGCTGAACCCGGCCTTGAGACCCAAAATCTCGGACATCGTCCGTCGGATGAATTCCGTGACCTGGTCGTTCTTTATCCCGTCGATGATCGACATACCGTTCGGGGACAGATAGGCAAGACCCTTTGCCAAGAATTGGTGATGGCCGCGGTGCGTGCCGTTGACGCCGTCAGCACCGCGCAGCGCGAGAACAGATCCCACGGCTGCTCCCTCCTGGCCAATGCTGGAGTGGGCCGGGCCATGTACGAGGCCCTCTGCCGCCAGCTGCAGCACAACTTCCTCAAAAATCCGGATGGTGTGCATTTGTACCAGCATGGATTCGAGCAACTCGGGAGATGCCGCGTCCCAGTCTTCGCGGGTCGTGCGCAATTCTGTGCACTCTGTCGAGTAGGTCAAGGGCGTGGTGGTTGACATCTTTGGCTCCCATGGGGCGTACGTGCATCGCATCTGCGTTCGTCCCACCTTAGACGTGTCAATGGATCCAATGCAAGGTATACAACCTTGTTTAGTCCGACAATAATCCTCGAATGGATCCATTTGCGGTGAATCAGTATGCTGTACGTATGGCCACCCAAGCTGTTCTGTTGAAGAAATCTGGCGCTGCAAGTCAGCGCATCGCAGACGAATTAAGTCAAAGGATTCTCGACGGGGACCTCGCGCCCGGCACGAGGATCCGCCAGGAGCAGATCGCGGAAGAGTTCGGTGTGAGCAGGCTGCCGATCCGTGAAGCGCTGCGCATTCTTGAATCACATGGACTCGTCACACTGGTTGCCTCCTCTGGAGCCTGGGTCAGTTCCATGAACCTCGCTGAGTGCCAGGAGACGTATCTGATCCGCGAACGCGTTGAGCCGCTCGCGCTGGGCAAGGCCATCGACAGCGTCAGCATCGAAACTTTGGATCGGCTCACTCAATTGGCCATGGAGATGGAGAACTGCCAGGTGGTGGAGGATTTCGTCGAACTGGACCGCGAGTTCCACCTGCTCAGTTTTCAGGACGCGGGCATGCCAACCTTGCTGGAGATGGTCGAAAGGCTCTGGAACACCACCCAGCATTATCGGCGCGCATACGTCCAGCTGATCGGTCCCGAGGGACTCGAAGACACGCATTTGGAGCATCGGCTCATTTTGGCGGCCATCCGCCGGCGTGACATCCGCTCTGCGGAGGAATTGCTGGCGATGCATGTCCGCAAAACCCGCATTTCCCTGCTTGATCACCCTGAAATATTTGACCGCTAAAGAAATTTGGTTGGAGAAGTACATGAACCGGGACGTCGAACAGCAAGATGATGCCCTCAAGGAACGGCGCGGGCTACCGGGTATTCGTGGCACGGACCACATCGGATTCACGGTGCCCGACATGGAGCAAGCTCACGAATTCTTCGTCAACGTCATAGGGTGCCAGCACGTCTACTCGCTGGGGCCGTATCCACAGGACCCCGGGTTGATGCGGACGAAGCTTAACGTCCACCCGGAGGCGACACTGGCGGAGATACGCTTCTACCGCTGCTTCAACGGGGCGAATTTTGAGGTCTTCAACTACTCCTCCCCGGATCAACGGCGGGAACAGCCCCGCAACAGTGACATCGGCGGTCATCACCTCGCCTTCTACGTTGACGATCTCGATGCGGCCGTCGACTACCTGAAGGGCCAGGGGATCCAGGTACTCGGGGAACCGACCTTGAGCTCAGGAGCCAGCAAGGGCCAGCGTTGGGTCTACTTCCTGGCGCCTTGGGGGATGCAATTCGAACTCGTGTCCTTTCCGAAAGGAAAAGAGTACGAATCGCAAACACCCCTGCGGCTCTGGATGCCGTAAGGAGAGCTGCGCAACGGCAATCTTTGTCACGAACACACCCGCTGGGACGAGGACGACGCTGCATGCCGGCGGTTTCTAGCTTGCGAGGACCTTGCGCGAAGTGGTGGCGGCGTCGTCCAGGGCTTCAATGTAACGGGTGATCGCATCGCGGTTCTGGATGAGGAGATCAATCTTCTGCGACATCCGCTCCCGCTCATGAATCAGCAGCTCCCGAAGTTTTGGATCGGGGTCCGCGACGACAATCTCCTGCGGTTGATCCAAGCACGGCAGGATGTCACTGATAATCCTTGTCGGTATCCCAGCATCAATCAGGCCGCGGACTTTCTGCACGCGGTCCAGCAGATAGTCGTCATAGACGCGGTAGCCGTTGTCGAGCCGGCGTGGCACGACCAGCCCCTGCTCTTCGTAATACCTCAGCATCCGTGCGGGCACGCCCGACCGCTCTGCCAATTCTCCGATACGCATGGCGCTCCTCTGTCGTCTGCTTGACGTAAACACTAGCGACAACGCCAAGAACTTGCCGCCAACCTAACACTCATATCCTGAAAGTGTCTCACTTCATGGGAAAGTTTTTCTTGACGCAAACGCCGGCGCTTAGTACTGTCGGCATACCGACCCCGATGTGAAGGTTCGGGCGGTCATCACATGAACACCCAGCCGCCTTTGGCGCTGGCACAACGCGCTCAGGAGAACAATGCGGACAACGAAGTCGCAGGCTGTGAAGGCTGGTGAACCGACGCTGGGGCAACACACGGATACCACGGTTTTATCCCCGGCAAACCCCTCGGAGTTTGGGCCGCAGCAGAGGAAGCTATTGCGCCGGACCATCGCCGGCAGCGCTGTAGGCAACATCATGGAGCAATACGATTTCGCTTTGTACGCATCGGCGGCCGCGCTAATCTTCGGAAAGCTGTTTTTTCCAAGCTTCGACCCGACTGTCGCCCTGCTTGCCGCGTTCACGACCCAGGCCGTTGGATTTATTGCGCGCCCGCTGGGCAGCCTGGTAGCCGGCCACATTGGTGACCTCCACGGTCGAAAACGCGTCCTGGTCGCCATGCTGCTCATCGCAGGCATTTCGACCACCGCCATCGGGCTTCTTCCGACATACGTTGCCATCGGGATCTGGGCGCCAATTTTCCTCGTCATACTGCGCTTCGTGCAGGGCTTTTCGTTTGGTGGCGAATACGGAGGTGCCATTTTGATGGTGAGCGAGACGGCCCCCCGCGAAAAGCGGGGCTTCTACACAGGGTTCATCCCGGCATCATCAGCGCTCGGCGGCGTGCTTTCGACAGTCGTACTTTTCGCCGTGAGTCTCCTGCCACCGGAAACTTTCGAGGCGTGGGGCTGGAGAATCCCGTTCCTGCTATCGATTATCCTCGTCGTGACTGGCCTCATCATTCGGCTTCGGCTCAAAGAGACCCCAGTATACAAAGACGCAGAGGTAAAGGGAAAAACCACCCGCAAACCCATCCTCGAAGTGATTAAGACCAATCCCAAGCAACTTCTCCTAGCTGCGGGAATCAGTTTCGGATTCGGCACCCTCAATTACGTCGTACTGGGGTGGTTGTTGAGCTACACCGCTGTGGACCTCAAGATTGGCGCGGGCCTGGGCCTGATTGCCCTGGTGATTGGCTATGTTTTCTATGGCATCAGTGACTGGGTGAGCTCTGCGATCTCCGACCGGGTAGGTCGACGCCCTGTCATTCTCACTGGTGGAATTGCTTACGGGGTCTGGGCATTTCCGATGTTCGCCATGGTCGACACCAAGAGTCCCGTACTGATCGTGGTCGCAATGGCCGTCTCCCTCACCCTGAGTGGCATGATTTACGGTCCCCTGGCCTCGTTGATTAGTGAGCTCTTTGCCACCAAGTTCCGCTACAGCGGTGCGTCGATGGGCTACCAGCTCGGACAGACCCTGGGTGGTGGATTCTCGCCCCTGATCGCAACCGGCCTGTATGCAGCAACGCTGGCCTCGTGGTCAGTCGCCATCTACCTCGTCATCGCCGGGCTCATCACAGCAGCGTGCGTATTCTTCCTGGCGGAAACCAAGGGACGAGACCTCACGCACTGACCGTCAGCCAACTGTCGCTGGTTCTGCCCGCCAGGAGGGGGCAAAGCCAGTGTCAGGCGTTTGGTCCAAGCCCAATGTGACGTGCATTCGGGCGTTCTTGGCGTGGATACCTATGTCCGGCCGGTACCGCACGCGATTAGCCTTAATTGAGAACGAGGCTTAGTGAGAAATCCATCGCAATGCCATCAAAGCAGCACCTGCTATGGGATTGACCAAGATCAAATCACCCGCGCCGTCCGTTCTGCCATAACCCGCCATACTCGGTTCGAAGAGCACATCATTGACGGATGGAATGAGATAAAGTGACGACAGCGACCGCCGACGGTGTCGGGTTCCGGTCCCGGCGGGGCCCCATCCTTATTGCCTTAATGGTCTCGTCAGGCTTGGTGGCGATTGATTCGACGATTGTGGCGACGGCTGTACCTTCGATCGTGCAAGACGTTGGCGGCTTCACATCCTTTCCATGGCTTTTCTCGGCCTATCTGTTGGCGCAGGCTGTCTCCGTGCCCGTCTACGCGAAACTCTCGGACGTCGTTGGCCGTAAGCCGATCATCCTTAGCGGTATCGCTCTTTTTCTGCTCAGTTCGATCCTTTGCGGCGTGGCGTGGAGCATGGCGGCCCTCATTGCGTTCCGCGTGCTCCAAGGCCTGGGCGCGGGAGCAGTCCTGCCGATGGCTATGACCATCGTCGGCGATATCTACACGGTGACGGAACGGGCTAAGGTGCAAGGCTACCTTGCCAGTGTGTGGGCACTTTCCTCGGTCATTGGCCCAACACTAGGTGGCTTGTTCGCTTCACTCAGCATCTGGCGTGCGATATTCCTCGTGAACATCCCGCTTTGCCTCTTGGCTGGGTGGCTGCTGATCCGAACGTTCCACGAAAGTATCGAGCGCGCCAAGCACCGGGTAGATTATTTGGGGGCGGGACTGCTAACAGTTTCCCTCAGCCTGCTTATCCTTGGGGCTCTCGAGGGCGGCCTGGCATGGGCTTGGAACTCCGCCACCAGCATGTCCGTGTTTGGAGTAGGCACGCTGCTGTTCGCGGTTTTCGTTCTCGTTGAGAGGAGGGCCGCAGAGCCCGTACTGCCGCTGTGGGTTGTGTCCCGGCGCCTGCTGCTGACGACGTCGATCATCTCTTTCGGCATTGGGGCAACCATGTTCGGCCTTACCTCCTACGTGCCCACGTTCCTCATGGGATCTCTCACGACCTCGCCCGTTCTGTCCGGGCTCGCCCTGGCGGCATTGACTGTCGGCTGGCCGATCAGTGCGTCCCAGGCGGGCCGGTTCTATCTCCGGATTGGGTATCGGAGGACGGCACTGATCGGTGTCGCGGTCGCGGTCATCGGTGCATCGGTTCTTACGCTTACTGCCTCTTCCCCCAACATTTTGGTTGTGGCGGCGTGTTGCTTCATCGTCGGACTAGGGCTGGGGCTGGTAGCAACCCCGAGCCTCATCGCGGCGCAGTCAAGTGTCGAGTGGAACGAGCGCGGCGTAGTCACCGGAACCAATCTCTTTGCCCGTTCGATTGGCAGCTCTATCGGCGTCGCCGTTTTCGGGGCAGTAGCCAACGCGATCTACGCCAGCGTCCCAGGCGGCAATTCCGATCCGCAGACAATCGTGTCGGCGTCCTCCGCCGTGTTTCTGGCCGTACTGGTCAGTGCCATACTCACGGTTGTCGCCGTTATCGCGATGCCCGGAGTAGACGGCGAGAGCACCACCTCCGAGGTGGCGGCCGAGATCAATGCGGCATCCTCACGTGGTTAGGACCCTTGGCTATCCGGATCTGCGAACATGTCGAATCGAATCGTGGCCGATGCTCCGCCAGGCTACTCAACGTGAACCAACCGTGTGTTGTACCGGGTGCAGCGCCTCGATCGAGGCGGGCCAGGAAATTGCGATCTCCTCGTCTGGGCGGGCGACGCGTTATCACCACATTGAGCCATGCCCTGATGCGGCTCCAATGAATGCAGCATCTGCGGCGACAACTGGTGGGAGTGCGACTGTCCCAGCCAGATTCCGAAGGCTCTGCGAGGCTGGCCAGCGATCGCCCGAATCCACGGCAGACCTTGTATCGGCGTGTCTCACCCCGGGGGACGATGCTCCCAAATCCGTCAAAAGAGGGTGTGCACAATGTGCACACTCTTGCCGTCGGATTCGGTCGTACCGGTGCCGGACTGGGCCTTACTCGGCATGTTTTCTGGAGTTCCCGTTGTTTGCAAGGGCTGGAATGCGGTTCGAGTCCCACCTTGGGCACGTGTTTCCGCAGCTCAGGGGGCCTTTGGCCCTCTGACTGTGCACAAATCAGCTTTTTGTGTGCCCCTTCGGGGGCATTTTTGTTGGTCCTCTGCCTCGCTTTCTTGGTTGGGGGGTGGTCTGCTTGTCTTGATTCTTCATGGTGGGGTAGGGGCCGGGCTGCATGACTTTGACAGGGTGGCAGCTCCTGCTGTTCGAAGGGGATCTCGCTAAATTGCGGCCACTCTGTCTCTGCCGAGCCTGCCGAAGAAGTACCCCAGCTCAAGCACGACGTTCTGCCGGGCTTGAGGTTTCATCACGCCGGCGGGTCCGCCCTGATCATCAGGAGTCAACAGGACAACGGCGAATGCGGCCTCCGCTGCCTGGTCCTCGAATTTCCGCGGTCGTCCGCCCCCTGTTCCTTTGCTCTTGCAGAATCGTGACTTTAATCTCGACCCGGCTCTGCAGGAATGGCTTCTTGCTCCTTAGTCCTGGCCGCGGACGGGGATCGTGCTGGCGATCAGGACGGCGCTCTTTTCTTCGTTGGTGGCGGGGCGGATCTGGCCGCGTTCCGGGACGAAGACGATGGCCTCGTCTTCCTGTTCGGGGGCGTTGACGAAGGAGCGGAAGCGGCGGAGCCGTTCGGGGTCTTTGAGGGTCGCGGCCCACTCGTCCTCGTAGGACCCGACGTGCTTGGCCATGGCGGCCTCGAGCTCGTCGGCGATGCCGAGGGAGTCCTCGACGACCACCTGGCGCACGTGCCCGAGGCCGCCGTCGAGCTCCGTCTGCCAGTGAGCCGTGCGCTGGAGGCGGTCCGCCGTGCGGATGTAGTACATGAAGTAGCGGTCGATGTACTTCACCAGGGTCTCGTCGTCCAAGCCGCCGACGAGGAGCTGGGCATGGGCGGGGTTCGCGCCGCCGTTGCCGCCGACGTAGAGGTTCCACCCTTCCGCAGTCGCGATCACGCCGACGTCTTTGCCGCGGGCTTCGGCGCATTCGCGGGCGCAGCCGGAGACGCCCATTTTGAGTTTGTGCGGGCTGCGCAGGCCGCGGTAGCGCAGCTCCAGGTTGATCGCCATGGCCACGGAGTCGAGGACGCCGAAGCGGCACCAGGTCGAGCCCACGCAGGATTTCACGGTGCGCAGGCTCTTGCCGTAGGCCTGGCCGGACTCCATGCCTGCGTCAATGAGCTCGCCCCAGATGAGTGGGAGCTGTTCGAGGCGCGCGCCGAACATGTCGATCCGCTGCCCGCCGGTGATTTTCGTGTAGAGACCGTACTTCTTCGCGATAGTGCCGATGACGACGAGTTTGTCGGGCGTAATCTCCCCACCCGGGATGCGGGGGACCACGGAGTAGGTCCCGTCCTTTTGCATGTTGGCCAGGGCGCGGTCGTTGGTGTCCTGCAGGGTGCCTCGCCCGGCGTCGAGCACGTACGCGGAATGCTGCGACGCGAGGATGGAGGCGATGGTGGGTTTGCAGATATCGCAGCCGGCGCCGGTGCCGTATTTGGCCAGGATGTCTTCGAAGGAGTCCAGTTCCAGGACCCGGATGGCGTCGAAGAGTTCCTGGCGGGAGAGGCTGAAGTGCTCGCACAACGCTTTGGAGACCTCGATGCCGGACTTCTTCAGTTCCCCTTCGAGGAGTTTCTTGAGCATCGGCACGCAGGAGCCGCACTGGGTGCCGGCCCGGGAGCAGGTCTTCAGTTCGCCCAGTTCCCGGACGGGGGCGTTGCCTTCGCAGGAGCCGCAGCCGTTGATCGCGTCGCGGATGTTCCCGGCGGGGACGTTGTTGCAGGAACACAGGACCGCGTCGTCGGGCAGTTCGGTGTCCGGGGCGTCCCCGCCTCCGGCTGCGGTGAGGTAGGCGCCGGGCTCGGCGGGCAGTTCGCGGCCGAGCAGGGGGCGCAGGCTCATGTAGGGGGTGGCGTCGCCGACGAAGATCCCGCCGAGCAGGGTCTTGGCGTCGTCGGTGGTGACGATTTTCTGGTAGACGCCCCGGGCGGGGTCGGCGTAGACGATTTCCAGGGAGTGCTCGGTCTTGGCGAACGCGTCGCCGAAGCTGGCGACGTCCACGCCGGAGAGCTTGAGCTTGGTGGCGGTGTCGAAACCGGGGAAGGTCGCCTGACCGCCGTGCAGCCGGTCGGCCACGATCTCGGCCATGGTGTTCGCCGGCGCCACGAGTCCCAGGCACATGCCCTCGAAGTTCGCGACCTCACCGATGGCGAAGATTCCGGGGATCTCGGTTTCGCAACCATCGGAAATGACAACACCGCCGCGCGGGCCAAGCGTGAAGACCTGTTCCTCTCCTTCCGCTGCTCGGAAGAGCTCATCGCGCGGCCTGACCCCGATCGCGACGATCACGATATCAGCGTCGATGATGCGGCCGTCGGCCATGAGGACGCCGGTGACCTGGCCGTCGTCGTCGGACAATACTTCAGACGGGAACACGCCGCCGTGGATTTCGAAGCCTTTGTCTTTGATGAGGCGGCCCAGCGCCTGGCCGGCGCCTTCGTCGAGCTGGGTGGCCATCAGCCAGGACGCGCCGTCGATGACGATCGGGGTGGCGCCTAACCGCTCCGTGCCTGCGGCCGATTCGAGGCCGAGGAGGCCGCCGCCGATGGTGACAGCGTTGACCTTGCGGCCGAGCTTATCCGTAAGCTGCGTGATTGCTTCGTTGATGGCCCAGACGTCTTCGAGCGTGCGGTAGACATGTGTGAGCTCGGCGCCGGGGATGGGCAGGCGGGCGGCATTCGAACCCGTCGCGACCACGAGGGCGTCGTATTCGTAGCTGTTGCCGGCTGCGGTTTCCACGGACTTGGCATCGGGGTTGATCCTGACCACCCGCTCGCCGGTGCGCAGGTCCAGCGCATCGTGGTCCCACATCGACGCGTGCCCGAGGGTGAGGTCGTAGTCGACCTCGATGAGCGCCTTGCTCAGCGTGACCCGGTCATAGGGAAGATGCGCTTCCTCGGTCAGGACCGTGACGTGCCAGCCCTCGAGGCCGCGGGTATGCATGGCATCGGCAAAGCGGTGGGCCGCAGGGCCTCCGCCCGCGACAACAATGCGGCGCGGGTTCTCTGAAGGGGAAGTATGTCCGGTCACTGGCGGCCTTTCGCATGTGCCGCAGAACCGTCATCCGCGACTTGTCACTTCAGACTAAAGACACGCAGTTTCGCGTCAGTTTCCCCTTTGTTTCGGGGGCTTAACTTCGGCATCACAGTGAGGATTGCGGCGGTGTGAGGTCTCCTTTACGAACAGGACACATTGATTGCATTCCGGCGAAACATCGCAGGCCTACCGTGAAGTTGTGGCCGCAAACGGCCCGTGCCCGACGGCGGAATTGGATCCGCCCGACCGGCAGGCTAAGCGATAGGGGCTGAAATGACCGTAATTCTGGATCGGGAAAAACATCAACAGCGGAGCGCACCGACCGCGTCCGGCTGGCACCGCGTCTGCGCAATCGACGAGCTGGAACCCGCTTGGGGCGAAGCTGCCCTGGTCGGAGGCAAGCAAATAGCACTTTTCCGCACCACGCCGGATGAGGTCCTGGCGGTATCCCAGCAGGACCCGGCAACGCTCTCCAACGTCATGGCCCGGGGAATAGTCGGTTCCCGGGGCAGCCGTCCCACCATCGCCTCGCCGCTGCACAAAGAGGTCTACGACCTTGAAACCGGCGAATGCTTCACCAACGCCGAACTGCGGCTCGCGACCTACCCCACTCGCCTCGTGGACGGATACCTCGAAGTATCCGTCTAGGCTGCTTCAGCTCCCGACGCCCATGCTGGCCGGTTCCGCCCAAGGAACCGGCCAGCGGTGGTTCTGCAGCCGAAACCTGCCGCCCGGTTTGACGGACCAGCAGGGTGGTGGCGCCGCGCGTGCCGGCCTCGGGGAGTTCAGCCGTAGAACGGACATCATCGATTACCACGTAGTACAGGAGACTGGTCTTGGTCCCATGTGACCGGCCGGTGGACGCCGTCGGACCCTTTGAGCATGGGTTCGGTGACGCGTCCGGTGTGGTTCAACAACGACGGCGATGTCCAGCCCTTGCGGCACAGCCCGCCCCGGTTGGTGGGGAAGTCCCGGCCGGCTACTTCCAGCGGGGGAAGTGCCTTTGCTGCGGGAGCGGGGTCTGACCCCGGCTGTGCAACCCCCAACCCCGGCTGCGCCGAGGGCGCTGCCGGGGGCAGGGTCATGGCGCACTGCAGCGCACAATACGGGCAGTGGGTGTTGGCGCCATGGGGCATATTAGATGTGTCCCATCGCGTTGCGGTTGGCCTTCCGGAGGTAGCAGGCCCAGCAGACGATGAGCATCAGCGCGTACGCGCCGACGAAGCCATAGAACGCGGGGGTGTAGGAGCCCGAAGCGCTGGATGCGTTGAGCACCTGGGGGATGACGAATCCGCCGTAGGCTCCGATCGCCGAGATCAGGCCGAGGGAGGAAGACGCGAGGCGTGCCGTGCTGGCGGCGCTGGCCCCGGAGCGTGCGGCCCGGCTGGACGTGGCGAAGATGACCGGAATCATGCGGTAGGTGGCGCCGTTTCCAAAGCCGCTTGCCGTGAAGAGGAAGAGGAACAGGACCAGGAAGAGCCAGAAGTTCTTGAGCGGAAGGGTCCAGATCATGGTCAAGGTGATGATGGCCATCGCCGCGAACGCCGTGACGGTCATCCGGGCTCCGCCCATACGGTCCGCCATGCGTCCACCGTAAGGCCGGGCAAGGGATCCGACCAGCGGGCCAAGGAAGGCGAGCGAGAGGGCAACCGCGCCGAGGTGCATGGAGGAGAAGGCCGGGAAGTAGTCCTTGATGAGCTTCGGGAAGACTCCGGAGAAGCCGATGAACGAGCCGAAGGTGCCGATGTACAGGAAGGCCATGATCCACAGGTGCGGTTCCTTGAGCGCGGCGATCGAGCCTGCGACGTCACCCTTGGCGCTCGTGAGGTTGTTCATGTACTTCCACGCGCCGAACGCGGCGACAAGGATGAGGGGAATCCAGATGAGGCCGGCCATGGGCAGGTTGACGGTGCCGGCGGCCAACAGGGTGACGGCGATCGGGACGACGAGCTGCGCGACGGCGGCACCGAGGTTGCCGCCCGCGGCGTTCAGGCCCAGCGCCCAGCCCTTTTCACGGGCAGGGTAGAAGAAGGTGATGTTTGCCATCGAGCTGGCGAAGTTGCCTCCACCGAAGCCTGCAAGGCCTGCTACCAGCAGCATGACGCCGAACGGCGTGCCGGGGGTTGAGACGCAAAGAGCGAGGCCCGCCGTCGGGATCAGCAGCAGGAGGGCCGAGACGAGGGTCCAGTTGCGGCCGCCGAACTTCGGGACCATGAACGTATAGGGGATGCGCAGTGTGGCACCGACCAGGCTCGGGATCGAGATGAGCCAGAAGATCTGGTTGGTGTCGAACTTGAAGCCTGCGGCCGGGAGCTGGACGACGACGATCGACCAGAGCTGCCAGACGACGAAGCCGAGGAACTCGGCGAAGATGGACCAGTACAGGTTGCGCTTGGCGATGGAACGGCCGGCAGCTTCCCACTGCTCCTTGTTCTCTGCATCCCAGTTGGCAATCCAGCGGCCAGGGCGGTGTTCGAGCTCGGGGACGAGGGCGGTGGGCGCCTGCTCGTTGGTGAGGATTTCGGTGCTTCGGTCAACTGTCACGGAGTGCCTCCTTGGTGGGGACGTTGTTCTTCCACGTTAGGGATGGCGCGTTTCGCAGACCGTCGCGGTTTGTAAACGTGCTGTGACCCTTACCTATCTACGGCCTCCCGGCAAGGTGAGATCTTTCTGAACCCGTTGCCCGGTTCGCAACGGCTGTGCAGCGATGGACAGGCGAGGATATCACCGTGGAAACTTTGCGCCGGTCAATGCGCGACTACCAAGAGCTCCGGCACAGGCTCGGGGAGCTACAGCAGCTCCGCGGTCAGGGTCGCCTTACGGGGCGCGGGAGTCTCCACCTTTTCGCCGCAGCCGAATCACTGGACGCCCGTAACGCGCTCACTACTACCCTCGATGGATTAACTTAAGGGCGCTGCCGTCAGATCCAGAGTGTTGAACGTACCCGGACTTCAGTCATGGTTACGAGGACAACGGCCGGCGGAGTTTACCGGGAACCGGGCGTGAGCTGATCCGAGTCGGCTAGAGCAGTTCCAGGCCGGGTTTGGGGTTTGGCGGCCCGGTGGGGTTGGCTGCGTCTACGTGGGTTGCGCCGGGGTTGTGGCTGGTTTTTTGGATTGTCTTGGCGAAGTCCAGGAGGGTGGTGCTGAGGGCCGGGAGTTCGCCGGGGTGGAGGCCGTATTTGGTGAATTCGGTGGTTGGGAGTGTCCGGTGCCTGGAGATGGCGGCCGCGAACATTGGCAGGTCCAGGGTCGGGTCCCGGCGCTGGCAGAGGGTGATCAGCTGCTGCTGGTGAATCGGTGGCTGGTGATGATGGAGTATGCGTCGAGGTAGTCGCGGGCGTATCCGCGTGAGTAGACGGCGAGCAGTTTGGATGCGACGGAGTCTTTGAGGGAGAGGATGGGGCCGATGTCGATGATGGCGGGGGAGTTCTCCCACCAGTCCAGTCCGAGGTCGATGGCGACGGCTTCCTCGCCCTGTCCTACGGTGGCGCTGGCGAATTCCTCGTATTGCCGCGTGATCTCGATCGTGTATCCGGCGGCTTCGAGGGCGGTTGCTATTTTCTGTACTGATGCGGCGAAGGTTGCCGGGGTGTGGCGTCGGTGGAGGGGGAAGAGGTCGATGTCGTCCGAGCGGCGTTCGGTGATGCCGTGTTCGATGAGGGCCTGGCCGCCGGCGGGGATGAAGCCATCAGCTGCAGGACGGCAAGTGCGATCTTGGCTGCTACGCGCTGAGTGTCGTCCATGACGGGTGTTCCTTCGCTTCGCGGGGGGTGGGGAGCTGGGGGAAGCTGGTTTCCCAGAGCTGCCGGCACCGTGCCGGAAGGATCATGGTGGACCACAGGGCGGTCAGCCGTCCTGCGTTGACGATGCGGCAGATTTCTTCGATGGATCCGGAGTTTTGCAGGGTGAGTTGGTACAGCACGGAGCAGCTGCCGGCGTCGTCCAGGTTGTATGTTCTTTCCGGCCCCCAGTCCAGGTGCAGGGGGAGTTCCACGGTTCCGGCGGCGGGCCCGTGCAGGTCGTCCAATTCGTCCGGGACGAGGTATACGAGGGAGTCGGCGATGGTGTGGCGGTGCTTGTCCGGGGCTGCGACGTATTCGTGGAGCCGGGTGCGGATGAGTTCGGACACGGATGTGCCTTCGCGCAGGGCTTTGCGGTGCGCTTCGTTCCACAGTTCGTCGCTGATGCGGATTGTGTGCCGTGGTGTCCCTGCCGACATGGCGCGTTCCTTTCAGAGGGTTTGACCTTCACGGCCAAGTCTACGCGGTGTCATGACACCCGAAGGAGAATTTCGTGACACGGTAAGTGGCGGGTGTTAGACGTTGCCAGGAAGGCCCAAACCGTGGTGTCCCACCTGCCGACGAGGCGTCTGGTCGCGATCGCCGCGGAATGGGGGTCGTAAGTTCGAAGCTCTACCCCCGGAGGTTGTAAATCATAAGTTGAGCGGTCGATGGGGAAGCTCGCGGATTCGGATCTGGGGTGTCGACCGTGTCACCACATTTGGCCCCGGACTGGGCCGCACATCGCCCGTACTGCTTATGTTTTCGGGATTACCGTTTTCAAGGCCCGGAATGCGGTTCGAGTCCGACCTTGGGCACGTGTTTCCACACGTCAGGGGGCCTTTGGCCCTCTGACTGTGCACAAATCGGTTATTTGCGGGCACCTTCGGGGCTTTTTGTGGTCCTCTGCCTCGCTTTCCTGATCGGGGGAGTGGCTTGCGGTCTTGCTTCTTCATGGTGGGGCGGGTGCCGTTCTACATGACTTCCACCTGATGTGGTGGCTGCCGCGGGAGCGGGCCACGCGGGCCGGACTGCTTCGATCCGCACGGTGCAGAGTCGTGCCGCGGCGCCCGGGGTCGGTGCGGTGCGTAGAAGTTCGCTGATTTCAGGACGGGCAAGCCCATTCTGCCAAACCGTGCAGGCTTGAAGCGCGCCGGGTAGGACTGGCGCCGCACGGAGCGGTGCTGGTTGGCAGTCTGCTGACGTGCCCGACTGCATCCTGCTGGGCACCGGCAAGGACGGTGATCGCCCTTGCCTGATCCAATGTGCACGGACGTCGGCGCAAAGGATGCTCGCCAGCGCCAGGACTTCATGTTCGCGGCAACGCGTGTTTTCGCGTCAGAATGCTCGGTCGTATCCGAGGATGGACGCTAGCAGGTCTTGCTGCTTCTTGATGGATATGAGCTCGGAATCATGTTCCTTCCAGCCACCCGCAAGGCGCTCGCTATAGGTGTCGAAACCTTCAATAGCCGCTTCCACCAGAACCTTCCGCTGGGCCTGCGTATGTGGGTCGCGGTTGGGGTCTGCTGGTTCGGAGGCTAGCCTGTCGGCGGTGTCATGAATTAAAGCTTGGATATCCATCGTCACGGACGATTGTCCTTTGTCCCATCTAGGGGTGGGCGCGGAATTCATCATCTGCACCAAGGATTCGATTTCGTAGACCCTAGGTTGCCTGTCACTGTGCAAAATATGCCCGGTGGCGTCCGTCACAGACGTGAGCCGAAGTGGACCTTGCCCATCCCTTGTGAAGTTCAGATACACAGCTGTTTCGAAGAGCGCGACTAGTTTACAAAGTGCGAGCCCGACCGCCGCGCTTTGTTGTTGCTTCCGGAGCAGCTTCAACTGGACTGCTAGGAAAAGCTCCTGATCATGCCAGACGGCGTCCGTCGCCGCGAGATATTCACGCGACTCGTCGAGGCTCCTCTTGTCACGGGTAGTTGTCATCAGTGCCCCTTGTCCTTTAACTGAAGATCGCTAATGAGGAGACCGAAGGCATATGGATCTTCTATGCCGGAAGCTTGCAGGTAGGTCAGATCAAATGATGGGTCAAATGGAAACTCAAGACGATGGATCAAACGCTCACGTGCTGCCTTAGCCTGAAGGATGGAGGACCTGAGGTGACTGCCAAACTCAGCGAGTTCGTCGGCGTTGAAATCAACGGCGTTGCGAAGCGTGCGGCCGTACCGCCGGCGCAGGGAGGAATGAGCGATGGCCCGACGTTCGGTGATCGACCAAGCAAATGCGTCACCGATCATGCTGTTGCATTGCCTGCAGGCGGGGACGGTGAGCACATGCTTACGCAAGGCATCCCCACTGGCGGCGCGGGGCAATAGATGATCCCGGGTGTCGGCAGATTCTCCGCAATAAATACATGTTGAGGCCGGGTAGGCAAGTGAATGCGGTCGTCGAAGTATGAAGTGGTCAGGCTGAAGGCAGAATTCATATGAGCAAGTCGTCTCAACCCAAAACCATGGGAGCGGAGAAAGGCCCGCGTCGATGGCTACCGCCGAAGCTCTGGAAGCATACCGGTCAGGGTTGCCATTGAACGGAATGCATGCACTCTCCAACGTACCGTTCGGTACCACGTCCATCTCGGCCTGATCTGCTTTAGTTGCGAACGGAAGGACAATGCGGGGAGCGGAGCGAAGCTGCGGAGCAGGCGTGCGTGATTCGAAGGTCGTGGTTGACTCCTCGCCTTCGCCCGAAGGCCGGGTCAAAGAGTCTTCGTGTCGGCGACCTCTATGGGCTCCTGCTGCCGTGTAGCCGAATCTCGCCAATCTGACTGGAGAATCGTTTACCCAATAGATAGGAGCATGAGGGAGAGCATCCAAGGCCCCGGCGAGCTCTGTGTCGAGCCATCGGCCAACGGGCGCTTCATCAGCGTCGTGCGGTCCAAAATTTCCAGAGGTGCTCTCCATTTGTCCGATCATAAAAGATTCCCTGGCATTGTGACTGTTCCGTACAGGAAGACTTCATAGGGATGCAATTACAGGGTTGGGGGCGAGCGGTTGCGTGCTCCACAGGCCGTAGGCGGTCACGATCAGGGCAGTGATCGGATCGCGCTTCCACTCCGAGGCGTCTGCAGATTGCTCGACGTCCTGCTCGGATTGGGCCAGCTTCGGATTCTTCAAATTGGGGCCGATCCAATTGGAGAAGTCGTGCCTTTCAATGTGCCCTTCCAAGGCATCAGTGTCTCCGGCCTGAAGGCCGGTGAGGAACTGACGAACAGTAGTCGCCGTACGGCTCTCGCCATTGGACTGTATGAAGACGAACGGTGCGATCGCTGTCGTATCTTGAACTTGGACGCCGGAGTCACTACCCGGACCGGCACGCGCAGAATAAGGGCGCACCTTGGCACGGGGCTTCAGCGCCAACGGGAGGACGCACGGCGGAATCTTGGACGCCGCGCAGCGGAAAGCGGACATTTCCATTTTGTACTGTTGCTCCTGTCCGTGACCCGCGGTCACGGATACGCGATTCAGCTAAAAGTTCGTTGACCTGGAGGCCAGGGCGGATCTCCATCATGTAGCACTGGTACCACGGTTAGAGCGGGTGCGAGGGCGTTCGCCTGCGTCCGCAGCAGCACCTCCAACCCCTCCATGTTTCTTTTCGAAGTCCGCCTCTTGCTCGCATTGGAGACATACTGGGGTGAAAAGGAGACTACGAGATAGATGCCGTGAGTCAGGCCGCCACCGACAAGGTAGTCGTCAGCGAGCTGTGATTTGAGGCTCGTTCGGACGTGCTCATGCCAGATTCCTTTCACCTCCACCACGGTCACATACTGTTCACCTGTCTGCGGGTCACGGATCTCGATTCGAATGTCTTGGCGGGACCCGACGCCGGGTCCGATTCGGTTCCTGACTTCGACTTCGCGGTTGACGATGAGTCCTGAGTCGGCCAGCCGGATGCGGAGCGCGTGGCAGTACCAGTCTGAAATGGTATTTTCGTCCTTGGGTACAAAGTAGTCGGGCGGTGCGATGTCCCAGAGGCTGAATGCCTGTGGTGTCTCCCCTCGCAGCCACTCCTGGATGCAGCCGAGTTCCTCTATTACGGCTTGGAGTAGCGTGTCGTTACTCCGGACCAGGCGCGCGCCTCGGCGCTCGAGCACCGTCCGGAGTTCCTGGATTGTGATGGGTTGCCAGCCGTTGATTCGGTAGCTCTCTTGTGCCGCGGCTACGGCCCATTCCAGGCCAAGATCGGGGCTTCGCTTGGCAAGCGCCGTTATAGCTTCAAGCCCTTGTCTGGTTCCTCCGCGGATGACGCTTGAAAGCAGACCGTCGCGCCACCTCCCCAAGTCTTCGCGGGGGCTCACGAGATGCACTCCGTCCACACGAGGATCATTAGCAGGCGGGAAGAGAATGCAGAGCCTTTCGAAGAGCCCAATGCGTAGACAGTCATCTACGGCGGCACCCCTAGCACTTCCGCGAGGTTCCAGGGTTACCAGTTTCGGTATCGCCTCAAGTGCGAGGGCCCCGCGGCTGTCAACGAGCTCCATCAGAGCACGGAACCCAGAATCGGGTGCGCGGACCAATAGTGCGGCGAGTAGGGTCGCGATCCTAAACGGATCGCTTGACGAAAGGTACGTCGCGAGGGTCCATTTTCTTGCGCCTTCCGAGTCGGTGTCGAAGTACAGATCCAGCAAGGCACCGAAATACTGGTGATTATCTGCAGCCAGTGCGATGGGTAGATGCGCAGCCACAGCGGTACTGCTGACGACCACCAGGTCTGCGATCGAAGAGGTCAGCGGTCTGTCATCGGATAGCCGGTCAAGAAATCCGATGACTGCCCGGTCGAGTCCGTCGGCATCGGCGCTACGGATTCGGCGGAGCAAACGCCTGCGAACTTCGCTGGCGTCTTCGTCTTCGTCCTGAACATAGGGAGCGGGAAATTCCAATACAGCTCGCGAGAGTGAGACCCAGGGAATGTCAACAGCCTCGGTGAGGGTCCCAGGGCGATACTTCTCTAGGGTGTAGAGCGCTTGATATGCAGCGATGAGCCTGTGGTCCACAACGTTGGGTTGCGAACTCATGGGGACTTCATCCGCATGAAGTAAGTATTCCAAAGCTAGATGAAGGACCTCTTCAACTGTGCCTTGGTCGAGCAACTTGATACAGCCCAAGTGCAGGATGTCCGGCGATGACGAATTTCTGTAATACCCAGCCTCCACGTCGACGTCGAGCCATCTCGCGAGTCTCCAGAATTCTGTGGGGCTACATCGGGCGGCCAAGATCAGGCCATCAATTGCTGCAGTGTACTGGGCCGGCGTCATTCCCTGGTTCTTCGGTTCAACATTGGTCTCTCGAGAGGTTTCCCACGATTTGCGCAGACCCCGAGCTCCTTCAGACTCAATCTCCATGCCATCGAAATGATGCCCGATCGTTGCCCAGAGACGTGTGGAGCGATACTTCCACATGAGCTGAATCTGGTCCGGGTCATCGATCCCGAGCAGCACGTTGATCAGGTCCGCCCAGACTTCAGACTCGGGCGTTTGAGCGCCCAGCGCCTGGTCCGCTAACCACGGTAAGTCTTCATTGGAAAACAAGCGTTGGCCTACTGAGTCTGTCATTGTCATGAGCTCGTACCACGCGAGCGGATGCTTCGAATGGTAACTAACGAACTCGACGATTAGTCGACGCCACTTGTCGGGGTTCAGTTCACTGCGGCCAAATGTCAGCTTGATTCCGCCGGGTTCCGCGATTTCGCTCAGAACTAGGACGAGCTCCCGGAACGTGTCGTCATCAGTTTCCGATGACGACATCCAGACCTCGCAGGCTTTTGTGATTGTACTGCGAAAGGAGTCGCCTGCAGCATCACTGGGCGTGGGAAACTCGCCGGCTGCGCTTGTGAGTCCGGCAACCGTCCAATGAATGATGTTGGCCGCATCCGCGGCAGAGATGCGCCGTTGAAACGTGAGGAGAAAACTCTGGTATGCGCCGTAGAAAGTCGCCCGCGGACGGACAAAAAGGTTTAGCACGCCCGGCGTGTCGATGTGCAGCGGCCATAGGGCATCGAGAAGGGTCCCCCTCAGCTCAGCGTTGACGTCTTGATCGAACCAATCATCCTCCTGAGGGGACAGACCAGAAAGTTGAGCCCCAAGGCCCCGGTCGCGCATTATCTCGATGGCGAGCTTCCTGGCTCGAACCCCGATCGTCACGTCGTTGGCTAGGTCCCGAAGGTCTTCCTCGAGTCCGTCGACATAAGAGTCCTTCAGAATGCGGAGGGCTAAGACAGTATTCGCCTCGTTGGTTCTGAGCTGTTCACGTAATTGCGACGCCAGCTCCGAATGGCCCAGCCCTTCGAATTTATCGTGCCAGGCCGTAACCCGGTAAATCTCTGTGGCTCGCGCGAACAGGAGGGACACCAAAGCACGGGCGAGCTCGGGACGATCCAACGCAAGGCGATTCTTGGTCAAATTTAACGGATCCGCGGAAACAAGCCAGCTGAAATCCGCAGGGGCCAGAGCAACCAGCCAAGTTGCGATGTCAAGCATCTGCGGAGGGATCGACGAAAGGCCATTGGACGTTGTCAGAAAGCTGCTGAGCTGCGTCTCCTCAAGATTCCAACGAATCAGGCAACAGGCCACCAGATAGTCGCGAAGACTCCGGTGAGCAAACTGCCGTTCATTGACGCCACTGTCGGCGAATAGCGGCGTCGTCAGCAACGCCTGAAAATCCGAATGGCTGAGCTCAATCGGAGACCCAGACGTCGATTCTTGTCCCACCAGGTACTCTGTCTGCATCCCTGACAACGCTTGTCCAGGCCGAAAGACCCCTATCCCAGGCGAGCTGGTCAGCGCTGTAAATGCAGCCAACCGCTCGGCGCCGACCCGTTCCTTTTGGGGAGGCAGCCTCAACCGAGGAATGGGTTGGTACTGTGTGCTGTCGCTGCGGGCCAGAATCAGCGAAATCGCGCGGTCATAAGCCTCACCCCGCGAAGCTGAAAACCGCCGATCGGCAGCATATATTTCCAAGAGCAGGTTCAGCGTGAACGGAACAGCCGCCAACGAATCCAGGGAGCATTGGCGAACCTCTTCCAAGAACGCCCCAGGTTCAAAGTCCTCGGCCTCTGCGATCGCAATGACGTCGGACCTGCGCAGCGGGAGCAGAACGTGTACCGCTCCCTTCTCAAGTTCTTCGAAGAGCTCGTCCAAGGCGCTAACGGACTCGGCAGTCCTGCACATCGCGACAACCCTCCAGCGAGCTGCTTTCAATATCAAGAGTCGACGCCTTAGAAACCGGACGAATTCTGAGATCATTCCGGGTGTCTCGTCGATGCTGTCGAGAAGAAGCAACCGATCCGATTGTCCGTCCTCCACCGAATCGAGCTCGTCGAAGGCCCGTTCCAGGCTGCTCTCCGAATAGCATTCACGAAGATCTAGGCGCCTAATCATCAATTTTGGGAACGAACTCCCGAGCGCCTCTTCCAGTTGCATTAAAGCAGTCGATTTTCCTGCACCAGGCTCACCAAGAATCAGCGTCGCCCGCCGTTGGTTGACATCGGCGATGGGAATAA
>NZ_JAHHZS010000014.1 GCF_022606295.1 Arthrobacter bambusae
TAGTGGGTTGGCCCGGTCTTTCTTTTGATCGGGAGGCCGGGGCGAGGGAGACGGAGGTCACGTCGTCTGGATTTGGCCTGACATTCACCTGCGGGTAAAGTAGTTCTTGCGACGCGGGGTGGAGCAGTTCGGTAGCTCGCTGGGCTCATAACCCAGAGGTCACAGGTTCAAATCCTGTCCCCGCAACTGGAGAAAAGATCCGGCACAGTGGAAACACTGTGCCGGATCTTTTTTGTTTTCCGCCGATGTGTGGCTGGGGAGGGCGGAATGGGTAGAGCGCATGCCTGGGACGGCGCCGAGTCCCAACGTGCCGCAGCCCACACCCGGGTGGTCAGAGGTGTCCTTGAATGTGCGGTAGAGTTGATTTTGCGACGCGGGGTGGAGCAGTTCGGTAGCTCGCTGGGCTCATAACCCAGAGGTCACAGGTTCAAATCCTGTCCCCGCAACTAAATAACGAAAGAGTCCGCCCGCCTGGGCGGACTCTTTCGTTTAACTCCTGCTCTTGCGGCTTTCCCGCTTTCCCGGGGGTATGGGACACAGCGTGTGTACTGCCTGGGGACGTCTTGGACACAGTCTTTGACGGCTATGCGGGCCATTCCGGGTGATTCGTTTTTCCACACGTAGAAGCGCTGAGATCCACACTGAGATTGCCGGAAAGTACACTGATTTTGGGCCATTTTGCACGGATTTTGGCCACTTCGCCCCCTGAAAGGCGCAATTTAGGGCTAGTTTCTTGGGCGGGGGATTGTGGCAGTGTTCTCCCGGGTACCGAAGCTTGACGAGTTCCAAGCGGAGCGCCGGGAACAACTCCCGGGGGCGCTCCGCGTTGGCCGGTTCGAGGAGGATCTTTCGATGAAAAAGCTTTTGAAGGTCGTGGGCGCGTCGGCGGATGGAGCGGCTGCGGGCGTCGCACTGGTTTTTGTCCTGTGTATTGCTACCGGCTTGATCGCCATCTTGACAGGTTCGCCCGTCAGTTTGCCCGGATTCCTGGCGGTCGCCGCTGGAAGTGAAAATGGTGCCTTGGCCCTGGAAGCCCGGCCCACGTTTGCCGGATTCGCCGTTGTCGTTGCCTTGACGATGTTGGCCAGGATGATCCAGTTCGCCCGACGCCGGGACCCTGCGACTCCCGCTCCGCGCTGACGATCCAACCCCCTGGAGGCCGCACGCTTGAGGGACTGCGCCTGGGACGCATACCAAAGACGCATACCAAAGACGCATACCAAACCGATGCGGAAAAGCCCGCCTCCCGGAAGAATCACTAGGAGTTCCAAGTATTCCTTCCTTCGCTCCATGGTAAATACTAGGAGTTCCTAGTATTCTCGATTCCAAGCGTCAGCCATTTGCATCGAGGGAGCTGTTGAATGAAGATCGTCGTGCTCGTCAAACAAGTGCCGGATACGGCTGAGGAACGGAAGCTCGACCCGGCAACCGGGCAGCTGGACCGTGAGTCCACCGATTTGGTTGTCGATGAGATCAACGAGCGCGCCCTCGAAACCGCGTTGCGCATCAAAGATACGAACAAGGGCACTGAAGTAGTGGCCATGACCATGGGGCCCGATCAAGCCACCCAGTCGCTGCGCAAGGCCCTTTCCATGGGAGCCGATTCAGGCGTCCATGTCGTGGATGATTCCCTCAGCGGCGCCGATACCGGGCGTACAGCCGCGACCTTGGCGGCAGCGCTGAGGTCCACAGGATTTGACGTGGTGGTGGCCGGGAACGAATCGACGGATGGCCGCGCCGGCGTCGTGCCTGCCATGATTGCCGAACATCTCCAGTTGCCGCTGTTGGGATCGCTGATCTCCGCGGAAATCGCCGACGACGGCGTACGCGGCGTTCGCCAGGGCGAGGGCGGGACTCTCAACGTCCGCGCCGGACTGCCCGCCGTCCTCACGGTGACCGAACGTTTCCCGGAGGCCAGGTTTCCCAACTTCAAGGGCATCCTGACGGCCAAGCGCAAACCCGTGATCACCTTGTCCGTCGCAGATCTCGGCGTCGCGGCGACCCCCAGCCGCAGCGTGGTGATCTCCACCGCTGAACGCCCGCCGCGCGCAGCCGGACGGAAACTCATCGATGACGGGGACGCAGCCAGCGAACTGGCCGAGTTCCTCGTCGCCAACCGACTGGTCTGAGGGAGGGCAAGAAAATGACGAACATCCTGACACTCATTGAAGTTTCCCACCGCGGCGGGATTGCCGCTTCCGCCCGCGGACTGCTGGCTGCCGCAGCGACGCTCGGTTCGCCGGTCGCCGTCGTCGTGTCGGCTGCTCCCTTGGCGGACGACGACGTCGCGCGCCTCGGCGAGCTGGGCGCGGTCAAGGTCTACTCGGCTGTGACCGCTGCCGCCGGCAGTGTCTTGGTGGCACCCGCAGTGGATGCACTGAGCAGGGCCGTCGATGCCTATAGGCCGGCTGCGGTCCTCACCGCGAACTCCGTGGACGGCCGCGAAGCAGCCGCCCGGCTTGCAGTGCGGGTCGGCGGAAGCGTGCTCGCCGACGTGGTGCGC
The DNA here is from genome assembly GCF_022606295.1 of Arthrobacter bambusae. GTDB lineage: Bacteria > Actinomycetota > Actinomycetes > Actinomycetales > Micrococcaceae > Arthrobacter > Arthrobacter bambusae_A. The sequence goes on from NZ_JAHHZS010000014.1 coordinate 2,504, forward strand.
GTGCGCAGCGACAACGGAACCGTTGTCGCCCAACATTCTGTGTTTGGCGGTGCCTACACCGTCGAGTCCGTGGTGGAAGGCGGACTGCCCGTCCTCACCATCAGGCAGGGGGCGATCGAAGGGGAGGCTCCTGCGGCCACGGCAGAAGTGGACACGGTGTCCCTGGAAGCCACGACGGACGCTGCCACTGTCATTGACCAGTTCAACGACGACGTTGCCGTCTCCGTCCGGCCCGAGCTGCGAACTGCCGCCACGGTGGTCTCCGGCGGACGGGGCCTGGGCTCGTCCGAGAACTTCGTGCTGGTCGAACAGCTCGCCGACGCCCTGGGGGCTGCGATCGGTGCGTCACGTGCCGCCGTCGACGCCGGTTACATAGCCCAGACGGCCCAGGTGGGCCAGACCGGCGTGAGTGTGTCCCCGCAGCTGTACATCGCACTGGGAATTTCCGGAGCCATCCAGCACCGCGCAGGCATGCAGACTGCAAAGACCATCGTGGCCATCAACAAAGACGAGGACGCGCCCATTTTCGAGGTGGCCGACTTCGGAATCGTGGGCGATATCTTCACGGTGGTTCCGAAACTCATCGAGGCCGTCAAAGCCCGTTCCAACTGACGGCGTAACAGGCTTTGGCCGCTTCGGTCCAAAGTCTGTTAGCTTGATGCGTCCCTGATTGCGAAGTTCTTCCGAGAGGTGTCTGAGAAGATGTCCACCCCCGCCAAAAAGTCGACAGCAGCCAAGAGCAAATGGTCCCAACCCCTCTGGGTGGTTCCAGGCGTGCTGCTGGCACTTTTGCTCATCGTCTTGTTGGCCAAATGGTTGACGGGCCTGTCGGGTGTGCAGTCGTTCTTGCACGACTTCCCGGGCGCCTCCAGCCTCCCCGGGAACGCTCCTGTGGGTTTCCCGGCATGGCTCGGATGGCAGCACTTCCTGAATGTCTTCTTCATGGTGCTCATCGTTCGATCCGGTTGGCAGGTCCGCACGGCCAAGAGGCCGCCTGCCCAATGGACCCGCAACAACAAAGGATTCATCCGGACCAAGAATGCGCCGACCAAGATCAGCCTGGACCTGTGGTTCCACCTGACCCTGGATGCCCTGTGGGTGCTGAATGGCATCGTCTTCATCATCGTGATTTTTGCTACCGGGCAGTGGATGCGGATCATCCCCACCAGCTGGGATGTCTTCCCGAATGCCGTTTCCGCCGCCCTTCAGTACGCCTCGTTGAACTGGCCCACTGAGGACGGCTGGGTGAACTACAACGCCCTGCAGTTGCTGACCTACTTCGTCACGGTCTTCATCGCCGCCCCGCTTGCCATCATCACCGGCCTGCGCACGTCCTCTGCCTGGCCCAAGAAGGCCGGGACGGTCAACAAGATCTATCCCATCGAGCTTGCCCGGGCGGTGCATTTCCCGGTGATGGTGTACTTCGTGCTCTTCACCATCGTGCACGTCACCTTGGTCCTCGCTACCGGGGCCCTGCGCAACCTGAACCACATGTACGGCGGCAGCGACGATATCAACTGGGTTGGTTTCGGCATTTTCGCCGTATCCCTCTTGGTCATTGTGGGCGCGTGGTTCCTCGCGCGGCCTCTGTTCCTTCGCCCCGTCGCTTCGCTGATGGGCAAAGTCAGCAAGTAAAAGCATCGAATAGCCAGTAGAACCGGACAACCCGGAGAACTGGGAAGAACTGCAAAGGAGTGCCAATGTTTGAGCTCACGGAGGACCAGCGCGCGGTGGTCGAGATGGTGCGCGACTTCGCCACAACGGCCATCGCGCCCCACGCCGCGGAATGGGACGAGACCAAGCATTTCCCTGTGGATGTCCTGCGTGAAGCGGGCACCCTCGGCATGGGCGGCATCTATGTGAGGGAAGAGTTCGGCGGCTCGGGGCTTTCCCGCACGGATGCGGCGCTGATCTTCGAGGAGTTGTCCAAGGCAGACCCCACCATCGCGGCCTACATTTCGATCCACAACATGGTGGTGTGGATGATCGACGCCTTCGGCAACGATGAGCAACGGGCGCAATGGGTGCCGCAGCTTGCATCCATGGAGGCGCTGGGCAGTTACTGCCTCACGGAGCCCGGGGCCGGTTCGGACGCCGCCGCGCTGAGCACCAAAGCAGTGCTCGACGGCGACAGCTACGTTCTCAACGGCACCAAACAATTCATTTCGGGCGCGGGAGTTTCCAGTGTCTACGTGGTCATGGCACGGACTGCGGACACAGGCAGCCAGGGCATCACCGCAATCGTTGTGCCTGCGGACGCGCCGGGACTGTCCTTCGGTCCGAATGAAAAGAAAATGGGATGGAACGCCCAGCCCACCCGGCAGGTCATCTTCGAAAACGTACGCGTCCCCGTGGCGAACAGGCTTGGCGAGGAAGGCACGGGATTCGGCATAGCCATGAAAGGCCTCAACGGAGGCCGGGTCAACATGGGCGCTTGTTCCCTGGGAGGTGGCCAGGCGGCCCTGGAGAAGTCCATCGCCTACCTCAAGTCCCGATCGGCTTTTGGCGGCCCGCTCATCAACCAGCAATCCCTGCTGTTTGATATCGCCGACATGGATACGGAACTCGAAACCGCCAGGACCCTTGTCCTCCGGGCCGCAGACGCCTTGGATCGCGGCGCTCCGGACACCGTCAGGTTATGCGCAATGGCCAAGCGCGTCGCTACGGACGCCGGTTTCAATGTCGCCAACAAGGCCATCCAGCTGCATGGCGGCTACGGCTACTTGTCCGAGTACGGCCTTGAGAAGATTGCCAGGGACCTGCGCGTGCACCAGATCCTGGAAGGCAGCAACGAAATCATGCGACTCATCGTTGGACGGCTCGCTGTCGGGGCATAAGGCGCGCAACAAAAACGAATGGCCGGGCCTCATGGAAACTGGAGGCCCGGCCATTCGTTTGGCTGGACTAGAGCTTGTCGAAGTCTGCTTCGTCCACAGTGTCATCTTCCGGAGCAGCAGCGCCGGCGCCGATCGCGGCCTTTGAACCACCCGACTTCAAGGCGGCCAACCGGGCCTCGATCTCCGTCTGCTCTCCGAGGTCCTCAAGCTGGTTGAATTGTGCGTCCAGGCTGGAGGCGGCCAGCTCCTGCTGGCCGAGGACCTTGGCTTCTTCGCGGCGGATCTTCTCTTCGAAGCGGCCCACCTCGCTGGTGGGATCCATGATGTCGATGCTCTTCAGGGCGTCGTGCACCTGGGTCTGCGCAGCGACCGTCTTGGAGCGGGCAACCAGCTCGTTGCGCTTGCTGGTGAGCTCGTTGAGTTTGCCCTTCATCTGGTCGAGGCCGCTCTTGAGCTTGTCCACGACCTCCGACTGGGAGGCGATGTTGGGCTCGGCCGCCTTGGCCTCGTTCTCGGCCGACATCTGGCGCTGAATGGCCACCTTGGCAAGGTTGTCGAACTTCACTGCGTCGGTTGCGTTGCCTGCCGCGCGGTACTCGTCCGCCTTGCGGGAGGCTGCGAGGGCCTTGTTGCCCCAGTCCTGGGCGTTCTTGATGTCCTCGTTGTAGTCGGCCTGGAGCAGGCGGAGGTTCCCGATGGTCTGCGCCACAGCGGATTCGGCCTCGGCGATGTTGTTCGAGTAGTCGCGGACCATCTGGTCCAGCATCTTCTGGGGGTCCTCAGCCTGGTCGAGCAAGGCATTGATGTTCGCCTTGGCGAGCTGTGCGATCCGCCCGAAAATGGACTGCTTAACCATGGTGTTGCCTTTCGTCCTGCTCAGTGGTGCCCACTGAATCCAGTGATCAGTTCTTGTACCGCTTCTACGTGGGGACCGGCCCCCACCTAGTCTTCGCGAGCTAGAAGCTCCCGTCACCGCCGGAGTCGCCGCCCCAGCCTCCACCGCCGCCGTCGCCGCCGAAGAAGCCTCCGCCGCCACCGCCGTCGCCGCCGAAGAAGCCTCCGCCGCCTCCGCCGTCGTTGTTTCCGCCGCCCCAGCCGCCTCCGCCGCCGTGGAGGATGGAGTTGATGAGGATGCCGCCGAGGATCGCTCCGCCGAGGCCGCCACCATTTCCCCCGCCACCGAACATGCCGCCCCGGCCGTAGCCTTGGTTGGCGAAGCCGCCGAACTGATCGACGTCGGACTGGGCCAGTTGCGCGGCTTGTGCCGCGAGCGCCTGGGCCTGCTGGGCGTACGTCAGCGCCGTCACCGGGTCATTGCTGGAAATGGACAGGGCGTAGTCGAGATTCCGCTGGGCTTCGGCCAAGCGCGTACGGGCTTCGGTGCCGACCCCGCCGCGTCGCGCCGCAATGTAGTCCGAGGTAGCGCTGATCTGCGACTGGGCCGCCATGATGGTCTGCTGGAGCGCGGCCTGTGCACGCCTTGCCTGTTCCTGCTGGTCGCGGATGCCCGAGAGGGACTGGTCCAAGGCCTGGTGGGCCTTCTCCACGCGGTCCAGGGTGGCAATGGGATCGATCTTCCCGCCCTGGATTTCAATCTTGACTTGCGCCAGCGCTGCTTCGACTCCGGCCACCGGACCGGCCAGCTCCGGGTGTTCGCCGGACTGGATCATCGCTTTGGCCTGGGCCAGGTCCTGGCTGGTGTCCGCCACGGCGCCGTCCAGCGAATTCCGGGCTTCGTCGAGGCTGCCAGCGACCTTGGAGATGGCCCCGATCAGCACGTTGGTCTGGTGCAGGCCTTCTTCCGCGGCGCGGACCGCTACCGCGGCAAGGCTGCTCTCGCCGGTGGCAAGCTTTTCCTGTGCCGTGGTGGTCGCATGCCGGACGAAGGCAAGCCGGTCCTTGGCCTGGGTGATGTTGTCGCTCACGTGCCCCAGCGCGCTGTCTGCGTACTTCTCGCGCAAGCCGTCGAGCGATTGCTCCGCGCTGCTGATCTTTGCCTCGGCGTCGTCGGCGCCGGCAGTAACCGTGGCCAAAGCCTGGGGCGCGTTCTTCTCAAGTTCGCGCAGGGAATCGAAATCGGCCTTCTGCTCGCGCAGTGATTCGAGGGCAGCCTCGGAGCGTCGGATGATTTCGCCAATCCAACTGCGCTGCTGCTCCTCGGTGTCCGGGATGTGGTCATCAAGTTGTTGCTGTAGCTTGAAGGATTCTGTCATGTGGTTCTTTGCGTCCAGCAGCGCCTTGGTGAAGTTCCCGACGGCGGCATCGCCGTATTGCGCCTGGGCGAATCCGAGTTCCTGCTCGCTGGACTTGATGGTGTCATCCGCTTCGATGAGCAAGGATCCGGCTTTGCGCCGCAGGTCCGCGATGCTCAGGGAGGCCAGGGGATCGAGCTGTTCTCCCTGCGGTCCGTAACCCGCAGCGGAGGCCGGGCTCTTCTTGCGACGGTTGCGGAAGTACAAGTACGTGCCTACGCCTCCGGCCGCAACCACGGCGGCACCCACGAGCACGGCCGTGCCTGCGCCGGAATTCTGGGTGTCTCCGATGGCCTTGGCGGCATCGATCACGGCTTGGTCGTAGTTTTTCTTGCCCTGGACAAGGTTCGCCAGGACGGCGTTCTTGAGGATGTCGTCACGCTGGGAGTCGGTGATCTTGCTCCCGGGCCCGCGGGTGATGTTCACCTTGCCGTCGTCCGTGGCGATGGCCAGCAAGACGTCCGTGGATCCGAACGACTTCTTCTTTGCCACTGCGTTGCCCCAGTCGCTGGGCGTGCTCGGGTTGGTGAAGGTCTTTTCGGTCACGACATACAGATTGAACTGGTGGTTGTCGTAGAGGGACTTGATGGCGCTTTGAACCGCGCTCTTGTCGCGAAGGACGCCGGCGTCGTCAGTGATGTTCTGGCCGGACGGGATCGTCACCGGGTCGGCAGCCCAGGCTCCAGCGGCCGGGAGGACCAGCACTCCAGCCAAACCGATGACGGCGAGTACACGTTTCACTATTGACCGCATGTGCAACCCTTCAGCACGTCTGCGATTGGTCCGGGCCGGAGCAATCGAAACAGAATGCATCAGCGCCCCCACGCATGGTTGTCGAGCCGCAGGTCGCTGTGGCAATTCCACTTGATACTATGGTGCACCTTTTGGGCCGTCCACAGCGGTAAATATGCCGCCAGCGAAACGGAGAGATCTGCCCTTCTGCAGCGTTGAAGGGCTTGTCGGCGCCATTCGAGGACCCAGGACCGTTCCGATGAGTGCGTTCAGCAAGCTCCCAGCGAACGTCGACTCTTGATCCAGCAAGAGCGACGATAGTTAAGGGGACGAGGAAGAAAGGAAGTCCCATGACGGAGAACCCAGCACAGGGCGCCGCGCCTGAGAACAATGGCCCCGAGAACCATGGTCCTGAGAGCAACGGCAAGGCGGAGGCGGACAAGCAAGCCAATTCCCAGCCTACGGCCCCGCTGCCGGCATACCAGCCGGGTCAGGATTTCACGGCGAAGCCCGAATACCCCGCGCGGCCCGATCACACAGCGCAGGCTCCGGTAGCCCCTGCACCTTGGGCCCACGGGCCGGCCGAAAACCCCACCGAGCAGATCCAGTCCCAGCACAGCGCTCCCCAGAACGGAGCGCCCCAACACGGAGCGCCCCAGCACAGCGCGGCACCGCAGCACCCCTATCCGCAGCACCAGCCCTTCTATGGCGGACCGAACCCTGCGCAGCACTATTCCACGCAGCAGTTCCCGGCCCACCCGGGCGGTCCGGCAGCCGGCCCGAAGCGCAAGCCGGTCTTCGGCGTCGGGACCTTGGTGGCCTGCATCCTGGCAGCGGGCCTTGTGGGCGGAGGCGTCGTGGCGGCCAGCGATCAATTGTTGAGCAGCCGGACCCCGGCGGCGGCCAGCAGCGGCCAAACGGGAACCGTGATTGTCAACAACACGGACAACGTCAACGCCATCACGGCGGCCGCAGCCAAAGCCACGCCAAGCGTCGTGACCATCATGGCTTCGAGCGGAAACCAGGGCGGTACCGGTTCGGGCATCATCCTCGACGACCAGGGCCACATCCTGACCAACACCCACGTCGTGACCCTAGACGGTGCCAGCGCCAATGCCGCCATTGAGGTGCGGCTGAGCGATGGACGTGTCCTCAAGGCGACGGTAGTTGGCACGGACCCGCTTTCGGACCTCGCCATCATCAAGGTGGACAACGCCTCCGGACTCGTCCCGGCCACCCTGGGTGATTCCAGCAAGATCAACGTCGGCGACAACGCCATCGCCATCGGCGCCCCGCTCGGCCTGCCCGGCACGGTCACCGACGGCATCGTCTCCACGCTCAACCGCACCATCAGCGTGGCATCCTCGGCTGTTCCCAACGGCGGCTCCGACAACTCGCAAAACGGCGGCCAGGGCGGATTCCAATTCGCGCCTCCCGGGGGTGGCCAGAGCCAGAGCAGCGCCGGCCAAGGCACCGTTTCGCTCAACGTCATCCAGACCGACGCGCCGATCAACCCCGGCAACTCCGGCGGAGCGCTTGTCAACACCAAGGGCGAGATCATCGGCGTCAACGTGGCTATCGCTTCCGCCGGAAGCAACAGCTCCTCGTCGTCGTCCAGCGGCAACATCGGTGTGGGCTTCAGCATCCCGATCAACAACGCGAAGCGTATTGCACAGGAACTCATCCAGAACGGCAAGGCCACCCACGGGCAGTTCGGCGTCAGCGTGCAGCCCAAGTCGGCCACTGGAAGCAGCTCTGGATTCTCGGTAGGTGCGCAGGTCGCAGCGGTGACAGCGGGTTCCGCCGCTGAGAAGGCCGGGCTCAAGGTGGGCGACGTCGTCACCAAGTTCGCCGGCATGGACATCACCGATCCCGAGCAACTCACCGCGGCTGTCCGTCAGCAGGCGGCAGGTGCAACAGTGAAGGTGACCATCCAGCGCGGCGGCCAGTCACAGGATCTCGACGTGACCCTGGATGCTGCCCCGTAACAGCTGCGCTGTTGCGGCAGATTCCAGCGGGGCAAACAGCCGGCAGTCAACGACGGCGGGCGGCACCACTTGCGGTGCTGCCCGCCGTCGGCGTATGCCCTGTGCTGCTCCGAGCCGGAACGATCCTCGAAACAGGAGTTAATGCGGACAACCGGCGTTGTCCGAGTTGTGGCGCAATATGCTTAGCTAGGACGAGCCCGTACGCTGGGCACTCTTGGCCATGCGCCTAGTTGCTGGCCATTCCCGAGCATGGAAGGCTGCCTCGAACACAGTGGGAGACACATTGAAGATTGTTGTTCTGGTCAAGCACGTCCCGGACGCGCAGTTCGACCGACACCTCACCGGCCCAGGCAACACCACGGACCGCGACGAGAGCATTCTGTCCGAACTGGACGAATATGCGCTTGAAGCTGCGCTGCAGCTCAGCGAGGCCCGCGGAGGCGCGAAGGCCGGCAACGAGGTCATCGCCTTGAGCATGGGTCCCGCCGGCGCCGTGAACGCCATCAAGAAGTCCTTGCAAATCGGCGCCTCCTCAGGAGCGCATTTGAGCGACGACGCCTTGGCGGGCTCCGACGCCGCTGCCACCTCGCTGGCCCTCGCCGCGGCAATCCGGTATCTCGGCGCCGACTCGCCCGTGGACCTCGTCCTGACGGGCATGGCCTCGACCGACGGCGAAACGTCCTTGGTTCCGGCGCAACTCGCCGAGCGGCTCGGACTCCCTCAAGTCACGTTTGCTTCCTCCCTGGAGGTCGACGGCGACCGCGTCCTTGCGCGCCGCGACGGTGACGCCCACGCCGACACCGTGGAGGCAACCTTGCCCGCGCTGGTATCCGTGACGGACCAGATCAACGAGCCGCGATACCCCAACTTCAAGGGCATCCTTGCAGCCAAGAAGAAGAAAATCACGGCACTCACCCTCGCCGATATCGGAGTCGATGCCGCGCAGGTGGGAGCCGCAGGTTCGCTGACCGCCGTCGAGACCGCTGAAGCGCGGCCGCCGCGCACTGCCGGCACCATCATCACCGACGAAGGCGACGCCGGCATCAAGCTGGTTGAGTTCCTGGCCGCCCAGAAGCTGCTCTAAGAGGATTCCGACACATGGCAAAAGCACTTGTATTCATTGACAACCCGGGCGCGGCGCTCAAGAAGAGCAGCCTGGAACTCCTGACGATCGCCCGTTCCCTCGGGGAAGCGGTGGTCGCCGTCAACGGCGAACTGCATGACGACGTCGCCGCCTCCTTGGGGGCGCACGGAGCCTCGGTGATCTACCGTCCGTCCGCCACGGACCTGGACGACTACCTGGTTGCGCCGAAAGCCGCTTATCTTGCCGCGGCAGTCGAGGCAACCGGAGCCGGGATCGTCCTGCTCGAGAATACGGCCGACGGCAAGGAAATCGCGGCCCGTCTGGGCGTGAAGCTCAACGCCGGGGTCATCACCGACGTCGTGGGGGTCGACGCCGACGGCACGGCCCATAAGTCGGTCCTGGCTGGCTCGTACACCACCACGGCCAAGGCGCGGACCGCCGTCGCCGTGCTCACGGTCAAGCCGAACAGTGTTGACGTCGATGCCCCGGCCGCGGCGAACACGCCCGAAGCCGTCACCATCGACGTCCCGGCCGATGCCACCGCGAATGCCGCACGGGTCACCGGGCGGGCGGAAAAGCCGGCCAGTGGCCGTCCCGAGCTCACCGAAGCCCGGATCGTCGTTGCAGGTGGACGCGGGGTCGACGGCGACTTCGGTCCTTTGGAAGAACTGGCCGACGCCCTGGGCGGTGCACTCGGGGCTTCCCGTGCCGCCACGGATGCGGGCTGGATCGGCCATGACTACCAGGTTGGCCAGACCGGCAAAACCGTATCCCCGCAACTCTACATTTCGGCGGGCATTTCGGGAGCGATCCAGCAGAAGGCCGGGATGCAGACCTCCAAGGTCATCGTCGCGATCAACAAGGATGCTGAATCGCCCATCTTCGAAATCGCGGACTTCGGCATCATCGGCGACCTTTTCAAGGTTGTTCCGCAGGCCACCGAAGAGATCAAAAAGCGGAAAGGCTGATCCCTTTGTCTTCTGACGCCACGTCAGCAAAGAGCCCGTTCAACGCCTCCACGGAGCGCGTTGAGCGGGTGCTTTGTTTTACCGCCCACCCGGACGACGTCGACTTCGGCGCGGCCGGCACCATTGCCGCCTGGACCGCTGCCGGCGTCGAGGTCAGCTACTGCGTCATGACCGACGGCGACGCGGGCGGCTTCGATCCTGCCCACCGCGAGGAGATCATTTCCATGCGCGCGGAGGAGCAGGAACAAGCCGCCGCCCTCGTCGGCGTGACGGACGTGCACTACCTTCATGAACGCGATGGATACTTGGAACCGACGCACGCGGTAATCAAGCAAGTGGTGAAGCTGATCCGCGAAATCCGCCCCGACGTCGTCCTCGCCATGCACCCGGAGCGCAACTGGGACAGGATCCAGAAGAGCCATCCGGACCACCTCGCCGTGGGGGAGATCGTGACCCGGGCCGTGTACCCCGCGCTCGAGAACCCCTTTGCCTACCCGGAACTGGCGGAAGCCGGCCTCGAAGCCTACAAGCTGCCATGGCTGTGGCTCTTCGCCGGTCCTGAATCCCGTGAGAACTATTTCGTGGATGTCACCGACCACATCGACGCGAAACTGGCGGCGATCCGGATCCACGCGAGCCAGCACCCCGACCTGGAAGGCATGGAGCGGGCCGTCCGGAGCATGCTCCGGCACAACGCCTCGCGCGCCGGCATGCCGGATGGGCGCAGCGCCGAAGCGTTCCATGTGGTCGAGGTCAACGGTTCCCAAACCATCGCCGGTTTCTGAAATTGCTGATGTGTTAGCTGTGTCATATGCTTACTCTCGTTTAAATCATATTTAATTGAGAGAGGCAGACTTTGATGGCGAAGACTGCACAACAGCCGGTATTGGTGATCATGGGGGTCTCCGGTTCCGGCAAGTCGACAGTGGCCGGCGTATTGGCCGGCCGGCTGGGCTGGGACCTCGCCGAAGGCGACGACCTGCACCCGGAAGCGAACGTTGCAAAGATGCAGGCGGGGCACGCACTCAGCGATGAGGACCGTTGGCCCTGGCTGGACATCATTGCCGATTGGATCAAGGAGCGCACCGCAGCAGGAAAGCCGGGCATCATCACATGCTCGGCCTTGAAGAAGCGCTACCGGGACGTCCTGCGCGGCGAGGGCGTCGTGTTCGTCTTCCTGCAGGGGAGTAAGGACAAGATTTCCGACCGGCTGGCTTCGCGCCACGGGCACTTCATGCCTGCCACGCTCCTGGAATCCCAGTTCGACGCACTGGAAGCGCCCACCGAGGACGAGAACCACATCTCCCTGTGCGTCTCCGCTTCTCCTGCCGAAGAGGCAGACGAAATCATCGCACGGCTCGGCCTCGGGGCGCAGCCGGCACACACAACTGGAGACGTAGCGTGAACTGGACCGGGCACGACACCCAACTCCTCGTGGTCGCGGCTATCGGCATTGCGCTGATCGTGCTGCTGATCGCCAAATTCAAAGTCCACCCCTTCCTCGCCCTGGTACTGGGCTCGGCCTTCGTTGGCCTAGCCTCCGGAGTCGGGCTGGACAAGGTGGTCAGCAACTTCGAAGACGGCGTGGGCGGCGTCCTCAAGGAGGTCGGCCTCCTGATTGCGCTCGGCGCCATGCTGGGCAAGCTCCTGGCGGACTCCGGCGGCGCCAACCGGGTAGTCGATACCCTGCTTGAAAAGGCCAAGGGCAACAGGGTGGTCTGGATGATCACCCTGGTTGCGGTCATCATCGGCCTCCCGATGTTCTTCGAGATCGGGCTCGTCCTGCTGCTTCCGGTGATTGTCCTGGTCACCCAGCGCTCGCAGATGAAGCTCATGCGCATTGCCATTCCGGCGCTCGCAGGCCTCTCCGTGTTGCACGGCTTGATCCCGCCGCACCCAGGACCGCTCATCGCGGTCAGCGCGGTGAAGGCCGAACTGGGCACCACCCTGGCCCTTGGGCTCCTGGTGGCCGTCCCCACCGTCATCATTTGCGGACCGCTGTTTTCCCGTTTGGCCGCGCGCTGGGTTCCCGTGGATGCCCCTGCAGTGGCCGGCGGCGTCGACACCAAGCATGCCGTCGACCTGAGCGAAGTGAAGCGCCAGCCGACCTTCCTCGTCACCTTGCTGACCATCATTTTCCCTGTGGTGCTCATGCTCCTGAAGGCCATCGCAGACATTGTCTGGCCCGACGCCGCCCACGCACCCATGATCCGCACCGTCTTGGACTTCGTCGGGCAGCCCCTTGTGGCGATGACCCTGGCTGTGCTCGCGGCGATGGTGACCTTCGGCTACGCCGTTGGCTTCACCGGAAGCAAGATCACCGCCAAGCTTGGCAACAGCCTTGGACCGATTGCCGCGATCCTGCTGATCGTGGGCGCAGGCGGTGGCTTCAAGCAGACCCTGATCGGTGCCGGCGTCGGTGACGCGGTCAAGAAATGGGCCGAGGGCGCCAATATGTCGGTGCTGGTCCTGGGCTTCATCGTGGCCGTGGCGCTTCGTTTGGCCACGGGCTCGGCGACGGTTGCCACAGTGACGGCTGCGGGCATCGTTGCTCCCTTGGCGAGCAGCCTGAGCCCGACGCATGCCGCACTCCTTGCCTTGGCCATCGGCGCCGGCTCGCTCTTCCTGTCCCACGTCAACGATGCCGGGTTCTGGCTCGTGAAGGAACTCTTCGGCCTGACGGTCGGGCAGACGTTCAAGACGTGGTCGGTGATGGAGACGCTCATCTCGGTGGTCGCCTTCGGTTTCATCATGGTGCTTTCGCTGATCATTTAGCGGGGCTGCCCAAGAGCCAGTACGACGGCGGCCCGCCCCCCTGTGTTTCCAGTGGGGGCGGGCCGCCGTCGCGCTTTTCGGCAAGAATGCCCTACATGAGCTTTTCTGCCGCGTAGACCTTGATGCCTTCGAGCAGGTAGGGCGCCAGGCCGACCCGGACCTTGTCGTAGTTGGCAGTGAACCGGGGGTCGTCCACGTACATCTGTCCGAGGCCCAGGTAGGATTCTGCGTTGGGCGTCCAACTGGCGCAGATCCACTTGTAGTGCCTGCCGACGGCTGCCTGGACGTCCGGGTGGTCCGCCGGAAGGACGGCGTCGAAGCACCGGGCGAGATCCTGGTTCAGCGACGCATACTCCTCCATGAAGGCCTGCTTTTGGGCCGTGGTCATCGCCGAGTGGCGGGCCTTGCTCTCCTCGACGGCCCGATCGCCCCAGCGCTCGCGCGCTTCGGCTTCGTAGGGGTTGTTGTCGAAATCCTTGAAGATGTTCTCCGCGGTCATGGTTTCTCCTTGACGTAGTGCTGCGATAGTGGCGTCGACCGTCCGGGACATGCGGTCCAGTCGGTCGCGCTCGGCCAGCAGCCAGTTCCTGTGCACGGCAAGTGCCTCCACGGGGTCGGCCTGGCCATCCAGAACTTCGCCGATGGTCTCGAGCCCAAGGCCAAGTTCACGAAGCAGGAGGATCCGCTGCAGGCGCAGCAGTTCGGGCTGGCCGTAATACCGGTAGCCGTTGTGTCCCGTTCGGGCAGGTTCCAGGAGCCCGAGCTGGTCGTAGTGGCGCAAGGTCCGCGAGGAAACCTTGCTGGCCTTGGCCAGCTCGGAAATGGTCCAGGTATCTGCCTTGTCCTGCTTCATGTATCCAGCGTAAAAGTTGACGTTACGTCAAGGTCAAGCCCGCCGCCAACGGCTCCTGTCGGGCCAGAGCCGGCCGCTCCTACGCGAGAGGCGCCGCGGCAACCGTGGGAAGGGTTGGTTTCTTGGAGCCGCCCACAGGTTCAACCGTGATGCCGATGGCCGCCGCGCTGGAAATGCCGGAGACAACCGCCGGGTGGCTCAAGGCTTGGGCGTCCATGAGTCCCTGGGATACGGGGTCGGAGCCGTCCTTGGGAATAAGCCACATCTGATATACCTTGCCGGCCGGGGGAGCCGGAACTCCATTCATGCGGACCACCACGGCGTTCTTAGAGGTGGAGATCGACACGGTGGCGGTGCCGCCGCCGTTGACGTCGACGGTCGCTTGCCGGACGTCGTTGGCCTGAAGCACTTGGTTCACGGGATCGTTTTGCCCGGCCACGTAGACGCCCACGCCTACACCGCCAAGCGCGATGACCGCGGCCGCCGCAGCGGCTGCAACCCAACCTCGGACTCCTCCGAAGCGTCGGCGATCCCGTCGGTTCCGTTCCGCGGCGAGGTCCACGACGTCGGGGGAAACGTGCGTTGCGGCGGCGGGCGGCGCTTCGGAAACGGAAGAAGACGCGGACGCTGCGCCGGTTTGTGAACTGCGTGGTTGTTGCGGGAGCTGCCGCAGAATGTCCTCCAGGAGTCCGGGAGGCGGTTCGGCCTCGTCGGCGAAGGACGTGGCAAGGGTCTCGCGTGACTGCCTCACCCGCTCAAGGAACGCCGGGCGTTCAGGCGCGGCGGCAATGTAGTTGTCGATTTCTGCTCGCTCGGCGTCGCTCAGGGCGTCGAGGGCATAGATCTCGGCAAGCTCCAGGACGCGGCCTTCGGCAAGATCAGTAGCTATGTCTGTGGCGAACATCCTGCGGAGGCCTTCCTTCCCGAAGTTCCGGTTGTTTTCATCGTGTTCGGTCATGTCAGCTCACCCCCAGGCAAGTCTTGAGTCGGAGAAGTCCATCGCGGATGCGGGACTTGATGGTCGGAATCGCGGCGCCGAGCTGTTCGGCGACCTCCCGGTAGGTGAGGCCGCCATAGTAGGCGAGCCGCACGGACTCCAGTTGCGTCTCCGTCAGGGTGGCGAGGCAACGGGTGACGGACTCGGCCTCGAGCCGGCTGGTGGCTTCTTCTTCCACGGAATCGTGGTCAAGGAGTTGGCTCGCGGCACCATATTTCGCTTCGCGGTCCGTGGCGGACTGGGCGGAGCGGACGCGGTCGATAGCGCGCCGGTGGGTGATCGTCATGAGCCACGCGAGCGGGCTGCCGGCCTCGGGATTGAATTTGCCCGCGTTTTGCCAGACCTGGATGAACACTTCCTGGGTGGTATCTTCGCTCAGGCCCGCATCCACCAAGACGCGCTTGGCCATGCCGAAGACCCTCCGCGACGTGAGCCGGTAGAACTCGCTGAAGGCGCCGCGGTCGCCCTCGGCCATCAACCCCAGCAATTCCGCAAGCTGCGCATTCGAGCCGGCAATCAGGCTGGGGGCCTCGTGGCCTCGCACATTGGGTGTATCCATCACTGTCCAGCATAGATTGCTCGTGACCCTGGCAGTACCAGAAGCACTGTGAGTCTTGAGAGTAGCCACCTGCGCCCCTTCCACGGCCGCCGCTTCACCGGCCCCTTGATTCGCAGGCCAGCTGCCCGCCCAGGCTTTGTGCCTGCATAGGGTATTCGGCGCAGGGCGAGCTTTGGATGGGTGATACGCGGCGGTCGCCTTGAGGCTGTCCGGGCGGCCGCTTGGCGTGGCTAGAGTTTCGCGCCCGCAAAACCGTGCTGGCGCCAGGCCTCGTACACCGCGATGGAAGCCGCATTGGCAAGGTTCAGCGAGCGGAGGGACGGCAGCATGGGAAGCCGGACGCGGGCCGTGACGTGCGGATCCTGCTTCAGCCAGGCGGGAAGTCCGACCGACTCGGGGCCGAACAGCAGGACGTCGCCTTCCTCGTAGGCGATGTCCGTGTAGGAGGATTCGCCGTCGGACGTGAATGCGAAGACGCGTTCTGGCTGCAGTGCCGCCCATGCGGCCTCGATGTCCTTGTGCACCGTGACTACTGCGAGGTCGTGGTAGTCGAGTCCCGCGCGGCGCAGTTTCGCGTCGGAGAAGTCGAAGCCCAACGGCTCCACGAGGTGGAGCTCCGCGCCGGTGATGGCGGCGAGCCGGATGGCGTTTCCCGTGTTGCCCGGGATTTCAGGGGTGTGGAAGAGGATGCGGAACACGTATCAATCCTAGCCAGCGAAAAGAGGGCGTTGCTCAGTGCATGCCGCGCAGCAGTCGGGCAAGGACCGGGACAACCACGGTGTTGGGCACGGGTCCTGAACTCAGGAACTGCTTGAGCCCGCGTGCCAGCCCGGAGGCGTTGACGATTTGCACCGACCCGAAATCTCCGTCCGTGCGCCTGTAATGGTCGATGACCGGCTCGTGCGGGTTGCCGTCCGGGCTGTGGACTACCACCCAGCCCGTCACATTCAGTTCCGGGAAGATCTCCTGCATGTGGCGAACGATCAGCTCGAGTTGGGGCGGCGGCACCGAGCGGCCGCCGTGCTTGAGCGCCACGCCGTCCCAGGCATAGGCGCCCTTGGGCAGCAGCATGGAACCGATCAGCGCCAAGCGGTAGCCGACAAGCAGGGCGTGATCGATGTGGCTGTCATCCGAGGGGGAGCGAAGCCCGTTGATGAGCCGTGCCGAAGGGATGGCGGGCAGGATCTGGCGGCTGATGAGCTGGACTGTCCGCATTTCGCGCTGAATGCGGGCTTCGGCGCCGAAGATCCCACGCTTCCGGGGAATCCCATGGATCTGCAAGGCGGCCTCGCGCTTGGAAATGAGGGGAATCTCCAAGGGATCATCGAAGGGCGGGACGTAGACGGGGGCGTCGCCGGCGGTGTTCCGCGGGGCATTCGGACGGTGGACCCCAGCCCGGGTTTCCGGTCCGGGAGCGCCGGTGCCGGCGTAGTCAGGCCTTTGCGCCGGGAACGGGGTTGTCCTGCCCGAAACGCCGCTCGCATAGCGGCGGTCGTACTCCGCCCGCCGCTTGGGATCAATCAGGGTCTCGTACGCAAGCGTGACTTGTCGAAAGACTTCGGGATCCCCGCCGTGGTCCGGGTGGGCGTTCCTCGCGGCCTTCCGGTAGGCCACTTTGATCTCCTTGTCCGACGCCGTGACGGGGACCCGGAGGACCTGATAGTGGGAACTGCTGCCCTGAGCCAACCACGGGCCTTTCTCTGGGATTCTGAAGATTCCCGCCGCCCTGTGCCGGAACGGCGATCTTGGCAAGTCTAGCCAGCCCACCATGAGAACGACGGCGGCCGGGGCTTTAGTTCCCCGGATCCCGCCCCTGCCGGTGGCATGATTCATGCTGTGAACTCCCCGGCCGGCCCCGATCATCCCTTTGACCTGCCCACCACCGGCTCCGACGGGCTGGGCGGTCGGCCGCGTCGATGGATCGTGCTGGCAGTCAATCCGACCGCAGCGTTCGGCCGGCACGCCCTTGCCGGGGACGAAGCCGCCCGCTGTCTCCGCGCCGCAGGCCTCGACGTCGTCGTCCTTCGACGCGACAGCATGGACGCCCTGCGGGAAGCCGTCGGCGAAGCGCTTCGTGCGCGTCCCGATGCCTTGGTGGTTGTGGGCGGCGACGGCATGGTCCATTTGGGCGTCAACTCGCTCGGCGGCACGGCCTTGCCGCTCGGGATTGTTCCCGTGGGTACGGGAAACGACATGGCCCGGATGCTTGGACTGCCCCTGAAGGACGTAGCGGGATCGTGTGCCCGTGTGATTTCGGCGCTCGCCGACGGCGGCCGGCTGATCGACGCGGGCCGCGTAACTTCCGGCGGACGCACCATGTGGTTTGCCGGGGCGGTATCCGCGGGATTCGACGCCGCTGTCAATGAACGGGCGAACTCCTGGAAATGGCCCAGGGGTACGCTCCGCTACACCCTCGCGATGCTCCGGGAGCTCGGATCGTTCCGGGCCATCAACTACACCGTGACGGCCGACGGCGCGTCATCGCGGGAGGGCGCCATGTTGATTTCCGTGGCCAACGTCCAATCGATCGGCGGCGGGATGCGCATCGTCCCCGATGCGGCGCCCGACGACGGGTGGCTGGATCTGTTTGTCGTCAAGCCCCTGTCCCGGCTGGCCCTCCTTGCGGTGTTCCCGAAGGTCTTTTCCGGCCGGCACACCTCGCACCCGGCGGTGGAAATCCGCCGGGTGCGCTCAGTGCGGCTTGGCGCGGAGAACGTGGTGGCCTACGCCGACGGCGAGCGGATCGGCCCCCTCCCGCTGGAGATCGACGTGGTTCCGGGCGCCTTGCGGGTCTTGGCCTGACCCTGGCGGTCAGCGGCGCCCGGCGACAGCCAGGCCGAAAAGGACCGGCGCCACGGTGAACACGGTCCGGAGGAACAGGAATGCCTGCCGCCGGGATCCATGGACATCAGCGATCCGGTCTTCGCTTGGGCCCAGGATGATGCGGTACTCATGATGCCTTCTTTCTAAAAGTGGATAATTTGATTTTAGGGAAGGATTAATCAATGAATGTTGATTTTAGAGATAAGCTGGATGCATGACCGGACTTCCCTGGCTGCGTCGGCTTTCCGCCTTGGCATCCCTCGACGACGGCAATCGCCGCCGCCTGTACGAGCACGTCTGCGGCGCAAATGACGCGGTCAGCCGCGACGAAGCCGCGATGGCCCTCGGTCTTCCCCGCAGCACGGCGTCCTTTCACCTTGACCGGCTGGTCCGTGACGGGCTCCTGAGTGTCGAGTTCCGCAAGCTCGGGGGCAAAGTGGGTCCGGGTTCCGGGCGCCCTGCGAAGTTGTACGCGCCTGTCGTTGAAGAGGTCGGCGCCTCGGTGCCTGAGCGCCACTACGACCTCGCCGGCGAAGTGATGGCCTCTGCCATCCAGGCCTTGATGACACAGGGGGGCTCCCCCCGCGAAGCGCTTCTCGAAACCGCCTACGCCCGGGGCCGCGAGGCCGGGAGCGTCGAGCCGCATTTCGAGGATGTCCTGGCCAACTACGGCTACAGGCCGGAAGCTGACGACGACGGCGGGTACTCCCTGGTCAATTGCCCGTTCCACCGGCTGGCCGAAAGCCACACGACTGTCGTCTGCGCCCTGAACGGCGCCTTCCTGAGCGGAGCGGCCGCCGCGTGCGGAATTGCCGAGGACCGGATCGCCGATGACAACCGGGAGGGCCATTGCTGCGCAAGGATCCTTCCCGCGGATTAGGGGGAGCGCCGGGACGGCACCTGCCGCGCAAGCCTGAATCGGTGTGCCTCGATAGACTTGGGTAGTGCCTGTTTACCTGGACCATGCCGCCACCACGCCCCTGGCCGCTGTAGCTCTCACCGCCATGACCCGCGAGCTGGCGCGGACCGGCAATCCGTCATCGCTGCACGCTTCCGGACGGCGTGCGCGCCGATCCGTGGAAGAGGCTCGGGAAGCGATCGCGGCAGCCGCAGGGGCACATCCCTCCGAGCTCATCTTCACGTCCGGGGGAACCGAAGCGGACAACCTCGCCGTCAAGGGGCTGTACTGGGCCCGCCACGACGAAGACGGCCGCCGCAAGCGGATCCTGTGCTCCGCCGTCGAGCACCACGCGGTGCAGGACACGGTCGAATGGCTTGAACGTCACGAAGGAGCCGAAGCGGTCTGGCTCCCCGTCGACTCCCAGGGCGTAGTGCAACTCGACGCTGTGCGGGCGGAGATGGAACGAGACCCGGGATCGGTGGCCCTGGTCACTGTCATGTGGGCAAACAACGAGGTGGGCAGCATCCAGCCCGTCAAGGAGATCGTGGACATCGCCGCCGCCCACGGCATACCCGTGCACTCGGACGCAGTCCAGGCGTTCGGCTCGATTCCCCTGAGCTTCCGCGACTCAGGGCTCGCCGCGATGTCGGTCTCCAGCCACAAAATCGGCGGACCCGTCGGCGTGGGTGCCCTCTTCCTGGGGCGTTCCACCAAGGTCGTTCCCGTCCAGCACGGGGGTGGGCAGGAGCGCGACGTGCGCTCGGGGACCCTGGACACGGCCTCCATCGCGGCATTCGCCGCCGCGGCTGAGTCTGTTTCCCACAACCTGGTGGCAGAGCGCGAACGGATCGGCGCCTTGCGGGACCGGATCATCGACGGCGTCAAGGTCGCCATTCCCGAGGCGGTGCTCCGCGGCGCGCCCGGCGACGCCCGGCTTCCCGGCAACGCGCATTTCACGTTCCCTGGCTGTGAAGGCGATTCCCTGCTGTTCCTGCTGGACCTCGCGGGCATCGAATCCTCCACTGGCTCCGCGTGCACCGCGGGAGTCCCCAGGCCCTCGCACGTCCTGCTTGCCATGGGGCTGGACGAGGAGACCGCCCGCGGGGCGCAACGATTCAGCCTGGGACACACTTCGAACGACGCCGACGTCGACGCCCTGCTCAAGGCCCTTCCGGACGCGTATGCCCGGGCGAAGCTTGCAGGAATGGCCGGTCACGAGTCCAGCATCCAGACCGCAGCCACGGTGGCCCGGAGCCACGGCAGCGTCCCTGCCGGGATCCCGGCCGGCGATCAGTCTCCGGACAACAACTGATCCAGCGGAACAGCGGGATCCACCAGGCGGGCCACATCCACGGGTATGCGCCCCGAAATGAGCGCCTTGACGGGCTTCTGTACCCGCTGCCGGTTGACACTCATGCCCGCCACCACCGCACCGTCCCGTAGCCAGAAGGCGAGGAAGCTGTTCTCCTCCAACGCGCCCCGGATGACGGGTACGGAACCTGCCGCGAGGGTGGGATATCCCCAGTACTCCATCGAGACGTCGAACTGGTCCGTGTAGAAATACGGGACGACGTCCAGCATCGCGTCCTGTCCCAGCATCGCCTTGGCTGCGACCTTGCCGCCGTTGAGGGCGTTGGACCAGTGCTCGCTCCGGTGGTGATCGCCGGTGAAGGGGTGGAGGGCGTTGGCGACGTCTCCGGCCGCGAAAACGTCCGGGCTGCTGGTCCGGAGCGAAGAATCCACCACGATTCCGTTGCGGATGTCCAGCCCTGCGGCTTCGGCGAGGCTCGTATCCGGAACCACGCCGACAGCCACCACCACGAGGTCGGCAGGAAGCACTTCGCCGGAGTTGGTGACAACGGCGCTCGCCCTGCCCCCGGTGCCGGTGATCTCCGCTGCGCTCGCAGGGAGCCGGAACTGCACACCGTGCTTTTCGTGCAGGCTGCGGAAGAAGCCCCCTAGTTCGGGGCCGATGGCCGTGCTGAGCGGGACGTCTTCAAGCCCCAGCAAGGTCACGCTGTTGCCGTAGCTGCTCGCGGCTGCGGCGAGCTCCATGCCGATCCAACCCGAGCCGACCATCACCACAGTCCGGCCCCCGCCGGACAGTTCTTCCTTGAGTCGCCGGGAATCATTGAAGGTCCGGAACGTCATGACGCCCGCAAGATCGGAAGCAAGGAGGGGAATCCGGCGCGGCTGCGCCCCGGTGGCGATCAGGAGCTTGCTGAACTTCAGCCCGGTTCCTGACTCCAGCTTCACCGTGTGGGCGGCAGGATCGGCGGTTGCGACCGCCTCGCCAAGGAGGAGTTCGACGTCGTTCTCCCCATACCAGCCGGCCGCCAGCACCGGGACGCTGTCCTCGTCGGCCTTGCCCAGGAGAAATTCCTTGGAGAGGGGAGGGCGCAGGTAGGGGAGCTCATTCTCGGCGCAGACCACGGTGATGCGGCCCTGGAAACCTTCGGAGCGCAGGGTTTTTGCCGCCGTGGCACCGGCGAGTCCGCCGCCTGCGATAAGGATGTGTTCAGTGTCCATGGTGACTCGATTCGCGGGGCGTGGGCGGTTCGCGTGGCCAGGCTGCGTGTGGATGAATGAATGCGCACTCGGCCGGGATCTAAAACTGTTTATTTTGACTTTAGAATCGTCCGCGACGGTGGTCAAGGCATTTTTTGAGGCGGATTCCCGCGGGCGCTAGAATAGTTGGGCGCGCCTCGTCTCTTCCGCGCAAATCTTCCCCCCAACATCAACAGAAAGCCAGCATGCGAGTTCTTGCAGCCATGAGCGGCGGAGTCGACTCCGCCGTTGCCGCCGCCCGCGCCGTCGAGGCAGGGCACGACGTCGTTGGCGTCCACTTGGCGCTGTCCCGCATGCCCGGAACGCTGCGCACCGGGAGCCGAGGCTGCTGCACCATCGAAGACTCCCGCGATGCCTGGCGCGCGTGCGACGTCCTGGGGATTCCTTACTATGTCTGGGACTTCTCGGAGCGCTTCAAGGAAGACGTCGTCCAGGACTTCATCGATGAATATGCTGCCGGCCGCACTCCCAATCCCTGCATGCGCTGCAACGAGCGGATCAAGTTCGCCGCCCTCTTGGAGAAGGCTGTCGCCCTCGGATTCGACGCGGTCTGCACCGGCCACTACGCCAAGGTCATCCACGACGCGGACGGCAATCCCGAACTCCACCGAGCGGCCGATTGGGCCAAGGATCAAAGCTATGTCCTCGGCGTCCTGACCCACGAGCAGCTTAAGCACTCCATGTTCCCGTTGGCGGAGACCCCCTCCAAGGCTGAGGTCCGCGCCGAGGCCGAGCGCCGCGGCCTGTCCGTGGCGAACAAGCCGGACAGCCATGACATCTGCTTCATCCCGGACGGCGATACCGCCGGCTGGCTCGCCGAGAAGATCGACATGACCACCGGCGACATCGTGGACGAGGCCGGAACCAAGGTCGGGGAACACCCCGGGGCCAACGCCTTCACCGTAGGCCAGCGCCGCGGCCTCAAGCTCGGCACCCCTGCCGCTGACGGCAAGCCGCGCTTCGTGCTGGAAATCCGGCCCAAGGAAAACAAGGTGGTTGTCGGGCCCGAAGCGCTTCTGGCCATCGACGAGATCCGTGGAATCAAGGTGTCCTGGGCAGGCGTGCCCATTGCTGAGGTTTCCACGGGCGCCGAGTTCGACTGCCACGCCCAGGTCCGCGCCCATGGTGATCCGGTTCCTGCCAAGGCTTCGGTCGTGCGGCACACCGACGACGCCGGCATCGGACGCGAAGGCCTCGTGGTGACTCTTGTCGAGCCCCTGCGCGGGGTGGCTCCCGGGCAGACAATCGTGCTGTACCAAGGCACGCGTGTTCTCGGCCAGGCAACCATCGACGCCGCCCGTTCCCTGCAGCGCGCGGAACTCTAGGGCCGCGAATTCCGGCGACTTTCCCGGGGGAGCACCGGCAATATTGTTAGCGCTAACAAGTGCGCTTCTCGACACTGGAAGCGCCCTGACGTGGCCCGCGTAGCCGACTTCGAGCCAAAAGAAAAGTAAATTTTGTGTCTCAACTCACAAAATCAAACGTTTCACCAAAAATGCTTCTGATTGAATCGTGGAGTCAGGAGTATGTGCTCCGAGAAAATTACCCACGGCGGTTCGCCGTATCCATCGAACAGAAAGTTCACTGATGGCATTGAACAAAAAAGCCTTGCGCAGCGTTATCGCGTTCGCGGGCATCTCCGTATTCGCTCTGACGGCCTGCACGGGCCCGGCGGGCGGCGGCGGTTCAGCATCTTCAGCTGCAAGCGGCCCGATCGCTTATGGCACCACCGACAAGGTGACCGCGCTCGACCCTGCAGGCTCGTATGACAACGGTTCCTTCATGGTGATGAACCAGGTCTATTCCTTCCTCCTCAACTCGAAGCCAGGAAGCGCGGACCCGGTTCCGGACCTGGCAGCGTCGGCGTCGTTCACGTCGCCAACCGAGTACACCGTGAAGATGAAGCCCGGACTGAAGTGGGCCAACGGCCATACGCTGGACTCCACGGACGTCAAGTTCTCCTTCGACCGGCAGCTCAAGATCAACGACCCCGCTGGTCCTGCTAGCCTGCTCGAAAACCTGGACAGCGTCAGCGCCCCTGACCCCAGCACTGTCGTTTTCAAGCTGAAGCTCGCCAACGACCAGACGTTCCCGCAGATCCTCAGCAGCCCGGCCGCGCCGATCGTGGACCACCAGGTCTTCCCGGCCGACAAGCTGCTTTCCGATGACGACATCATCAAGGCCAAGGCGTTCTATGGCCAGTACACGATCGACAGCTACAAGAAGAACGAGCTCATCAGCCTGAAGGCATACCCTGACTACCAGGGTGTCCTGGGCAAGCCGGCCAATGACGCCGCCACGATCAAGTACTACGCCGAGCCGACCAACATGAAGCTGGACATCCAGCAGGGCAACATCGACGTTGCAAACCGGAGCCTCAGCGCCACCGACGTCGACGACCTCAAGAAGGACTCGAAGGTCAAGGTCAACGTTGGTCCCGGCGGCGAGATCCGCTACATCACGTTCAACTTCAACACCATGCCGTTCGGCGCCAAGGCACCCGATGCCGACCCGGCCAAGGCACTTGCCGTGCGCCAGGCAATCGCCAACCTCGTTGACCGCCAGGCCATCGCGGACCAGGTCTACAAGGGCACCTACCTGCCGCTGTACTCCAACGTCCCCAGCGGATTCCTGGGCGCCAACGAGTCGTTCAAGGACGCTTACGGTGACAACGGAAAGCCGAGCCTGGACAAAGCCAAGAAGGTCCTTTCCGACGCCGGCGTCAAGGACGTCGTCACCCTGAACCTCCAGTACAACCCGGACCACTACGGCAAGTCCTCGGGCGACGAGTACGCCATGATCAAGGACCAGCTGGAAAAGTCGGGCCTCTTCAAGGTCAACCTGCAGTCCACCGAATGGGTGACCTACAGCAAAGCCAGCCGTGCCGACGAGTACCCGCTGTTCCAGTTCGGTTGGTTCCCTGACTTCAGCGACCCGGACAACTACCTGACCCCGTTCTTCCCGAACGGCGGCTTCTTGAAGAACCACTTCAACGACCCTGCCGTGACAGACCTCATCAATAAGCAGCTGACCA
Source organism: Arthrobacter bambusae (assembly GCF_022606295.1). Lineage (GTDB taxonomy): Bacteria > Actinomycetota > Actinomycetes > Actinomycetales > Micrococcaceae > Arthrobacter > Arthrobacter bambusae_A. Next base: position 26,875 of record NZ_JAHHZS010000014.1, read on the forward strand.
CCACGGACAAGTCGGCTCGCGAATCCACCATCAAGGACGCCCAGAACGCTTTGGCAAAGGACATTTCCACTTTGCCGCTGCTCCAGGGTGCCCAGGTTGCCATCTCGGCACAGGGCGTGAACGGCGTCGACAAGACGCTTGACGCTTCCTTCAAGTTCCGATTGGGAACTATTTCAAAGTAAGCAGCCGGTAGGGGGAGGCGGGTGCCAACAGGTGCTTTGCCTCCCCTTATTGCTGATTGCCTCACATTTTGAGCAAAACCCCGCGCGATCCGCGGGCAATGACCTTTAGGTAGCAATGACAACACTTATAGAGGTGCCCGACGTCGAACCGGACGCGGTCGCTCCCAAGAGTAAATCAGCGGGCGGGGGTCTGGGCAGGTACATCGTGGTCAGGTTCTTCCTGATCATTCCCACGATCTTCATCCTCGTGACCTTGGTTTTCTTCCTCATGCGGGTCATCGGAGACCCCATTACCGCAGCCCAGGGCGGCCGGCTTCCTCCGGATGTCCTGGCGCAGAGAATCCACGACGCCGGTTACGACCGGCCGATCATCGTCCAGTACTTCGAATACCTCGGCCAGCTGGTCACAGGCAACTTCGGCACTACCATCACCGACCGGCGCCCCGTCGTCGAAATGCTGTCGACCTTCGGCGCGGCCACCCTCGAGCTGTCGATCAATGCGCTGATCGTGGCGCTCGCAGTCGGCATCCCGCTGGGCATGATCGCCGCTCAACGGCGCGACAGGGCGACTGACGCTTTCCTGCGCTGCTTTGCGATCCTCTGCTACGCCACCCCGGTGTTCTTCTCCGGACTCCTGCTCAAGCTGACGTTCTCCGTTTGGCTCGGCTGGCTCCCCGTGGCCGGGCGTGTGTCCACCCGAACCGAGCTGGCCATGGGCCAATTGGCCGCCCCCACCGGCATCTATTGGCTTGACGCCCTCCGCAGCGGCAATTTCAACGCACTCGGCGACGTCGTGTCGCACGCCGTGCTTCCTGCTGTTGCCCTCGGTCTGCTGACCGCCGGCGTCTTCCTGCGCCTCGTCCGGACCAACGTCATCGGCACGCTGGGCAAGGACTACGTCGAAGCCGGCCGTTCCCGTGGCGTCAGCGAGTTCCGCCTCGTGACCAAGCACGCCTACAAGCCGGCGCTGATCCCCATCATCACCGTCATGGGCCTGCAGATCGCCCTGATGCTCGGCGGAGCCGTGCTCACAGAGACTACCTTCGAATGGAAGGGCCTTGGCTACCAGCTGGTCCAATACCTGAATGCGAGGGACTTCGTCGCGGTCCAGGGCATCGTGGTGCTGCTGGCCGTCATCGTCGCATTCACCAACTTCGTCGTGGACGTCGTCGCCGCGCTGATCGACCCGCGAGTGAGGTACTGACATGAGCACTGCAACAATTTCAGGACGAAAGAAGTCCTTCCTGTCTGGACTTCCCGTCATTTCCCACGTCAACAAGAGCGTTGGCCTCCAGCGGGGCATGCTCATCACAGGGCTTGTGCTGACCGGGCTCTTCCTTCTCTCGACCGTGCTTGCGCCGTTCATCGCACCGTACGGCTATTCCCAACTAAGTGACGCTTCCGGCTCGTTCCCCACCCAGGAGGCCCCCAGCAGCAAGCACCTGCTCGGCACCACGGTGGGCGGCTATGACGTTCTTTCCCGCGTCCTATGGGGTTCACAGACCGCGGTGACCGTGATCGTCGTCGCCGTGGCGATGTCCATCTTCCTCGGCGTGGCGCTGGGCCTGCTCAGTGGTTACTTCGGCGGCTGGCTGGACCGGGTGCTGGTAGTCATCGCCGATGCCATCTACGCCTTTCCTTCCCTGCTCCTGGCGATCGTCATGTCGATCGTCATCAGCCGTGGCCAGTCGAGCTTCTGGGGCGGCATCCTCGCCTGCGCCTTCTCGATCACCGTGGTGTTCGTTCCGCAGTATTTCCGCGTGATCCGGGCCGAGACCATCAGGCTCAAGGCCGAGCCGTTCGTGGAATCGGCCATGGTCCTGGGTGCTTCCAGCTTCCGGATCATCACCCGGCACATCTTCAAGAACGCCACCCGGACGCTTCCGCTGATGTTCACCCTGAACGCCTCCGAAGCGATCCTGACCCTGGCCGGCCTCGGCTTCCTGGGCTTCGGCATCGAACCGTCCTCAGCCGCAGAGTGGGGCTTCGACCTCAACAAGGCCATGGCAGACGCGTCCTCCGGCATTTGGTGGACGGGCGTCTTCCCGGGTATCGCGATCGTCCTCACGGTGCTGGGGCTGACCCTGGTCGGCGAGAGCATCAACGATCTCAACGATCCCCGGCTACGTGGTCGCAAGCGTGCTGGAGGCAAGGCCTCCCGCTCGAAGGCCACGGCAGGAACCGACGGCAAGAACACAGGGGCCACCACCACTCCTGAACCAGAAGCAGGTAAGGCATGACCACCAACATCGGCAACATTTCGGACCAGCCGCTGCAATCCGGCCAGCCGGTCCTGGACATCGAACGGCTCAAAGTCACCTTTGCCACGGACAGCGGCGACGTCTACGCGGTCAAGGACGTCAGCCTCGAGGTCAAAGCCGGCGAAGTCGTGGCGATCGTGGGGGAGTCGGGTTCCGGCAAGACTGTTACGGCCAAGACCATCCTCGGCTTGCTCCCGGAGACAGCCATCAGCTCCGGAGCCGTACTGATCAACGGCAACAACGTCATCAGCGTCAGCGCGTCCAAACTGCGCAAGATCCGCGGCCGCGACGTAGCCATGGTCTTCCAGGAGCCGTCAACGGCCCTGAACCCGGTGTTCACGGTCGGCTGGCAGATCGCCGAAGGCATTCGGGCCCATGCCTCGGACGGACACCGCATCTCGGCCAGGGAAGCCAAGAAGCGGGCTACCGAAGCCCTGCGCAAGGTAGGCATCCCCGATCCGGAGACCCGCGTCAACTACTATCCCCACCAGCTTTCGGGTGGGCAGAAGCAACGCGTGGTCATCGCTGCCGCGCTTGCCTTGAACCCGGGTTTGATCGTGGCGGACGAGCCGACGACCGCCCTGGACGTCACGGTCCAGGCCGAAATCCTTCAGTTGCTCCGGGACCTGCGGGACAAGTACGGCACCTCGATTGTCCTCATCACCCACAACATGGGTGTCGTGGCCGACCTGGCGGACCGCGTCGTGGTCATGTATCAAGGTGACGTCGTGGAAGAGGCTACTTCCAGGGTGCTCTTCGCGGAGCCCAAACAGGACTACACCAAGAAGCTGCTGGCCGCCGTGCCGCACCTCGGCCGCAACTCAGCGTCCGAAGGGGCCACTGAGCGCCTGCACCAAGGCGGAAAGGTCCTGGTTGAGGCAAAGAACCTCACCATCGAGTATCCAGGCCGCCTCGGCAAGCCTGGGTTCAAGGCCGTGGACAACGTCAGCTTCACGGTCTCTGAGAACGAGGTCTTCGGCCTGGTTGGCGAGTCCGGTTCCGGCAAGTCCACGATCGGCCGGGCCATCGCGGGCCTCAACAGGGCAACCGGCGGCAGCCTCAAGGTGCTTGGTTACGAAATGCTGGGCTTCAAGGAGCACACGTTCAAGCCGCTGCGCAAGGACATCGGCTTCGTCTTCCAGGACCCGGCCGCCTCGTTCAACCCGCACCTGACCATTGGTGAGTGCGTGGCGGAACCGCTGCTCATCCATACCCACCCCAGCCCGGCTCAAGCACGCCTGCGCGTGGCGCAGTTGCTCGAATCGGTGCAGCTGCCGGCGTCGTACGCTGAACGCTTCCCGCATGAGCTCTCCGGCGGGCAGCGCCAGCGTGCTTCGCTGGCGCGTTCGCTCGCGCTCAACCCGCGCCTCCTGATCGCCGACGAGCCGACCTCGGCCCTCGACGTGTCCGTGCAGGCAAAGGTCCTGGAACTGTTCAAGGACATCCAGGAAGAGTTCGGTTTTGCCGCGCTGTTCATCAGCCACGACCTCGCCGTCGTGGACATCCTCTCCCATTGGGTCGGCGTGTTGTACAAGGGCAAGCTCGTGGAACAAGGGATCGGCAGCCAGATCATGGGCAGTCCCCAGCACGACTACACCCGTAGGCTGATCGCCTCGCTGCCGGTGCCGGATCCTGACGAACAGGCCCGACGCCGGGAAGAGAACCGCGAGCTGCTGGGCATCTAGCCCGCCATCGAAGCGGTGATCCACAAGAACGGACATGCCCGCCCTTCTCCACGAAGGGCGGGCATGTCCGTTCCGTCTGGGCTATTCGGACACAATGCTGATGTTGAAGAGTTTGTCCTTCGGCTGGCGCATGAAGATCCGGAGCCACAGCGGCATCCACATTTCAAGGCCGCGGGCGACGTCGAGCCCGCCCAAGTCGTGGATGTGCTCCGGAATCCAACCGAACTCCCGCAGGAGCCCGACGACGGTGGCTTTCGCGTCCTCGTCGTTCCCCGCCACGAAGACGTCATGGGCACCATCGGCAAGCCTGAGCGGATCAACCATCAGCGGAGCAGTCAAAGTGTTGAGGGTCTTGACCACACGGGCCTCGGGGAAGGAACGCTGGATGGTCTCGGCAATGCTGTCGGTATTGCAGACGGAGAGCGACGGCGGGAACCCCGCGGAAAAGTCCAGCGGATTGGATACGTCCACCAGGACCTTGCCGGCCAGGTTCGCGGCCCCGGCCTCGCTCAATGCTGCGAGCGAGACCGTGCCCGGGGTCGCGTTGACCACGATTTCCGCGATGCCGGCCGCCTGGGCGAAGGAACCGGAACTCGCTCCCGGCCCTGCCTGCGCAGCCCACTCCGTACCCTTGGGATTGCCGGCCTCCCGGGAACCCATCATGACCTCGTGGCCGACCTCCACCAATTTGCTTGCCAGGGCATGCCCTACCATTCCGGTGCCAAGAACTGCGATTTTCATGCGTGCTCTCCTTATCATCGGCGTGGACATGCCCATTCTGCCCCTCAAGGCCCGGCCGGCACACCCTAGACTGGAGGAATGACCGAGCAGAACCACGCCCTCCCCGACGCCGACTCCTTCGATCCTTCCGCCAGCTCCCTTGCAGGCCGTGTGGACCAGGCCGTCATGGACGAGCTGCTCTCCATCCGCTCCAGCATCGACAACATCGACGCCACCCTTGTCTTCCTCCTCGCGGAACGCTTCAAGGCCACCCAGAAAGTGGGCGTCCTCAAGGCGACGCACAAGCTTCCTGCAGGGGACCCGGGGCGCGAGTCCGCCCAGATTGCCCGGTTGCGCCGGCTCGCCGAAGAAGCGCACCTCGATCCTGCCTTCGCCGAGAAATTCCTGAATTTCATCATCAGCGAGGTCATCCGGCACCACGAGGCCATCGCCGAGGGCCACCAGGCTTCCATCGCGCAGGCCTGACGACGTGCCTGCCGAAACCACGCAGAACCAGGTCACCGCCACGGCCTTGGGTCCCTGGCCCGGGACTGATCCTGCCGAGGCGGCACGGGTGATCCGTGGCGAGCTGGGCAGCCCGCACCTGCCGTTCCTTGCCGAGCTTCCCGACCGCGGTGTCGGCTCGGACGCCCTCGGCCGGACTGCATCGCTTCTGGTCGAGCTGGCGATCGATGTCCAGCCACACGGCTGGCGCCTGGTTGACCGCCCGGGGAAAGACCTGCGGCGCGCCAAGTCTGCGCTTGCCACGGACATCAACGTCCTCGCCGATGTTGCCGGCTCGGAAGAGACCTCCGCCCGGGAACTCAAGATTCAGTTGCGGGGCCCCTTGAGCCTCGCGGCCGGCCTCTATTTGCACAATGGGGAGCGCGCCCTTCTTGATTACGGCGCCAGGAGGGACATTGCCGAGTCCCTGGCGGCCGGCGTCGCCGAGCACGTGTCCCGGATCCGCGATGCCGTGCCGGGCGCCGGGATAGTGGTCCAGCTCGACGAGCCGGACGTCTCTTCCGTGTTGGCGGGCACCATTCCCACCGCGAGCGGTTACCGCACCCTGCGCGCCATCCCGGTCGAAGAGGCCACGGGCGGCTGGCGTCTGGTCATCGACGCGCTGCGGGCCGCGGGAGTCGCGGAGACAGTGGTCTCGGTTCCTGAGATCGAAGCACCCATCCAGCAGATCCTCGCAGCCGGGGCCGACGGCGTCGCGCTTCCGCTCAAAGCACTCACCACGCGCCAGTGGGAACAGCTTGCCACCGCCGTCGAAGCGGGCAAACGTGTGTGGGCCGGCGCCCTCCCCGTAGAGAATCCGCGGGCAAACCTGCCACGCACCGCCGAACTCGTGGACAGCGTGTGGCGGCCTTGGCGCCAACTCGGCCTGCCGGCGTCGAGCCTGGGGGCCGTGCGTGTCACGCCGTCGGACGGGCTGGCCGGGTACTCGCCGTCGGGAGCCAAAGAGGTTCTGAACCGCTTGACCCAGCTTGCTGACGGGCTGAACCAGCTCGCGCTCGGTTAGCCTTTCGTCCGGCGCCTTCTAGACCCGCCGTTCCCACCGGTCCGGCTCGGCGTAACGGGGGAGGCCGACGGCGGCAGTCGCGGTGCGGGCCGCCGCGGCACCATCGGTCGCTGGTAGCGAGGGTGCCAAACGGTAATCGAAGGAGCCTGCGTAGACCAGGACCAGGCCCACATGGCGCTGAAGGACCTTCACCTGGATCCGATGTTTGCCTTCTGCCGCATCCCACCATTGCTCTGCGTAGGCTTTGGCGTCCAGGTAAGCCGGCAGGGCGAGCCTCAGGGGACCCAGGAACAAACGCGAGGCGCCCGAGACGCCGCGAAGCCGCCCCTCGGGCGTGACGTCCAGGTCCAAAGCCGTGGCGAGCCGGCGATACCGGCCCACGTAGTCGACCAGACGGGTGCCGTCGTTGCTGGTTTCCGCGACGGTGGTGTCATGGAACAAGCGGGTGTGCCCGGGGAAGAAGATTTCACGCCGGGCAGTGAGGCTGGAGCGCCCGAACGGGTCAAGGTGCGCATGATTTTCGATGCGGAACGGGATGCGCTCCCCGTATTCGGGGAAGAAGGCCTCTTCCCCGGCGACCGTGGCAAGGAGGGGGCGGAGCCATTTCTGGCGGCAACCGACGACGTCGAAGACGCCCTCGCCGATTCCGTAGTATCCGGAGCCCGGGGCGAGGGAGAAGTAGTCCTGGAGCTCGGGCTGCAATTGGCGGAACTTGGCGCCCAGCGCCAGCTCGTAGATGGGTGTGCTCATGTGCTTTCCTCGGATTCCGGGTAATTGAATTTTGTGGACACGGCGCCCGGCCGGGCTACAAGCGGCCTGCGGCCTTCAGCCGAATGTACGCATCCGCCAGGAGTGGCGGCAATTCCACGGGCTCGGCGTCGACTACCTCCGCGCCAAGCTGCCGCAATTGTGCGCTCACGGCCTCACGGTCCAGCAGGGCACGTTCGGCGGCCGAGGCACGGAAGACCTGGCTCGCCGTTGTGCGTTCCTCCTTCATCCGTCCCAGCAAGGGGTCCCGGACCGATCCAATCAGCACCACGTGCTGCCGCGCCAGTTGCGCTACCAAGGGGATGAGTCCCTCTTCCGGAGCGCCGCTGTCGAGCGAGGTCAACAGGACCACGAGGGAACGGTGCGCCGAAATGGCCCGAATCTCGGCCGGGATCCGGGCCCAGTCCATCTCGATCAGTTCCGCCTCGAGCGGAGCCATGGCCTGGACCAGGGAGCCGAGGAGATTGCCTTTCGCCGCCGAATCGACGCGCCCGCGGACGCGCCTGTCGAAGGCGAAGAAGTCCACGCGGTCTCCGCCCCGTTCAGCCAGCACTGCCAGCAAGAGCGCCGCCTCCATCCCGGTGTCCAGTCGGGGCTCGTCGTCTATCCGGGCTGCCGCCGTGCGCGAGGTGTCGAGCATGATCACGACGCGTCGGTCCCGTTCCGGCCGCCAGGTCCGGACGACGACGGCGGTGCGCCGGGCGGTGGCCCGCCAGTCGATGGAGCGCACATCGTCACCCCGGACGTAGTCGCGGAGGGAATCGAACTCTGTGCCGGCTCCGCGGATCTGCACGGCCGCCTTGCCGTCGAGCTCCCGCAGTTTCCGCAGCTTGGACGGCAAATGCCGCTTGGAATGGAATGGCGGCAGGACGCGCAGACGGCCGGGGAGGGCCACGGTACGTTGCCTGGCAGCCAGGCCAAGCGGGCCGAAGGAACGCAGGGTAACGTGCGGTGCGGTCAGCTCGCCGCGCCGCGTGGGCCTCAGCCGTACCGACACTCGCCGCCGCTCACCAGCCGGGATATCGGCGCGCTGGACCGCGGCGACGGTCCCGGCGGACGGCTGCCAGGCGTCCCGCACCAGCCCGCGGAAGGTTCGCCGGTTGCCGTTCTCCAGCGTCAGAACGGACTCCGTTTCCGAATGCAGGGTGACATTCCCAGGGTCCTTCCGCTGCAGGGCGATTTTCGCGGGCGATGCGGCCAGCACGATGTCGCACAACAACAGCGCGAGCAGGACGGCGGTGGTGAGAAGGACCGTGCTCCAGGCGGGAAACAGGACCAAGGGGGCCAACGCGGCGAAAACCAGCAGCACGAAGCGGCCTGTGATCGCCATTCAATACCCCTGGATGGTCATGGTTCGGACAGTCATGAGGCACGGCCTCTCAACGTGGCACGGGAACAGAAGCCAGGATGCTTCCGAGGACATCGTCTATGTGCACACCGTCCATTTGTGCCTCGGGACGAAGCCCAACACGGTGCCTCAAACACGGAAGGGAGAGTGCTTTGACGTCGTCGGGGGTGACAAAGTTGCGTCCGGACAACCATGCCCAGGCACGCGAGGTGTTCAGCAACGCCGTGGCACCACGCGGGGAGACGCCCAGCTGGAACGACGGCGCCGCCCGCGTCGCCCGCACGACGTCCACGATATAGCCGAGGATCTCTGGGGCAACTGTCACTCCGGCCACCGCGTCGCGGGCATTTTGGAGTTCGGCGGGCCCCGCTACGGGCCTGACTCCCGCCGCGGGCAAATTGCGTGGATCAAAGCCTTCCGCATGCCTTCGGACCACTTCGATCTCTTCTGCACGTCCGGGCAACGGCATGGACAGCTTGAGGAGGAAGCGGTCCAGCTGGGCCTCGGGCAGCGGATACGTGCCCTCGTACTCGACCGGGTTCTGCGTCGCGGCCACAATGAAGGGCGATGGCAGCGGCCGGGAAAGCCCGTCCACCGATACCTGTCGCTCCTCCATGGCTTCCAGCAGCGAAGCCTGGGTTTTGGGAGGCGTTCGGTTGATTTCGTCCGCAAGCATGATGTTGGTGAACACCGGTCCTTCGCGGAAGGTGAATTCCGAGGTGTGCGAGTCGTAGACGAGCGAGCCCGTGACGTCACCGGGCATGAGGTCCGGCGTGAACTGGACCCGCTTCGTATCCAGGCTCAGGGCGGCGGACAAAGCACGCACCAGCAGGGTCTTGGCAACGCCCGGAACACCCTCAAGCAGTACGTGCCCCCCGCACAGCAGCGCGATGAGCATGCCCGTTACCGTTGCATCCTGCCCGACGACGGCCTTGCCTACTTCGTGACGGACATCCAGCAACGCTTTGCGGGCAGTATCGGACGTCGCAGGGGCCGGCGCCGGTTGCCCGTGCGACGCCGGGCCTCCCGAGTAGCCATGGTCGCCGTCTGTAAAGCTGTTCGCTTGATTGCTCATTGTTTGATTGCTGAGCGGTTGATTACTCATGGGGCCGTTGCCTCCTGCTCGAGTCTTTCGATGCTTTGTGCCCAGTGGACCAGTTCTGATTCGCTGCGTGGCCGGTGGTCCAGCAGTACCGTCCGCAGTTCCTGTGCAGGCCGGGTGACCTTCCGGGACACGGCATCGAGGACGGCTTGTGCGCCGGCCTCAGGTCCGAGTCGGAAGTGCTTGGCAAGCCTGTTTAACGTGCCGGCCCGGAGATTATCGGCTGCCCGGCCCACAGCGCGGGAATCCTGGTACAGACGCGCGCGGCCTTCCGCGGTCTCCACGGCCTTGACCACCACCGGCAGCGGCTCGAACACCAGCGGACCAAGCCGCCTGCCCCGCCACAGCACGGCGAGCACCGCGATCACCGCCAACCACAAGCCCAGGAAGCCAACCCACGGTGGCGCCAAATCATTCAGCGTAGGCGGCCCGCCGTCATTCGGTACGTCTCCAAGGCCGGGCAGATACCAGACGAGATCCGGCGCAGGCCCGAGGGTTCGGAGTGCCAACGCGGCATTGCCTTCCACCTGAAGGAGATCATTGCTGAGCAGGGCTGCGCTGCCGAGTACCACCAGCCGTCCGTCCGCAGTGGCCGCGTACATGCCGCCGTCCTTGCTGCTCGGGCGGTAGCACATCGCTTCGGCCCCTGTGTAAAGGAACGCGCCCTTCGCGGAGACACTCCCTGCTGCCAGCGGATCGGCCTGACCGCATCCAGCTTCCAACGTTGACGTACCGTCGGGAACCACCCCGGCGCTATGGATCCCGCTGCCCAGTCCCGTGAGGGTGCGGAGCCCGGGGGCCACGACCACCACCCGCGCGGCCGTTTGCAGCAAGCTGCGCAACTGGGCGGAATCGAGATAGCCGTTGCGGTCATACAGGAAGACGGTGGCGCCCGGCTCCTTCGCCAGCAGCGAGGTGGTCTTCGCGAACGAATCGGATTCCGTGACCGCGACTCCGTGCCGCCGGAGGATTTCGGCGGCGGCCATCGCACCATCCGGCGCCGGATTGCCGGCGGAGAGGGGTGCGCTGTCCGGGTTCGCGGGGGACTGCGTCACCGTGACGACGCCCAATACCGCGACGATGGCACCGATGATGATCCAGGCCACATGGCGGCGCGACCAGGCCCGCAACTGCGCGGGCCATCGGAGCTCCTGGGTGTCGGCGGTCATCGCGGCACCGCCAAACCGATGGCGGGTTGGCCGGCGAAGTCAGGTTTCATGCCCGACAGTCCGGTGTCCAAGGCCAGCACTGCAGCATGATCGGAAGCCGTGGCAGTTGCTTTCCCGTACTTCACGCCATCGAAAATGCGGGCCGCTTCCTCGAGCCGCGAACTGGCTTCCCCGAATGCGCGTCCCAATTGAGCAGCCGCCTCGTCCGCGGTCCGGCCAGCCTGGATATCAATGATTGCCCGGTCCTCCGCGGAGCGGACCACAGCACGGAATTGTTCGACGACGGCCGTTTGCCAGTCCCCGCGGGTTGCCGCAGCAGCTGCCCGAGCGCGGAACGCGCCGGCGTCAGCTGTTGCCTCGCCGTCGAAAACATCCGCCGAGATCTTCTTCCGGGCGTTGAGCCTTGGCCTGACAACGATCACCGCGACCACGATGAGGACCACGGCCAGGGCGCCGATCAACGGCACTCCGATATTCGGCCCGCTGATGGAGTCGCCGTTCAAGGAGCGGAGCCAGTCGATGAACTGGTTCCATATCTGGTCTATCCAACTGGGTTTGGCGGCTGCGTACTGCGGTTTGGACAGTTCCTCAACCGCCCACCGTTGCGCTTCCGCGCGGTCTGGATCAACGGGAGGCTCGGAGGCGGCGAAAAGAAAGGCGAAGGGAGCGGATGCCGGAATCATCCTGTGGGGAAGCCCTGACCGGTGGTCGGCGGCCACGATTGCGCACCGGCTTGACGTGGCCCGCGGCGGCCCGGAACGCCGTCGGGATCTTCCCCGGTTTCCAGGAGGCGCAGGAGCTCCACGTCCAGTCCGTCGCGCCGCATCCTCAGGTCCATATAAATCAGGGCCGCTACCGAGGTTTGGAAAGCGAAGCCAACGGCGCTTACCAGGATCCCGACCACCAGCGAAACGACTGCCAGGACAATGGCCGTGGTGGTCACTTGCGGGGCCCCGGCATGGGGTGCGAACACAGCGGTTACTCCGCCGGACGCCAAGCTCAGGGGAATCTGGATGACCGACCCGATGATACCCACCATGAAGGCCACGAGCAGCGTGATTCCGAAGATCCGCCACCAGTTCCGGGTGGTCAGCGCCCACGAGCGTCGGAGACCGGCGAAGACGCCGAGTTCCTCTACGGTGATCGCCGCGGGGGCCACCATCAGCTTCGTGTAGATCCAGGCATATACGACGATCGCGCCCAGTCCCATTGGGAGAAGCAACAGCCCCCCGACCGGTCCCAATCCAGTCAGGATGAGGACGGCCAACAAGAACAGGACGAGGAAGAACAGCAACGCTCCGGCGAGGATGAGGGCGGCGAAGCCTACCAGGGGCCAGAGACGCGAGCGGGCGAGGGACCACATTTGCTTGAACCCGGTGGGCCGGTTCAACGCCGACCTGGCGACGGGAATCGCCATGACTCCTTGAAGGATGGCCGCCAGCACCATGGAGAGCAACGAGATTCCCATGATCCCGGCAGCCGCGCCAAGGACCGGGCTGAAGTATTGCGTCGCCTCGTCCTGGCTCGTGAAGCCCCCTACGGGAGGTCGGGCGATCCCTAGCGTGGCAAACTCGACCACCCCGCTCAATGCGCCGGTGATCGCCTGGACAATAAGGGCCGATCCAAACATGGTCTTCGCGTTCCGGCGGATGGTCTGGAACGCGCCGTCCATGATCTCACCGAAGAAGAGCGGGCGGAGGGGCACGATTCCGGGTTTCGGGGGAGCCACGTAGCGTGGCTGGCCATAGGGAGGTGGACTGCCGGCCGGCCAACGCGGATCGGCCGGCGCGCCCCACGCTTGCCCCGGATACTGCGGCGCGCCCCACTGTGGTTGCGCGCCCCACTGTGCTTGCGCGCCCCACTGTGGCTGCGCGCCGGGCGGGGGTGCGCCCCACGGCGGTCGGGGTCCCTGCTCAGGCCGGTATGCCGGGTCTGGCTGTGACACGTTTTCCTCCCCAAAAGATGCGTCCGCAGCAGTGCACCGACCCCGGAAGGGGCCGTTCGCACCAGCCTATAGTTCCGCCGTCGTGCCTCATAGCCCATTCGCTTGCGGGCTGCAGCGCGCCATGCCGTGATCGGGCTCAACGGGACAAAGGCTTGGTGATAAGGGAATATATAACTATGAAGGCACGCATCCTGGTAGTAGACGACGACGAAGCGCTGGCCGAAATGATCGGCATCGTGCTGCGGAACGACGGCTTCGACCCGGTTTTTTGCGCGGACGGTGGGCAAGCGCTGGAGGTCTTCCGTTCCTCAAAGCCAGATCTGGTACTGCTTGACCTGATGCTGCCCGGATCGGATGGCATCGAAGTGTGCCGCCAGATCCGCGGGGAGTCGGACGTCCCCATCGTCATGCTCACCGCCAAAGCGGACACCTCCGACGTCGTCCGCGGCCTTGAATCCGGTGCTGACGACTACGTGCCCAAGCCTTTCAAGCCTGCCGAGCTCGTGGCCCGGGTCCGTGCGCGGCTGCGCCCGGGAGACCAGAAGGCGCCCGAGACACTGCGGATTGCCGACGTCACCATTGACGTGGCGGGCCACTTGGTGACCCGCGGCGGAGAGCGGATTTCGCTGACGCCACTGGAATTCGATCTCTTGGTCGCCTTGGCGCGCAAGCCCTGGCAGGTCTTCACCCGTGAACTGCTCCTTGAGCAGGTATGGGGCTATCGACACGCCGCCGACACCCGGCTGGTCAACGTCCATGTCCAGCGCCTCCGGTCCAAGATCGAACGTGACCCGGAAGCTCCCGAAGTTGTATTGACGGTTCGTGGTGTCGGATATAAAGCAGGCGCCTGAGTCTTCCACCGGCGAGCCCGGCACTGACCAAGAGGCCGCGGCGGCCAAGGTCAAACATCCTGTTCCAGGACATCCTGTGCCGGAACACACGGACGCGCGGGCACTGAATCTCCCCTGGATCCTCGAGCGCACCCGCATATGGACGCGCCGCGCCCTCATCCTGGCACTGCGTGTCTCCCGCCTCGTGGTGACCGGACTTCGCCACATCCGGCCGGGAATCCGGTACTTGTGGCGCGCCCTGCTGCGCCGTTGGCGCCGCTCCCTCGAATTCAGGACCGTCGCGGTGACGATTGTGCTGTCGATGGTGTCTTTTGCGGTAGTCGGCGCGTACCTCTCAAACCAAATCGCGAACAACCTGTTCCAGGAACGTTTGAAGCAAGCCGAATCCGAGAGCCGCTACTACGTCAAGCAAGTCCAGGACACCTTCGACGGTTCACAAGCCAACGACCAGTCAAGCGTCATCACCCTCGTGTACGACACGCTCAAGGCAGTGGAGGGCAATGGCTCGGTCATCCAGCGGCGTTATGTCTTCGAAGCGATGCCCGAACAAACCAAGCCGCGCAACCGCTGGGTGGAATCGCGGGCCTCGGACCAATTGACGGTGCGCGTCATTCCTCCGGCACTTCGCAAGGCTGTGCAGGAATCGGGCAAGGACCAATACTGGGCATCCACTGAGTTCCCGGTCGGCAACCAGGACCATCCCGGCATCGCCGTCGGCAACAAGGTCACATTCAACGGCACGGTCTACGAGCTCTATCTCCTGTATGACCTGGATACCGCCCAACAAACCTTGGACGAAATCCAGAACGTGCTGTGGGCCGGCGGGGCCGCGCTCATCCTGATGATCGGCGGCATTGCCTGGTATGTGACCAGGAACGTCGTCAGTCCCGTGAGCCACGCCGCCGTCGTGTCCGAGAAGCTGGCCGCAGGCCAGTTGCAGGAGCGGATGGTGGTCAAGGGCGAAGACGAAGTAGCCAGGCTGGGCGCCTCCTTCAACCACATGGCCGCGAGCCTGCAGGAACAGATTACGCAGCTGGCCACCCTGTCCCAGATGCAGCAGCGCTTCGTCTCCGATGTGTCCCATGAACTGCGGACACCGCTCACCACCGTCCGGATGGCGGCGGAAGTGTTGTTCGATGCCAGGGACGACTTCGACCCCATCAACAAGCGCTCCGCGGAACTGCTCTACAACCAGGTGGAGCGTTTCCAGTCGCTGCTCTCGGACCTTCTGGAGATTTCGCGCTTCGACGCCGGGGCCGCGGTACTGGACGCCGAACCGACCGACATCTTCCAGGTCGTCGCCCACGTCATCGACGGCGCCTCGCCCGTCGCCGCAGAGTACGGCTCCGATGTGCGCCTTACCTCGCGGCACAAGCGCATCATCGTGGAGATGGACGCGCGGAGGATCGACCGCATCCTGCGGAACCTGCTGCTCAACGCCGTCGAACACGGCGAGGGGAAGCCTGTCCACGTTTCCGTTGCCGCCAACCACGATGCGGTCGCGATCTCGGTGCGTGACTTCGGCATAGGGATGACCGCGGCAGAAACCGCGCGGGTCTTTGATCGTTTCTGGCGCGCCGATCCCGCGCGTGCCCGGACCACGGGCGGCAGCGGATTGGGGCTTTCCATCGCCGCGGAGGACACCAAGCTCCACAACGGTTGGTTGCAGGCTTGGGGGCGCAAGGGATCCGGTTCCAACTTCCGGCTGACGCTGCCCCTCAAGAAGGGGGGCACCATCGTGAAATCGCCTTTGCAGCTTGAACCCGCGGACATCCATTTGCCCGGCGCGGCGCCGGAGCGCCACATGCTCGTCTTGGAAGCGGGCGATCCGCCCCCGGAGCGCGGTTCCGCCGTGGAGACTGGCCCGGCGGACGATCCGTCACTGCCGCCCGCACTGCCTGCGGCGCCCGACAACGACGTCGACGATCACCAAGGGGGGACGGCACCATGACTTTCCGACGCACCCGAGGGTCCGGGCGTCCGTACCTATTAAGGGCCGTGATTGCCGTTCTGGCCGTCCTCATGGTGGTTCTCAGTTCCTGCGCGCAGATTCCGCGGTCCGGGCCGGTGGGAAAGAGCAAGGACGAAAGCGCGGGCAACCCGAACGCTCCCGTCTTCTTCCCGCCGCCACCGCACCCCGGAGCCACCCCGGAGTCCATCATTGAAGACTTCTATGGTGCAGGCAGCGGTTACGAGGGCGACTAC
Source organism: Arthrobacter bambusae (assembly GCF_022606295.1). Classification (GTDB taxonomy): domain Bacteria; phylum Actinomycetota; class Actinomycetes; order Actinomycetales; family Micrococcaceae; genus Arthrobacter; species Arthrobacter bambusae_A. The sequence continues at coordinate 42,639 of NZ_JAHHZS010000014.1, forward strand.
GCGGTGGCCCGGCAATACCTCACGCAGGCGCTGTCCGTCAGCTGGAAGTCCGACAAGCGCACGCTCGTTTTCCGCAAGGCGACCGTCGTCAAGACCGGCGTGGAGAATGAGTTCAAGTACCAGCTGGACCTCGCGTACTCGGTTGACGCCGACGGCGTTGCGACCCAGTTCCCGGAAGGAACCACCGAGACAATTCCGGTGACGCTGGAACAGGTCGACGGCGAGTGGCGGATCTCCGCGGTCCCGGACGGCACCGCGATCCCCGAAGAGACGTTCAAGGTCATCTACGCGGCCCAACCCATCTATTTCTACGACCCGACGTTTACGTATGCGGTTCCGGACGTCCGGTGGTTCATCAAGAAGAACACTGTGAAGGCCATGACCAGCGCCTTGCTCGACGGCCCTGCGCCCTACCTCCAAGGTGCGGTCGTCAGTGCTTTTCCTTCCGGCATGAAGCTGGCGAGGGAGTCGGTGCCTGTGGTGTCGGGAGCAGCGCAAGTGGACCTTTCCGCGAAGGAACTCGTGGATGCCTCAGCCGAGGACCGGCAGCGCATGCAAAACCAACTGACCCTGACGTTCCGCAGCCAGCCTGACGTGGTGAACGTCCAGCTGCGGGCAGACCAGGACCTTGTCCGGGTGGAGGACAACGGCTCGGTCCTTCCGCCGGTGCTGGAGAAGAACGCTCCTGCGCGCCAAATCGCCATCAGTAACAACGAACTGGTGCGCTACGAGAACAACAGGGTGTCCGCCCTTCCGGACATGCAGCCGGTGGCCGGACTGAACCCGAGCGCTCCCGCCGAGTCTCCGACATCACAGGCGGTGGCCTTCCTCAACGGTGCCGGCACGGTTCTGTATTCGATGATTCCGGGCCAGCCCGCCCGGCAATTGACAACCAGGACCACCCTGAGCCATCCCTCGTTCAGCCCGCAGGACTGGGTCTGGACGGCAGGTCCGGGGGGCAACGGTGCCACCGAGGTGGTGGCGTTCAAACCGTCCAATGTTCCTCAAGGCCAGCCCGTCCCCACTGTGACGATGACGCCGCCATGGCTGGCAGGGCGCGTGGTGAGGGACTTCCGGGTTTCCCGCGAAGGGACCCGCGCACTGGTCATCTCCGAGATGAACGGCAAGTCATCGGTGCAGGTGACCGGTATTCTCCGCAATCCCGACGGCACGCCTAAGGATCTGACGCCACCCACAACCTTGTTCTCGTCCACACCTGTTGATCAAGGGGTCTGGGTCAATTCCACGACGGTCGCGGTGATGAAAGCCTCGTCAACCGATAACGTGGTTCCCGAACTGTTGTCCTTGACGTCGGGCCAGCCGCAGCTGTTGCCTGCATGGCCGAACCTGACAACCATCAGTGCGGGCAACGGACCCGAGCAGATTTTCGGACAGTCGGGGGCCGGTGTGTTCCAACGGGTGGGCAACGGCTGGGAACTGCAACTCAAGGGTCCGATAGACCCTTCGTTCCCCGGCTAGGCGCCTTCTGCGAAACTCGGGTTTCCACATAGCCCGCTTGGGGAGTGTTTGCCGACGGCGATGAGCCGGATGCTGGGGGCATGGGAACTGAAAGCCGTTGCCGGGAGCGCGACCCGGACCTTGCCGTCGTCCCGGGTGGCGGCGCGCGCCATCGGGGAGTCCATCATTCCCGATTGGCGAGGTTTGCGCTGGGCGCAGGGGACTCCTTCCTTGAGTTGCTGGCGGTTCTTGCCCCGGTGGAATGTGTGTGCTGCGGTTCCGAGGATTCGGCGCTCTGCGGCACCTGTGCACGGCACCTCCGCCTTCTGTGCTCCCGACCATTCCGCGCTGAAGGGCAAGCTCCGGCCTTGCTCACGGTGGATGGAACCGTGCTCCTGCCCGTTGTCGCGGGCGGACACTATCGGGACGAATTGGCCCAGGCCCTTCTCTCCTTCAAGCATCTGGGCCAGGGACGGCTTGCCTCGGTGCTCGCGCCTGCACTGGGCACGGCCATCCGGTCTGCCGTTGGCGACGGGGAGGGCATCTGCCTTGTCCCTGTCCCCAGCAGCAATGCGGCCTTCCGGCGTCGCGGATTCAGCCCGGTCCATCTCCTGCTCGGCCGCCTGCGGCGCCTGGACGCCTTGCCGGGCATGCACCTGGCGGATGCGTTGAAGACGGCGCCCGGACCGGGAAACGGGCAAAAGGGTTTGGGCCGCGGCGAGCGTGCGCGCCGTGTCCGCGGCTCCATGACCGTTCGGCTTCTCCGAAAAGGTTCCCTGGAGGGCCGGGCTTGCGTCATCGTCGACGACGTCCTCACCACGGGTGCCACCCTCGCCGAAGCCGCCCGGGCAGTGTCGGCGGCTGGAGGTGTGGTGTGTGGCGCTGTGGTCCTTGCAGCCACCCGGCCACCGGCCGGAAGGGACCTTCCTACGGGCGGACCAGCTGCCCTGCCCGAATCGACTCAAACAAAAAATAAGTGACGAAAGGATGAATTACCCGTGGCGATGAACTAACGTCGGTTATGGGTACCAAGAACAGATGTACCTGTCGATAGCGGCTCGGAAAGGGGCTCGACTGTCCGTCAGATCAGCCCCGAGAAGCGCCCTTATCGTGTCACCTGAGTTGTTTGGAGGGCACCATGGAGTTCATGATCAGCGGCCGTAATCTGACCGTTTCGGATCGCTTCCGCGAGTATGCCGGCGAGAAGATTTCAAAGATTGAATCGCTTGGGGACAAGGTCCAGAGGGTTGACGCGAAGGTTTCTAAGGAAACCAACCCGCGCCAGACACCGGGCCAGCTCACGGTGGAAGTAACAGTTCTGGGCCGGGGCCCTGTGATCCGGGCCGAAGCGAGCGCCGCTGACAAATTTGCCGCCTTTGATCTCGCCTACAGCAAGCTGCTGGAAAGACTCCGCAGGGCCAAGGACCGCAAGAAGGTCCACCACGGCCGCCACACCCCCAAAGCCGTTCGTGAGGCTACTGCGACGCTTGAGCCTGCCAGCGCGAGCGAACCCATCTATGTAGAGGCCAGCAACCACCAGGAGCCAACGACGCCACCGGTGGAGAGCTCGCCCTACGACGTCGACAACGACATTCCGGCCGGTGATTCCCCGGTCCTGATTCGTCGCAAGGTTTTCCCCGCCGCTTCGCTCACCCTTGATGACGCGGTGGACAACATGGAATTGGTGGGCCATAATTTCTACCTGTTCGTGGACAAGGAAACCAACACGCCGTCGGTTGTCTACCGTCGCCGTGGCTGGACATATGGAGTAATCACTCTGGACTCCACATGCGAACCAGGAGACGAACCCGTGGAGGAACAGATCCACGCTTACCGTTCGAAGGACCAGGCCGCCACGGCCTAGGCCGCCTTCGTATTCCCATGAAAGGACTGGCATGGCCGCTTCGCTGAGCCTGTTGCAGGCACGGCGGATTGCATTGGCGGCCCAAGGACTGGACAAGGAACGGCCCACCGGCCCCGTGACTTCACGGGCGGTGGGCCGCACCTTTGCCCGCCTCCAGGTGGTGCAGATCGACTCCGTCAATGTCCTCTCCCGCAGTCACTACCTTCCGTTCTTCTCGCGGCTTGGCAATTACGACCGAAGCATCCTTCACGCCATGGCCGGGCGAAGTCCCCGGCGCATGATGGAGTATTGGGCACACGAGGCCAGCTTCATCCGCCCGGAACACTTTCAGGATCTGCTTCTTTGGCAAAACCGTGCCTGGGTGGGCGCGGCCCACCTGGAACGCGGAATCCGGGAGGACATGGCCAGCCGGATCCTGGGCGCGCTCGCCTCAGGGCGCCCCATGACTGCCGCGCAATTGACCGCGCACCTGGGGCACCAGGAAGATCGGCAGCACGATAACTGGGGTTGGAACTGGAACCTCGTCAAAAGGGTTTTGGAGTACCTGTTTGAAGAAGGACTCGTGACGGCTGCGTCCAGGACGGAGCAGTTCGAGCGCCGGTACACGCTGACGTCGAGGGTTCTTCCTCCGGGGCTGCCTGGAGTCGCTGCCCGCGCGGGATCGCTCCCGGACGGGGACTCCGATCTGTCGGTAGCGGCCATGGACCGGCTGATCGACGCCGCAGCCCAGGCCCACGGCATCGGAACAATCCGTTGCTTCGCCGATTATTTCAGGACTCCGGTGAAGGCCGCTGCGGCATCGATCGACAGGCTTGTTGCCACCGGGCGCCTGGAGCCGGTCACCGTGCGTGGCTGGGACCGGGCCTTGTACCGGCATGTGGACGCCAGGCTGCCGCGGGCGGCCACGGGCCGCGCACTGCTCAGCCCGTTCGATTCACTCGTCTTTGAGCGCAGAAGGCTCGAGGAACTGTTCGGCTTCCATTACCGGATCGAGATCTACACGCCTGCGGAGAAGCGCAAGTTCGGTTACTACGTGCTGCCCTTCCTCCTCCGCGACGCCGTGGTCGCACGCGTGGATCTCAAGGCGGACCGCGCGGCGAAGCAGCTTCTGGTGCGTGCCGCCCATGCGGAGCCGGACGCTCCGGCGGACACCGCCGTCGAGCTTTCCGCTGAGCTGCGCCTGATGGCCGAGTGGCTGGGCCTCGACGACGTCGTCGTGTCCCCGATGGGCGATCTCTCGCCGGCGCTCGCCTCGGAACTGGCCCGCGGCTGAGATCCGGAGGGGCCGGCAGCGGCCTTGCGGGCGTTTGCGCTCCGCTCTCAGGGAAACGGGGCCGCGTGGCGCTGGTCTCTCCCGTAGACTGAAACCGCCAGAATTCGGCAGCTTGAGACTGGGAGCAACTTTACGTGGCATCACTTATCGAAAAACTTCTCCGCACGGGTGACAAAAAAACCCTGAGGCAACTGCGGACCTATGCCGATTCCATCAACGCCCTCGAAGACTCTTTCAAGACCTTCTCAGACGCCGAATTGCGCGAGGAGACGGACAGGCTGCGCGCCCGTCACGAGGACGGCGAGCAGCTGGACGATCTCCTGCCGGAGGCTTTCGCGGCCGTGCGTGAGGCTTCCTCCCGCACCCTGGGCATGCGCCACTTCGATGTCCAGCTCATGGGCGGCGCCGCTCTTCACCTCGGCAATATCGCCGAAATGAAGACCGGTGAAGGAAAGACCCTCGTGGCCACGGCTCCGGCTTTCCTCAATGCGCTGACCGGCAAAGGCGTGCACGTCGTCACAGTCAACGACTACCTCGCCGAATACCAGTCCGAACTCATGGGCCGCGTCTACCGGTTCCTTGGCCTCAGCAGCGGTTGCATCCTGTCCAACCAGGATCCCGAAGTGCGCCGTCAGATGTACGCGGCGGACATCACCTATGGCACGAACAACGAATTCGGCTTCGACTACTTGCGCGACAACATGGCGTGGGACAAATCGGAGCTTGTGCAGCGCGGCCACCACTTCGCGATTGTCGACGAAGTAGACTCCATCCTCATCGACGAGGCCCGTACGCCGCTCATTATTTCCGGTCCGGCCCAGGGTGACACCAACCGCTGGTACAGCGAATTCGCCAAGGTCGTGCAGCGTCTCCAGGCTGAAACCGACTATGAGGTCGACGAAAAGAAGCGCACTGTCGGCGTTCTCGAAGCCGGCATCGAGAAGGTCGAGGACTACCTCGGCATCCAGAACCTCTACGAATCCGCCAACACTCCGCTCATTGGGTTCTTGAACAATGCCATCAAGGCCAAAGAGCTCTTCAAGCGGGACAAGGACTACGTCATCCTGGACGGCGAAGTCCTCATTGTCGACGAACACACCGGGCGCATCCTTGCCGGACGGCGTTACAACGAAGGCATGCACCAGGCGATCGAAGCCAAGGAAAACGTCGAGATCAAGGCCGAGAACCAGACTCTCGCCACGGTGACCCTGCAGAACTACTTCCGCATGTACTCCAAGCTCTCGGGCATGACCGGCACAGCCGAAACCGAAGCCGCGGAGTTCATGAGCACGTACAAGCTTGGCGTGGTGCCTATTCCCACCAACCGGGACATGCAGCGCATCGACCAGTCGGACCTCGTGTACAAGAACGAAATCGTGAAGTTCGAAGCTGTGGTGAAGGACATCGCGGAACGGCACGAAAAGGGCCAACCCGTGCTCGTCGGCACCACGAGCGTGGAGAAAAGCGAATACCTTGCCAAGCTGTTGGCCAAGGACGGCATCCGGCACGAGGTCCTGAACGCGAAGAACCACGCGCGGGAAGCCGCGATTGTCGCGCAAGCGGGACGCAAGGGCGCCGTCACGGTAGCCACCAATATGGCCGGCCGTGGTACGGACATCATGCTGGGCGGCAACGCCGAGTTCACGGCCATCGCCGAACTGGCAAAGCGCGGCCTGGACCCTGAAGAAAACTCCGAGGAGTACGAGGCCGCGTGGCCGGAAGCACTCGAAGCGGCCAAGCAGGCAGTCAAGGACGAGCATGAGGAAGTGCTTGAACTTGGCGGGCTGTATGTCCTAGGCACGGAACGCCACGAATCCCGTCGAATCGACAACCAGCTCCGTGGCCGCTCCGGGCGTCAGGGTGACCCGGGGGAGTCCCGCTTCTACCTCTCGCTGACCGATGATCTGATGAGGCTCTTCAACTCCGGTGCGGCCGAGCGCCTGATGAACAGCTCGGTGCCGGACGACGTTGCCCTCGAATCCAAGCTCGTGTCCCGTGCAATTGCGTCGGCCCAGGGCCAGGTTGAAGGGCGCAACGCCGAGCAGCGAAAGAACGTCCTCAAGTACGACGACGTCCTGAACCGCCAGCGCGAAGCCATTTACGGCGACCGCAGGCGGATCCTGGAGGGCGACGACCTGCACGAGAAGGTCCAGTTCTTCCTGGAGGACACCATCAACGCCCTGATCGATGCCGCCACGGCAGAGGGAACCGGCGATGATTGGGACTTCCACCAACTCTGGACCAATCTCAAGACGCTGTACCCGGTAACCGTTACCGCCCAGGAGATTATTGACGAAGCCGGCGGCAAGGCCCGCGCCTCCGTTGAATTCCTCAAAAACGAGATTCTTTCGGACGCGCAGCTCGTTTACAAGGAGCGGGAAGAAGCCATCGGCGCCGAGAACATGCGCGAGCTCGAGCGCAGGGTTGTCCTCTCGGTCCTTGGACGCAAGTGGCAGGAACACCTCTATGAGATGGACTACCTCAAAGAGGGCATCGGCCTGCGCGCCATGGCCCAAAGGGATCCGCTGGTCGAGTACCAGCGTGAGGGATTCACGATGTTCCAGAGCATGATGGAGGCCATCCGCGAGGAGAGCGTCGGTTTCCTCTTCAACCTGGAAGTGGAAGTAACGCCCGCCGAAGACGTGGTGGTGGTGGACGGCAGCCCCGAAGGCGGTCACGTCGAACATCACGATCCGCAGATCCGCGCGGCCGGCCTCGAAGCCCCGGAGAAGCCTGTCCAGCTGCAGTACACAGCACCTGGAGAGGACGGCGCGAGCCAGACCCGCGTTGAGGGGCGGACCTCGGGACGCTCAGGCAACCCGGCCAAAGCCGCCGCCGATGACAAGCAGCGTGGATCCAACAAGAGGAAGCGCCGCTAACACTGCAGCGAAAACGGAGAGGGACCAGACCACCAGTTCTGGTCCCTCTCCGTTTGCTGCTTTGAACCCCGCCGTCAGCCGATTTCGAGGGCGGTGACCTTCCACGCGCCGTTGTTCCCTTCAAGCCTCATGGCTACGGCGCGGGAGCGGAGCTCTTCGGAGACGACCACGCTGGCCTCATACACTCCGTCCGTCACCGCGCAGAGGTGCACGGAGCGGACCATCGGACTTCGGTGAAGCCTGGATTGCCCGCCCTGGGCACTCGCGGCATGGGCCCTGGTCAGTGCGGCCCTATGCTGCAGTGCGGCGAGGCAGCCCGGATCCAGGGTCCGTGAGAGCTGTTGCACCGGCCGGGTACCGGCAAGGACTTCGACCGCAGCTTGGGCGATGGTACGGGCCAGTGCACGGATTTCCCCGTCGAGGCCAAGGAGCCGAGCTGGTTTACCGGTAGACGATGGCCCCTTATCGGAAGGCCCGCCCACCCCGGCCTTGGCGCGAGGCGAAACCACTGTTGAACGGGAGGCGATGGGTGGCGAAGCTGCCAGTCGGTCTGCATGGGGCGCGGTGTAGATGGCTGGTGATGCACTCATGGGCTTCCTCGGTTGCGAATCGCTGGTCGGCGGCGGATGGCGGTGGATCGGCTGGTGGCTACCCAGGTGGTGGTTGCAGGATCTGGCCCGGGATAAGGAGACCAGGGTCGTCTCCGATGACGTTCCGGTTTGTGGCGTACCATTTCGGCCAGTGGAGGGCAATGTCGACGTCGCTGGCCATGGGGCCGAGCTGCCGGGCGGCAATGGACCACAATGAATCTCCCCGCTTCACCACCACTTCGCCTCGCTCCGGTGAGGCATGCTGTTCGGCTGCCCGCTGTGGCCTGGTTCCCAGAAGCCCCGGGTCGGCGACGGGTGGCCGGGGCTGCCAATGCGGGTCGATCTCGGATGATCCGGACTCACTCAAGGGAACGGCTGAGGGATGGCGAGAGAGGCCGCGGCCGGGCATCCATTGGGCAGAGATGCTGCTGGACGTCGCTGAGTCGTGGGTCGGGCTCCAGGCCGGTTCGAGCTGTTCCGTTGGCGACGCGCTCGCCAACGTAATCCCCGAGAGATTCAGGCCCAGAATCGCAACAGCCAGTCTGCGCATGAAAGCCGGGCTGAGTTTGGCGGCGGCGCCCGCGCAACGATCCTTGCCTGATTGCCGGAGGAGCGCGGCGGCCACTGCCAGAAGGAACGTCGCGATCCACCAGGCCCCGATTCCCAGTCCAGCGGCAATTGCGATAAATCCCAGGAGATCGTCGAACATGGGTGCCTGGAGTCGTTCCGCCGCGGAGTGCCACCGGTCTATCAAGATCAAGCCGGCGACAGCGAGCAAAAGAGAGAGCGCCAGGATGGTCACTGCCATTGCAACGTCGTTCCGAAGGAGTCTTTTGCTCTGTTCCATGGGTTCCCCTTACCCAGTTGATGTTATTTGATGCACTTTGATAGCGATTGATTTATTTTGACCACAATAAGTGAATTTTGTCTAGGATTTGCTTGACTGTGAAGAAGGATTGACCACGGGGGAGTGCCCGCTTACGCTGACGCAATGCGTTGGGATGCTCTGTTTGAAGACATGGAGGCGCAACTGGCCTCCGAGCGATTACTGGGACTTGAATCCGAAATTTCAGAGCGGGCGCGGGTGGAGATCGCCGGCATCGAGGTGTTCGACAGGCTGCGTGGAGCCATCGGCCGGAAGATTGAGGTGAAGCTCCGGTCCGGGACACAGGTGTCCGGGACGCTTAGCCATGTCGGCAGGGAAACCTTGGTCCTGGACGAAGGTCGCCACCAGTGGTTGGTGCCTGTAACGGCCGCCCTGACATATCAGGGCCTGGGCCGGCACGTCCTGCCGGGACAGTCGAAGGTGTCGCAGCGGCTAGGCCTGGCCAGCGCGCTCCGAATGCTGGCCCGCGACAGGGCGGAACTGGCTGTTCATTTGCTTGAGCCGGTGCGGGAGGAGCGGACAATGCGCGGCGTCATCGATCGCGTGGGCAAGGACCACTTTGACCTCGCCATGATGTTGCCGGGCGAAGTCCGCCGGGCCGGCAATGTTGTGTCGGTGGCGACGGTTCCGTTCCAGTCACTCGCCGCGCTGCGTTCATTGCGGGGCCGGGACACCTAGTGGGGGCAGGCTTCCCGCCGCGACCTGGGCAGTGATCAGGACGACTTTGACTTGGCCTCTTGGATGATCCTGCTGGCCTCGGCATAGCGTTCCTCGATGTACTGCTCCAGCATCTTCTCTTCGACGCGCCACTGGCCCCTGCCACCGACTTGGATGGCCTTGAGTTCTCCGCTTCGCACCAAGGCGTATGCCTGCGGGGAGTTGATCTGAAGCTGTTCGGCGACATCAGCCAGAGTGAGGAATCGGGGCATGCATCCATTTTGCCACTGTTCCACCCACTTGCCGGGGTTATCCACAGTTGACGTAATTTGAGCCATGTGGCTTTCGGATGCGAGCAAAATGCGGTCAGAATATAGGCCAGTGGAGGTCGACGCCGACAAACTACGCAAATGGGGGAGCAAGATGGGTGTAACTACGGCGGCCGCTGGAGCTCGGCTCAGGAAACCGTCATGGAGGGATCCGAGGCTTTTGGTGGGGATTCTCCTGGTCTTGGCATCGCTGGCTGGAGTCATCGCACTCGTTGGAACCGCGGACCGCACCATACAGGTGTATGCGGCGCGAGGGCCGATTGCAGTGGGTCAGAGAGTCAGCAAGGACGATCTTGCGATCGTCAACGTCCGGCTCGACGACATTGAGTCCAGCTACGTTACCCTGGCGGACGGCCTGCCCGAGGGAAGAGTCGCCGTCCAAAGAATTGCCAAGAACCAACTCGTCCCGCAGGAAAGCCTGGGGGCCGCAGACTCCCTTGACCGCAAGCCGGTGGCGATCACGATCCAGGAATCACTGCCTCCCCAGGCGGTGGCCGGATCCCGCGTTGACGTCTGGGTAGCCCTGCCTGATGCGCGCAACGGCTTCGGCACGCCGCAATTGCTGTTGCCCGGCGCGGAGATCGCCCAGGTCACGGAAGGTGCATCCACCCTTGGAGCGTCCAAGGAGAAAGTGGTTCTGGTCCTCGTGAACGATGAGCACATGCCGAAACTTCTTGGAGCGCAGGCAAACAAAGCGAAGATTGCCGTCGTATGGAACCCGGGCGGTGCCGGCAAATGAGCATCCCCGTTGTCACAGTCGGGCAGTCCCGGGAAGACTTGGTCGGGGGACTCGAGCGGCTCCACGGGCCGGTGACTGTGGTGCGCCGGTGCGGTGAACTCGCGGAACTTCTGGGTGCTTGCCAAAGCGGCCTCGCGCGCGCAGCGGTCATAGCCGAAGGTGCGGGAGAGCTGACGGCATCGCTGGTCGACCGGCTCGCGGCTGTCGGAGTCTCCATCGTTGCACTCAGCGACGACCCGGGGGAAGCGGGCCGCCTGCGCAGCATCGGCGTCGTGACGGCGTCGTTGGAGGTGGACTCGGCAACGTTGGCTTCCAAGATCTCCGACGCCGTAGGCCAACTGCCCGGACAAGGTAGGCGACGCGCGGAACCACGGGACTCCGGATATGCGGACACCGCCGCGGAACTCCGTCCCGCTGATGCTCCGGAAGAACCGGAACACCTGCCGGCTGGTGCTGGGCGGATCGTCGCGGTCTGGGGGCCAACCGGGGCGCCCGGCAGGACTCTCGTGGCAGTCAATATCGCTGCGGAGCTGGCGGCTGAAGGCAAGTCGGTGGTCCTTCTCGATGCTGACAGCTACGGGGCAAGTGTCGCGGCGTCGCTGGGCTTGCTCGACGAATCTGCAGGACTGGCGCAGGCTTGCCGGCTGGCGGATCAAGGATTGTTGGATGCCGAATCGCTCAAGCGGATCGCCGCGCCTGTCTTCGCCAAAGGAACCAGCCTCCGGGTCCTCACGGGCATTACGCGCTCTGATCGGTGGACCGAACTCCGGGCCGCCGCGCTCTCCTCGGTGCTTGAACTCGCCAAGGAGATCGCGGAAATTGTGGTGGTCGATGCGGGTTTCTGCCTTGAAGCCGACGAGGAACTCAGCTTCGACACGATGGCCCCGCGGCGCAACGCAGCCACCCTGCGAAGCATAGAACTGGCGGACACCGTTTTCTCCGTGGGCGCGGCCGACGCCATCGGGGTTCCGCGACTCGTGCGTGGCCTCGCGGAACTTGAACGGGCAGTCCCTCACGCGGCTCCCCGGGTGGTCTTGAACAAGGTGCGGGCAGCATCCGCGGGCCGATCGCCCGAACGGGAGCTCCGCGAAGCATGGGAGCGATACGGCCCGGGCCACAGCATCGAGGTATTCCTTCCGTCCGATCCTGGAGCGTGCGACTCCGCCCTGCTATCCGGCGCCGTGCTCTTTGAAGCTGCACCCGAGTCTGCCTTGCGGCTCGCAATTGCAAAAATGGTCTGTGCACCTGTCCAGCAAAATCGTAAATCCTCTGTCATTTATTCCAGAGCAAGGCGAAGTCTAAAGCGTTAGGCTCGCCATGTGGGCTGCAAGGACGCAGCAATCGAGATGTGATGGAGGCGTTTGTCGATGTCGTCAGGATCCAGCGTGGAGGATCGTTCTAAACCTGCAGTAGTCCGGGAAGGGTTCTTCGGAGACTACTACGAGCATCTCGCAGAGGAGGACGCCCGCGGATACGCTGCCGAGCAATTGACCTCCAGGGCGGCTGCCCACCGGGAAGCGGGACAGAGCCGCAAGCCGGGCACCGCCAACGTCAAGATTGCCAACGAGGGTGATCGCAGCATTCTGTACATCGTCACTGATGACATGCCGTTCCTGGTGGACTCGGTGAACGCCGAACTCGTCCGCCAGAACTGCGCTATCCGGCTGGTCATGCACCCGCTCTTCGTGGTTTCGCGTGATCACGTCACCGGCGACCTGTCCGACATCGCGCGGGTGCCGTCGAACATCGGCATCTCAAGCGGTGACACCGCGGCGATGCCGAATATCGCCCATCTGATCTCGCAAGGTGACAACGTCTCCCACATGGAGTCATGGATCGCGGTCGAGGTCGACAGAGTGGCCGACGACTTCCAGAAGGAGCTCGTGGACGGGATCCTCCGCGTCCTGAAAGACGTCCGCGCCGCCGTCGAAGACTGGCCCAAAATGCGCACGAAGGCACTCGAGCTGGCATCATCCCTCGACAAGGTAGCCCACCCGGAAGACATCGCGGAGCTCAGGCAGGCGCAGGATCTTCTGCGGTGGTTGGACAACGGCAACTTCACCTTCCTTGGTTACAGGGAATACGACCTCATCACCGAGAACGGTGAAGACGTCCTTGAGTTGCGCGAAGAGAGCGGCTTGGGACTTTTGAGGGCGGGGGACCACCCCCACCAGATCCAGCACCTCACCGACGCCGGACGCAGGAAGGCTCGCGAGAAGCGTGCCTTGGTCATCACCAAAGCCAACTCGCGGTCCACCGTGCACCGCCCCGCGTACCTGGACTACATCGGCGTCAAGAGCTTCGACGTTGCAGGCAACGTCAACGGTGAGCGCCGCTTCATCGGCCTCTTCGCCACGAGCGCCTACACCGGTTCCGTCAGGAACATCCCCATCGTCCGGGAAAAGGTCGACGCCGTGCTCCGCTCGGCCGGGTTCCCGCAGGACTCGCATTCCGGCAAGGACCTCGTCGGTATTCTCGAGACCTACCCCCGCGACGAACTCTTCCAGATCGAGACCGAGGACCTGGCCGCAACGGCTTTGGGCATCCAGCGTCTGCAGGAGCGCCGCCGCACGAAGCTCTTCCTCCGCCCGGACATCTATGGACGGTTCATGTCGGCGCTCGTCTACCTGCCACGTGACCGCTACACCACCAACGTCCGGCAACGAATCGAGCAGGAACTCCGCGAGACTTTCGAGGCCGACAGCATCGACTACGAGGCCCGGATCACGGAGTCCGCACTCGCGAGGGTGTTCTTCCGTATCCGGCTGCCCCGCGAAGCTGAGCTCCGCGACGTCGACGCCGGTGAACTCGAAAAGCGGCTTGTCCGGGCTTCGCGGTCGTGGGCTGAGGGAATTGCAGAGGTGCTCCGCGAGAACACCAGTGGCTTGGATGCCGAGCGGCTTTCCGCCCTGTGGGGGGATGCGTTCCCGGCCGGCTACCGTGTCGACTACGAAGTCGAGGACGCCCTCAAGGACATTGAGCGCTTCGAGAAGTATGCCGCCACAACCGATCGCGACGCCGTCGCTGTCCAGGCGATCCCCGGAGTGCATGTCTACCTGCCCAACGGTGCCGGCGAACTCCTCGAAGAAGATGCCCGCGTCAAGCTCTACCTCCTGGAACCCAAGAGCCTGAGCCAGATCCTGCCCTACTTCCACAATCTTGGCCTTGAGGTTCTCGATGAGCGACCGTTCGAGATCGAGACTGCGGACCACCGCGACTTCTTCCTCTATGACCTTGGCCTGAAATACCCCGCCGGTGTCGATCCCGTGGCAACCGGCCAGCTCCTGGCAGACTCCTTCAGCGCCGCGGTGACCGGTTCCGTGGAATCCGACAGTTTCGACCGGCTCGTCCTCCGGGAAGGTATCCACTGGCGTCAGGTTGTCATGCTCCGCGCCTATGCGAAGTACATGCGCCAGATGGGGAACACCAACTCCTTCGAGTTCATTGCAGATACCCTTCTTGCGAACCCGGAGGTTGCCCGCGGCCTGATCGAGCTCTTTGGGGCCCGCTTTGATCCTTCTTCGCCTGACACCGCGCGTCCTGCCCGCCAGGAGGGCGCCCGCGCGGCACTGGCCGAAGCAATTGACCAGGTGGCCACGCTCGACGCCGACCGGGTCCTGCGGACTTTCGTCAACCTCATCGAGTCGACGCTGCGCACGAACTACTTCCAAGGCAAGTCGTACGTCAGCTTCAAGCTCGATCCGACCACGATCGACGGCTTGCCGTTCCCGCGGCCAAAGTACGAGATCTGGGTGTACTCGCCTCGCGTTGAAGGCGTGCACTTGCGCTTCGGCAAGGTGGCCCGTGGCGGTTTGCGGTGGTCGGACCGCCGTGAAGACTTCCGGACCGAGATCCTCGGGCTGGTCAAGGCACAGACAGTCAAGAACGCTGTGATTGTGCCGACCGGTGCCAAGGGCGGATTCTTCGCGAAGCAACTTCCGGATCCGGCACTTGACCGCGCCGCATGGATGGCCGAGGGTATTGAAAGCTACAAGACTTTCATCCGCGGCCTGCTCGACCTCACCGACAACCTCGTGACTACAGCCGACGGCGAGAGAATTGTGCCGCCGGCGGACGTTGTCCGCCAGGATGACGACGATTCGTACCTGGTGGTTGCCGCTGACAAGGGCACTGCTACCTTCTCGGACACCGCGAACGGACTGGCTGCCGAGTATGGATTCTGGCTCGGTGACGCATTCGCTTCCGGTGGATCCGTCGGATACGACCACAAGGCCATGGGCATCACGGCCCGTGGCGCATGGGAGTCGGTCAAGCGCCACTTCAGTGAGCTGGACCTTGACACCCAGACCGAGGAATTCACCGTGGTCGGCGTCGGCGACATGTCCGGCGACGTCTTCGGCAACGGAATGCTGCTCTCCAAGCACATCCGCCTGCTGGCCGCCTTCGACCACCGCCACATCTTCCTGGACCCGACGCCGGATGCTGCTTCGTCCTTCGACGAACGGCACCGTCTCTTCGAGCTGCCCCGCTCCTCCTGGGACGACTACGACCGCTCGCTCATCAGCGCAGGTGGCGGGGTCTACCCCCGCCAGGCCAAGGTCATCCCGATCTCGCCGGAGGTCCGCAGGGCCCTCGGCCTGCCGGATGGAACGGTTCAGCTTAGTCCTCCGGAACTTCTGCGTGCGATACTCCTCGCCCCTGCCGATCTCCTGTACAACGGGGGGATCGGAACCTACATCAAGGCCAGCACCGAGTCCCACGCCGAGGTGGGGGACAAGGCAAACGACGTCATCCGCGTCAACGGGCGCGAGCTTCGCGTGAAGGTTGTCGGCGAAGGTGGCAATCTCGGAATGACGCAGCGCGGACGCATCGAGGCCGCACTGCAAGGCGTCATCCTCAACACCGACGCGATCGACAATTCGGCCGGCGTGGATTGTTCCGACCATGAGGTCAACATCAAGATCTTCGTGGACCGGATGGTTGCCGCGGGGAAGCTGGATGCATCCGAGCGCACATCGTTCCTCGCCGACATGACCGACGAGGTCGGGCGGCTTGTGCTCGAAGACAACATCGACCAGAACATCCTGTTGCTCAACGACCGCACTCGCGTTGCCGAATGGAGCCCGAGCTACGAGCGTCTGATGGACTGGCTCGAGAAGTCCGCGGATCTCAAACGGGATCTTGAAGCACTGCCGACCACCGACACGCTTCGTGAGCGGCTGGAGCAGGGCCAGGGGCTGACGTCCCCGGAACTGTCCGTCCTCGCCGCGTACGCCAAGATCGAATTGGGTTCGGCATTGCGCGACAGCGACCTGGCGGATGACCCGTGGTTCCGCAAGACGATTCGCTCGTACTTCCCGAAGCAGCTTCGCGAAAGGTTCGACGCCGAACTGGACACCCACCCCTTGCGTCGCGAGATCATCGCAACCGTGGTGGCCAACGACATGATCAACCTCGGCGGCATCACCTTCGCGTTCCGCACCATGGAGGAAACCTCGGCTACCGAGGTGGCCGTCGCGAAAGCGTTCGTGGCGCTCCGTGAGATCTACGAACTCGACTCGATGGTTCGCGAGCTCAATGCCCTGCCTGCCTCGTTCCCCACGGAACACTGGAGCACCGTCCACCTCGACATCCGGAGGCTTCTGGACCGGGCCGTTCGTTGGCTGCTCAGCCAGGGCAACGCCTCGAAGCCGATCTCGGAGATCGTCGCGGAATTCAAGCCGATGATGGATCCAATGCGGGCCAGGGTGCTCGACTACTTGCGCGGGAGCGACAAGGAGCGGGTTACCGGTTGGCTTGAAAGGGCACGCTCTTGGGGCCTCCCGGACACGCTGGCCCATCGCTGGGCCGAGCTGTTCGAGAGTTTCGTGCTCCTGGACATCGCCAAGATCACGCAAAGCCGCGAGGCCCGTGTCGAAGAGGTCAGCCACGTCTACTACACAGTGTTCGACCGCTTCCACGTGGACTCATTGCTGGAGCGAATTACGGCACTCCCGCGTGATGACCGCTGGCAGGCGCTTGCCCGCGCAGCCCTGCGCGACGACCTTTATTCGACTGTGGCGGACATGACGTTGTCGGTGCTCGAATCGACCGACGCCGGCCTCGACGCCGAGGGTCGGTTGGAGGCTTGGGAGGATCTCAACGCCGAGCAGTTGGGGCGTGCGAAGAGCATGTTCGACGAGGTCAACGCGTTGGAGGCCGACGACATGGCTTCTCTGTCGGTAGCATTGAGGCTCTTGAGGTCAATCGTTCGACGCTAGGGACAAGCCCGCGCGTTATATGGAGGTGCAGTGGCAATCTTTACAGACCCCATCAGGGAGCACGCTGATTTCGGGCCTGGAGATGCTGAATGGCTGCACCTCCTGGTCGGCGACTGGCAGATGGTCGCCGACCTGGCGTTCGCGGACTTGGCCCTGTGGTTTCCGCATCCGGAATTCGGCTACATCGCGCTTGCGCACGTCAGGCCGTCAACGAGCCACACGGTGTTTCATGCGGACTTTGTCGGGGAAGGGATCCGCTCGGATCTGCAACCGATAGTCGACAAGGCCTGGTCCAGCCGTTCCATCGAGCGCTCCAGTGAAACAAGCTGGAGCAGCGAGATGGCCCTGCGGGTTGAAGCGGTACCGATGGTCAGGAACGGACGGACCCTCGCCGTCGTCACCTCGCACATGGACCTATCCAGTTCGCGGATGCCTTCGCGCCTTGAGCTCACGTACAGGCAATGCGCGTACGATCTGCTTCGGATGGGCACGCTGGGACTGTGGCCTGACTTCGCTTCACCGACGGGTTCGCGCCGCGGCGCTCCCCGCGTCGGTGACGGCCTGATCAGGCTCGACGCCGACGGCATCGTCCAGTACGCGAGTCCGAACGGCGTCTCTGCATTCCGCCGCCTCGGCGAGGTGGAAACCTTGGAAGGGCGGTCCCTCGCGGAAGTCACCGCAGGACTTCTCAAGGACCGGAGGATGGTGGACGAGACCTTACCGCTGGTCGTGACCGGCCGGATGCCGTGGCGGAGCGAAATCGAGTCCCGTGGAGTCAGCTTGTCGCTGCGCGCGATTCCGTTGCGCGACGAGAAGCATCGCTTCGGTGCTTTGGTTTTGTGCCGCGACGTCTCCGAACTGCGACGCCGCGAGCTCGAGCTGGTGACCAAGGATGCAACCATTCGTGAAATCCACCACCGCGTCAAGAACAACCTGCAGACGGTTGCTGCTTTGCTGCGCATGCAGTCGCGACGCATGGTGAGCGATGAGGCGAAACAAGGCCTGGAACAGGCTATGCGGCGGGTGGCGACGATTGCCTTGGTACACGAGACGCTTTCGCAGGGGCTGACGCAGAGCGTTGATTTTGACGAACTCATCGGACGTCAGTTCCGGCTTTCAGCGGAAGTGGCGTCCCCTTCGCAGCACGTCCGGACCGAGCGGGCCGGCCTGTTCGGCGAATTGCCGAGCGACTTCGCGACGCCGCTTGCGCTGGTCATCAATGAGCTCGTGACAAATGCCGTGGAGCACGGCCTCGAAGGACGGGCCGGAACGGTATGGCTGATGGCCGATCGTTCAACGGGGGAGCGCGGCGACGAACTCCTGACCGTGACGATAGCCGATGACGGCGTCGGACTACCCGAGGGCTCGTACACGGAAGGACTTGGCCTTCAGATTGTGCGGACACTTGTCACGAGCGAATTGGGTGGCAGCATCCAGTGGATGCCGCGCGACGGCGGCGGCACCGCCGTCGAGATTGTCCTGAATCTGGTCCGAAGCTGACCCCAGCCGTTGAACGTACGAAGATGGCCCGGACCTTTCGGTCCGGGCCATCTTCGTATGTCTTCTTTGCCTGAGACACCGGGCTGTGCCAGCCTCAGGCGCCCAGGACGCGACGCTTAGGAAGCGCGGCGCGCGCGGGCGGCACGACGCTTGAGTGCGCGTCGTTCGTCTTCGCTCATTCCGCCCCAGACGCCGGCGTCCTGGCCCGATTCGAGGGCCCACTGAAGGCATGTGTCCACGACGGGGCAGCGGCGGCAGACACTCTTCGCTTCCTCGATCTGGAGAAGCGCAGGGCCGGTGTTGCCTACTGGGAAGAAAAGCTCCGGGTCCTTGTCAAGGCAGGCTGCGCGGTTACGCCAATCCATGCTGATCAGTCACTCCATTCGTGAGTACTAGTTAAGCCTTTTGTGAAAATATTCACGAGAGGCTTCATAGGAAAGGGGACCCATTGGGCCCCCTTGGTCGTCTGAGTCAAGCGTGTCATGTTAACGCCATGTAAACAAGGGGTTCAAGCGTTTGAAACCGTGAGCGATGCATCACACTGGATGGTGGGCTACTCACAGGTATTCGACTATGTCGGGTAGTGTGCCAGTGTGTCAAGACCCCCTCTGAACCCTAACCATGACCCAGCGGCGCCCGGCAACGACGGCCAAAGGGCCGGCCACGACAACTCCGGCGGAGCAACGCGTCCTGTGGGAATCATTGTCATTTCGATCGTGGTGGTGCTGGAAGCCCTTGCGCTATTGGCAGCGGCGGCACTGTATATATACGAGCTGGTGACCGGAGCTCCGGTGGCCTCCTTCTGGGGTGCCGTGTTTACTTTGGGTCTTCTGCTGGCCTTTTCTGCATTGTTGTTTGCGGTGGGACACTTCCTGTTCCGTGGCTACCGTTGGACCCGGGCACCTGCATTGGTTGCCCAGCTATTTGCCCTGACGATCGGCGTTCCCACCATGACCGGAGGGGTAGTTCCCGCCGGCCTGGCGATGGTGGTGCCGGCTCTGGCCGGAATTCTCTTCTTGTTCGACAAACGTGTCATTGCCTTCGCGTCCCGAACGGGCGGATCCCGCGCCGCGCTCTGACGGATATAACTGCGCCGCATCCCGTTAGCTCGGGGCCGCGATGTGGAGAGAACGTGTTTGTCCGTTCTCAATCAGGACTGCACGCCCTGGCGGTGCGGCTTGTTCGACGTCGACGCGGATGCCGAAGAAATCCCCAGCGGTCGGCGGCCTGTCGCCCAAGAGGATCCCGCTTCCGTGGTTTCGGGCCAGGGAAGCAAGGGGCGTCCGTTGCAGAAGGGCCGGGCTGTACCCGGCAGTTGCCACCACGGTGAAACCCATGCCGGGAAGCTCAGCAAGGAGTATCCCCGTTTCGCTGGTGAGGCGCTCGACGTCGTCCACGAGCGGGATCACCTCTGTGCTCACGCGCTTGCGGGTTGCTTCGCGGTGGAATTCCGCCCAAAAGGCGTCAGGATCGGCATCTCTAGGTGGTGTCCGCCACCGATTGCCTGGATTGAGCAGGGTCAGTGCTGTGAGCAGGGACGACTTGCCCGAACCGGGGCTGCCGAGGGCGAGGAGGACTGCCGAAGGCGGCAGTGTAATCCACGCAGGTTCGTTCTCGTCCCCTCCGACGCCGAGGAGCACCGATCCCCGCGGACGAGCGCTTGAATCTGCAGCGGCTTCGGCTCGGCCGTCCGATGCGAGGTCCGACGCCCGGAGGAATTGCGGCAAGGGATCCACCCGGAACGGGCGCCGTGCAGGCTCTGGGGGCACACAGTACGGCCAGGCCGCGTTCGGAGGGGGCGCCACGAGTTGGGCGGCTGACGCGTCAACGTCGATGAAACTACCAACCACGACGGCGCGGCCCTTCAGGGGCTTCATTGCCGCGAAACGCGGCCATGCCAACCGCCCTTCTTCGGTGGTCCCGGTGGGAAAGAACGCCCGGTTGGTGATGGACGCGAACATACGCGACGTCACCAGTTCGCGGTCGCCAGTGACAAGAACAACCAGTCCTGACTTTGGTCCATCGCGGACAATGGCGTGGAGGAGGTCTTCGGCCCAGGCCAGCGGACCGGTGCGCAATTCGGACATCCACGAACCCCAGCTCGAAATGACCAGCAGAAGGGGGACTTGCCCGGCGCTGGTCCCGGAGGATTGCCGCGTCGACATTTCGGCAGCGAGTCTCTCCAGGATGCGGACGCCTCTCCTGATGTGGCTGAGTGGGGCAATTGCCCCCACGCGTCCCTGGGCTTCGACGTCGGTGAATGAACCGTCTCCGTCAAGGACGTACAGATGGATTTCCTCGGCACTTCCAAGAAGTTGCGCCGCTGCTGCACGACAGGTATCTTCAACTCCGCTTCCAGGAGGGCCAACGAGTCCAAGATTCCCATGGACGAGCGGGTGCCAGCACAGGCCGGCGACTCGTTGCTGCGTCGGGAAGTCGGCCAAGCCAAGATGGGCTGCCGGGCGTGCGGAGGTTCCGCTTGCTGCGTGCTTGCCCGGCAGTGAGCTCATGCCGGGGGACTCGTCACAGGAGATGGACTCCGGGAGCGGAGGTGCAACAGGTCTTCGGAGGGGTCTACGCCCGCGGATGTCCCAAACCCGGTCGATTGCCCTGATGATGGGGCGGACCGCTTCCGCAGGGGTTGCAACGGCACGCTGAGTCTTTGCCTCCGCGGGTTCAGACCAACCACTGAAGCGGAGCGAGACTGCTGTCGCCAAGGTCATGGTCTTCGAGGGTGGCCGGGCTGTTTCGCTTCTTGAGAGCGTCGCTGATTGAAATTGCCCCGCATCTTCCGCTCCGCGAACCATGTAGGCGCGACCAGGAAGGGACACTGGAATCGATGCCGCCGCCGGCGAGCTGATGATGTCCCGGGATTCCAGTTCCGATTGGACGCGAAGGGCAATGCTGGTGGTGACGTTGGCCCGGATGTCCGCACTCAGTGCGCCCTGCGGACGTTGTGTTGCCATGATCAGATGGATTCCCAGGGATCGGCCCAAGGTGGCGATCCGCATCAATCCGGCCAGGGCGTCGGGGGCGTCCTCAATGAGCATCCTGAACTCGTCGATCACAAGGACCAGACGGGGCAGTATCGGAGTTTGGTTTTTTCGTCCCGCCCCGGGACCGTCCGCGGCGTCCCCTGCTTTGGCCCAGTACGCGGGCAAGTCAGGGACAACCGCCTTTGCAAGGATCGCTTCCCGTCTCCGAACTTCGGCACGGAGGGACGTGAGGCTACGCTCGAGCTCGTGTTCGCTGAGGTCGGTAAGCATCCCGACGCAGTGTGGAAGGTCGACCAGTGGCCCGAGCCCCGAGCCTCCCTTGAAATCGACGAACAGGAAGTTGACCCTGTCCGGGCTGTGGGTCAGTGCGATCGACGCAACGATTGTGCGCAGGAGCTCGGACTTGCCCGATCCCGTAGTTCCAGCCAGGAGGAGATGCGGGCCGTCCGAAACCAGGTCGAGGGACCGCGGTCCGTCGACTCCTTGCCCGATGACCGCGGACAGCCCGCCACCTGCCGAGGAATCGATCCAACGGGCGGCGATGCTTGGGGGATCGGTGGGAAGCAGTTCGGACAGCCGGCAGGTGGAGGGGAGAAGTGGCGCCTTTTCCGTCGCCAAGCCCGGCACCCTGGCCAATGAGCGGCAGTAGCGGTCGAACACCTGGAACGGGACAAGGTCAGGGTCGAATTCCGTTGCGGAATGGTGCGAGCGGAGGACTGCGCGTTTGTTCCAAAGCTCGACTACGGAATCGCTTTCGTCCGCGCTCGCCGTGCCTTGGAAGACCCGCCAGCCGGATTCGACCGCCGCCAGCCGCAAGGCGGCGACGGCGGGATCACGCTCGTACCCAAGGAGAAACAGCGCTCCCGGTCCGTCCGTGAGCGCGGAAAGAACAGCCTGGGCTGAAGAGGTGTCCGTGGTCAACGTGGCGCGGGGAAGGAACCGGGCGCTCGACGGCAAGAGAGCGATCGGTCCGTGTACGAGGACACGGAGGTTGATTGCATTGGGAAAGGCCGCCAGCTGCATGAGCAGGAACCTGAACGTTCCTTGGACTTTGGCTTCCGGTCCAGCGAAGGTGACGGTTTGGATCGAGGGATCCAGAACTACCGGAACCCGGCCCAACTGCGGTGGGTGGAAGTTCGGGTCCGGTGGATCGAGTGCAATCCGGGCTTGTTGCGGGGTGGTTCCGAGCCGGAGCCAGACATCGCGGCTCTCCGACCTTCCTTGCGTTGTATCGGTTCTTGGCGGCGTCGACTGGTTTAGCCCTCGATTTCCTGAGGCGAAAGCGGCTGAGCCGACGGCATGGACGAGTTCCGCGGCGGACGGCGAGCACCGCCGTCGTCGGGTTCGGTCTTGTTCGACCGCCGCAGCGATCGCGGCAGCCAGAAGGCGGCGCTCGCGTCTTCCCGACAATGCTGGGGCGAGGACGGCGATGGCGGAAATTGCGGTGAAGCCGAGGAACATCCACATGCCAGTGGCCACGGCCATTCCGACTCCAAGCACGAACGGTAGCCCGGCCGTGAGGAGAAGCTGTGTGCGGCTGCCCGCGTCATGGCGCCGCCGCACCGAGAGCGGCTCCGCAACGCTTTGCCCCGCTGCCCCCAGGAATTCCGTCCCGAAGTCTTCGGCGCCGAAGACCACCGACATGACCGAGGCGCCACATCGGATCCTGGAAGCGGTTGAGAGAGCGGCGGAGCGGACCGTGCGGCCATCCACCACTGTTCCGTTGGCGCTTCCATTGTCGGTTATGGTGACCGCTGTCTCGGAGATTGTCAGGACCGCGTGAACCCGGGAAACATCAGGATCCGCCAGGCAAACATCCGCGTTGCTCCTGCCGATCCTGTAACTGCCACGTTCCAGCGGAACCACCAGGCCCGCGGCAGGTCCGGCGTGCACCAGCAAAGACAAGGCCGCAGGACCGCGTTTGCAGATCGAATCGTTTCGCGCCTCCGAATCAGCGCCGTCGACCAACACGGCTCCGGATATGAGGGGTGCAGAGCCCACGGCGAGATCACTGAGTGGATGCCCGTCGACTGTCAGTTGTCCCGCGCCGAACTCGGCCGCGACGGCGGCCTCGACGACGGTGCCGGGGGTGCCATTGCCAACGGCTAAGGCCAGTTCGACGGGTTCGCCTTGCCGTAGCGCCCGCGGGGCCCGGACCAGAGTGCAATGGAGTGTCACTATGTCCGCTCCTTCGGCTCGCGTGACTGCTGTTCTTCCACGATATTTGTGATGTTGACCGGGTGTTCCTGCTCAGTTTCCCTATGTGGAAAACAGTGCGTTCGCGGGCGGGGAACGGCCTCGGCGGCAATTGGATGCGGCATCTCAGGTAGGCTTGACCTGCAGCAAGTGCACATCATTAGGCTGCCCGCATTCGAACCAGGAGTATTTGTGACCGCTGACCTCGTCATCGTCGGGTCGGGCTTTTTTGGCCTGACAATCGCAGAACAGGCCGCCACTGAGCTGGGCTTGAAGGTTGTTGTCATTGACCGCCGGCATCACATCGGTGGCAACGCCTACAGCGAAACGGAAGAGCAGACCGGAATCGAGGTGCACCGCTATGGTGCGCACCTCTTCCACACCTCAAACGAGCGGGTATGGGAGTACGTCAACCGGTTTACGACCTTCACCAACTACGTGCACAAGGTGTACGGCGTACACAAGGGTGAGGTTTATTCCCTCCCCATCAACCTGGCGACAATCAACCAGTTCTTCCGTGCGAACCTGACGCCCAGCCAAGCGCAGGACCTTATCAAGGAGCAGGCTGGCGAGCTCGCGGGCACCGACCCGCAGAACCTCAACGACAAGGGCATCCAGCTGATTGGCCGCCCCCTGTACGAGGCATTCATCAAGCACTACACCGGCAAGCAGTGGCAGACGGACCCCAAGGATCTCCCGGCCGGCATCATTTCGCGCCTTCCTGTCAGGTACAACTACGACAACCGATACTTCAACGATAAGTACGAAGGCCTGCCGACCAACGGCTACACGGCGTGGATCGAAAAGATGGCCGAGCACCCGAACATCGAAGTGCGACTGAACACGGACTTCTTTGACGAGTCCCACGAGTATTCAAAGAACAAGGTCGTCGGCAAGATTCCCGTCGTCTACACCGGACCTGTGGACCGCTACTTCGACTTTGTCGCCGGAGATTTGTCCTGGCGCACCATCGATTTCGAAGAGGAAGTCCTGGACATGGGCGACTTCCAAGGAACGTCGGTTGTCAACTACAACGACGCCGACGTCCCGTTCACCAGGATCATCGAGCCGCGCCACTTCCACCCGGAGCGCGGCTACCAGACGGAGAAGACCGTCATCATGCGCGAATTTTCCCGGTTCGCAGAAACCGGCGATGAGCCGTACTACCCGATCAACACCCCGGATGACCGCGAAAAGCTGCTGAAGTACCGCGATCTCGCAGCCGCCGAGAAGGACGTCCTGTTTGGTGGTCGTCTCGGCACCTACAAGTACCTCGATATGCACATGGCCATAGGTTCTGCCCTGTCCATGTTTGACAACAAGATCCGTCCGCACTTCGAAAGCGGCGCAGAAATTGAAAGCGGAGGAGTGGACGCGTGAGCGTTTCAACGGAACCCACGAACCAGGACGCTGCGTCCGGACTGGGCGAAGAATGGCAAACCGTCCATCGCGTTGTCTTCCCGACGGATGGCGACTCTGACACACTTCCCTTGTACTTGGACTTCAACGCGGCTCAGCGGGTCGTGTCCGAGGAATCGCAGACGTCCAAGTCGGGCTCGGGCGTCACGGCTGTCACTTCCACTGGTGCAAAGATTCGTTCGGACTTCATTGAGAATCGTCGCCAGCTGCACTTGCCGGCGTACCGACGCATTTCCTTTGGCACGTACTTCAACGCCTTCCCCGCGAGCTACTGGCGAGCTCACACCGATGTCACGAGTGTGCGGCTTACGGTTGCCGTTGATGCCCCGGCTACTGTTGTGATTCTTCGGTCCACCGCGAGGGGCACCTCGAACCGGGTGGAAAGCATCAGCGTAGACGCTGGACGGCCGGTTGATGTTGTTCTGCCGCTGGCCAACTTCGGCGATGGCGGCTGGTACTGGTTTGACCTCGTGGCTTCCTCTGAACAGGTCAAGCTCCTCGGTGCCGAATGGTCCGTAAGGAAGCCTGAAGGATTCGAGGCAGGCACCGCCACAGTCGCGGTAACTACCTTTAACCGCCCGGATTTCTGCGTCAAGCACCTTTCGACATTTGCCGATTCTCCTGAACTCCTGGATGTCATGGACCGGCTCCTGATCACCGACCAGGGTACGCAGAAGGTACGCGACCAGGATGGTTTTGATGAGGCTGCCGCGCGACTCGGGGATAAGTTCGCACTGATTGAGCAGGGCAACCTCGGTGGTTCGGGCGGTTTTGCCCGCGGCATGCACGAGACGGTTGAAGATGGCCGGAGCAAATACGTGCTGCTGTTGGACGATGACGTGATCATCGAAACAGAGGGCGTGCTGCGCGCTATCAACTTCGCTGACTTCACGCGTAAGCCGTCGATCGTCGGCGGTCACATGTTCAACCTGTATGAACGCTCGGTGATGCACAGCTTCGGCGAAGAAGTCAACGAGTACAAGTTCCAATGGGGCGCGGTCGAAAGCACCAAAGAAGCCCATGATTTTTCGGCGAGCAACCTTCGCACGACGCCGTGGATGCATCGCCGGATCGATGTGGACTTCAACGGCTGGTGGATGTGCTTGATTCCGACCAGTGTTCTGCGCGACATCGGACTCTCTCTTCCCGTGTTCATCAAGTGGGACGACGCCGAATACGGCATTCGTGCCCGCCGCCACGGCTACCCGACAGTCACCCTCCCGGGCGCCGCTGTCTGGCATATGCCGTGGACCGAAAAGGATGACACGATCGACTGGCAGGCCTACTTCCACCAGCGAAACCGCTGGCTTGCCGCCCTGGTCTACTCGCCCTACAAAAAGGGCGGATTCCTGCCGCGCCAAAGCTTCATGGTTGATGTCAAGCACCTGTTGTCGATGCAGTACTCGGCGGTCGAGCTTCGCTTGGATGCCCTGGAGGACCTGCTCAAGGGACCTTCCCACTTGCACCAGACAATTCGGACCAAACTCCCTGAAATTCGTGCGCGACGTGCAGACTTCGATGACGCACGTATCACGAAGGAAGTAGCAGCCTTCCCGCAAGTAAAGCGCGTGAAGCCGCCGAAGCGCGGAAAGAAGCCATCTTCGCCGAAGTCTATTTTCGCTGCCCTTGCGACCGCTGCCTCCGCAGGGGTTCGTCAGGTACAAAGCGTAAGGCCGGGAGCCCTGGAGCACCCGGAGGCCCTCGTTCCGGCAATGGATGCCCGTTGGTGGCGACTGTCGCAGCTGGACTCGGCAATCGTCTCTTCCGCTGATGGAACCGGTGCATCCTGGTACAAGCGCCATCCTGAGCATTTCCGCAATATGATGGCCCGCAGCATCAAGCTCCACCAGCAGCTTCTCCAGGACTGGGAAAAACTTTCCGAGGAATATTCCCGGAGCCTGCCCGAGTTCACGTCGCAGCAGGCGTGGCGCGAGACTTTCGACGCGGTGACCACTACGACTCCGCAGGAAAAGGCCAACGGGTGACAACTGCGAGTGACTTCAGTGAGACCGCCCCGCTCGTCCGCCCGGGCGTGGGGGGCGGACTCGCCGACGTGTTCAGACAGCGCTTCCTGCTCAAACTCCTTGTTCGGAAAGAATTGCAGATCCGCTACAAGGGGTCGGTTCTTGGGCTGCTTTGGTCCTACGTAAAGCCGGGCGTTCAGTTCCTCGTCTTCTACATTGCCTTGGGCGTTTTCCTGGGACTTGAGAAGAGCGCTCGAAATCCGGATGGACTGGCAAACTACGCCGTCTACTTGTTCTCCGGAATCGTTCTGATCAACTTTTTCACCGAGGCGCTCAGCAACGCGGCCCGTTCCATAGTGGGCAACGGCGGTCTGATCAAGAAGATCTACTTGCCGCGCGAGCTTTTCCCCGTCGCCTCAGTGTGGGTTTCGGCCGTCCATTTCATTCCGCAGTTGATTGTCCTGGTTGTCGCCTGTGTCTTCGCCGGATGGCACCCGAGCCTGCTGCAGCTTGTGGCGGCCATCGCGGGTTTCGTGATCGTGGCCATGTTGGCTACCGGTTTGGGACTCCTCTTTGGCTCTGCGAATGTCTATTTCCGGGACTCCGAGAACATCGTGGACATGCTGCTGATGGTCGCGACCTGGACCTCTCCCATCATGTACTCCTGGACCATGGTGCAGAGCAAACTCGGCGCGAGCTGGTACGCCGTCTACCAAGTCAATCCCATTACCATCGGCGTCGAAGCGTTTCATTACGCCTTCTGGCTTCCAACCACCGATGAAACCGCCCCCATGCCGCCAAATCTTTTGCCCCTTTGGGTTCCTGTGGGAATCGTGGTTTCCCTTGCAGTTCTCGTTCTCGGCCAGTGGGTCTTCCGCCGGCTTGAGGGCCGATTCGCGCAGGAGCTGTGACGATGTCTGTTGCTATTGAAGTCCAGAAGCTAAATAAGCAGTTCGTGCTGAGGCATACGCGCTCCCTCAAGGAGGCCATTGTCTGGCTTGTCACCGGTCGCAAGGGTGATATCTCGAAGAAGTTCCATGCCCTTCACAACGTCGATCTTGAAATCCAACAAGGCGAGACGGTCGCGCTGCTGGGCTTGAACGGGTCCGGCAAGTCCACGCTGCTCAAGCATATTTCAGGGGTCATGTTGCCTGATAGCGGTTCAGTGCGGACGCGTGGCAGAGTCGCAGGCCTTATTGAGGTAGGCGCGGGGTTCCATCATGACTTGTCGGGCAGGGAAAACGTTTACCTGAACGGCGCGATCCTGGGAATGACGGAAGCCCAGATCGACGAACAATTCGACTCCATCGTGGAATTTTCCGAGATCGGCGAGTTCATCGATACGGAAGTCAGATTCTATTCGTCTGGCATGTACCTCCGTCTGGCATTCTCAGTCGCCGTTCACACGGATCCCGAGGTATTCCTCGTGGACGAGATCCTGGCCGTCGGAGACGAGCCGTTTCAGCGTAAGTGCCTCGCCCGGATCAAGGAGCTTTCCGCGGCAGGCAAGACCCTCGTCGTCGTCAGTCACGACCTTGAACTTGTTTCCCGTATTTGTGATCGCGGTGTGGTTCTCAAGCACGGAAACATTGTTTTTGACGGAGCCATCGACGCCGCAGTGGCCCAGCTTCGCAGCCAAGTCTAAACAGCGCGTTGTAGACCAACGAGTGAGACGCCCCGCTTTTGGCGGGGCGTCTTCACGCCTTTAAGAGGCGCTGGATCTTAGGTTGATGCCGGCCAGTCGGAGCCGACGCCGCGCCAAGCGCGGTCGATGCGTTCCAAGGTAGCGGCCGGGAGTGGGCCTCGGCTGGCGGCTGAGACGTTCCTTCGCAGGTGGTCCAGCTTGGCCGTGCCGGCAATTGCCGTGTGGACACCAGGGGCGTACACCGTGAAGCGCAAGGCGAGTTCGGCCCAATCAAGTTCGCCTGGATCAAGGTCGAGCAACTGAAGCCGTTGCCAATAGAGATCCGCATAGTGCCCGGTCGGTCGCTCGCGGAACCGCCACGGCGCGTTCGCGATCGGGCGCTTGGCGATCACTCCCGGTCCGGGATAGTCGCTGAGCAAGTTTCTGAGATTCCACTGGTCGGCGATGTTGACGCTGGTTTCGACAGCACCGAACCGCCCGGACTCCAGTGCGAATGCGAGCGGCTCATTGTCTCCGCTGTAGCCGGCGACGCCGATCTTGCCAGCCGCGACGGCTTCGTCCAGCGTCTCTTGCAGCTCACCGCGTCGCAGAATCTCAACCGGGCAGGAGTGCAGGAAAAAGATGTCGATTCGTTCAGACCGGGTCAAACGCAAAGACCGTTCGATACTCGCAAGCACGCTGCCCGAGGACCAATCCGGTTCGCCGTTGATCCCATGGCCCCCTTTGGTTGACAACACAAACTCGTTCCGACGTCGGCCGAGGTGCCTCCCGATACGCTCTTCGCTCAAGCCATAACTGTTGGCGGTATCGATCAACGTAACGCCAAGATCCAGAGCTCCGTTAAGCACTTCGGAGGCTTCGGCCTCGGTGACATCACTCTCGCCGATCTGGCCGGCTCCGAGCCCCACGATGGAGACGTTCAAATCGGTACTACCGAATGGCCTTCGCTCCAGCATTCTTGCACTCCTGCTCTCGTAACAGCCCGAACCTTTGAATGGTCAAATTAGCCGCAAGCAGTCACCTTGAACAGCTTCGCTTCACCGACCTGCGCGAGAAGCTGGAAGCCCGGAGTTGTGTTTTCGATCAGGAGTCCCTTGAATCCGTGATCGCCTCCATGGACCTCTTTGGTCCCGAAATTCAACGCATAGCCAACGCCGGCAGTATGGACTGCATTGCACACCTCGGGGTCGCTCGCGGCGTCCTTGAGTCGGTCGTTGAGCATGAGGACTGAGGGAGTGTACGCAGCGAGTGTGTGCTTGGATGTCGTGTTGCGATCGGCCAGCGCAAAGGCCATTGCGGCCCCTGTCCACGGATTCGCGGCGATTGTTGCGTTTTGTGGAACGTAATTATCCAGCTCGTCAATGAGAGTCATCTCGTCCCTGCTCACCAAGGGGGCATCCGGGGCCGTCGAGTAGATGTTGTGAGCCGAAGCAATTTCGCCACCGAGCGGAAGCGTTTGAAGCGGGAGAAACAACGCAAGGAGACCCGCAGGGATCACCAGAGCACTGACTGTTTTAGGACGGCTCTGTGATCCGAACCACCTCCGTCCGCGCTCCCACCCTGAGAGCCAGCTGAGTTGGATTCTTCTGATCAACCAGGCCAAACCGATGGCTGCAAAGGGAACGGCAACTGTTGGCAGCAACGCCGCCAGCCGGTAACTGTCGTTGTACCAGACACCGGTAAGTGCGTTCCGGAACCATTGGTCTGTTCCTGCGGAGACCACGACGAACAATACGGCAGAGACGAGAAACGACCCCACGAACCACAAGTTGTGCCGACTCCGCGCCACAACTGCTAGTCCCAGAAGCATCAACGCGCTTACTGCCCAGGCCGGGGCATGGTGCATAGGTGAATTCGTCACGATTTCACCAACGGCTTGGCCGGCACTTTGGACGGGCGCCCAGGTGGCGGTTTCGGCCGGCGGTCGAATATATTTCCACATCACCACGATGGTGACGAGGGCAAGCACCAAAGCTGCACCAAGGATGACTACTCGGCCATAGCCGGCGCCTTGGTTTTTCCGGCGAACCCAGTAGCAAACGTAGCTCGCGAGAAGGATCGGGACCGAGAGGGCGATCAACGACATCATGCCGTTGGGGTGCGCGATCGCGAGGCCCAACGCAAGGATTGGTGCCAAAGAGAAGCGGGCGATCACTGGGATTCCATCGATGTTACCGACCGCGAAGAAGACCGCCACGCTAGCCAAGGCGGCGGGGAGCATGCTTAAGGCAAGGAAATTTGGGTAAAGCACACCA
This sequence comes from Arthrobacter bambusae, assembly GCF_022606295.1. Taxonomy (GTDB): domain Bacteria; phylum Actinomycetota; class Actinomycetes; order Actinomycetales; family Micrococcaceae; genus Arthrobacter; species Arthrobacter bambusae_A. Next base: position 73,510 of record NZ_JAHHZS010000014.1, read on the forward strand.
AAGTCCAAAAGCAACAGCGGGAACGCGCTGAAGCCGGCGGCGAGGATGCCTGCAGCGGCAACGACGTAGGCGCTGGGACGGGCAATTGCCCGTGTGAGGAACATGCAGCCGAGAGGCCAGACAACCGCAGCAATGCAAATGTTCAGGATGTTTGCCGCAACGCTGATTGGTGCGCCGGTAATTTGGACCACGAGGGATGCGAGATCGTGCCAAGCCGCCGGGTAAAACGATGGCGGGTTGTCGCCGCTGGTCATGGTAGCTATGGACAGTGACGATCCATTGCCAGTGTTCAGAATGTAGCGAATGGCGTTCAGATGGAAGACGTTGTCAAAAGTCTGGGAAATGTTATCGGGTCGGTCGAATGCATCGACCAGTTGTATCCCGATAGACACACCACCGATCAAGAATCCGATTACCGCCGCGTATGTACCCGCTTTGGGACGCTCGAATCGCCAGCGAGATCGCATGGCGAGTTTGTCTCGCGTGAGATAGCTTGCTCCGTACAGGACAACGGCCAAGACCAAGGCCGCGACGACGACAGGCCCTAGGGACCAAGAGAGTCGCAGGAAGGGGAGGACAATGGCCGTGCAGGCGGCAGCACAGACACTGAGCGCTGGTGCCACGGCAAGGAAGGTCAAGCCCCGGAGGCCCAATGCCGCTGCGATCAAGCTTCCGGGTACAAAGAGGACTGCCAAACTGGCAAGAAATACTGGAAGCGTTGAATACCAACTCAATTGGACTCCACCTATTACTAAGGATGTGCGACGGTCGGCAAAATGGAAGCCTAACCGTCGAGAAGACCGAGCAAGTACTGACCGTAGCCGCTCTTGACCAGGGGCTCGGCCCGCTGCCTGAGTTCGTCATCCGTGAGGAAGCCTTGGCGCCAAGCGATTTCCTCAGGCGCGCCGATCTTGAGTCCCTGACGGTTCTCTACCGTGCGGATGAAGTTGGAAGCGTCGTTGAGGTCGTTGAATGTCCCGGTATCCAGCCACGCAGTGCCGCGGGGAAGGATTTCGACGTGAAGCTTCTCCTGCTCGAGGTAAGCGCGGTTCACATCCGTGATTTCCAGCTCGCCTCGTGCTGACGGCTGCAGATTCTTGGCGATGTCGACGACGTCGTTGTCGTAGAAGTACAGGCCTGGAACAGCGTAGTGGGATTTCGGCTTTTCAGGCTTCTCCTCAAGGGATATGGCCTTACCGGAGTCGTCGAATTCCACGACACCGTACGCTTTCGGGTCGCTGACCCAGTAACCGAAGACTGCGCCGCCGTCGATGTTGGCGTGCCGGCGCAACTGTGTCCCCATGCCTTGGCCGTAGAAGATGTTGTCACCGAGGACGAGAGCCACGGTGTCGTTTCCAATATGTTCCGCGCCAAGGATGAATGCTTGGGCAAGCCCATCGGGGGACGGCTGCTCAACGTAGCTGAGGTTTATGCCGAACTGGGAGCCATCTCCGAGGAGTCGTCGGAATTGCTCCGCGTCGTGTGGCGTGGTGATGATGAGGATGTCGCGGATGCCAGCCAGAATGAGCGTCGACAGGGGATAGTAGATCATCGGCTTGTCATACACAGGGACGAGCTGTTTGCTGATGCCGTGTGTGATCGGGTGAAGCCGGGATCCAGTTCCGCCGGCAAGGATAATTCCACGCATGGGCTCAATACTTCCGTACGCCGGGCCGCTCAGCAAACCAGCTTCGCTCAGTCCGAGACGAATTCGAGGTAGGCGGCAGCTTGGATTGACTGTTTTGACCCGACCGGAAGCCATTCGCCAGGGGCTGGTGCGGGTGCATTCGGTCAGATTCTGAAGGATAGCTGCAGTCCGGCGCAGATCTCACGCAGCTTTCGCGGAGACTGGGTCAGCTCATGTAGTCCGAACGAAGGGCCTTGATCGACGGTTTGATCAGGAGTAACAGCACTATGGCTTCGCTTGCTGCCATGCCGAAGGCTATGCCATCAACCGATTTCAGAGTTCCGAACACCACCATTGTGCTGACCCCCGCCAGAGCGGCCGCCACGGTCACTCCAAAAACGAGCGAGGCGCGCCCCGCTGGAATGAGCACGTTTCTCTGGAGCGGAGCGGCAATACACAAGAAGCACAAGGCCAAGCCGTAGAAAACACTGGTGACTTGGCCCGCGGCCAATGCCGGGCCGAACATAATCGACGAAACCAACGGGCCAAAGACCGCGAGGAGCGCTCCGCCAACTACGCCGAGCAAGACGTGTGCCCCAATTGCGGCGAGCTGCCGCCGTCGTCCTTGTTCACCGTCGAACTCCAGCGCCCAACCCTGAAATGCATTGGCAAGGACGACCACGGGAAACAGGGCATAGCGGTACAACTGGTCGGCGGAAGCAAAATTGCTTGCCCCTGGTCCAGAGACTGTGGCTGTTGCAATGGGGACCGGGGTGGAGCCGTAAGCGTTGCCCGCAAGATTGACGCCCGCAGCGGCGGCCTGGGACCTCAGGATGCAGAGCATGTCGCCGAGCTTCCAAACGATTTTCGGAGCCTTTCCCCGTGACCCCGGCGCGAGGTGGAGGAAAATACGCATCGTGACGACGGTTGCGATGATCTGCATTGCCGCGTAGAGCCAGATCTGTCCGGTTATGAGAAGCAGCGGAATTGAAATCAGCGATGCGACCACCCGAGGGATAGTGTCGACAATCCCTAGTAGCCGGGGATTGCCGATGCCGATGAAATACCACGCCGGGGACAAGCCACCCGATGCGGCCGATAGTGCGATCAGGATTGCGTCAAACCTATGCGCGGGGGCCGAAATCAGGTAGACCAGCGCGGCCGCGACCGGCATAACCACGATGCAGAGGAGCAACCGTGTGCCGATGCTCTCTCCGTATATTCGGAGTCGAACCTGAACGTCCCCGGACCTGGCGATCCGGACGGGGCCTTCGATGTTCCACCCGAAGAGGATGACGGTTGAAGCGAAAATACCGATTGCCAGTCCGCTGCCAATGCTGGACCACCCTAGCGGTCCAGCAATGCGGGCAATGATGGGCATGACGAATATCGGCACAACGGCAGACAGAAGAGGAAAGCCAGCGAAGCCCGCCAGACGTGTTAGGACTGTTCTCATTACTATCGGGGCTGCTCGCCGTGGCCAGCCAGCCTCGAAACCTCCTCGACATCGGTAATTCGAATCCCCGTACACTCTCCGGACGATCCAACCTCCTAAGTCTAGGGGGGTCGCCCGGCTGCTATCATCACTGGGTGAACGACAAACCCCAAGCGCTGCCGTCCTTCGGAACAATCGTCCTCGCGGCGTACAAACCGGATCCCGCGCTGTTCGAGCGTCAGCTGTTGTCGATTAGCAAGCAGACACATGCGAACTTTGAATGCGTCATCACGGCAGACGGCGATCCCGAGGGAGTGTCGAGGCTGGTTCGTTCGATTTTGCCCGGTGATGATCGGTTTCGCGTTGCTGGCTTTGGTGATCGGCTGGGGTTCTACGGAAATTTTGAACGTGGCCTGACCTTGGTCCCGCCTTCCGCGGACTGGGTCGCGCTGTCCGACCAGGATGACTATTGGTATCCAGAGAAACTTGAACGTCTTCTGCCGCACCTGGAGAGCGCCGTTTTGGTGACAGGTCAGGCAAGAGTGGTGACCGATTCGGGTCGAGTGGTCGCTGAGTCGACGATGCGGCGGCGGACCGATATTTGTGACCTTTTGGTTCAAAACCAAGTGACCGGCGGATTGTGCGTCTTTCGGCGCGATCTGCTTGAGGTGATTCTTCCTTTCCCACGCCTCTCGACCCTGACCCAGAATCATGATCATTGGATCGGTGTTGCCGCCGCCGCCTTGGATGACTATGTGATCGTTGACGACATTGTGCAGGACTACGTCCAGCACGCAGCCAACGTGATTGGTGAGGCCACAGAGTCGTTCAACCCGCTGAGATCCCTGCGTCGTGCGAGAGAACTTGCCCTTAGATTCGAGAATTCCGCTTCGGTACCCTCGGTGGCGGTCATGGTGGCCAATATGACCTTCGGGTGGAAGGCGCTCATGCTGGGGACGCTCGAAAAGCGGATGCCCGAGCGCACCCATAGTCTCGAGGCTGCCTCGAAGACGTTCAACGGCCCTTGGGCAGGCTTTCGGATTGTCGCGCTGTTGTGGCGTGGCGTCATTGGTTCACGAACCGATCTGGGACCGGCCCTCACACACTTGATAGGGCTCTTTGGCAGGCGGCAGGCAACCCGGCGGTTGACTGCAGCCGAGTCTTGAGCGCCAGTCGAGCTTTAGTCGCAGACGATCAGCCGGAAATGCGCGATATTTCGTCGTGCCTGCTACCGCCGGGGGCTTAGGCTGCTCGCGATGGCAGCATCAGCCTTGCCCAGATGGCCTTTGAATGCGTCTCGAATTCCACGGCGCCACGAAATGGCGTAGGCGCGACGGTCCGGGCCGAATGCAAGCCGTACCAAGTTGCTCTCGACTTCCATCCAAAGCCGTTGGAACATCCAGCCCGGGTTGTCTCGCCAGTAGCGTCGGGCAATGACGAGTGAATTTCTGGTGATGTAGTAGACCCGCAGAGGTGTGTGGTAAGTCAGGGCCAAGGGGCGACCGCGGAAATGGATCCTTCGTTTGAGAATCGTCACTTCACGAGGGTGTCCCAGCTCGTGGACGAGATTGCATCCAGGATCGGCCGGAAGACGGTATCCCAATCTGCGCAGTCGGGCATTGAAATCTGTATCCACCCCGTCGATGAACAAGTCTTCGTCCAAGTCGCCTGCCATGCGGAAGACGGCCGCAGGGATGAGGCAGCCGGACTGCATCGGATCAAATGCTTCGACGAAGTCGCCTTCACTCCTGAGGAGTTTGACGGGGAAACCGTTGTGCTTGCCAGGCGCAACCAATCCAACGTTGACACCCTGTTCCGCCAGCAAGGCGTAGGTTGAGAGCGCGTTCTCAACATAGCCGTCGGTGAGGTCGGAATCTTGGTCCAAGGTCAATATCCATGCATTCGGATCGATTGCGAGTCCGGCGGACACACCGGTATTCAGGGCGGCGGCGATCCCTCGGTTTTCATCATGGTGCAGAACTAGCGCCCCGGCATCCCGGAGTTCCTGCCAGATTTCACGGTTGCCGAAAGTGGAACCGTCGTCTACGACGACGACCCGGGTTACGTGCTTGGAGTGGTTCCTGACCCTGTCGATCAGGGCAATGGATGGGTTGAACGCAGATACAACGGCAACGACGGCCGGGATCCTGTCGGTAATGTTCATTTGGAGCTGTGCGCCAATCGGAGTAGACGGTGGTTACGGCCGGGCGACTGTTGCCGACACTGGCGCACGACGGGTGCTGGACGCCCGCTTGGTTGCCGTGAGCACATTGCGCAGAAAAGCCACGCGCGCACCCAAGATTTTGCGGAAGCTTCGGATCCCGGTAGGAGTGAGGTTACCTCCGTGCAGCCGATGAAGGATGGTATCCGTTTCCAGGTACAGAATGGAGCGGTTGACGATACCGACGAGGGCGATCCACTGATCGTGCGATTCAGTCATGTGGCTCGGGAACGGAAGGACCTGTTCGAGCATGGAACGACGAAAGGCCATCGCACATCCCCAGTGAAGGCGATAGCCCACCACAACCCCGAGGATGTTCCGGAAAGTGTGACCTGAATCCCGGGCCCGGAGACGGATCTCGTGGAAACGGCCCAGATCTCCTTCGATGTGCTGGCAGTTGCTCACAACCATGCCCTTGCTTTGCAGAGCGCCAATCATGATCCCGACTCGTCCTGGAATCCAAATGTCATCCTGGTCCGAGAGGAAAACGTACTCTCCGCGGGCCTCTGACAACGCCCGCTCAAATGTCTTGACGTAGCCGGCGTTCGATTCGGCGCGAATCAGCCGGATGCGGGAGTCCTCGATATCAGCCACCAATTGGGCTGTTCCGTCGGTGGAACAGTCATCAACCACAATGAGTTCGTCGTCCGGGGCTAGTTCGGACAATATGGAGTCGATTTGCTCCGCGATGTGTCGCGACCCGTTGTAGGCGGCCATGCACACGCTGACGCGAGGAACGGCTCCGGATGAGGCATACATGAACGGGAGTCACTTTCTCTTTCCCGCAAGAAGATATGAGCAGAGCGGGGGCTTGGCCAAACTTCCATCATCCTACCAAGCGATGCAACTGCCGCAGGTCCCGACCATTGGGCACCTATATAATCGAGGGAATACAGCCAGAGGTTTCTCGAACCGCATGTAATTTGCCCTCAACGCCTTGCCCGAAACTGGCTGAACCCACCGGAAGGAACAACAGGTCCATGACCGTTGACGTTATGTTGCCCTACTACGGGGACGTCGACCAGATGAAACTGGCGGCCCAGAGTGTCTTGAACCAGCAGTACCAGGACTGGAGGCTGATCGTTATCGACGATGGCTACCCGGACCCGGAACCCCGGCGCTGGTTCTCGGAGATCACCGACTCCAGGGTCACCTATATGCGCAACGAGGAAAACCTCGGCGCCAACGGAAACTACCGTAAGGCCCTGGGGCTCGTTGAGGCCCCTTATGTGGTGATCATGGGTGCCGACGACATCATGTTGCCGAACTATCTCGGCGTCGTTGTGAGCGCTTTCGAGGAGTATCCGAAGGCCGACGTCGTTCAGCCCGGAGTGCAGGTCATAGACGAGAAGGGCATTGCCTGCACGCCTCTCGTTGACGCAGTGAAGAAAGTGTACGCACCGAAAACGAGCGAGCGGATCGAGCTCAAGGGCGAGGCCATGGCCACGAGCCTGGTCCGTGCCGATTGGGCCTATTTCCCTTCCTTGGCCTGGAAGTCGGAAACAGTCACACGCATCGGCTTCACCGAGGGCTTGGACGTTGTCCAGGATCTTGCGCTGCTGCTGGACATCGCAGCAGAGCATGGCTCCATGGTCATCGATCCAGTACTCGCGTTTCTTTACAGGCGCCATTCGGCTTCGGATTCTTCGGTGCGCGCGCTCGACGGCCGGCGCTTCGATGAAGAGCGGCACTTTTTTGAGAGCCAGGCTGAGCGCTTCGCGGCTCTCGGTTGGAAGAAGGCTGCCCGTGCGGCGAGCTTCCACACAACATCGCGACTGAATGCAGCCACACTGATCCTGAAGTCAGTCGGTAAGGGAAAGTTCGACTCCCTTCCCCGGCTGGCCAAGCACATCGTCGGCTAGCGGACGATGGAAACAGAAGAGGGCGCCTCCCAGGAGGCGCCCTCTTCTGTTTCCATCAATTGTTCTGAGAGTCCGGGGGAGTTTCAACCTTATTGTCGAGTGTCTCCGGGTCTCCAGAAGCCGTCTGCTTAGCCTGGATCGCCTTGAATTCCGCCCGCAAGATTGCGAGTTCCTCGGCCAGGATCCGCACTTCGTCTTCAGCTGTGGATTGTTCACGTGACAAGTGAAGGCAAACACCGACGAGCAGAATCAGCGTCATGATGAAGAGCAGATTCGCCGGGATCTGGATGCCCAACAGCTTGCTTGCCCCTGACAGCAATTGCGGGAAGGCCGAAAGTACCAGCGTTCCGATGCCGACGATGATCCAGAGGACGGCGTACTTCTCCCGCAGTTTTTGGCGCCGCAGCATCTCGAACACGTAAATAAGGATCGCCACCACGACGATCGCGCCCATGAGGAGTGCCATGTGGATGTCCTAGTTGGTTGAAGGAATGGATTTTTTGCGGGTCAGCGCAAAGATCAGGGCGAGCCCCGAACGTCCAAGGTAAAGTGCCGCCTTCACGGCGTCGTGGCTCGGTTCTCCGCCTTGGCGTTCACGCATGGAAACACCAACTTGGCGTACTGTGCATCCCGAGCGGATGGCCACGACCAGCGAATCGATGGTGTCGCCGAGGTATTCAGCGGGGTAGTGATCGACGTACTGCCGGATGGCCTTGGCATTGGCAGCGCGGAAGCCGGAGGTCACGTCGGTAAGCTTCGTTCCGGCAACCTTGGACAGGGTCCAGGCCAAGACGATCATGGCCCATTTGCGTGGACCCCTGACCGAGTAGGTCCCTTTATCGGCGAACCGGGCACCGATTGCAATGTCCGCCTCCCGGAGCCCCTCCAAGACGACTTTGATATCCCGTGGGTCGTGCTGGCCATCAGCATCGACCTGAATCACCTGGGTGTAACCGTGCGACTTGGCGTATTTGAAACCAGTGCGCATCGCTCCACCGACGCCCATATTGAAGGGGAGTTGCAGGACCGTGGCGCCGGCGCCCTGTGCCACCGCTGCAGTGTTGTCGCGCGAACCGTCGTCGACAACCAGGACGTCGCACGGCGGCCCGAAAGCGAAGACCTCGCGGATCGTGCTGCCGATGGCCTCGGACTCATTCCACGCTGGCATGATGACCAGAACATCGTGGCGGCGAACAGCGCCCACGGCTAGACCAACCTGTTCCGGACGTACGACGTGAGCCGATCGTCAGACGAGCCCGGCTCGAATCCCGCTGCCCGGATCTTGCTCAGGTCAAGGACACTTTTGAGTGGGCGGGGTGCGGCCGCTTTGCCGCGGAAGTACTCTTCGGTGGTGACGCCCGTGACGGAATCCCGTGCCGCACCGCTGAGCTCGTAGACGTCGGCGGCGATGTCCGCCCAGGACTGCGGCTCACCGGCGTTGCTGAGGTTGTACGTGCCGTAGCTGGCCTTGGAGTCCAGCAAGTGCTTGATTCCCGCGGCGATATCCTCGGTGAAGGTCAAACGTCCGATCTGGTCGTTGACGACGGAAGGTTCAATTCCACGCGCAGCGAGGGAAGCCATGGTGCGGACGAAATTGTTACCCTCGCCAATGACCCAGCTCGTGCGCACGATGTAGTGCCTGGGAACAACGCTGACAACGGCGTCCCCGGCGGCCTTCGTCTGCCCGTATACGCCCAGCGGCGAGACCGGTTCGTCTTCGCCGTGGGTGTCAGCAGCGCCGTCGAACACATAGTCGGAGGAGACATGCACCAGGGTCAGGTCGTGCTCGACGGCGGTCCGGGCCAGACGAGCGACGGCAGTGACATTCGACTCCCAGGCGGCCTGGCGGCCTTCAGCGGTTTCCGCGGCGTCGACGGCGGTATAAGCGGCCGCGTTGATGACAGCGGAATAGTTCTTCCAGTTCTTTTGCGCAATCGCATCCTCTGACGTGAGGTCGAACTCAGCGCGGCCGGCAAATTCAACGGAGGCGTCGCCGTCGTACAGTTCCCGAAGGGCTTTGCCCAGCTGGCCGTTGGCACCCAGAACCAGCGTCTTCTTCGGGCCCATCGGCCGCACATCCGCGAGACGCGGATGTGCTTTGTCTTTGTCCGAGAGCTCGGCCCGCTCGAGTGGAATGGGCCAGTCGATCGCCGCTGTCTCGTCAGCCAGGTTCAGGAAGGTGTACTGGCCCTGCGCATCGGCGCTCCAGTGGTCGTTGACCAGATAGGTGTAAGCGGTATTGTCTTCCAGGGTCTGGAAAGCGTTGCCCACACCCCTCGGGATGAAAATTGCCTGACTAGGGTCCAGCTCGGCGGTGAATACCGCACCGAAGGACGGACCTTCACGCAAGTCCACCCACGCGCCGAAGATCCTGCCGGTGGCCACAGAGATGAATTTGTCCCAAGGTTCGGCGTGGATGCCGCGCGTGGTGCCGGCTTTCTCGTTGAAAGAGATGTTGTTCTGTACCGGCTTGAAGTCCGGAAGCCCGAGGGCCACCATCTTCTCGCGCTGCCAGTTCTCCTTGAACCAGCCGCGGTTGTCGCCGTGGACGGGAAGTTCGTAAAGGACGACGCCGGGAATAGGCGTTTCGCGGGCACTCAGCTGCTTGGAAAACTCAATCGACATCGTCTATTGGCCCTGTTCCTTGTACTTGGCCTCGGTTTCGGCTTTCTGGGGACGCCACCATGCTTCGTTGTCGCGGTACCACTTGATGGTGTCTTCGATGCCGGCCTCGAAGTTGGAGAACTCGGGCTTCCAGTCCAGCTCCGTGCGCAGTTTCGTGGAGTCGATCGCGTAACGGAGGTCGTGGCCTGGGCGGTCCACCACGTGGTCGTAGGCATCGTTGTCCTGGCCCATGTGCGCCAGGATGAGCTCCACGACATCCTTGTTGTTCTTCTCGCCGTCCGCGCCGATGAGATAGGTTTCCCCGATCCTGCCCTTCTCGATGATTGCCAGAACGGCGGAAGAGTGGTCGTTCGCGTGGATCCAGTCGCGGACGTTCTCGCCCTTGCCATAGAGCTTTGGGCGGATCCCGTCGATCACATTGGTGATCTGGCGCGGGATGAACTTTTCCACGTGTTGGTACGGGCCGTAGTTGTTTGAGCAGTTGCTGATGGTGGCCTGCAATCCGAAGGAGCGCACCCATGCCCGCACCAGCAGGTCTGAACCGGCCTTCGTCGAGGAGTAGGGGCTGGAGGGATTGTACGGAGTGTTCTCGGTGAACCGTTCCGGGTCATCGAGCTCAAGATCGCCGTAGACCTCGTCGGTGGAGATGTGGTGGAAGCGCTTGTCATGCTTCCGGGCGGCTTCGATGAGCGTGTAGGTGCCGATGATATTGGTGTCCAGGAAGGGACGCGGGTCATGCAGCGAGTTGTCATTGTGCGACTCTGCGGCGTAGTGGACCACGACGTCGGCCGCGGCCACGAGGGGCTCGACGACGGAAGGGTCCGCAATGTCCCCCTGGACGAACGTGAGCCGCTCGCTCGGTAGGTGCTTGATCGACTCCAGGTTCCCGGCATAGGTGAGCTTGTCCAGCACTGTGACGTGGTGGTCCGTGTTAGCTATGACGAAGTGGACGAAATTTGAGCCGATGAAGCCGGCGCCGCCGGTTACGAGGAGTCGCTGCATAGTTCCATACGTTACCGGATTTACGCCAGTTATCTGTTCCGCAATGGCCGCGGACGAGCGTCGCATTGATCCTGTCAACGACGCCGGTTCACGGCGAGAGCGAAAAACCCTCCACCTACCCCGAAGGCGGGGACCCAGCGATGGGTCCCCGCCTTCGGGCACTTGCTGCAGCTACGGGGTGAGAATCTTGACCCCGCTTGCAGAGCTCCAGGTAATTGTTGCGCCTTGGAACGACTGGGTGCAGCTCGTCCCATCGGGGCTGCAGGTCTGACTCGTCGTCGGATAACCAGCGCGGCCGCCTTCAAAGCCCTGACCGGCCCAAGCTTGTTGGATCGGTCCGGGCACCATGGCTTGCGCACCGCTCGTCGGGGACCACATGATGGTCCCGTTCTCGAAGTTTTCGAAGCAACCGCCATTGCGCAGTCCGCAAATCGTGGCGCTCGTCGGATAACCGAGGCTCCCTGATTCGAAGCCTGACTGCCCCCACCGTGCACGGATCGGGTCGGAGGTCATAGGCTGGGCGCCCGTGGCCTGGGACCACATGACGGTTCCCTTTTCGAAGTTCTGGAAGCAGCCCCCGTTGCGGAGTCCACAGATCTGCGCGCTCGTGGGGTACCCGAGGGTCCCTCCTTCGAAGCCCGATTTGACCCAGGCGTCCCGAATCGGACCCATCAAGAGAGCGTTGGCACTTGTCCCGGCAGACAACATGATGGTGCCGCCTTGGTAATTCTGGAAGCAGCCACTGTTCCGGAGGCCACAAACGACGCCGGAGGCCGGGTAACCGAGACGCCCGCTCTCGAAGCCTCCTTGTTGCCACAGGTCGCGGATCGGACCGTTGATGCTTGGCTGCGCACCGGTAGCCGGCGAGTACATCAAAGCGCCCTTGGCGAACATCTGGAAGCAGCCGCCATCCTTAAGGCCGCAGATTTGAGCAGAGACCGGATAGCCGAGTGAACCTGTCTCCATGCCTGAGAGCTTCCACGCGTCCAGCATTGCGCCCGCGGCTACCGATTGGATGGGTGTCGAGTTCGAATAGACCACGGATCCCTTTTCGAAGGACTGGATGCATCCGGAGTCTGTGAGTCCGCAATTTGCGGACGAGGTCGGATATCCGAGGGATCCGTTCTCGAAACCGGACTTTTGCCAATAATCCAAGAGCCTTCCGGTGAGCGTGAAGGCGCCGGTATTCGGGGAGAACATTATTACCCCGCCTTGGAACAATTGGTAGCAGCCGCTGGCGCGGAGTCCGCAGACTTCCTTGGCCAGAGGGAATCCGATTGGCACTGACTGGGCACGCGCGGTGTTCCACGTGTCCGCGATTCCCAGGATGATCGGCCACGCGCCGGAGGTTGATGTCCAGGCGACCACACCTCCCTGGAATTTCTGCACGCACGAGGAAGCGTCACACGTCGCTTCCGCTACCGGATATCCGAGCACCCCGTTCTCGAACCCGGTTCCTCCCCAGGCATCCAACATGGGTCCGGATTTGACGAGCACGGGTGGCGTGGATGGGCTCGACAGAACCGATCCGGCCTGGAACGTCTGGAAACATCCCCCGTTCTTGAGCCCGCATGTCAGGGAACTGGTCGGATAGCCGAGCGCCCCGCTTTCAAAGCCTTTCGACGCCCAGTAGTCCCGAATTGCTCCCGGTTGGACCAGCGCAGCCCCTGAGGCTGGTGACCACAGGAAACTTCCACCCTGGAAGTTTTGGAAACAGCCACCGTTCTTGAGCCCACAAATGAGCTCGCTCGTGGGGTAGCCGGCCCGGCCGCTCTCCAGTCCGGTACTCCGCCAGGCATCGGCTATGGGGCCGGGGGTGATTGCCAGCGCCCCGGTTGCCGGCGACCACATGATCGTTCCGCCCTGGAATCCTTGGAAGCAGCCGCCGTTGACGAGACCGCAGGTGATCGCCGTCGTCTGGTTCCCCAGGGCCGGGTGGCCGTTGCGATACGCACTGATCTGGTCGGACGCCGCCTGAGGGACGGAGTTCCCCGCGAAAGTCGAGAGTGAGGCGAAGTCGCCGTTCCAAATGTTTGAGTCGCCCGAGAACGGGCCTGTGCTGCTGTATTGCCAAAAGCTGAATTGATTCCAACTGGCCGGAAGCGTCCCCGGCGAACTGCTGGGACTTGAAGGATAGGAAGCGATCCACAGCGGATAGTTGGCGAAACTGCCCGAGTTTCCTGTGCATGTGGCCCACCAGTCAGTGGTGCTGTAAATGACGGGGTATCGTCCGATGAGCGACTTGACGGTATTTCCAAAGTCGGAAATCCACGAGGCCATCTGGCCTGCAGACATTCCATAACAAGTGTTACCGAAATAGAACCCATTGATGGTCTGGCCCTCGTACGGGTTGTATTCGATGTCGAGCACGGGAGGCAGGGTGTATCCGTCAGCGGACCATCCACCACCGTTGGCCACGAAGTACCTGGCTTGGTCTGCGCCGGATGACCAGTTGGGAATGGCAAAGTGGTAAGCCCCCCGGATCATCCCGACGCTGCGTGAACCATCGTATTGCTGGGAGAAATTCCCATTGACGTAATAGTTGCCCTCAGACGCCTTGACGTAAGCGAAGCGCGAACCTTGGTTCCACTGCGCCGCCCAGTCAACGTTGCCCTGGTACGCGCTAACGTCCTGGCCGGCGATCCCGTACGGCGGACTCCAATGGCCCGGGTCGGTCGCCTGGGAAATGGCTAGGGGAATTGCACCGGCTACTGCCCGGGAGCCGGCCACCACATGCAACGACTCTTCCTGCTTGTTTGCCATGACACGAGGAGAGCGTTGACCCATCTCGGCACCGCCGGACGGGATCGCCTTTCGCATTGCGGCCTTCATAGCGTCGGCGGTCGTCGGGTTTCCGCCGGGCATCTTGATCGCATCTGAGGCCTGCGGCGTGGGAATTGCGGGATCAGAGCCTTGAACGCTTGGCGCCGGGGAAGGCGCTGGCGCGGGGACCGACGGCGTTGCCGGATTAGGAGCGCTTGGTTTGGTCGCTGATGTCGTAGCCGGAGACGACGGTGACGGGGCCGTTGGCACCAGCTCCGAGGCGCCGGACTGTGCGGGGGCAGCGACGGTCATCAGCAGCACCAAGGATAGCGCCGCGCCTGCGCGGGCCAAGGGTGAACGACGGGCCGTTTCGGCTTTGGTTTTATTCATTTTCAATTCCGGCAAGGTGCCGCTCAATTGACGGCACATGGTGATAGCTTGCGACTGCAGCTCCAGCAACTAACGCTTCTGCAGTGCACCATAAGGGCCAGCTCCTAACCGGGACACCATAGCATTCGGGGGCAGGAGTGGCCAGAGTTTTATGTGTTGCTGGTGTGACTGGTGGTTGAACAGTTACCCAACGACCACGCCAGCTCGGTCGCCACCCTGTTTCTGTCCGAACGCGGGGTACTCCGAGCCAGACGGTTCACGGCGACCGGACTGGCATCCAGCTGTGCCCGACTGCGGTCCTCAACGTCCGATTCTGGCGTTGTAGCGGTACATGAACGCCGCCATGGCGTCGCGGTTGACGGGGTTCAGCGGCTGGAAGGTGCCGTCGGCATATCCGGTCGTGATGCCGGTGGAGGCCAGCCACGTGATTTCGAGATAGAACGGGCTGACTGGGGTGAGATCGGTGAACGGTGAGACGCCGGGCTGGGTGTATGCGGGTTTACCGGCAAGTCGGTAGAGAAATGCAGCCATGGCGTCGCGGTTGACGGGATCCGAGGGGCGATAGGTGCCGTCGGGGTATCCGGTCGTGATGCCGGTGGTGGCCAGCCAGGTGATTTCTTTGTAGAACGGTGAAAGGGGCCCAATGTCCTTGAACGGAGAGATCGCCGGGGGCACGTAGGCGGGGCTTCCCCTCAGGCGGTAGAGGAAAGCGGCCATGGCCTCGCGGGTGACGGGCTGGATGGGCTGGAACGTACCCTCGGGATAGCCCTTGGCGATGCCGTTGTAGGCCATCCACGTCACTTCCGTGTAGAAAGGGTAGCTTTCGGGGATGTCCGTGAAGGAAGGCGGGCTCGAAGCCGTGAATGCCGTCAGGCCTTGCGCGGTGCCGAGTCCGGTGGGTCCGTCATAGCCGTAGCCGGCGGTGCATAGATAAGGGATGGTGCACGTGCCGTTCGCACCGTTCGCAACGTCATTCAGCGCCCAGGGGGAGCTGTAGGCAAGTTGGGCAGGGGAGGTCCCCGCAGGTGGAGGGCCGGTGAGGGCGTATGTGGCTGCGATGACGGGCGCGGCCGCGCTGGTTCCCCCAAAGACCATCCACCCGCTCATCCCGTTGCTGGGCGTGCTGTCGTAGACGGCGACGCCGGTGCTCGGGTCGGCGACTGAGGCCAGATCGGCGACGGTGCGGTTCGGGCAGCCCGTGTCGTGCTGCCAAGCAGGCTTCGGCTCGTAGGCGGAGCAACCGCTGCCCGGACCGGCAGCGCCGGAGCCGGTGGCTCCCCACGCGCGTTCCGTCCAGCCCCGGACTTTGCTTGTGTCGAGGTTCAGGGTAGTGCCGCCGGCTGCGACGACGTTGGGGGAGGACGCCGGGTAGTTCACCGTGGGCGGGGCGGTGGCGTTCGTGTAACCGTTGTCGCCGGAGCTGGCCACGAGGGGGATCCCGGGGTGATTGAAGTATTCGGCATCGTATCGGGTGATCCCGGAGGATTCCGGTCCACCGAAACTCATCGACACAGCACTGGCACCAAGGTTGACCGCCGTATTGACCGCTGCACCCAGATCGGTGAGGGAATTGGATGTGGCCTCGACCAGCAGGATGTTGCAGTTCGGGCAGGCCGCCGAGACCATCTGGACATCGAGGGACGCTTCCTGCGCCCACCCGGCGTCGGCGCCCGGCAGGGAGTTTCCGCCTGCCTGGTCCACTTTGCGGAAGCATCCCGTGGCTGAGGAACACGGCGCCTGCCCGTACTTCGTCCGGTAGACACCAAGATCAGCCTCGGCAGTCGGGGCATCGTACGGATCCACTACCGCTACGGTTCTGCCGGTGCCTGCGGTGAGTGAAGGCAGCTTATAAGCGGACTGCAGGTCTGCCGGTCCGTATCCAGCTGGAACCAGCTGCCCCACGGCCAGGGGACCGGCAATTTCATCATCGATCTCCGCATGGCACGATGCGTAGCCCGGGGGTGCGTCTGCGCATACCTTTGAATGCCGGTGTCCCTTCAGCCGTGCCATGGACTGGGCGGCCGGCGTGGGCTGAGGGGGTGGGGCAGTTGCCGTTGACGGTCCAGGAAGAAGGCTGGTTGAGCTTTCTTCTGCCTGCGCAGGCGCGACGATCGCGATCGGCAGCATCAGAACCGCCGTGCCGGCTAACCATCGTGGCCGGCTGAACCAGCGACCGCGGGAGTATCCGCGCGGTGTTTTCGGCATGAGATCCTTCTTTGCACGGGATTTGGGCGTCGGGAGTGACCAGAGATTCACGTGTTTCTGGTGTGACTTACGGATAAGACAATTATCCACAAGTCACTCAATTTGACTTGGTCTCGCGTTGAAGCCTCCCCTACTTTTAACCTTGTTGAAGGTTTTCCGCAGCGCCTGGGCGCATGCTGCATTGGGGGGAAAATGGAGGCATTGCGCATCGTCGAGGATGAAGTCCGCGAGCTGATTCGTCGCCGCGGACTGGATCCTTTGAGCCAAGCGGTCGAAGTGCACCGGCTCGTCGAGGCCGCCGTCAATGACTACGATGAGCGGGCACTCCTTGGTCCATTGCCTCCTTTGGGACACTTGGACAGCGCCCGCAAGTACGTGTTCGACGCCGTTGCCGGCTTCGGGCCGCTCCAGCCGCTTCTGGATGACCCCACCATAGAAGAGGTCTGGCTCAACGCGCCCAACGAGGTTTACGTTGCCCGGAATGGCGAATCCGAACTTACCTCGATCAGCCTCGGCGAGCAGCAGGTTCGCGACCTCGTTGAGCGGATGCTTAAGAGTTCCGGGAGGAGGCTCGACCTCTCGTCACCCTTTGTTGACGCAGCCCTCCCCGACGGTTCGAGGCTCCACGTCGTCATTCCCGACATAACCCGCCGCCATTGGGCCGTGAATATCCGTAAATTCGTGGTCAAGGCGACCCGGCTCGAGCATCTAGTGGAGCTCGGGACATTGACCCCCGAGTCAGCCCGATTCCTGGGAGCTGCGGTGGCCAGCGGATTGAACATTCTCGTCTCCGGAGCCACCCAGGCAGGAAAGACGACAATGCTCAACTGCCTGGCAGCCAATATCGGCTCCCGGGAGCGGGTCATCACTGTCGAAGAGATCTTTGAACTCCACCTTCCGTTGCGTGACGTCGTCGGCCTCCAGTGCCGCCAGCCAAACCTCGAGGGTCAAGGCGAAATTCCCTTACGCCGGCTCGTCAAGGAGGCTCTTCGCATGCGGCCGGATCGCCTCGTGGTGGGCGAAGTCCGGGAAGCGGAAAGCCTGGACATGCTCATTGCGCTGAATTCGGGCCTTCCCGGCATGTGCACCATCCATGCGAACTCCGCCCATGACGCCGTGACCAAGATTTGCACGTTGCCGCTGCTGGCCGGCGGGAACATCTCGAGCGCGTTCGTGGTGCCGACCGTCGCATCGTGTATCGACCTCGTGGTCCATTGCAGCCGCCACCCGGACGGACGCCGCCAAGTCACCGAGATCCTTTCGTTGGGTCGGCGCGTGGAGAACGGCATCATTGAGTCGTCACAGGTGTTCGCGATTCAGGACGGCAGACTCCAACCCACGTCGAATTCCATGCCGGCAGCAGAGAAATTTTCCCGGGCAGGTTTCGACGTCGCCGCGCTGCTGGAGCATTACTGATGGCCCCGCTGCTTGGCGTTCTCTGCGGACTGGGGATGTTCCTCATCTGGTGGTCTGCGTGGGAACACCCTCCCGCCGTCAAGGAGCCCAAACCGAAACGCCTTGAGTCCTTGTTGCTCACGGCCGGGATTGAAAAGGTGAGCGGCGGGGGATTCATTGCATCGTGCCTCGGATTGGGACTTTTCACCACACTCGTGATCTACATCGTGACAACGTCCTTTTCGATCGCGGCGTGCTTCGGCCTCTTTGGTGCGTGGCTTCCCCTGGCCGTTGTGAGATGGCGGGCGCGCAGGCGGACCGGCATGCTCCGCGAGCTCTGGCCCGACGTGGTCGACCATTTGCGCTCGGCGATCCGCGCGGGACTTTCGCTGCCGGAGGCGCTTATCCAGCTCGGGGACAAGGGCCCCGAAGAGCTGCGGGCACTCTTCCGGGAGTTTGGTGCGGATTACCGTTCCGGTGGCCATTTCGATTCGGCGTTGAACAAACTCAAGGAGCGCTTGGCAGATCCCGTTGCCGACAGGATCATTGAGGCGCTCAGGCTGACCCGCGACGTGGGCGGATCCGATCTGGGCCGGCTTCTGGGAACTCTCGCTGAGTTCCTTCGTGAGAGCGCGAGGACCCGCAGTGAACTTGAGGCACGACAATCATGGACCATCAACGGAGCGCGCCTCGCGGTTGCGGCCCCATGGATCGTCCTGATGCTGCTGGCTAGCAGGCCGGAGGCTGTTGCCGCTTACAACTCCGCGGCCGGGGTCAGCGTGCTTGGAGGCGGAGTGCTGGTCTCGGCGCTCTGCTACTGGGTCATGCTGCGCATTGGCGCGCTTCCCGAAGATGAAAGGGTGCTTCGATGACGGCGCTGACTGCACCAACCGTATTGTGCGGACTTCTCATGGGCGCCGGACTTTGGCTGATCTTTGTTCGCATGCCGTTCATGCGCCCCATTCCGTTCGCGGAGCGGATCGAGCCGCAGCTCAGGTCCCAGAACCTTGGATCGCGGTTGCTGTCGGCCCCGGACGTCGCACCGTTCGGCCCGCTGGAGCGTATTGTGCGGCCTGTGTTCCAGGACGCGCTCCGCAACCTGGCGAAGTTCAACCTCGGCACCGCGTCCCTTAACAAAAGGCTGGCCAAGGCCGGCTCCGCAAAGTCCGCCCTGGACTTCCGGGCAGAGCAGTTGCTTTGGGCGGCGGCGGGCTTTGCCGCGGCGGTGGTCGTAGTGCTCATGAGTGCGGCGGGGGGACGGTTCAGTCCGGGGATTGCCGTCGTCTCGGTCTTGGTTTCCGCGCTGGGTGGATATCTTTTCCGCGACTACATGCTGGGGATGCGGATCAAACGCAGGGAAAGGCTGATGCTGGCGGAATTCCCCAGCCTTGCCGAACTGATGGCCCTGGCGGTGGGAGCGGGGGAGAGCGCCAGCGGGGCCCTCGATCGAGTATGCCGGACGGCCCGCGGCGAGTTGGCGAAGGAGTTTTCCTTGGTACTGGGCGCCATGCGGGCAGGTACGCCCTTGGTCGAGGCCCTGCACGGGTTTTCGGGACGAACCGACCTCGGCCCGCTGGTTCGGTTCGTGGATGGAATTGTCGTTGCCGTCGAACGCGGTACTCCATTGGCCGATGTCTTGCGGGCCCAAGCTGCGGATGTCCGCGATTCAGCCAAGCGGGAGCTGATGGAAACGGCTGGTCGCAAGGAAATCGCGATGATGGTGCCGCTGGTTTTCGGAGTCTTGCCGCTCACCGTGGTCTTCGCCGTCTATCCCGGCTTGGCCGCGCTGAATCTTGGCTTCTGACGATGACCTCCGGCAAAGCCTTTCCATCACATGAGTATAGGTTCGAATGCCGATACCAAAACCGCAAGGAAATCTACAACGGATTCCTGCACAGCGAAATGGGGGAAAATGAAACAGGGAAAAATGAATAAGCGCGGAGGTCGAGGCCTGCCCGCATTCGGCCTTTTGCTGTGGCAGCTGTGGACACTTCTGTGGCCCGGATCAGCACTAGGAACAAGACCAAACCAACGTCCGATGCCCGACGACGACCATCCCGAGCGGGGCGACGTGCCTGGTTGGGTCATGATCACATTGATGTCCGCCGCGCTTGTCGCCGGTCTGCTGGCGCTGGCCGGCCCGGCACTCGAGGCACTCTTCAACCAGGCCATGAGCAAGGTCGGAAAGTAGTCCATGCCGTTCCGCAGCAGGGGAGCGGGAGACGGCAGTTGCATGAGTGCAGGTCGCGGCGATGAACGCGGCTCCGCCGTCGTGGATTTTGTGCTGGTCGGCGGTCTGTTGACCGTATTTTTCCTTGCCGTCATTCAACTGGCCCTTGTGTTGCATGTGCGCAATACCCTCATTGATGCGGCATCGTCCGGAGCCCGGTACGGCACTCTCGCCGACCGGACTCCGGCCGATGCGCGTGAGCGCACCGCAGACCTGATCGGAACAGCGCTGAACGCAGACTTCGCCCGGGACGTCTCGACGTCGGAGGCTGGTTTCCAAGGAATCCGCACCTTGGAAGTGACAGTGCGGGCACCGTTGCCGGTCATCGGGTTGATTGGACCCGTGGGGGCGTTGGAGGTGAGGGGGCATGCTGCGTCTTCCCGCTGACCTTGGCCGTACCGTCCTTGCCCGTTTCAGGGAGGCCGCCCGCCTGCCGTTCCCGGACGGCCCGGAATCCAGCGGTTCACAGTGTGGCGCGGAGCGGGGAAGCGCGGTAGTCGAGTTCATCCTTATGGCACTCCTGCTCATGGTTCCCTTGGTTTACTTCATTGTCACCATTGGACAAATCCAGGGTGGCTCGTTCGCCGTTGTGGGGGCAGCGGACCAGGCCGCCAAGGTGTACGTCATGCAAAAGGACACCTCCCAGGGGCGCGTCGCCGCTGAACAGGCTGCTCTTTTGACCCTCGCCGACTATGGACACTCCGCGGAGCAGGCGTTTGTGGACGTCGCGTGCGACCGCGGCGATTGCCTGTCCGCCGGGGCAGCGGTCACGGTTACGGTCAAGCTCACGGTTCCGTTGCCGATGGTGCCTTTTGGAGAGGCTCTGAGCCTGGACGCCGCGAATCTGAGTGCGTCGGCCACGCAAATCGTCGGACGGTTCCGGTGAGGGATCTTCCTGGGCAAGGGGATGTGCTGCGGCCACGCGGATCGGAGGGGGAACACGGCCAATTGATGGTCTTGACCATCGGTTATGTGGTGATCGCGTTGTTGCTTGCAACGGTCGTTGCTGCGGCTTCCGCCATCTACATCGAGCATAAGAAGCTCCTCTCCCTGGCGGACGGAGCTTCGGTGGCAGCGGCGGACAGCTATTCCCTTGGCCAGGTAGACGGTGGTGCCGAAACCCCGTCGGCCGTCCTCAACAGCGAGCGGGTGCGCCACGTGACCGGGTCATACCTCAGCCAAAACGGCGCCCATTCACGATTCGATCAACTTGCCGTCGCCCCTGGTACCGGAAGTCCGGACAGCACTACGGCCGAGGTTGTGCTGAGCGCGGTCGCCCATCCGCCCGTGATCAGCTTCATCCTTCCCGCCGGTGTGCCGATCGAAGCCCGTTCCACCGCGCGTTCCCGGTTGACGCGCTAGTTCCAAGCGTCATACGTCCAGTCCCGTGCGGAGGCCACCAACGGATGGCGTACTCTGGAACAACCATGGCTCAGATTGATTTTCCCGCAGAAATCCGCGCGCTCCGCTCCATCTACCGCTCCATCGAACAGGTTTCCGATGTCGAAAAGCTCAAGGAAGAGATCGCTGAACTGAGCGAGCGGGCGGGTGAACCGAACCTCTGGGACGATCCAGCATCCGCGCAAGTGATTACGTCCAAGTTGTCCCACCGGCAGTCCGAACTCGAGCGGTTGAACAGGCTGACGGGCCGAATCGACGACCTTGAGGTCCTTGTCGAGCTCGGCCAGGACGAGGACGACGACGCCTCCATGGTCGAAGCCGCCACGGAACTCGAATCGATCCGCAAGTCCCTCAAGGAACTTGAAGTGGTAACCCTGCTCTCAGGCGAATATGACGAACGCGAAGCCGTCGTCACGATTCGTGCCGGCGCCGGCGGTGTTGATGCGGCGGACTTCGCCGAGATGCTCATGCGCATGTACCTGCGGTGGGCAGAGCGCCACGGCTACCCGACCACGGTCATGGACACCTCATACGCCGAAGAAGCCGGCCTCAAATCAGCGACTTTCGAGGTCAAAGCGCCGTACGCGTTCGGTACCCTCAGCGTCGAAGCCGGGACGCACCGGCTCGTCCGCATCAGCCCGTTCGACAACCAGGGCCGGCGGCAAACGTCCTTTGCCGCCGTCGAAGTCATCCCGCTCATCGAGCAAACCGACTCAATCCACATTCCGGACAATGAGATCCGCGTCGATGTGTTCCGGTCTTCCGGTCCTGGCGGGCAGTCCGTCAACACGACGGACTCCGCAGTACGTTTGACCCACATTCCCTCGGGGATTGTGGTGTCCATGCAGAATGAGAAGTCCCAGCTGCAGAACCGCGCAGCGGCAATGCGCGTTCTCCAATCAAGGCTCCTCCTCCTGAAAAAGGAGCAGGAAGATGCCGAGAAGAAGGCATTCGCAGGTGACGTGAAGGCATCCTGGGGTGACCAGATGCGTTCGTACGTGCTCAATCCGTACCAGATGGTCAAGGACCTGCGCACTGAACACGAAGTAGGCAACACGTCAGCGGTATTCGACGGCGACATCGACGACTTCATCGACGCCGGCATTCGCTGGCGCACGGGTAACCGCAACGCCGAAGGGTAAAGCCGCCTGAGCTGGGAGCCTGATTAGGCGACACACCGCAGCAAGCCCGCGATTCCATGGCGGAGCGTGCGTATAGTCGAAGAGCCGGCGCTCAACTTCCCCCAACGAAAGCCCGTGCGCTGGCGGTTGGACTGGCCGAACGTGGCATGTCCGGCGGGGTTCTGAAGAGTCATGATCCGATTTGAGAATGTCACCAAGGTCTACGACACCAATGCCCGTCCGGCGTTGGATGCTGTCAACCTTGAGATTGACCGTGGAGAATTCACCTTCCTCGTCGGGGCCTCGGGCTCCGGCAAGTCGACGTTTCTACGACTCATCCTGAAGGAAGACCGTGCAACGTCCGGTTCGGTCTACGTCGCCGGCCAAAACGTAGCCAACATTTCAAGCTGGCGGGTCCCCAAGCTTCGCCGTGGAATCGGCGTCGTTTTCCAGGACTTCCGTCTGTTGCCGCAGAAGAATGTCTTCGCCAACGTGGCCTTCGCCATGCAGGTGATCGGCAAGAGCCGCAGCATCATCCGGGAGACAGTCCCTGAAGTGCTGAAGACGGTCGGGCTTGAAGGCAAGGAACGTCGCATGCCCCATGAGCTGTCCGGTGGCGAGCAGCAGCGCGTGGCCATCGCCCGCGCCGTCGTCAACCGCCCGGGAATCCTTCTTGCTGACGAACCCACCGGAAACCTGGATCCCATTACCTCGATGGGCATCATGGGCGTGCTCGACAAGATCAACCAGAACGGCACCACTGTGGTCATGGCAACTCACGACGACGACATTGTGAACGAGATGCGCAAGCGCGTCGTGGAGCTCCGGAACGGAGTGGTGGTCCGTGACGAGGCCAGGGCGCTCTACACCTCGATGATTCCGGTGGTGGGGGAGTCCCGGCGGATGAAGGACGCGAGCGATGCGGAAATCGACCGCGCGCAGGGGGTCCAGCAGTGAGGCTCGCTTTTATCCTGGGCGAGATCGGCAGCGGCCTGCGCCGGAACCTGTCCATGGTGATTTCCGTTGTCCTGGTGACCTTTGTCTCCCTCACATTCGTCGGCGCAGCCGGAATGCTGCAGATGCAGATCAACCAGATGAAGGGCTACTGGTACGACAAAGTCCAGGTCGCTATCTTCCTCTGCAACGACTCCTCGACGTCGACCGGATGCGCTTCGGGCGCGGTCACCAAAGAGCAGCAGGACAACCTGGTCAAGATGCTCGAGTCACCAGCAGTCAAGCAGTACATCAACGATTACCAGTTCGAGTCGCAAGCAGATGCGTTCAAGCACTTCAAGGAACAGTTCTCCAACTCTCCGATTGTTGATTCGGTCACCCAGGACCAGCTTCCTTCGTCCTTCCGGATCAACATGAAGGATCCCCAGAAGTACCAGATCATCAGCGAGACCTTCTCCTCCCAAGCCGGCGTGGAGACCGTGAGCGATCAGCGCCAGGTCCTTGAACGGATCTTCGAGTGGATGAACGGTGCCTCCGTGGCGGCAATGGTGGTCGCGGGAGTCATGATCTTCTGTGCAGTCCTGCTCATCACCACAACCATCAGATTGTCCGCATTCAGCAGGCGACGCGAGACAGGCATCATGCGCCTCGTGGGAGCATCGAAGACCGTCATCCAACTGCCGTTCATCCTCGAAGGCGTCATCGCCGCCGTCGTGGGTGCAGTCCTGGCTTCCGGAACGCTGTGGTTGGTGGCCCAGTTCTGGCTCAACGGGGACTTGTCGCAGCAATTCCTGAATACTCCGTTTATATCCTCGACCCAGGTACTCGTGATTGCGCCTGTCCTGATAGCGTTGGGCGGCGGCCTGGCGGGGATTTCCTCCCTCCTGACCCTCCGCCGATATCTCAAGGTGTAGCCATGAAAAGCACTGATCCCGAGCGAACAGGACAGCCGATGCCCCGGAAGTACCAGGCTGCCCTGCAGCTGCGCATGGCGAGCGGCCGCGCCAAGGTTGCCGGCTCGGTGCTTGCCATCGCGCTGGTTGCGAGCCTTGCAACTGCCCCCATGGCACAAGCGGACGACCTCGACGACCAGCAAGCGGCCCTCAACGCCGAATCGGCGCGAGTGCAGCAGTCGCTGGAATTCGTTGATGCCAACATCGCCAAGGCTGCCGGCGACCTCGTGGTCTACCAAGGCCAGCTTCCGGGAGCGCAACAGGCACTGCTCGATGCCCAGGGCAGGGTCGCCAGCGCAGTGAAGGACGCTGATGCCCTGGCTGCCCGCGTTGATCTGGCGCAGCAGAGCAAAGCCCAGATCACCCAGCAGTTGGAAAACGACAAGCAAAAGATCACTGAGACCAAGAAGCTCATCGGCCAAATCGCGGCTCAGGCTTACAAATCCGGTGGTGTTCCGACGAACGTTGCCTTGCTGTTCGGATCGAACGACGGCGGCAACCTCACGGAATCCATGGACCTCGCCAACCAGGCGATGCGCAGCCAGAACGCCACGATGACGAAGTTGACGCAGCAGAGCGCCACGAACGTGAACTCGCAGGCCCGGCTCGCCGCCGTCGAACAGGAAATCCGAGATCTGAAGGCGAAAGCGGACGCCG
The DNA here is from genome assembly GCF_022606295.1 of Arthrobacter bambusae. GTDB lineage: Bacteria > Actinomycetota > Actinomycetes > Actinomycetales > Micrococcaceae > Arthrobacter > Arthrobacter bambusae_A. Next base: position 98,351 of record NZ_JAHHZS010000014.1, read on the forward strand.
CACTGGAGCGGGAAAAAGCCGCCCGCGATGACGCCGCAGCCAAGAAGGCGCAGGTGGACAAGCTCATTTCCGATACCACCCGCCTCAACAGCCAGCTTCAGGCGGCCAAGCCAAGTATCCAGGCCCAGCTCCAACAAGTGAAGGCGAACCAGGATGCCGTCGCGGCGGAAATTTCCGAGCGGGACCGCAAGCTCCGAGAAGCCTGGTTGGCTGAACAGCAGCGAATCGCCGCGGCCGCTGCGGCAGCCGCGCAGGCGCAAAACCAGGCACCCCCGCAACCTTTTGTCCCACCAGCGAGCAACCCGCGCTCCAACTTCGGCTTGATCCACCCGGTACCTGCGAACATCCCGATCACCTCAGGCTTCGGTTGGCGTGCGACGCCGCCAGGAACCATCGATTTCTACGGCCAGGGCGGTTACATGCACACTGGCATCGACTTCGGTGCCCCGTGTGGAACACCCGTGTATGCAGCGGCTGCCGGCACCGTATTTTCCGCCGGTTGGGGCAACGACGGCGGGGGCAACCGTGTCAAAATATCGCACGGAGTCATCAACGGGGATTCCCTGACCACGGTCTACTACCACAACACGAGCGTGGTGGTTTCTTCCGGACAGCAGGTGAGTCAGGGCCAGCTCATCGCATATTCGGGTACCACGGGTAACTCCACTGGTTGCCACGTGCACTTTGAAACCTGGGTGAACGGGCAGGCTGTTGACCCGATGAACCTTCTGTAGCCCGCAGGACAGTGTTCTACTGGCGTAGACTAGTGTGATTCTTCGACAACCAAGGAGTTCTACCGTGCCCAAGGAAAGTGGCCGTAAGGTAGTGGCCACCAATCGCAAGGCTCGGCATGACTACCACATATTGGATACCTATGAGGCTGGCATTGCCCTTATGGGAACCGAAGTAAAGTCCCTGCGTGAAGGCCACGCCTCGATGGTCGATGGCTTCTGCACGTTCTACAACGACGAGTTGTGGATGGAGGGCATCCATATCCCCGAGTACAACCAGGGGAGCTGGACCAACCACGCCGCACGCCGCCGTCGGAAGTTGTTGCTTCACCGCGAGGAACTCAACAAAATCTCCGGCAAGATCCGCGAGACGGGGCTGACGGTAGTGCCGCTCCAGCTGTACTTCCTGGACGGGCGTGCCAAGGTGGAGATCGCCTTGGCCCGAGGCAAGAAGGATTACGACAAGCGGCAGACCTTGCGCGAGCAGCAGGACAAGCGCGAATCGCTGCGTGAACTGCGCGAACGCAACCGCCGCTAAGCTGCGTCGTCAAGGACGTCCGCAGCCAAGCGTGTCCCGGAATGTTCGGGTGCTGCGATGCGTTATGATGATTAACCCGGCAGGTTTTTAGGGTGATCGTTTTCGGGCGACCATCGTGCTGCGGGGATTGATAACAAAATACGGGGATGATCGGTTTCGACGATGTTAGTCGCGACAGGTGAAGCGGGCCGAGGATGCAGAATTATCTCGTAAACGCTGTCTGCAAACCAATAAGTGCCAATTCTAAGCGCACTGACTTCGCTCTTGCTGCCTAAGCAGTAAGACAGTCCGTCAGCCCGAGGTTGCTATTGCCCCGGATCCTGGCGTCATTTAGATAGCCACTGCTGCTTGCCTTCGTCATCGAGGCGAGCGGGACTCTTAGATGACTGGGCCCGGATTAGCTACTTGTTCGTACGATAGCTGGGGCCGAGAAAGTCCGACGCGAACTGCGCCCGGAGAAGCCCTGACAACACGACATCGGACGGGGGTTCAATTCCCCCCATCTCCACTTTTGTGATGAGTCGAGACATCCTTCACGGATGGCTCGGCTCATCGGGAACACCCCGGTCTTCGGACCGGGGTGTTTTTCTTTGTCCGGGTGGGTAACCGCGGGCGGGGTCAGTGGTTCGGACTCCGTGCTGCCTGCTCGCCATCCGCACTGTCGACGCCGTCAGGAGGGTTCCCAGGTTCCCCCTCGCGGTGTTTGGCCACGGGTTTGCGGTCAACCAGCCTTCTTCGCTGGTGTCCAAAGACCATCACAACGGCTACCAGTGCGGCTCCGACAAGGACCATCACGACCCATATCCATTGTTGCCCGTCCACGTTCGCCCCAATCTCAGCCCGTCGGCTGGGTCCTGCGTTGTGCTACGAAAGGCCCTCGTTCCGTCGGCCTAGGCTTGGAGGACAGGACCGGTAAGGAGTCAGTCTTTCTCCTGGTGGTTTGCGTAGGCGATGCACCGACCCCGGTTTTCGGAAGGTGGGTTGTCCATTGAGCAAGGCTCCCTGCATATTTTTTCGCTGCGGCCCCTCGCCGGTCTGGACCCAGTCGTGGCCATCCGCCCATCTTTTTTGGCATGAACGCTGTCCGACACGATAGGACTGCGGGCGGTTGCTTTCTTGAGTACCCCCTACTTGTTTTCGGGGACCCCTACGCAAGGACTGCGCCTGTCCCCACAGCGTGATTGTTAACCAGTGGGCGCCGCTAGTCGATCAAAAAGATCCGCACGACCACCTGATCCGGATGGCGTTCGCCGGTTCCGACAGCCAGCCGGTTGTTGAGGTAGGCGAGTCCGGGCGCAGAACTGGTCAGACGCGGCCAGCAGCGAAAGTAGATGCGGTCCGCCGCGACATCTTCGCCGCGGTTCAGCCGTTCGATGTCCTCTGCCGTACCGTGGCGGAGCGCCGTGTTGTGGACGTAGATGCGTTGTCCCGCATCTGTTTCGAGGGCATATCGGGCATCCAGTTCCGTCAGCTCCCGGCTGCGCAGTATCTGGTAGTCGGCGCCGCCGGGGAGGACCTTGCCTGTGACATGGGGGCCGTCGAAAGTGCCTCCGGTGATTGGCACTATCCGGCGGTGCCCCTCCGGTGTCGTCCCGACGTCGACCGGCAGCCCGACGTCGACGGCCACTTCGGCGAAGAAGGACAGCCCCGGCGCGGCCGTCCGGCCGGTGTTCACAGGACGCCAGCGGTCAGGCGGCTCGGGTGCAGCTCGCCGAAGCGGATGCTTTGCCGGGCAACGACTGAGTGGTCGGAGTTGTAGGCGCGCTTGCCGGTGTTCAGGTTCCTGTCCCAGCGCGGGTGGCAACTGGAAGTCACTTGCACACGGAGCCGTTCGCCGGGCGCGAAGGTATATGCCGTCTGCCAGAGGCTCACGGTGTATTCATGGACGCTGCCGGGTTCGACCAGTGAAGGCTGGTGGCCGGGAGAGTACCGTCCGGTGCCCGCGTAGCTATCCCGCCAGGAGGCGCGGACGATCCCGTCCGCCAACGACAAGGATGTTCCGTCGGGTGCTACGCGGCAAAGACGAATGACGAAATCCGTGTCCACGGCGGAAGTCGAGGCGAAGAAGCTTGCGCGCACTTCCCCGAACACTGTCAAGGACTCGGTGAAGGCTTCGCTGGTGAACACGAGCACGTCTTCCCGCTCCTCAACGGCTTCCTGCCGGGCCGGTCCTGCGGGGAAGGTGCCGTGGATCATCGTGGCTCCTCCCACCGTAGGCACGGGGTCCAGGGGATCGTAGTCGAATTCGGCAATGCCGTCCGCTTCGGGTTCGTGGGAGAGGGATCCGTCCCGTCCGAAATACCAGGACCGTTCGCCGCTTGGAACCGGGAGTTCTTCGAAGCCGCGCCACTGGTTCTCACCCATGAAGTAGAGCAACACCGGGGGAACGCGGCGCAGGCGCTCCGGGTGGTTCTTGAGGACGGCGTCGAACCAGTCGGTGTGGATCCGGGACAAATCCCCCAGGCCGTTCATCATCCCTGACGCCGCGGCGATCCCGAAGTTGATGTCCGGATAGGCGCCAGTGAAGTTCGTGTGGGTCCAGGGGCCGACGATCAGGCGAGGCGCGGGGGAGCCCTGGGCCTTGCTCAAGTCGAGCTGCTTTTCGTACTGTTCGAAGGTGTTGGGTGCGAAGATGTCGAACCAGCCCCCGATGTGCAGGGTCGGCAGCGTGACCGCTTGTGCTGACGCAGCATCCCACAGTTTGGTGAAGCGGCTGCCCGGATCTTCACCCGCGGAGGGCAGCACATGGGAATTCATGAAAGTTCCGAGTTTCGGGGAGAGCCTGCGCAACGGAAGGGTGTCGAAGAGCGATCCGTCGGCGAATCCGCGGTCAAGGTCGAGCCAGGACCCGAGCTCCTTTTCCCTGCGCTCGGGGTCGTCGTGGAACTCGCGCATCAGTTCGTTCACGGAGATTGAGGCGTGGCCCCAGCCGAGCCGGCTGCCGAGTTCGTGGGCTCCACCCCGGTAGAGCGCGCCGTTGTTCGCATTCCCGCCTGCTGAAATGCCGAGGGCGAGGGCACAAAGGGCGGGTGGCGACAAAGATGCGGCCCGCCATTGTGTCTCGGCGAAATAGGATCGACCCCACATCGCGACGCTGCCGTCGGACCAGGGCAGCCCGGCGGCCCAGGCAACGGTGTCGGCGCCGTCGGAGGCTTCGTGGACGGACGGGGTGAACACGCCGTCCGAGCCGAACCGGCCGCGGCAGTCCTGGAGAATCACTCCATAGCCTGCGGCCGCTACGGTTGCGGGGTTGAAATAGGCGGAATTTACCGAGAGGTCCCTGCCATAGGGAGTCCTGGTGAGCAGGACCGGAAACCGTCCGCCGCCGTCGTCCGCAGGGCGATAGACGGTTGACCGCAGGACGGTGCCATCGGTCATATGGGTTTCGACGTCGGTCTCAATGAGTACGGGGAGCGGGCTCACGTGGGCGGTCCTTTAGCTTGGGGGAGTTCGGTCCGCGGAGAAGGCACGAAGCCGCGCCTCCTCCGCGGAAGCCTAAGACGGGCTGGAGGTCTTCGTGCCCAGGGCTTCAGTAGGTACTTTGTAGGTCTCTTTGACCCAGATGGCTGTCACTGCGGCGGAAACGAGGCAGCAACCCGCGGTGAAGGCCGCGACGGGTACCCACCCGGTGGGGCCCGGCTGTACGATTGCCGCTGCGATGGTCGGCGCGAACCCGGTGACAATCAACCCGAGCTGCGAGGCTGTGGCGGCGCCCGTGTAGCGGATACGGGTTTCGAACATCTCCGCTGTCATGGAGGGGCCGAGCGGATTGACCAAGCCATAGCCGACCGTCATGAACATGATGGCCGTGACGAAGATCAGCAGGATCGAGCCGGCGCTGATGGACCAGAAGAATGCGAAGGCCGAAGCGGCACAGATGATGTTGCCGGCAATGAATACGGGCTTGCGACCGATTCTGTCGGCCAGGACGCCCGCGTATGGCTGGACGACAATCGCGAGGGCCGCGGTCACGATGGTGACGGTGAGCATGACGGCGGCGGGGATCCCGAACTTTCCGGAGTAGGCAAGGGCGAAGGCGGCGAAGACCGAGGACACGACGCTCCACAGGCCAAAGAAGATGACCTTGATGATGGTGGTCCAGTGGTCCCGCAGGACGACTTTCAGCGGCAGTTCCGTGGAGCCATCGGATTCCTTTGCCGATTCGAACACCTCGGACTCGGGAAGGCGAAGCCGGATGTACAGGCCCACCGCCACGACAATGATGCTCGCGAGGAACGGCAAGCGCCAGCCCCAGCTCAGCAGTTCGGCCTGTGGAAGGAGGGACACCGCGAGGAACGCCAGGGAGGCGAGCATGATTCCGGCGACGGCTCCGGTGTTGACCCAGCTCCCATAGAACGCCCTCTTGTTGCTGGGGGCGTGCTCCAACGTCATGGTGACCGCGCCCACCGATTCTCCGGCGGCGGAAGCGCCCTGCAGGGCGCGAAGCAGGACCAGGAGAACAGGGGCTGCGGCGCCGATCGCTGCAGTGGGCGGCAGGCAACCGATGAGGAAGGTGGCAACCCCCATCATGACCAAGGTGAGAACCAGCATCTGGCGCCGGCCAATGCGGTCACCGAAATGCCCGATGACACTCGCGGCCAGCGGGCGGACGAAATATCCGACTCCAATGGTCGCCATGGAAAGAAGGGTGCCCAGTGCCGGGTCGATTCCGGGGAAGAAGAGCTTGTTGAAGATCAGGGCCGACGCCGAGCCGTAGATGAAGAAATCGTAGTACTCGAGCGTGCTGCCGATGAAGCTGGCGGCGGCAGCGCGGCGGGCATGTCCGGTGCCGGCGTGGCTGGGTGAAGGGGCGATGTCAGCGGACGGCGTCAGTGCCGTCGGCGGAACGGTGGGACCAGCGGTCATTGCGGATCTCCTGGGTGTGAAGGGGGCTTGGGGCTCGCAGTGCGGCAGGGACTGAGTTCCGCTGAGAATTGTGGTCTGCATCACTCGTAGAAAAATGGTATGCGACTTCTTCCACGTCCGTCAACACAAGTGCATAATAAATTAATTGCGGCGGGAGGACTGAGAGAATGGGTAGGTGACACCAGCTGCTTCCTCCGCTCCGGGGTTGGTCCCAGATGCCCCTGTGGACTTTCCGCGCCCCTTGAAGGGTTCCTCCACCCAGCACCTGATCACCACGATGCTGGGCGATTTCTGGCAAAACACGGACGAGTGGATTCCCGCAAAGCTGATCGCTGCCCTGGCAGCACCGCTTGGCGTGTCGCCGTCGGCCTGCGCGACGGGCCTCAGCCGCTTGGCGAGCAGGGGTGTTTTGGAGCAGTCCAGCGCTGGAAGGTCCTCGCGGTACCGGTTCACCCACCGCGCCCGGGTGCGGCTTCGGATCGGATTCGAGCAAGTGCGCCTGTTCGGCAGCCAAAGCAACGCTTGGGACGGGTCCTGGACCGTGATCGCTTTTTCTGTCCCCGAGTCCTCCAGGGAAATCCGGGACATGTTCCGCTCCCGGCTTCGATGGCGGGGATTCGCCCCTCTTTACGGCGCACTGTGGGTATCGCCGCGCGACCATGCCGAGGAGCTGGAAGAAAACTGCGCGTCTTTTGGCGTCGAGGACTACGTCATCTTCCGGACGGCGGATCGGAGCCTGCGCGGAAAAAGCCTTATCGCGGCGTGGTCGCCCGAGGAGTTGGCTGAGCAGTATGCGCCGTTCATCGAGAGCTACAGTCCGTGGGTGGAGAAGGCGAATTCCGGCCTTGTTACCGCCGCAGAGGCCTTCCGCGTCCGCACGATGGCCATGGACGCCTGGCGCGCTTTTCCCTGGAACGACCCCGATCTGCCCGCAGAGCTCCTCCCCGAGAAATGGCCGTTGGCCGAAGCCCGCAAGGTCTTCGTGCAGGTATACGACGGCCTGGCTGCTTCGGCACTGGCCCACGTGGACGCGATCGTTGCCGACGCCGCACCGTCCCTCGGTGGGTCTGCGTCATGCCTCCCTATCGAGACCGGACGCTGACCAAGCACCGCGGATACGGCACGCAGCGTACCAACCGTCCCCTCAGGAAACGGTGCTTCGGCGAAGCTCGCTCTTGCGGATCTTTCCACTGGCCGTCCGCGGCATGTCGTCCACGAACACCACAGTCTTCGGGATTTTGTAGCGGGCCAGCCTGCCGGCCAAGTGTGCCCTGAGTTCGTCCTCGGTCAAAGTGGCGCCTTCGCGGAGCACCACCACGGCGCGTGGTACCTCTCCCCACTTCTCATCCGGCACGCCGATGACTGCCACGCTCCCTACGGCGTCGAGTTCACTGATCGCTTGTTCCACCTCGGCAGGGTAGATGTTCTCGCCGCCCGAAATGATCATGTCCTTGAGCCTGTCCGAGACGAAGACGAATCCGTCTGGGTCCTTGTAACCCATGTCTCCGGACTTGAACCAGCCGCCGTCCGCATAAGATTCGGCAGTGGCGTCGGGCCGATTCCAGTATTCGTGGATGACGTTGGGGCCTTTGATCTGGATTTCGCCCACCGTGCCCTGCTCAGCAAGGCCTCCGGCGACGTCGGCGATCCGGACGTCGCTGAAAAAGTGCGGGAGCCCGGAAGATCCCGCTTTGTCGCGGGACCTGGCGGCGGGCAGCGTGGTGGCGCCCGGCGCCGTCTCGGTCATTCCGTAGCCGTTGGAGAAGTGCAGTCCGCGCGCCTCGTACGCCTCCAGGACGCGCATCGGAACTGCCGATCCGCCGCAGGTCAGCTTGTTGAGGGATCCGAGGTCCGACGTCGGCCAGTCCGGGTGCTCGCAGAGCATCTGGTAGGTGGTGGGCACCCCGCTGATGGTGGTGGCCCGGTGCTGCTCGATGAGCTCCAGGGTGCGTCGGGGATCGAACCTGGACTCGAGGACGACGGTCCCGCCCTTGAGCAGCGTAGGCAACACCCCCATGTCGAGCGAGGCGACGTGGAACATCGGCGAGATCATGAGGGCTACATCGGTGGAGGAGAAATCAAAGTCGACAATCACGTTGATGCAATTCCAGGTGATGTTGCCGTGGGTCAGGAGCGCTCCTTTGGGGCGTCCCGTGGTTCCGGACGTGTAGAGGATCATGGCCCCGTCATCGAGCCCGACTTCCTCGTCCAGATGCCGGGCCGCTCCGGAGGCGACGACGTCCTCATAGTCTTCCGCCGCCGTCGGGGTCTCACGTCCGGTGCCATCGAAGCCGGAGGTGCTCTCGCCCGGGAGGGAATCGCCGACGACGATCCGCCGGCTCACGCGGGTGCCTTCCGCGCCGCTGGCCGCAAGGCCGTTGAGGCCCGCCGAGTGGATCAGCGCAACGGCACCGCAGTCCGCAAGCTGGAAGTTGATCTCCGGCGGGGCCAACCGCGTGTTGAGGGGTACGAAGATCGCCCCGAGCTGCCCACAGGCAAAAAGCGTTTCCAGGAAAGCCGGATGGTTGTCACCGAGGTACGCCACCCTGTCGCCCTTGGCAACGCCCCCGGCCTTGAGGGCGTTGGCCAGCCTGTCGGATCGTTCCGAAAATTCCGCGTAGCTGAGTTGGCGGTCTCCGGAGATCAGCGCGATCTTGCTTCCGGACTTCGGGCGGCGACGCTGCAGCCACGAACCGATGCCAAAATTCTCCATGTCGGTCCTTTCTTCTTTCCAAGCTAGACCCTTCCCGGGCTCAAGGCCGGACGGTCTGCAAATCGTTGTTCTTCGGTTCCCGGGTCAACAGGATGAAGATGATGGAGACGACGGACATCGTGGCAAGGTAGAAGACCACCGAGCCGGTGTCCTGGCCGGAGTCCTTGAAGATCTGGGCCACGATCCCAGGAGTGAAGCCCGCACCGAGGAGCGTCGCGAGCTGGTAACCCAGTGAGGCTCCGGTGTAGCGGGACGTGGTGCCGAACTGCTCGGACACGAATGCCGCCAGCGGCCCGAAGAGGGTTGAGTGGATCATCAAGCCAATGGTGAAGGCGACGAAGACCAAGAGGATGTTGTTCGAGGACAGCAACTGGAACATCGGAATCAGATAGGCGATGAAGAGCACGAGCCCGCCGATCATGACTGGCCTCCGGCCCAACTTGTCGGACAGCCTGCCGCCCAGGATCACGAAGGCGATGGAGATGAAGGAAGCAGCGGCGAAGGCGTACAGCACGCCCTGGCGGTCGGCGCCCTTGGAGACGGCAAAGGTGACCGCGAACGTTGCCAGCACCACTTGGAGGGCGAAGCCGGCAGCCCCGGCGAGCATGGTGAAGATCAAGGTCTTGGGCCGGCGCAACACCTGGAGGAGCGGGATAACGGCCTTCCCGGCACTGTTGTTCCTGGCGGGGCCGGAGTCCGCGTTCCGGGCCGCCCTTTCCTGTTCGATGGCAGCTTTGAAAATGGGGCTCTCCGAAACCTTGAGCCGGACGAACATGCCCACTGCAAGCAAGACAAACGAGAGCAGGAAGGGAACGCGCCAGCCCCAGGCAAGGAACTGGGAGTTTGGCAGGGCCGAGAAGGCGCCCATGATCAGTGTGCCCAGCACGGCGCCCGACGGCGCGCCCGCATTCACGAACGAGGCAGCGAAGCCGCGTTTCCCCGATTCGGAATGCTCCAACGCCATCAAGGCGGCTCCGCCCCACTCGCCACCCACCGCGATGCCCTGGAAAACCCGGAGCACAACAAGCATCACGGCGCCCCACGGACCGGCCACGGACGCGCCCGGGACCAGGCCGATCAGCGCGGACGCCAAGCCCATGACCAACATGGAGACGATGAGCATCCCCTTGCGGCCCAGGTTGTCGCCGAAGTGCCCGAAGATGACGCCACCCAGCGGGCGCGCCACGTATCCTGCGGCGAAGGTTCCGTAGGCGGCCACGACGCCCACCCAATCATCCATTCCCGAGAAGAAGACTTTGGGGAAGACCACGGCCGCAGCTGTGGCATACAGCAGGAAGTCGTAGTACTCGATGGTGCTGCCGAGGTAGCTGGAAGCAATGACAGTGCGGGCTTCCTTGCGCTTGGTGGCCACGTCCATGGATTGAAGCTGCGATATTTGGGACATCGTTGTTCCTTAAAGCAGGGGTGGGGGAGGGCGGGGTGTAGCGGCTATTTGTAGAAGCGGGCGAGGAATTCGGCCACGACTGCGGGGCGTTCCTGGCCTTCGATTTCGATGGTGTTGGCGACCTTGATCTGGGCGCCGCCCTTGACCTCGGTGACTTCGGCGATGGTGGCTTGCATGCGGATACGCGCGCCCACCTTGACCGGGGAAGTGAAGCGGACTTTGTCCAGGCCGTAGTTCACTTTCGTGGTGACGCCTTCGACGTCGAACAGCTCGCCCCAGAACGGGATGATGAGCGAGAGCGTGAGGAAGCCGTGGGCGATCGGGGCGCCGAACGGGCCGTCCTTGGCGCGTTCCGGATCGACGTGGATCCATTGGTCATCCCCGGTGGCGTCTGCGAACTTGTTGATCTGTTCCTGGCTGATTTCGCGGTATTCGGTGGCGCCGAGATCGGTTCCGGCGAGGGTGAGCAATTTGTCGAAGTCGACGACGAGATTGGGCATTGTTGCCTCCTGTGGTGGTTTTGGATTGTGGCGGGTTAGCGCGCGAAGGCGCTTTCGCCCGCAAGTGCGCGCCCGACGATCAGGGCGTTGATTTCGTGCGTTCCTTCGTAGGAATAGACGGCTTCGGCGTCGGCGTGGAACCGGGCAACGTCACTCTCGAGAGTGATTCCATTGCCGCCCGCCAACTCACGGGCCAGGGCGACTGTTTCCCGCATGGCCAGGCAGCTTTGCATCTTGGCGAGCGCGGAATCCTGGTCGCGGTAGATCCCGCGGGCCTGCTGTTCGGTCAGCCTGACCACGAGGGACAAGCTTGCGGTGAGGTTGCCAAGCATGCGGGCCAGCTTCTCCTGCACCAATTGAAAGGAACCCAGCGGGCGGCCGAACTGTTGGCGCTCGCGGACGTAGCGGAGGGCCGCGTCGAAGGCGCCGGCCTGGATGCCGGTGGCGATCCAGGCGACGTCGGAGCGCATGGCCCGGAGCATCGCCGCTACGTCCTTGAAGGAGTTCACCTTGTGCAGGCGCATGGATTCAGGGACCCGCACGCCGTCGAGCGTGATGTGGGCGTTCTGCATCATTCGCAAGGAAGTTTTCCGGTGGATCTTCTCCAAGGTCACCCCGGGCGCTTCGCGGTCCACGAGGAAGGCCTTGACCTGTCCGTCCGCGAGGTCGCGGGCGAAAACGCACAGCACGTCCGCGGTTGAGGCGCCCCCGATCCACCGCTTGGCGCCGTCCAGGACCCAGGTTCCACCGTCGTGGTCTGCTTCAAAGCGTGCCGTAGTAGAGAGACCGCCGGCGATGTCCGAGCCGTGCTCGGGTTCGGTCAGGGAGAACACGCCTTTCAGCGAGAAATCGATCACCCGCGGCATCCACCCGCGCTGCTGTTCCTCGGAAGCACCGACGCGGATTGCGGTGCGGAAGAGGCCGGCTTGCGCCGTGTACCAGGTGGCCAGCGAAGCGTCCGTGCGGGCGAGTTCGAAGATCCTGAAGCCTTGGTAGATGCCCCGGGCGGGACCGTGAACAGTCAGTTCCGCCGGTTCCATCAGGTCCAGGTCGATGAGTGGCCGGGCCAACTGTGCAGGGAACTCGCCGCGCTCCCAGTAGTCGGCCAACAATGGTTTCGCTTCACCGTCCAGGAAGTCGCGCAAGCGGCCCAGGACCCGGCGCTCGTCCTCGGTGAGGAGGGACTCGGCGTCGTAATAGTCGCAGACGCCGTAGAGGCGCTCCTCCGCCGCTGTCTCCACACGGATCTCCAGGCTCATCTCAGCCGTCCAATCCGAGCAGGCGCACCGCGTTGTCCTTGAGGATCTTGGGCCGGACTTCGTCCTTGAGCGGGAGGTCGGCGAAGGCGCCCAGCCATTTCTGCGGGGTGATGAGCGGGAAGTCCGTGCCGAAGAGGACCTTGTCCTGCAGCACGGAATTGGACATGCGCACCAGTGACTCCGGGAAGTACTTGGGGGACCAGCCGGAGAGGTCGATGAACACGTTGGATTTGTGGGTGGCGATGGAGTTGGCCTCGTCCTGCCAGGGCACCGAGGGGTGGGCCATGATGATCTGCAGCCCGGGGAAGTCAGCGGCCACGGCGTCGAGCAGGAGCGGGTTGGAGTAGGCCAGCTTGATGCCGTAGCCGCCGGGAAGGCCGGCGCCCATGCCGTTTTGCCCGGTGTGGAAGATGGCCGGGAGGCCCAGTTCCTGCAGGGTCTCCCAGAGCGGGTAGAACTGTTCGTCGGAGGGGTCGAAGCCCTGCAGGCTCGGGTGGAACTTGAAACCGCGGGCGCCCAGGTCAATTGCTTGGTGTTTGGCGCCCTGGATGGCCTCGGCACCGGTGCGGGGATCCACGCTGCCGAACGGGATCAGCACGTCGTTGTTCCTGGCGGCTCCGGCGATCAGCTCGGGGATGCTGTTGGGCTCGTGCTTGAGTTGCGTACGGGCGTCCACAGTGAACACGACGGCGGCCATGTTCAGTCCGCGGTAGACCTCGGCGATCCGGTCCAGTGAGGGCGTGCGGTCCTCGGCCCTGAAGTACTTTGCTGAAGCTTCCGTCAACTCATGGGGAAGGGATTCGTGGCCATGGGCGTCCACTTCGAGATGGACGTGCATGTCGATCGCGTCAAGTTTTGAGGCGTCGATGCCGAGTTCGTAACGCTGTGCGGCCATGTCAGCGGACCTCGGCGGCTTCGGGTTGCAGTTCCTCGGGCAATGGCAGAAATTCTTCGCCGACGCTTTGCAGCTTGTCGCCGAACAAGGGGCCGAAGTTCTCCAGAAGGTCCTGATAGCCCCAGCCGCCCTCGCGGTACTCGGTGACGGCTGCTTCGGGGTGGGTCCAGAGCTGCAGGCGGTCTCCGCCGGCGCCGATGGCCTGTCCGGTAATGCCGGCCGCTTCGTCGGAGGCGAGGAAGGCAATGAGCCCGGAGACGTCGTCGGCCGTTCCAAAGCCGAGCTCGTGGCGGAAGAAGTGCGGCATGGCCTCGCCGCGCTCGTCCGCCTCCACAGCTTTCCGGAAGTACGGGATGGTCTTGGTCATCGCCGTAGCGGCTACGGGGATGACGGCGTTGGCTGTGACGCCCGCTTTCTTCATTTCCAGTGCCCAGGTCCGGACCATGCCCACGATTCCGGCCTTGGCTGCGGCGTAGTTTGTTTGCCCGAAGTTGCCGCGCTGCCCGGTCGGGGAGCCGATGGCGATGATACGGCCTGGGATCCCGTTTTCCTTGAAGTAGCCGAAGGCCTCGCGGGCGCACATGAAGGTGCCGCGGAGGTGGACGTTGATGACCAGGTCGAAGTCCTCGTCCGTCATCTTCAGCAGGCTCTTGTCCCGCAGGATCCCGGCATTGGTGACCAGGATATCCAGGCGGCCAAATTCCGTGACAGCCGCTTCCACCAACTGCTTCGCTACTTCGGTGCTGCCGACGGGAGCGACGACGGCGACGGCCCGGCCGCCGTCGGCTTCGATGGTCCGGACCGCTTCGCCGGCCACCTCGGCGTCGACGTCGTTGATGACCACCGCCGCGCCGTGACGGGCGAGTTCCCGCGCGTAAGCAAGCCCCAGTCCCCGGCCGCTTCCGGTGACAATCGCTACTTTTCCTGACAGGCTCATCGCTGCTCCTTTGCTCGATCCCGTGCATCCAGGCCCTCGGCGTGGGATGCTGTTCTGTATCCATGAGAATACGTATAGTTGAAAATGTCAACGATTGATTTTGAAGATTATTGGAGTTTGTTATGACGATCGAGGCGCAGGACGAGCAGCAGGCTGCCGCGAAGGACCGGCTGGTCGCCGCTCCGATCAGCCAGGACGTGGGTTTCCTGCTGGCAAAGCTCCATGCCGGCGGCTCGGTCCTGAACAACCGGGCGCTGGCCGAGTTCGACCTCAAGGAGAGGTCTTACTCGGTCCTGATCCTGGCCAACAGCGGCCTGGAGCCCACCCAGCGGGAATTGGCGGACTTCCTCAGCCTTGACCCCAGCCAGATCGTCGCCTTGGTGGACGAGCTTGAAAAGCGGAAGCTCGTGGCCAGGGCACCAGGCAAGCAGGACCGCCGGGCCAAGACGGTGACTGCGACGTCGAAGGGGAGCCAATTGCTCGACCAAGCAGCCATTGCGGCCCGCCTTGCGGAATCCGAAGTGCTGGCGGCGTTGGACGACGGTGAAGCCGCCCAACTCAAGGCGCTGCTGCGAAAAGCGTTGTGGGGTTAAGCGTCGAGGAGTTGGGTTCCCAATCATCAGTGGCGTGTCAGAGTTCACCCACGGCGTAGGGCGGAACGGACTAACCGAAGCAGTGTATTCGTTGATATAGACACCACCGGTTACAGGAGGTGCACGATGAGTACGTTGCCGGAACAAGTTTTTCCCGAGGACATTCCTGACGCCCCGTCGGATGACGAAGCCTTGGACGCCTACTCGCGGACAGTGATGCACGTAGCAGAGACGGTCACGCCGCATGTTGCAGCATTGGAGATGAGAAGCGCACGCAGGAACGGCCAGGTCAGCATCGGAAGCGGGTCCGCCGTCGTGTTCACGGGCGACGGCTATTTGCTGACCAACGCCCATGTGGTTTCGGGCCTGCGCTCCGGGCGGGCGATCTTCGCCGACGGAACCCATACTGACGTCGAACTCGTCGGAGCGGATCCCTTGTCCGATCTCGCCATTGTCCGCGGGCACCACACGCCGCCGCCTGCCATCCTGGGCAACGCGGAGTCGCTGCACGTCGGCCAATTGGTGATTGCCGTCGGTAATCCGCTGGGGCTGGCCGGATCGGTGACGGCAGGCGTGGTCAGCGGACTCGGGCGCTCCATCCCGGTCAGGTCCGGCCGGCACAGCAGGGTGATCGAGGATGTCATCCAGACCGACGCCGCGCTGAACCCGGGCAATTCCGGGGGAGCCCTGGCCGACACCAAGGGACGGATCGTGGGAATCAACACCGCAGTGGCCGGCTTGGGCCTCGGACTCGCAGTGCCGATCAACACCACCACTCAACGGATCATCGCCGCCCTGTTGAAGGACGGCCGGGTCCGGCGGGCATACCTTGGCTTGGTGAGCACACCTATTCCGTTGGACGCGAGTGCGGTGATCCGGACGGGCCAGAAGGAAGCGCTCCGCGTCGTGGAGGTCATCGCGGGATCTCCCGCGGAGCGGGCAGGAATGCTCGCGGGCGACCTGGTCCTGAGTGCGCAGTCGCGGGCAGTATCCAGTGCCGAGAGCCTGCAAAAGCTCTTGTTTTCGCAGGCCATCGGTGAGCCGTTCCTCCTGACGGTCCTGCGCGACGGAAAGATCCACGCGATTGTCGCAGTGCCCAGCGAAATGACCGATGCGGATTCATGAGGAAGCACCCCACGGTGAAACCAGTCCGCTAAAAAGCCGGGGCCACAA
>NZ_JAHHZS010000015.1 GCF_022606295.1 Arthrobacter bambusae
GGTCTCCCACTGGCTAAGGTGCGGCGATCCGGAGCTTCCCCACGCCGTCGGCGAGGATGCGCCGGGCATCCTCGCCGAGCTGCGAGTCCGTCACAAGCACGTCGGCATCCTCCAGCTGGGCGATCGAGGCGATGCCAACGGTTCCCCACTTGCTGTGATCCGCCAGGACAACCACGTTGCGGGCCGCACTGATGAAGGCCCGGTTGGTTTCGGCTTCCTGCAGGTTCGGCGTGGTGAATCCGGCGTCCGCATCCATGCCGTGGACACCCAGGAACAGGGTGTCCAGGTGCAATTGCTTCAGCGCGGCCGTGGCGATGGGGCCTACCAAAGCGTCCGACGGCGTGCGCTCGCCGCCCGTCACGATGACCGGGAAACCCTCCCGGGAACCTGAGGCGTTGTGGAAGAGATCCGCGATCCTGATGGAGTTCGTCACCACCGTGATCCGCGGGCCTTCCAGCAGTACCTTGGCGAGTTCGTAGGTGGTGGTTCCGGCGCTCAGGCCCACGGCCATCCCCTCATGGACCAAGGTGGCCGCCTCGACCGCGATCGCGTGCTTCTCCTCGATCAACTGGGTGGATTTCAGCTCAAAGCCGGGTTCATGCGTCCGGGCATCGCCGGGTATCTTGGCCCCGCCGTGGATGCGCTCGACGAGTCCGGACTCCTCCAGCGACTCGATGTCGCGCCGAACGGTCATGGCCGAGACTCCCAGCAGTTGCGCGAGATCCGAGACGCGGACAACCCGTTCGCGCTGGACGGCGTCGACAATGGCGGTGTGGCGGGCTGCCTGAAGCATCGGAGCCTTTCTGGAGGGACGGCGGGTGGCTAGGCGGGAGTGGCGACGACGGCGACGCCCCCGGCAGTAAGGTTCAGCGTACCTCCGGTGGGCGTCCCGCTCAGGAGTTCGACGCCGTCGAGCGGCACCTGCGCGTCCTGTGCACTGTGGTTGATGACGAAGGTCCAGTCCTTGGTGCCGTTGCTCCTGCGGACGATTTCCACGTCTTCGGGAGGCCGGACGCCCAGGACCGGCTCCACCCCGGCGTCCGAGCAAAGGAGCTGGACCAGTTCTGCCAGCCCCTCGCGGCCCAGGCTCGTGGCCACGTAGTAGGCGGCGCCGCGTCCGGTGGATCCCGCCCGGCGGGTCACCGCCGGAGAACCGTCGACGCCGGACCCGCCCGCGGCTGCACCGCCGTCGAACGTGGCAAGAACCTCCGCCCCGGTTGCCTTCCCCAGCTCGCTCCAGACCGTCCCGGCGCCGAAGCGGCTCAAGCCCACGGCAGCGCCCGAGCGCAGGGGGAAGAATTCCTCCATGCTCACGCCCAACAGTTCGGAGAAGGCCCCTGGATAACCGCCGCCGTTGACCGGGTCCATCCGGATGTGGTCGTTCTCGTCGACGATTCCGGAGAAATAGGTGATCACGAGGGTTCCGCCGGCTTCGACATATTCGTGGAGCTTCGTGGCGGTCTCGTCCGTGACGAGGTAAAGCATGGGCGCGATCACCAATTTGTAGCCGGAAAGGTCGTCGGTGCTTTGTCGGATGTCGGTGGTGACGCCTGCCCGGTAGAGGGCGTCATGCCAGCGCCGCGTTTCCGGGAGGTTCCGGGCGTCCTCGCTGGGGTGCGAGTCCAGTTCGGTGCCCCAGCGGGCGTCGGTGTCGTGGATGATGCAGGCGTCGGCCTGGACGGTGGAGCCGGCCACCTCGGAAATGCTCCCGAGCGCACGGCCCAGCTCCACCACTTCGCGCCACACTTTGCTGTCGCGGCCGGCATGGGGGACCAATCCGGAGTGGTACTTTTCGGCCCCGGCGCGGGAGGCGCGCCATTGGAAGAACAAGACTCCGTCGGTTCCGCGGGCCACGTGCTGCAGGGAGTTGCGCAGCATTTCTCCCTGGGCCTTGGCCACATTGCGGGGTTGCCAGTTGACTGCCGAGGTGGAGTGTTCCATCAGGAGCCAGGGTTTGCCCAGCGCCCACCCGCGGGTGAGGTCGGCCGTCATGGCCAGGTCCTGGAAGTTCCGTTCGTCGGCGGCAATCAGGTAATGGTCATTGGACACCACATCCATGTGCCCGGACCAGCGCCAGTAATCAACAGGAGCGTTCAGGCCCATGTTGAAGCCCATGAAATTGGTGGTCACGGGGTGCTTCGAATGCGCCCTGATGATGTCTGCCTCTGCGATGAAGCATTCAAGGAGGGCGTCGGAGGAGAACCTCGCGAAATCCAGTTGCTGCGTGGGGTTCACCCACGTTCCCGAGCGGCGCGGGGGCAGGATTTCGGCCCAGTCGTAGTAATGCTGGGACCAGAAGGCCGTGCCCCAGGCCTGGTTGAGCGCGTCAAGGCTCCCGTACCTGGCCTGGAGCCATTCTTGGAAGCCACGCTCCGCGTGGGGGCCGAAATCCGGCTGGTTGTGGCAGCCGTATTCGTTGTGGACATGCCACATCACGACGGCGGGGTGCCCGGCGTAGCGCTGCACGATCGCCGTCGTCAGGGCTGCTGCCGCCCGGCGATAGTCGGGTGAGCAGGCCGCGAAGGCTTGCCGCGAACCGTAACTTTGCCGGACGCCGTCGGCATCCACCGGGAGCGAATCGGGGTACTTGCGGCTGAACCACGGCGGGGGAGATGCGCTCGCGTTCGCGAGATCCACACTGATCCCGTTGCCGTGGAGCAGGTCCAGGATCCTGTCCAGCCAGCCGAATTCGTACCGGCCTTCTTCGGGCTCCAGAAGCGCCCAACTGAAGATGCCGACACTGACCAGGTTCACTCCCGCTTCCTTCATGAGGGCGACGTCGTGTTTCCAGACCTCTTCGGGCCATTGTTCGGGGTTGTAGTCGCCGCCGAACGCGATGCGGCCGCCCAGCTTGTCGACGATGTAGTCCATTGCCATGCGTTTTTATCCTTTGCTGGAACCGAGCGTGAGACCGGCCACGAATTGGCGCTGCAGCACGAGGTAGATGATCAGGGTGGGTATCACGGTGATGGTGGCGCCAGCCGCCAGCAGGTTGTAGTTGCTGAGGAACTCGCCCTGCAGGTTATTGATGGCGGTGGTGATCGGCAGCCGGTTTCCACTTTGGATGAAGAGCAGCGGCCAGAAGAAGTCGTTGTAGATGAAGATGACTTCCAGGGTTCCGAGCGCCGCGAGTGCGGGGCGGCACAGCGGCAGGATGATGTTCCAGTACTGCCTCCAGATCCCGGCGCCGTCCACCAGGGCGGCCTCGGTCAGGTCGGACGAGAGGGCCTTCATGTAGTTGGAGAGCACGAAAGTGCAGAAACCGATCTGGAACGCCGTGTCCACGGCAATCACCGAGATGTAGGTGTTGAGCAGGTTGCCGGAATCGCTGAAGGAGTAGGGCAGTGTGACATGTTTGAACATCTCGAACAACGGGGCCGCAAGGACCTGCGGGGGCAGCAGGTTGCCGGCCGTGAACATGATCAGGAGGGTGACGTTGAACTTCCAGCTCACCCGGGAGACGGCGAACGCCATCATCGAGGCGAAGAACAAGGTCAGGAGCACCGAGGGCACGGTGATGATCACCGAGTTCAGGAGGTACTTCGAGAATCCGCCTTGGGTCCATGCCGTGATGAAGTTGTCGAAATTGAAGGTGCCGCCAAGGCTGAAGTAGCCGTATTTGTCCGTATCCGCTTTGGGACGCAAGGCTGTGAACAAGGACCAACCCAACGGAATCAGCCACATGATTGCCATGACGGTCAGGAAGATATGGGTCCCGTAGTGGCGCTTGCCGGAATTCCGGCTTGTGCCTGAGGCTGCTGGTGTGCGCGGGATGGGATTGGCGAGGGTGCTCATGCCTTGCTCTCCTTGCCGAAGGTGCGGATGAGGTAGAAGACGATGGGGATCAGCGAGATGACCAGGAGAATCACCGCGAGGGACGAGCCCACTCCGATCACCTGGCCTTCGCCGATCAGGTTCTGGATCACCAGGGCGCTGATCAGTTCAAGGCCGTTGGTCCCTCGGTTGATCACGTACACAATGTCGAAGGCACGGAGCGACTCGATGATCGTGATGACCACGATCACGATGTTCACGGGGCGCATTGCCGGGAAGACGATGCGGAAGAACGTCTGCGCCGCATTGGCGCCGTCGATCGACGCGGCTTCCCGCAGCGAGGGGTCCACGCCCTTGAGCCCGGCCAAATACAGGATCATCACGTAGCCCGCGTGACGCCAGGTGGCCGCAATCATGGCCGCCCAGATATTGACATTGGAATCGCCGAACCAGTCCACGGCCTGAGGCGTGCCCGCCGTGCCCAGGAGGTAGTTCAGGAGTCCGCTGTCCCGGTTGTAGAACAGCTGCCAGATGATGCCGATGAGGGCCAGGGACAACATGACGGGTGTGAAGAAGATGCTCTGGTAGATCTTGCTGCCGCGGATCTTCTGGTCCAGGAGCACGGCCAGCAGCAGGCCAAGGGGTGTCGCGATCAGGGCCAGGAAGACGAGCCACAGGACGTTGTGCTGGATTGCGGGCCAGAACGGGGGATAGTCCTGGACCACATAGCGGTAGTTGTCGGCTCCTGCGGCCTTGATGTCCTTCAGGTCCAGGCCGTTCCAGCGGGTGAAGCTCAGCGCGATGGAGAAGAGCGTGGGCAGCCAGACCAGCAGCAGTTGGATCAGGGTTGGCAGGCCCACCATGATCGCGAGGATGAATTTGTCACGGCGGGTGAGGCGGCGGACTTTGCCCGCTTTGCCGGTCCGCCTGCCGGCGCCGGGCTGGCTTTTGCCGGCCATGGTTCGCCCGGCCGCGCCGGGCTCGCTGTCCGGGGCGGCCGGTTTCTCGGCGGTAGTACTCATGGGGATTCCTTCAGCTACTGGGCTGCGTAAAGGGTCTTGGCCTGCGCTTCAAGGTTCTTGACGTCCACGGTGCCGTCCTTGATGAAGGACTGCAGCGCGGGAATCATCACGTTGTTGGCCATGGCAGGGAGGGCGTCCCGGTCCAGGAATTGGCTGATGTACTTGGCATTGGCGATGGTGTCCGCGCACTTCTTGTTCAGCGGGGTGAACTTCGAGGTGTCGGCGCCCTTGACGGTGGCGATATTGGAGCCGTCCACGGCTGAGTAGGCGTTCTGGCCTTCGGCGGATCCCATGAACGCCAGGAAGTCGTGCGCCGCTTTGTTGTCGCCGCCCTTCTTGGAGAGGAGCAATCCGTCGATGGGGGCTTCGACTGCGTCGGTGCCTTCCACTGCGATTTCCGGGAAGGGGAAGAAATCGATGTCCGCCAGCACAGCGGGATCCGTGAATTGCTGGGTCACGAAGGAACCCAACAGGTACATGCCGGTCTTCTTGGCTTCGAGGGCCTTGGCCGCGTCCTGCCACGTCTGGCCGAGGGCTGCAGGATCCTGGAACGGGAGAAGGGCCTTCCACGTGTCGAAGACGTCGCTGACCTTCTTCTGGTCCCAGCTTTCCTTGTGGGCGGTCAAGTCCACGTGGAATTGGTAGCCATTGAGGCGCATGTTGATGTAGTCGAAGGTGCCCATGGCCGGCCAGCCGTCCTTGTCCGCGAAGCCGATGGGGATGATGCCGTCGGACTTCATCTTGGTGGCCAAGGTCTTCAGCTCATCGAACGTCTTGGGGACTGCGTAGCCCTTTTCTGCCCAGAAGCTCTTCCGGTAGAAGAAGCCCCACGGGTAGTTGTAGTTGGGGACGAGGTACATCTTGCCGTCGGGCCCGGTGGAGGCTTTCTTCATTGCGTCGGAAAAGTTGCTGCCGATCGTTGCCCACACGTCGTCCACGGGAGCCAGGAGGCCCTTGCCCGCGTAGTACTGCATGCGGTAGCCGGCGAACCAGGTGAAGGCATCGTCGGGGCTGCCCTGGAGGTAGGAGTTGATCTTGTTCTGGAAGTCGTTGTGCGGGACGACGTTGGTGGCCACGGTGATGCCGGACTTCTTGGTGAAGGCATCGGTGACGGCTTTGTAGGCGGCCTTGGGAACATCGTCGGAAGAGCCCGAGCCGAAGGTCAGGCTGTTCGAGGAGGCTCCCGGAGCTGGGCCGGATCCGCCGGTGCAAGCGGCCAGCAGCGGAATGCCGGCGAGACCGGCAGCACCGATACCGAGCGTTTTCAGGATGGTGCGGCGTCCAGGGCCAGCATTGTGGGCCGACTGGAACGGGTCAAGATTCGCTGCCATGTTCTCTCCCTTGAAAGCGTGGTGCTTGTGAGTTTTCTCACGTAGAACTCGACTATAACCGCTCAAAAGAGAACATGAAAGAACTAAATATAACATTCTTGCGACAGCGGGTTTTAAGACAAAAGCGGCGGTCCTCGTGGGAGAGGACCGCCGCTTTTGCTTCCGGGCTCGGCGCCGGGTGGTTCGGCGCAGTGCCTACTTCTTCAGGGACTCGGCGATCTGGGCCATGATCGTCGGATCGGAGAGGGTGGTGGCGTCGCCGGCTTCGCGGCCTTCTGCGACGTCCTTGAGGAGGCGGCGCATGATCTTCCCGGACCTGGTTTTGGGCAGTTCGGGTACCACGAGGATGTGCCTGGGCTTGGCGATGGGGCCGATTTCCTTGCCTACGTGGTTGCGGAGCTCGGCGACGGTGGAGTCGCCGCTGTCCTGTCCCGACGGGGCGGACTCACGCAGGATCACGAACGCGACGACGGCTTGGCCGGTGGTTTCGTCGGAGGCTCCGACGACGGCGGCTTCGGCCACCCAGGGGTGCGAGACGAGGGCGGACTCGATTTCAGTGGTGGAGAGCCGGTGTCCGGAGACGTTCATCACGTCATCCACCCGGCCCAGGAGCCACACGTCGCCGTCGTCGTCCTTCTTGGCCCCGTCGCCGGCGAAATACATGCCCTCGAAGCGGGACCAGTAGGTGTCCTTGAACCGTTCCGGATCGCCCCAGATGCCGCGCAGCATCGCGGGCCACGGTTCGCGGACCACGAGGTAGCCGCCGTGCCCGTCCGGGACGGACTCGCCCGCTTCGTCCACGACGTCGATCGCGATGCCCGGCAGCGGGACTTGCGCGGAGCCCGGCTTGGTCGCTGTCACGCCCGGCAGGGGCGCGATCATCTGGGCGCCGGTTTCGGTCTGCCACCAGGTGTCCACGATCGGGGCGGGGTGTTCCTTCTTTTCGCCGTTCTTGCCGGCGTTGCCGCCGATGACGTCCCGGTACCACATCCAGGCCTCGGGGTTGATGGGCTCACCCACCGAGCCCAGGACCCGGATCGAGGACAGGTCGTACTTGCCCGGGATGTCCCGGCCCCACTTCATGAACGTCCGGATCGCCGTCGGGGCGGTGTAGAGGATGGAGACCTTGTACTTTTCCACGATTTCCCACCAGCGGCCCTGGTGCGGGGAGTCCGGGGTGCCTTCGTACATGACCTGGGTAGCGCCGTTGACCAGCGGTGCGTAGGCGACGTACGAGTGGCCGGTGACCCATCCGACGTCGGCGGTGCACCAGAACACATCCGTCTCGGGGTGCAGGTCGAAGACAGCCTTGTGGGTGTACGCGGTCTGGGTGAGGTAGCCGCCGGTGGTGTGCAGGATGCCCTTGGGCTTGCCCGTGGTCCCGGACGTGTAGAGGATGAACAGCGGGTGTTCGGCGTCATGCCCGACGGCGGTGTGCTCGCCGGAGGCGGCGCCGACCGTGTCCTCCCACCACTGGTCCCTACCCTCGTGCCAGTCCACCGGCTCGCCGTTGCGCTTGACCACCACGACGTTCCGGACCGAGTGGCCTTCTTTGGCGAGGGCCTGGTCCACGGCCGGCTTGAGCGGGCTGGGCTTGCCGCGCCGGTAGGTGCCGTCGGCGGTGACCACGAGCTTGGCCTCGGCGTCATCGATCCTGGAGCGCAAGGCATCGGCGGAGAAGCCGCCGAACACCACCGAGTGCACGGCCCCGATCCGGGCGCAGGCCAGCATCGTGATCACGGCTTCGGGGATCATCGGAAGGTACACGGCCACCCGGTCACCCTTGGCCACGCCGAGGGACTCGAAGGCGTTCGCGGCCTTCTTCACCTCGTCGGTGAGCTGGGCGTAGGTGTAGGAACGGGTGTCGCCGGGTTCGCCTTCGAAGTGGATGGCCACCCGGTCCCCGAGCCCGTTCTCGACGTGCCGGTCCAGGGCGTTGTATGCGGCGTTGACCTGTCCGCCGACGAACCACTTCGCGAACGGCGGGTTGGACCAGTCCAGGGCTTCGGTGAAGTCCGTGTCCCAGTCCAGAAGTTCCCGGGCCTGCTTCGCCCAGAACGCGGGACGGTCCGCACTCGCTTCCTCATAGACTTCGGCCCGGACTACCGCGTTGGCCGCGAACTCAGGGGTGGGTGCGAACTTCCGGTTTTCGTGGAGAAGGTTTTCGAGGGCATCGCTGTTGCCTGCCTCGTCGGATCCGGTTGCAGCGGTGGTCGTCGATCCATTGGCGTCCTGGGACATGTGAACCTCTTCATTCATCGATCTCTGCCGCGCGGGTGTCCCGTGGGGAGGCCGACCCAATCGCGCCAAAAGTGCACGGCGTTGGGCTGCGGCGCCTCACGGGATTCCGCAAAGAGCTTTTCCGGAACCCACCTTAGCGTTTTGAGGCCACAACAAGTGTCTGCGGTCACATTCTGGACCGTGCGGGACATCGGGTCCGCGCCGAACGGCGCCGAAGGCTCCAGGCCGGGCTCCCAACGCGGGCCAATATTACGGGTGCGGCATCCCAGCCTCCGCCCCCGCGCCAACTAGTGGACTGTCAGACGGGTGGCATAGGCTGAAGAAGTCTCGAGACACGAAACTTGCCGCCCGGTCCGGCCCGGAAAATACCGGGTGCAGCCTTGGGCGGCAGCGTCCGGAACACCGCCGTACTAAGGAGATTTTGCACATGAACCAGACGAGCCAAGGTCCGAAAAGCGGTGCGCAAGCGCCCGGATCGGCCCCTGAAGCAGCTGCTGGATCCGGGGCGCCGGTGCCCGGCAGCTTGACCTCCCCGAAGTACCAGGCCGTCCTGGGTCCGTTCACTATCCGGGACGTGACCGTTTTCGGTTCCGCCTTGCTCATGTTTGTGGGGTCCCTCCTGCCGATGTTTGGCGGGCGCTACAACCTGTGGAACTTGAACAACCTTTTCTTTCTGGCTCTGGGCGTCCTTCTTCCCCTGGTTGTTGCCGCTTTGTTCGTTTCCCGGCGCCTGCAGCCGGGGAACGTTGTGCGAATCGGTTCCCTTTCTACTGACCAGTTCGCTTCCGTCGTGGCGTCGTTCGCCCTGACCCTGTTCTTCCTGTCCGCGGCAGGCGCGTTCACCGTGTTCGTGCTCGTCGGACTCATCGGCTCGGCAGGTCTTCTGGCTGCGACGGTCCTGGCTCCCCATTTGCCGCTCCTCCGCGACGACTTCAAGGACCGGGCCGAACAGCCCGCCCACGTTGTGGCCCGCGAATCGGTCATTCCAACGCGCAAGCCTGCCGTGCCGAAGCCGGCTAAGCCTGAACCGGCCAAGCCTGAACCGGCCAAGCCAGAACCGGCACCTGCCGGCCTGGCAGCCGTTGAGGTCCCGGCCGTTGCACGCGCCGAGCCCGCCGCCACCGAGGCGGCCGCCGTCGTGCGCCCGGAGCCCGCCGCCACGGAGGCCGCCGCCGTCGTGCGCCCAGAGCCCGCCGCCACGGAGGCCGCCGCCGTCGTGCGCCCGGAACCTGCCGAGCCCGCAGTTGCCGACGGCGGGCGGGATGCGCAGGCGTCCGCGCCCGAGGAACCCAAGCACCTGCCCGCTGCCACCATGGCGACGCCGATTGTCGGTGGCGCAGAGACCGGAGCCGGGGCTGCCACCCAGTACATCGGCACGGTCGATCAGCCCCGGAAACACGAGCCCATCGGCGCCACCGTTGATCCGGCCGCGCGAAGGGACGAATCCGAACACGACGCCCGGTACGAGGCATTCTGGTTCGCCGTGGCCCATCCCCGCGTCGTTGTCGACGAGCACACAGGAATCCCTGCCTTCACCATCGAACCGGGCGCGTGGGTATTGGCCCTCGAAGACCGCGGCCAGGAATTCCTCGTACAGGATACTGACGGCAAAGTGGGCGTTCTGCGCGACCTCAGCCACATCGAACGCGGCTAGCCAGGCCGGCCGTGGACACCGTCGTCGAAACCCCGCTGGCTTTGAAGCGGCGTGCGCGCAAAATCAACAAGGCGCTTGCTGAGCTTTATCCCTACGCCCACGCTGAGCTTGATTTCCGGAACCCGTTCGAGCTGGTCGTGGCTACGGTGCTGTCCGCCCAGACCACCGATGTGCTGGTCAACCAGGTAACGAAAATCCTGTTCGCACGCTATCCGGATGCCCGGAGCATGGCCGAGGCCGAGATTGCCGAGCTGGAAGCGATCCTGCAGCCCACCGGTTTCTTCCGTGCCAAGGCGAAGAACGTCCTTGCGCTCAGCACACGCTTGGTGGACGAGTTCGACGGCGAGGTTCCCGGACGGCTGGAAGATCTGGTGACGCTTCCCGGCGTCGGTCGCAAAACGGCGAACGTGGTGCTCGGCAACGCCTTCGGGGTTCCCGGAATCACTGTGGACACGCATTTCGGCAGGCTGGCGCGCAGGTTTGGCTGGACGGCGTCCGAGGATCCGGTGAAGATCGAGTTCGATGTCGCGGAGCTGTTCGAGCCCAGGGACTGGACCATGCTGTCCCACCGCGTCGTTTTCCATGGCCGGAGGGTTTGCCATGCGCGCCGGCCAGCGTGCGGAGCGTGTGCGGTGGCCAATTGGTGCCCGAGTTACGGCGAAGGCGAAAAGGATCCCGTCGAAGCCGCCAAGTTGCTCAAGTACGAACTGGCCCCGGGCAACGAAGCGCTTCTCGCGAAGCTGCTTGCCGAGACGCATCGCGCGGCGGAGATTCGGATGGAATCGCAAAGGAGACCTGCATGACCGCGCTCGAGGATCTCGTCAGCCTGATCACCAGGATTGATTCCGGCCTCCATCCTGGCCCGGATCCGCGGATTGCAGCTGCAACTGTCGATCCGGACAAGGCTCGGAAAGCGGCCGTGCTCATGCTCTTCGGCGTCCTGGACGACGTCCCCGCCCAATCCGGGAAGCCCGTGGCCCCGGCGGATCTGGACGTCTTGCTCCTGGAACGCGCCCACACCCTGGACGACCATCCGGGACAGGTGGCGTTCCCGGGCGGCAGCATCGACCCCGGCGATGAGTCGGCCGTGGCGGCGGCCCTCAGGGAAGCGGTGGAGGAGACCGGACTGGACAGCGGAGGCGTGCAGGTGCTCGGTGTCATGCCGGAACTTGGCCTGATCCGCAGCAATTTTGTGGTCACCCCGGTCCTGGCGTGGTGGGCGTCGCCCTCGCCCGTGAGGGTGGTGGACTACGGCGAGTCCGCCCAAGTGTTCCGAGTTCCGGTGCGCGATCTGCTCGATCCCGACAACCGATACACCGGAACGCTGACGAGGCTCGGCAGGACTTTCTCGAGCCCGGTGTTCCAAGTCAACGGAGTCGTGGTCTGGGGATTCACCGGGATGGTGCTCAGCGGCCTGTTTGACGCCTTGGGCTGGACTGTTCCGTGGGACCCGGAGCGCCTGCTCGAAATCGAGATCTAGTCTCCCGCCGTAGCAGGCAGGACGCCGAGTGGGGGCTCCGACCGCTGCGCCGGGGGGCTATGCCGCGCGTCGGGCTGTCTTGGAGTGATCCACAACGATGCCCGTGGCGGCATTCTCCCGAACGGCGTTGATGCCGGCCACTACGGCCTTCAGGTGTTTGAACCGCGGCGATTCCGCTACCAGGGTTCCATCGGCAGCCGTCAGCCGAAACCGGTAACCGTCCTCGCCGTCTTTGAGAATCTCGAATCGTCCAGCCATCGTTGCTGTTCCCCCTTGGATACTGCCTCGCATAGTGATCCGCACAGCACAGTGACCTGCGCAGCGGGTGCGTCTTTGCACTGTGGCACTTCTCACGTCGAACGCCACAAGGCGAGACTATCGAGAACAAAGGGGAGTGCTGAAGTTACTTTGGGGTACATTACTTGCCCGGGTCATGCCGGGTTCGTTTCCGCCATATGACTCGCTTTCGGGACCACCTGCGGTTATGGTTCCGGGCTTCAAAAGGTCAGGGCACGCCTTGGCGCCGGCACCGGATACTCGGCGATCGCCATGCGGAACTCTTCCTCTGCGTTGAGCCGCCGCCGGACCTCCATCGATTCCAGCCTTTGGGCGTCTTCAGCGTCAATTCCCGGGCTTTTTGCCAGTTCCCTGATCCATTCGCCGGCCACGACGGCGTCATGCTGCTCGCCCAACAACCGCTGCAGACCGATGGCGGGCTGAATCACCCCTGAGGCGTGATGGCTGAAGGCGTCCGCGACTGCTTCCGCCGAGTAGCGGAGGCACTTGACGTCCTTGCGCGCCTGGTGGAGTGCTGCGTTGCGCACCTGCGCGTCGCTGTTGCCCTCTTGCTCCGCGAGGCTCTGCTGCAACCGCTCCCACCGGGCCTGGAGGCGCTCCGCGAGGTCCGCCGTCGGGTGCTTGTATTCCCTTGCCGTGGGCACTTCCAACAGCGCCGCCCTTGCGGCCCTCACGGTGCGTTTGCTGCGCTTGCGCCCGCCAAGGGAAGCAGCCAGCCGTGCGCTGGACGCTTCCAGTTCCTCCACGGCCAGGCGCACGGTCCCGGGGCTCTTCCACGAGTCCTTTGTGTCCAGGGACAGCCGTATTCTCTGTGCAAGGACATAGGCATCCCTGGACTCGCCGAGCGACGTTGCGAGCCAACTGACTTCCCCCCGGGCCGTCCGGGGGAGACGAGGGATCATGCCGCGATAGCAGCTGAGCACTGAACGGAGCCGGCGAAGGGCAAGCCTGGCGTTGTGTACGGCCTCCGGGTCGGCCGCTGCGATCAGCGGCAATTGTCCTTCCAGCTCTGTAAGTTGGAAGGCGATGTATGCAGCCAGCGGTGCCTGGCCTTTGTGTCCCACGGGGCAATCGTCCTCTGCTGCTGCGCCCGGGGCAATAGCGCCGATTACTTCGCTTTGTCGTAGGAATCGACGACGGCAACACTCACCGGAAATTCGACCGGAACCCGCCCGAACAGCAGTTCCTTCGCTGCGGCCGCGGCCTCTTCGATGGCCTTGATGCACGCTTCCACCGACTCCGTAGGCGCGTGGACCATGACCTCGTCATGCAGGAAGAACACGAGTTCCCCGGCAGGCAGGCCGCAGGCACGTGCGGTGCGCAGCCGCCGTCGAAGTTCGGCAAGCCAGCACGACGCCCAGTCCGCCGCGGAACCTTGCACCACGAAGTTCCTCGTGAAACGTCCCCGCGAGCGCGCGATGCTGTCCGCGCGCCGCTGCTCTTCCGCCGTCGTGGATTGCTGGCTGCGGACCCAGCGTTCCGACGGCGGCGGGCTGCTGCGTCCCAATCTTGAGGTCACGGTGCGGCCGCCTTCGCCGTCGCGGGCTGCCTGTTCGACGAAGCCGACTGCCCGGGGATACGTCCGGGTCAGCTGTGGCATGAGGCGTCCGGATTCGCCCGTGGTAGCGCCGTAAATTGCACCGAGCAGGGCGATCTTGGCCTTCGAGCGGTCGCCACCGAAACCCTGGGCGGCTATACCGGCGTACAAGTCCTTGTCCCGTGCGGCCTCGGCCATTTTCGAGTCCTGAGCAAGCGCCACCAGAACCCGGGGCTCGAGCTGGGAGGCGTCTGCGACGATCAATTTGTGGCCCGGGTCGGCGTGAACCGCACCCCGGATCTGGCGCGGAATCTGCAATGCCCCGCCGCCCCGGGACGCCCAACGACCGGAAACCACGCCCCCCACGACGTACTCGGGCCGGAACCGCCTTTCGCTCACCCAGGCGTCCAGCCATGACCAGCCGTTGGCAGCGAACAAGCGGGAGAGCTTCTTGTACTCCAGCAGCGGCTCGATGGCCGGATGCTTCGATTCCTTGAGCTCCCACTGGCGGGTGGTTTTTACTTCGATGCCGTTCCGGTGCAGGGCACGCATGAGGTCCTGCGGTGAATCCGGATTCAACTTCGGGGACTGGAGAATCCCGCGAAGCTCGTTGCAGAGCGCCTCCAGCCTGGCTGGCCGGTGCCCGGCGGGAGGCCGGGGACCCAGGTGGCGTTCAAGGATCTCTTCGTGCAGCGTCTCCTGCCACGGCACGCCCGTGAACTGCATTTCTGCGGCGATCATGGCGCCGGCGGATTCGGCCGCCAGCAGCAGTTTCAGTCGGTGCTGCCGGCCTTCTTCCTTGGAGCCCTGGCCGAGCGCATGTTGCTGGGCCGCGAATTCGGCACGGATCTCGTTCAGGCCTGGCTGGGTGCTGCGCGGGACCAGGTCGTCGAACAGCGCGTCCTGATCGGCGGGTGGCGGGGGTGGCTGGAGGATGCGCGGCGGAACCGGCATTTCGTCGTCTTGCGTGAGCTTTTCCGCGCTGCGGGCATAGTCCGTGTGGGCCGTGAACTCGGAGTGGACCAGGATGGCGCGGCAGAGTGTGAGGTCGTGGCAGCGCTCCAGTTCCACCCCGGCCTGGAGCATCGCCGGGTACCAATCCTGGGTCCGGTTCCAGACCCAGCGCGGACGACTTTTCTCCAACACGCTGACGACGTCGGCCAGATCGGCCTTTCGCACGACGCGCGGCTCTGTGACGGCTACTCCGGCCGCATCGCTTTCCTGAATGGCTGCGCCGTCTGGATGGGCGGCGAGCAGCAGGTACATGCTGACAATTCTGCCTTGTGATTCCGTGGAACCCTGCACTTTGCGGACAGTTGCCGTCCGCGATACTTCCGCCAGCGATACTTCTGTCCGGGGTGATGCCGTCCGGGGTGGAGGGGTTCGCGGTGGTGCGGTTCGCGGTGGTGCGGTTCGAACGAGGACTCCTCGTCCACAGGCGTTGTTGCCGTTGCTTATCCACATAGGCCGATACGGGCCTTCACTGCCCGCGGCGAAACGGAGAGAGTGGCTTCATGAGCGGGCAACATCTGGAGCGGAACCACGGCACCAATCGCGGCTCGTCGGTGCTTCAACGCCGCGGCCCCGGATCCGGTGGATCCGGGGGTCGCGCCCGATCCGGGGGATCCGGTCCACCGCCAGGGCCGGAGCAAGGCCCGGCGCCTGGCCCGTCTCATGGAGAGCCGTGGGTTCCTGCCGATTCCAGCGAAGTCCTTCTCGTGACAGGAAACGTCCGGCTTCAAGCTGAAACCGAAAGGATCGCTGCCGCTGTCGGTGCGAGTCTCCGGACAGTCGTCGATTTATCGGCCGCGCTACCCATGTGGGACACCGCGGGAATGGTGCTTCTCGGCAGCGACGTCCGCGAGCTTCCGCCCCGTCGTCGTGCGCCTTCAGTCTTGCTGGGCCTCGACGGTGAAGGGGATTCTTTGTGGCAATTGGGGGCGGCGCTGGGGGCCGAACGCGTGGCAGTCTTGCCGGAAGCGGCAGCCTGGTTGGCCGAGCACCTCGGCCGGTCCCCCGACCCGGACCCCGGAGGATTGTTGCTCGGGGTGACAGGAGGGTGCGGCGGTGCGGGCGCGTCCACGGCTGCGGTGTGGCTGGCTCAGGAAGCGGCGGTCCATGGAATACGGACGCTGCTGGTCGATGGCGATCCCCGGGGAGGGGGGCTTGAGCTTTACCTGGCTGCCGAAGATGCGCCGGGACTGCGCTGGCCCGATCTTGCAGGTGCCAGCGGGAGCATCGGCACCGGGCAGCTAAGCGACTCCCTGCCTATAGCCGGAGGATTCTCCTTCTTGTCTTGGCCAGGCAGTCGCGACCGTTTCCTGGACGTGGAGCCCGGCGCTGTCGCGGCTGTCCTCGATGCGGCGAGACGCGGATTTGAATTGGTCATTGTCGACATCGGTCGCGGAACAGAATCGCTTGGCTGCTTCGCCTGGGAGTGCGACAGGATCCTTATGGTGGCACCGGCTCAACTCCGCGCAGCAGTCGCCGCTGCCAAGCTTCTCCAGGATCTGCCGCCTGTTGACACAGCCTTGGTGATCCGTGGAACGGCCGGTTCGGCCTTGGACGGACCCCTCGTAGCCGATTCGCTGGGTCTGCCCCTTAACGGCGTGCTCCCCGAACTCCGCGGTACGGCCGCGGCGGCGGAGCTCGGACGCCTTCTGGAATTCGGCAAACGGAAGGCCGTGCGTCGCTTTGCGGAATCCGTCCTTCACCTACTCGACGACGGAGCAGCATGAGTGCTTCTGCCTTCCCCAGCGGCGGGCGCTGGCGCAATACCAGACTCTTGGACGCCGCGTTGCTTGAAACCGTGCGGGAAACCGTCATGGCCGACGCCGGACCGGTCACTCCGTCGCGAGTGGCCGCGGCCGTCCATGCGACGGGCCGGCTCCTCGGAACCGCAGGGGCGCTTGCCGCCGTTGAATCGATCAGCGCCGAATTGAGCGGACTTGGACCTCTCCAACAGCTTGCCCGCGATGCCTCAGTGACGGACATCTTCGTGAATGGCCCGGACTCGGTGTGGTTCGATCGCGGTAAGGGGCTGGAACGGGCCCACGTGCATTTCGACGGTGAACCCCAGATCCGTGCCTTGGCATCCCGGCTGGTGGCGGCCGGTGGGCGTCGTTTGGACGACGGTTCGCCCTGCGTTGACGTCCGTCTCGTCGGTGGATACCGGGTGCACGCCGTACTGCCTCCGATTTCCACTGAGGGAACTTTGTTGTCAGTGCGGATCCGGCGCGAGGAGGTCTTCTCCATGGACGAGCTGCGTACGGGAGGCATGTTCGCAGCACCGGTCCAGCAGGCGCTGCACGCGATGGTTGACCGCAGGTTGAGCTTCCTGATCAGCGGTGCCACGGGTTCCGGGAAGACCACGTTGCTGTCCACGATGCTCGGCTTGAGCAGCCCGCATGATCGGCTTGTCCTGATTGAAGACGCTTCCGAGCTGAATCCCGTGCACCCGCACGTGGTTTCCCTTGAATCGAGGCACGGAAACCTTGAAGGCGGGGGCGCACTCGACCTCGGCGAACTCGTTCGGCAGGCGCTGCGGATGCGGCCGGACCGGTTGGTCGTGGGCGAGTGCCGCGGCGCTGAAGTACGTGAGCTGTTGACGGCACTCAATACCGGCCACACAGGCGGCGGTGGCACCATCCACGCAAACACTGCCGCAGCAGTCCCTGCCAGGCTCGTGGCGTTGGGCGCGCTCGCAGGCTTGAGCCGGGAAGCCGTTCAACTGCAGCTTTCAACGGCGTTGGATGCAGTAGTCCACGTCGAGCGGACGCCTGCCGGCCGGCGAGTTTCCTGTATTGGGGTGCTGTCGGAAAACGGGTCCGCCCCATCCGTGGTGCCTGCTGTTGAGCTGCGGGCGGGTGCTGCGGTTCCCGGTCCTGCGTGGCGGGATTTCGCGGCTCGCCTTGGCCTGGATCCCGGGCTCCTGCTTGCTTCCCAAGGACCGAATCCCCGCCCGGATCACCTGGGGGCGGCGCATCTTGGAGTGGATCACCTTGGAGGCGCCGCGTGAGCGGATTCCTGGTTCTCGTCCTGGCGGCCGCTTCTTGGGTGACCTTCCAACCGTCTTGGCGGCTTGGCAGACGGGTCCTGCGCGCTCTACCTCATGCTCCCTCGGTTGTGGCTGGGCCCAGGCCCGCGACGCGCACGCCCCGAGGACAGTCTCGCCCGGACACGTTGCCGCTCACGGTACTCGTGCAGCAGTTGGCCGCACTCCTCCGGGGAGGCCGTTCGACGTCGAGGCTCTGGGAGGAACTCTGGATGGTTCATGGGGACAGGGGCCACCGCACTGGTTCGGGCGACCCCGGGGGTTTCAATGCGCGAGGAAAGGCGCGAGGAAAGGACCCGGGACTACCCAAGCTGTCGTCTGGGTCTCTTCAAGTTCTCGCGGCGGCAAGGGCGGCCTCGATGATCGGAACGTCGGTCGCCGAAGCCATACGAACGTCTGCAGCGAAGGATCTCAAGGGCGGGAATCCCGGGGAACGCCGAATCTGGGGAGAACTTGCCGCCTGCTTGGACGTTGCGGAGGCGAGCGGTTGTCCCTTGGCCGACGTGCTGACGCGATTTTCCGCCCAACTCGAGGCCGAGGACGACGCCGGTGATGCGCGCCAGACTGCCCTGGCCGGCCCGAAAGCCACCGTGCGCCTCCTGACATGGTTGCCGGTATTTGGCTTGGGGTTGGGCATGCTGCTCGGGACGGATCCAGTGGGGGTCCTGTTGGCCAATGGGGTCGGGTTGGCGGCGCTGGCGGCTGGGGGCGTCCTGACCGTCGCCGGCAGAATATGGTCATCCCGGCTGGTGCATGCCGCGGTGGGCGGTGACTGATGGGCCTGGCTTGGCCTGCCATCGCAGTGTCCCTGCTATTGATCTTCGCGGCAATCCTTGGGCTGGCGGATCAGGGAAGAACCCGGCGGTGTGCAGCCTTGCGGATGCTTCGCGAATCATCAGGGAACAACGGCCCACTCAAGAACGCACGGAGAGGCGAGGCGGTAGGCCCGCACCCGAATCCCGGGGGCCAGGAAGGCTTGCGCAATGTGCCGATGATCCTTGAGCTCGTGGCCGCCATGCTCGACTCAGGGGCGGGGCTCGGACGGGCCCTTGACTTGATCGCCGCAAGCGCGTCCCCGCAGCTCAGCCGCACGCTGAGCACGGTGGTTGCCGCCCTCGAGATCGGAACTGACTGGGAGACCGCGTGGCGGAGTTCGGGCCAGCAGTGCGCTGAAGCGCGCAAGCTCAAGGACGCGCTCGCCTTCGCCGCCCTGACTGGCGCGCCATCCTCGGCCATCCTTTATGCCCAGGCAGCACGACTGCGGCGTGAACAGTTCAGGATGGCGGAAAAGCGTGCTGCCGCGCTCGGCGTGAAACTCGTGATCCCCTTGGGTCTTTGTTCCTTGCCCGCCTTCATCTGCCTTGGCGTCGTCCCCGTGCTCTTGGCAATGCTTCCGTCAGGGGGCTAATCCGCGGCCCCTACCGCGCGCATGGTCAGCCCAGCATTGACGAGTTCGCGGGCCGCAAGCCGTAACTCTTCGGCTCGCGCTGTCAATGTGGTTTTAGGCATGCCACTATTCTCAGGCTCACCATGGCTGGTGTCGATCCATAGGGGTGGTCAGGCATTCCACAAGCGGTATAGCGCGAGCCCAGAGTCGCGTGAATGCGAATGTCGAAAGATTTACCTCCAGCGATACTTGTTCGGCCACGGACAGGCTGGAAAGGTAGCAGTCCCGGCGTTGGTGTTGCAATGCCAGCATTCCATTTCCGGAAACGGTCGCCTTCGGGGGCGTCGGGGCGGCGAAGGTAACACTCAACCTGAACCTGCTCGGAAAGTTCGCGCAGTCTCTTCCGTCGCCGCCGAGAGAGGATCAAATACATCATGCCCAGCATCACCACGTAGACGGCGGCGCTTAGTGCCGCCCCTTCCAACGCACGCCCCGACAGAGCTCCGATGAGAAAGTAACTGCCACCGCCGGCCACAAAGAAAAGCGCTACGTACCAACGGCGGCGCTTCTCGATCGTATCTGACTGTAAAGGACCACTAGCCCATACGAATAGGGGCGAGATGGTCGCTCCGCGCGAACGTTCGTGAAGGGGGCTTCCACTCCGCAGAAAGGTCAGGAGCGAGTTTTCCACTTAGGAGAGTTGGGGCCTTTCGAAGCCCAGGGACGGACGGAAGAGTCGAAGTATGTCCGGCAGCCAAGCCGGCCCGCAGAAAGGAACCTGAAATGAACGCAACCATCAACACCGCCCGGCCCGGCAGGCCCCTCGGCCAGGCAATCCCTTTTCCGCCGGAGGCCGAGATCCTTGAACTGTTCCCGGGCTCGCCGGGACACAACCCCGTCCAGATGCCTACCCATCCGCGTTCCAACGCTCAAACAGGCCGCGACGACTCTTCCGTTCCGAAACGGTCGAAGAAGCGGGTCGTGGGGTCCGAGCTTGGCATGGCAACGGCCGAGTATGCCATCGCCACGCTTGCTGCTGTGGGCTTCGCCGGGCTCTTGGTGGTCATCCTTCGCAGCGAGGAAGTACGTGGCTTCCTTCTGAACCTCATTCGTAGCGCGCTCTCCCTGCCATGACAAGGCAGCGGGGTTCAAGGCAATGCGCCGAGACTTCGATCAGACGGGCCGCTCCGGGGAAAAAGGTTGATGGCCGGGCGAGCCACCGTCGGAAAGAGGCCTTCCCTGAGGGGGACTACGGTGCGGTCACTGCGGAATTTGCCGTGGCGTTGCCTGCTGTCCTGCTTCTATTGGCCTTGCTTCTCGCAGGATCGGCCGCGGGAATTACCCAGCTGCGCCTGGAAGAAGCTGCCAGGGCGGGAGCGCGGGCCCTCGCCCGCGGAGATAGCCATGCCGCCGTGGACGGAATCGTTCGAAGACTGGCAGGAGATTCCGCGTCGGCCGCCGTTGCGGAAGACGGCAAATGGATCACGGTCACAGTATCTGCCCGCGTGGTCGGGCCTTTTGGCTCGCTCATCCCCTGGAGTCTTTCAGCGACTGCGTCGGCGAGGGGAGAGGCACCGCAACCATCAGCATCCACCGCGCCTCTCTTCAAGGTCGGAGACGGCGTTGTGGACTTCAGAGGTGCTGTGCCGATGGAGAGGCTCCAAACCGCTGTGGAAGAGGTCGCGGCGTGAGGGCAGGTAGTGCCCGCGTCGGCGATGGCGATCGCTTTGCGGAAAGCGGTTCGGGAACCATCCTGGCTGTTGCTCTGGGCCTCGTTGTGTTGGCCTGCCTGGCGGCGGCGTTGACCCTTTCCCATGCTATGACGATGGCCCACCGGGCAGCGTCTGCCGCCGATCTTGCTGCGCTCGCGGGAGCCGACGCCGCCCGCGGACTGACAGCCGGAGATCCTTGCGTGGTCGCCAGCGAAACGGCCGCGCGGCACGGAGCTTCGTTGTCGGCTTGCACAGTACTCGGAGGTGGGATCGTGGAAATCCGGACGAAGCTGGACCGCGGCGCAGTCTTCGGGACCGCGACAGGCCGCTCCCGGGCCGGGCCGCCGCCCTAGACCGCGTCCCGCAGCAGCACGTCGATCAGCGTGACCGCAGCGTCCTTGTCCAGGGGATTGTTCTTGTTGCCGCATTTGGGGGACTGGACGCAGGAAGGGCATCCGGAGTCACATTCGCAGGCTTTGATGGCGTCCCTTGTGGCGGTCAACCACACTTTGGCTTTCTCGAAGCCACGCTCGGCGAATCCGGCCCCGCCGGGATGGCCGTCGTAGACAAAGATCGTAGGGACTCCGGTGTCGGCGTGGAGCGCTGTTGAAACACCGCCGATATCCCAGCGGTCACTTGAAGCGACCAGCGGAAGGAGTCCGATGGCGGCGTGCTCGGCGGCGTGGAGCGCACCCGGGAACTGCGCCTCGATAAGGCCCGCGCCGGTCAGTGAACGGTTGTGAACCACAAACCATACCGCCTTGGTGAAGAGATCCCTGGCCCCGAGTTCCAGCGGTTCTTCCCCCAAAACCTCGTTGGAAATCAGTGCCTTACGTTGGAAGGAGACCACCTGTGTTGTTACCTTCACTTCGCCGAAGTGGACTGCGATATCCCCCCATTCCATGGTCCGGAGGGATTGCAGGACCTCGATCTGGGTCACATCGCGCGCGGTCGTGTAGTAGTCGGGGTTCGTTCGGCGAACCACCACGCAATGGTCTTCTTCGTTCAGTTCCTCGACCAGGTAACTGTCCCCTTGGTGCACATAGATCGCCCCTGTATGCGCCTGGTAATGCGTCTGTGGCGAGTCCATGGTGCCCAGCAGGGAGCCAGTGTCGGAGTCCACGATGCTCACGGGGCCACCGCCGTCTGCGCGGAGGTTCACCATGGCCGCTGCGCTCTCGGGATGGGTCCAGAACCAGCCCGCGGGCCGTTTCCTCAGGTAACCCTGCTCCACCAGCTGATTCAGGAGGGACTCGGATGTTGGCCCGAACAGGCCGAGTTCGGCCACGCCGATGGGGAGCTCAGCCGCTGCCGCACACAGATGGGGGCCGAGCACGTAAGGGTTTCCTGGATCGAAAACGGTGGCCTCGACCGACACATCAAAGATCGCCTCCGGATGGTTGACGAGGTAGGTGTCCAAGGGATCATCGCTGGCCACGAATGCGGCAATGGCGTCCTGGCCCGCTCGGCCGGCCCGTCCGATCTGTTGGAACAGGGAAGCCCTCGTCCCGGGCCAGCCGGCCACCAGCACTGCGTCCAGTCCGGATATGTCGATACCGAGCTCCAATGCGGACGTGCTGGAGACCCCAAGCAGCTCGCCGGAACGCAAGGCCTTCTCCAAAGCCCGTCTCTCCTCGGGAAGATAACCGGAGCGGTAGGCGGCAACCCGTTGCGGCAGGCTCGGGTCCACCTCATCGAGGAGGCGCTTGGTGATGGACGATATTGTTTCCGCGCCGCGCCTGGATTTGATGAAGGCGATGGTCCGCACACGGGAGGACACCAGATTGGCCAGCAAGTCCGCGGTCTCGGCCACAGCGGTCCTGCGGGAATTCGCCCCGTTTTCGCCCTTCAGGTCGGTCAGCGCAGGTTCCCAGAAAGCCACAGTGGTGGAGCCATGCGGTGAACAGTCCTCGGAAACTTCACGGACGGGAGTGCCGATGAGCCGGGAAAATGACGTCCCAGGGTCTGAAGCCGTCGCCGACGCCGCAATGAACACCGGTTCGGGAAAGGAGGTGCCGGCACCGTAGTAGGCGCAGATTCGCCGGAGCCTGCGCATGAGGTTGGCGACGTGCGACCCGAACACACCCCGGTAGCTGTGGGCCTCGTCCACGATGACGTATCGCAACCTGCGGAAGAAGCGGGCCCACCACGTGTGGTTGGGCAGGATCCCGAAGTGCAGCATGTCAGGGTTGGCGAGGATGAAGTTGGCATGATCGCGGATCCAGCGGCGCTGGGACTGGTCGGTATCGCCGTCGTACGTTTCCGCCCGGACGGTAGGGAGCCTGAGCGCGCGGATCGCTGCGAGCTGGTCGGCTGCAAGCGCTTTGGTGGGCGAGAGATACAAGGTGACGGCACCGTCGTCGTGGATCTTGCCCGGCTCGGACAGCACCCGCAGCTCGGAACGATGGATCGCGTCGAGGGCGGGGAGCTGGTAGGCAAGCGACTTCCCGGAGGCGGTCCCGGTGGCGATGACGACGTTCTGGCCCGAGTGGGCGAGCTCCGCTGCTTCGATCTGGTGCCGGTACGGTTCGTGGATGCCCAAGGTTCCGTAGGCGGCAACCACATCGGGATGAGCCCAGCCCGGCCATGCCTCATGGACAGCCTGGCGCGCCGGAATAGTGCGGACATGTCGCAACTGCTCCGGGTCCGGGCTCCTGCCCAGAAGGGAGATCATCGATTCAGTTGCGTTCACCTGAACATTCTGTCATCGGAACGGAACCCAACGGTTGCCGGTCCAGCCGCGGACCCGCTGCGGGCAGCTCCCGGCGCCGAAGGCCGGCTACGCGACGGACAGGTCGGTCTCGTCGACCGGCTTGGTGGACATCATGAGCACCTGGCTCACATGCTTCCAGCCAAGGTGGGAGTAGAGATGCTGTCCGTCCAGAGAAGCCAGGAGGAGGCCGCTTTCAACATCGTGTTGAAATGCCTGCGCGGCGAGGGCCTTCATGATGAAACTGCCCAGTCCCCGGCGCTGGTAATTGGGCTCGGTGACGATCTTGTCGAACACCGCCGTCTGCCTGACCACGAATACCTGGCCGCTGGCCGCGACCTCTTCACCGGCATGGACCACCGCATAGTGGACGCCCTTGCTCTCGGAAGTCGTGAGCTTCAGGTCGTCATCCGAGAGCCACGGATCTTCCGCATCCTGCGTCCCCATGTCCACGATCATCATGGTCTGGGAATCGGAGGTGATGTTCAGCCCGTTTTCGCGCGCCAACTGGGTATAGCGCGCGACGTCGTTCGTGAGGATCGTCAGGATACGGGTTTCCGCCTGGGCGGTCTTGGCAGCCAGCGCGGCGAACTCGGCGTCGGAGGGGTCGTGCGCAAAGAATTCCCAGTCGCCGGTTTTGTCCGCACGCAGTGCTGCCGGGAACCGGCCTTCCTTACGCGTTTCGTAGCTTCGGGACCCCGACCAGCCAGCCACCCAGACTTCGAGCAGCTCAGCGATGTCTTCAACCAAGGCGTCGTGACTCATGTAGAGAGACTATGCCAGAGGTCTGGGAATCAACAGGGCCGGTCAGTAACAGCTCCATTAACACTTTGGGCAGCCGGAAAGCGGCTCGGCGCACGGGTTTGGGGCCACCAAGTACCCTTAAATACGTGGCTTTGAACAGAATTGTGCTCTTCTATGGCTTTACCCCGATCGCGGACCCGGACGCCGTTCGGCTCTGGCAGCGTGCCCTGTGCGAGAAGCTCGGCCTGACCGGGCGCATCCTTATTTCGCGGGACGGCATCAACGCCACAGTCGGTGGGGAACTCAACAACGTCAAGCAGTATGTGAAGACCACCAAGGAATACAAGGGTTTCCACGATATCGACTTCAAATGGTCCGAAGGCGGAGCGGCCGACTTTCCGAGGCTCAGCGTCAAGGTGCGGGATGAAATCGTTTCCTTCGGTGCCCCCGGGGAACTGAAGGTTGATGCGAACGGCGTCGTCGGCGGTGGCACCCACCTTCAGCCTGAACAGCTCCATGCACTCCTGGAGGAAAAGAAGGCAAGTGGGCAGGAAGTAAAGTTCTTCGACGGGCGCAACGCCTTCGAAGCCCAGATCGGCAAGTTCAAGGACGCAATCGTCCCCGACGTCGCCACCACCCACGACTTCATCAAGGAACTCGACTCGGGTAAATACGACGACCTCAAGGACCAGCCTGTGGTCACCTACTGCACCGGCGGCATCCGTTGCGAAGTCCTGTCCAGCCTCATGGTGAACCGCGGCTTCAAGGAGGTTTACCAACTCGACGGCGGGATTGTCCGTTACGGCGAAACCTACAAGGACCAAGGGCTGTGGGAAGGCTCCCTGTACGTTTTCGACAAGCGCATGCACCTGGAATTCAGTGAGGAAGCCAAGACCATCGGCCAGTGCGTCCGCTGCCAGGCACCCACCAACAAGTTTGAGAACTGTTCCAACCTGAGCTGCCGCAACCTCACTCTGTATTGCGCGGAATGTGCGTCGAGCCCGGAAACGTTGCGTTGCCCGGAAGGCTGCGCCGCCTAGCTCCGGTCAGATCCGGCTCACCCGGTACGCGAAGTCCGCCGGAGAATGGGCGGTGATCGTCATTCCCAGGACGGCGTCCTTCTCCAGCTGCAGGACTTTGACCCGTGTGGTGCCGCACCGCAACATCACCCCGACGAGGACGTCGCTTCCGTTTCGAACGGTGAAATCGGCACTGCGGGCACCACGGCACGCCAGCGTCACCGCATACGTTCCCCCGGGAAGCCGTCCGGAAGGACATCCTGCGCCCACGACTTCAGGGCGCGCGCCCACCCCATAAGCCGACTCTACGCCAGGCCGAAACCTCGAACGAAGGGGGCAGCTACGAAGCCGGCACCAGTTGGTACGCGTAGATCACGGGAGCGTCCACGCTGCTTGCGCTGATGCTCACAGGACCGGTCGAGGGAATCTTGATACGGGACGTCTCGCGGCTGCCAAAGCAGGCTGCCCCGGCCTCGGTAATCCGGGTACCACCCGAGGAAACGTCGAAGAAGGCCTTGCCACCGCCGTCGCACGCAACAGTCAAAATGTAGCTTCCCGCAGCGACGCTGGCGAAGTTCTTGACCAAGGGATCGCGGTTCGGGATTTTTCCAGAGTCCTCCAAGACCACTCCGGCCACCGAGGGCATGGTGGTCGCCTTCCACGCGGGGACGTCGGCGTTGGAGACAGATCTCCCGGAGGAGCACGCCGTCACCGCAAGGATGCCTGCGCCAAGGACCAGAAATGCAGCGCGACGCCAAATGGAGGGGTGAAATGCCATGATTCAACGCTACCTGCTGGATCGGCTCCCCGCCGACGTCGCAGCCGACGCAGCCGCCGGACCGACGAATGCGCGCACGACGCCGCCCAGCCGCTGCCCCCAATAGACTTGCACGGTGACTGATCCCGCAACGCCCGCCACCTTTGGGACCGCCCCCACCACCCTCGACGCTCCCCGCAGCGACCTTCCCGCGCTGCTCACAGCGCTCGCCGAAGACCTGCGACACGTCGGCTACACCGTGGACGGAGTGGCAGGGCTGCTGGGACAGTCCGCCCACGCGGCCCTCGCCCGGGACCAGCTCATCCCCGCACTCATCGTCACCGAACCGGCTGACTCCGCCGGAAACCCGGCGACGGACCCGGCGAAAGCCGCGCTCGCCGTCGTCGTGCGCTTGTGGCTTCTCGCCGTCCCCCAAACCGAAGCCGAGCTCGACGCCGCCCTGCCGCGCGTCCGCACCTCGGGTTTGGTGGAGCTTGGTTTGGTGGAGAAGAACGACGGCGGTGCTGTCGCCGCCAAGGTGGATTTGCGGCCGTACGGTTGGGAGGGCGACTCCGGAGCAGACAACAGCGGAAGCGGCGGCGCTGAACTGTGGGTTTCCAGTGATCTCGCCGCCCACCAGCAGCCCGGTGTGCTTCGGCACGACCATGTGCTGGGCATCGGGCAGGCCTCCACCACCCTTGTCCAGACCACCATCCGGCGGCACTCGAAACGCGCCCTGGACCTCGGGACGGGTTGCGGAATCCAGACCTTCCACCTCCTGCACCACAGCGAGCACGTCACGGCGACGGACATCTCCGAGCGGGCCCTCGCGTTCACCCGTTTCAACCTGATGCTCAATGCCGAGGCCCTGCACCTTGACCCGGCCAATCTCGAGTCCCGCGTGAGCTTGCGGCTGGGTTCGCTCCTGGAACCCGTGGCAGGCGAGACTTTCGATCTAGTGGTGTCCAATCCGCCTTTCGTGATTACCCCGCGAAGTGTCGGCGAGCAATCTTCGGATCAGTTCACGTACCGCGACGGCGGCCTCCCCGGCGACGACATCGTCGCCAACCTCGTCCGCACGCTGCCCGACGTCCTCGCCCCCGGCGGCACGGCGCAGATGCTCGGCAATTGGGAGATCCCTGCGGGCAGCGGCTGGACCGAACGGCCTTCGTCGTGGCTCGCCGGGTCCGGCACCGAGGCGTGGTTCATCCAGAGGGAACAGGTGAGCCCCGAGCTGTACGCGGAGACCTGGCTGCAGGACGCCTCCGAGGGGCGCGACCGCGAGCTCTACCGTGCTGCCTATGCCGCCTACCTGGAGGAT
Organism: Arthrobacter bambusae; assembly: GCF_022606295.1. Lineage (GTDB taxonomy): Bacteria > Actinomycetota > Actinomycetes > Actinomycetales > Micrococcaceae > Arthrobacter > Arthrobacter bambusae_A. The sequence continues at coordinate 27,041 of NZ_JAHHZS010000015.1, forward strand.
TTCGCCTCCCGCAATGTGGAGGCAATTGGCTTCGGAATGATCTGGCTGCGGCGGCCCGAGGCCCTGCGTCCGGGAGCTGCGCCCACCCGATTCGAAGAAATCACCTACCCCATCGAGCAACCGATCGGCCCGCACCTTGCCGCCGCCGTCGAACGCGCCGACTGGCTGGACGCCCACGAGCTCTCCGAGGCCCACCTGGTGGTGGCCGAGGACGTGACCGAGGAACGCCACCAGCGTCCCGGCGCCGAGCACCCCGGCGTCATCCTGTTGCGCCAAGGCGCGGGCCTCCGCAGGACGAACCTGTTGAGCACCGAGCTGGCCGGCTTCGTGTCGGCATGTGACGGCGAATTGTCCGTCCGCCAGCTGATCGGCGCCCTGGCCGCCCTGCTGGGTGGAGGGGAGGACTTCGACGACGACGCGTTCCGCACCGGGTTGCTCTCCGATGTGGGGAACCTGGTCCGCGACGGCTTCCTGCTCCCCGCGGCGTAGGGCGCTTGCGGCGGTACCGGCGGATAAACTGTTTCGGTGAATGAAGACAATGGGGTATCCACCGGGCTGGCATCCGCGAAGCGCCGGAAACGGCCCGGCAAGACGGTGGAGATCACCGACCCCAAAGCGATCCGTGCGCTGGCCCACGCGGCCCGGCTTGAGGTCATCTCGGAACTGTATTCCACGCAGTTGAGCCGTACGGCCACCGAGCTCGCCGCGCAGACCGGGCTCACGCCGAGCGCCATGAGCTACCACCTGCGGGCGCTCCAGAAGTGGGGGATCGTGACTGCCGCAGACAACGAAGGCGATGCCCGCGAACGCCGTTGGAAGGCTGCGGGTTCGGACTTCACCATCAAATCCGGCGGCAACGCTCCGAGCCCGGAGATCGCCGTCGTCGAACTTGAACTGGACGCCTTCCGGCGTCGGGCTACGGCCTTCACCCGGGCCCGTGGTGAGCGGCGCCTGCGCGGCGAGGCCGCGAACGAGGCAGCCGCCATGGTGCTGTCCAGCGATCTGCTGTACCTGACTCCCGACCAGCGGACGGATCTCAAGGCCAAGTTCCAAGACCTCATCAGGTCATATGACCTCGAAGATCCCACCCGGATTCCCGAAGGAGCGGTACGAATCGCTACGATGTGGTCAATGATTCCGGACGACCGGACCCCGACCTCAACCTAGCCCAAACCCACTGTTCCTCCACAGCACTTGTGCACATGGAAACGCACGATTCTGCAAAATATGGTGAACTAGGCCAATATGGGCACGAGCCCAAGCAATTCATTTTTCTGTAGGAGAACCGTGCCCAGCAAGGCAAAAACCGGCAAGAAACTCGTGATCGTGGAGTCTCCGGCCAAGAGCAAGACCATCGCCAAGTACCTGGGCGAGGGCTTCATTGTCGAGGCCTCGATCGGCCACATCCGCGACCTCCCGCAGCCCTCGGACCTCCCTGCAGAACTGAAGAAGACCTCGGTGGGCAAGTTCGCCGTCGACATCGAGAACGACTTCAAACCGTATTACGTGGTGTCCCCGGACAAGAAGAAAAAGGTTGCCGAACTCAAGGCCCAGCTGAAAGACGCTGACGCGCTCTATCTCGCAACCGATGGGGACCGCGAGGGCGAGGCCATCGCGTGGCACCTCCTGGAGGTCCTGAAGCCCAAGGTTCCCGTCTACCGCATGACGTTCGGTGAAATCACCAAGGAAGCCATCCACCGCGCCATGGACAACCTGCGCGACGTCGACAGCGCCCTCGTCGACGCCCAGGAAACGCGCCGCATCCTGGACCGTCTGTACGGTTACGAGATCTCCCCGGTGCTGTGGCGCAAGGTTGCCCGCGGACTGTCGGCCGGCCGCGTCCAGTCGGTCGTGACCCGCATGGTGGTTGACCGCGAACGCGAACGCATGGCGTTCAAATCCGCATCGTACTGGGACCTGACCGGCCAGTTCGGTACCGGCTCCGCGACTTTCAAGGCCAAGCTCGCCGCCGTGGACGGCGCGAAGGTAGCCAGCGGCCGTGACTTCAACGACGACGGCGTCCTCACCTCCGCGAACGCAGTGCACCTCAACGAGGAACTCGCGACGTCGTTGGCCGCCGGGCTCGAGAACGCGGACTTCCGCGTCCGCTCGGTCGACACCAAGCCGTACACGCGCCGTCCCGCCGCGCCGTTCACGACGTCGACCCTTCAGCAGGAAGCCGGCCGCAAGCTGCGCTTCACCTCCAAGAGCACCATGCAGATCGCCCAGCGCCTGTATGAAAACGGCTACATCACCTATATGCGTACCGACTCGTCCGCCTTGAGCGACGAAGCCCTCACGGCCGCACGCCGCCAGGCCTCCGAACTGTACGGTCCCGAGTACGTGCCGCAGTCTCCGCGCGTCTACGCCAATAGGGCCGCAAACGCGCAGGAAGCCCACGAGGCGATCCGCCCCGCGGGTGACTCCTTCCGCACCCCGGCCCAGGTGGCCAACCACCTGACCGGAGACGCTTTCCGCCTCTACGAACTCATCTGGAAGCGCACCATCGCGTCCCAGATGGGCGACGCCAAGGGCTCCACCGCCACCATCCGCCTCGGCGCAGTGGCAAACGACGGACGCGATGCCGAATTCTCGGCCTCCGGCACTGTCATCACCTTCCCGGGCTTTCTGGCGGCCTACGAAGAAGGCAAGGACGAGAGCCGCGGCGACGACGACTCCGACGAAGCCCGGCGCCTTCCCAACGTGGCCAAAGATGATTCCCTCACGGCTTCGGACATCGTTGCTGTTGGCCACGACACCTCGCCACCGCCGCGGTACACGGAAGCCTCGCTGACTGCGGAGCTGGAAAAGCGCGGCATTGGCCGTCCGTCCACCTACGCGTCCACGATCTCCACCATCCAGGACCGCGGCTACGTCCGGAAGCAGGGGTCTGCGCTGGTTCCCAGCTGGATCGCCTTCTCGGTGATCCGCCTGCTGGAGCAGCACTTCACCGACTACGTGGACTACGAATTCACGGCGGACATGGAAGGCGACCTGGACAAGATCGCCAACGGCCAGGCCGTCGGTGCAGCTTGGCTCAAGCACTTCTACTACGGTGAAGACGCCGATCCTGGCCTCCTGAGCATCGTCAACAACCTCGGTGAAATCGATGCTCGCGAGATCAACTCCGTGCCGATCGCCGAGGGCATCACGTTGCGAGTCGGCAAGTTCGGCCCGTACTTGGAAAGCTCGATCCCTACCGTCGACCCCAAGACCGGCGAAGTCGTGGAGTCTGCGCGAGCCAACGTCCCCGAGGACCTCGCGCCGGACGAGCTGACCGCGGCAAAGGCCGTAGAGCTCATGGAAACGGCTGCCCCTGAGGAACGTGTCCTGGGCGCGGACCCGCACACCGGGCACACCGTGGTAGCCAAGAACGGCCGCTACGGGGCCTATGTCACCGAGATCATCCCGGAAATGACCGAAGAGCAGCTGGCCAACCAGCCGGTGGAGTATTACAAGAACGGCAAACCGAAGCCGCCGAAGAAGCCCGTCAAGGCCAAGCCGCGCACGGGATCTCTGTTCAAGTCAATGACGGTTGACTCGATCTCGCTCGACGAAGCCCTGCAGCTCATGAGCCTGCCTCGTGTCCTCGGCGCAGACGCCGAAGGCAACCCGATCACGGTGCAGAACGGCCGCTTCGGGCCGTACCTGAAGAAGGGCACGGACTCCCGTTCCATCGGATCCGAGGAAGAGATCTTCACGATCACCTTGGAACAGGCACTGGAAATCTACTCCCAGCCGAAGCAGCGTGGTGCGCGTGCTGCCGTGCCGCCGCTGGCCGAGTTCGGTCCGGACCCGGTTTCGGAGAAGAACATCGTGGTGAAGGAAGGCCGTTTCGGGCCGTACATCACCGACGGCGTCACCAACATCACCGTTCCGCGCGCCACGTCCTTGGAAGAGCTGACCCGGGAACAGGCAATCGAGCTCCTTGCCGAGAAGCGCGCCAAAGGCCCGGTCAAGCGGACCACCACGGCCCGGAAGGCGCCTGCGAAGAGGGCCACGGCGAAGAAGTAGTTCTGCTTGCCGAGATCGTGGGTGCGGGCCGAGGACTACGTTCCGGAACGCAGCGTACGGCCCGCACCCACGATCTCGCCACCGGACGGCGGCCCGGGCGGACCGGGAATTGCTTCCGGCAGGGGAACCGTGATCGAGTGGAACCATGACAGATCAGCCGGCAGCCCCGGAATCCTTGCCCTTGAACGACCTTGAGTCCAAGCTCGCAAAGTCCGGGCAGCCCGACGCAAACCCTGTGGACGTCATCCTGGCCTTCCTGAACAACGAGGTCTACATCCTGAGCACCGACTCCTTGGACAAGCCTGACGCCGCGGTGGAGCCGCTTGTCCTCGCCAACTCCGAGGGCCAGCCGGTCCTCGCCGTGTTCAGCCACCCGAGCCGGGTGGAATCGCACTTCCTTGAGGCCGCACCCAACGTCCTGGGCACCCACGGCTCGGCGATCCTGGACAGCATCGGCGACGAGCTGGGCCTGGTGATCAACCCCGGCAGCGAGCACGGCTTCGAGATGGGTCCGGAAGGCATCGCCAACGTCCGCCGCGACTTCACCCGCGCGGACGAAGCCGAGGAAGCCACGGGCGAAGCCACCGCCCCTGCCGCAGATGCACCCGTCGACGGACCCCGGGACTAATTGCCTAGCCGACGGCACGAATCGGCAGTCGTACTTGCTTCACACGCTTCGAATCGGGGAATAATGGCAGAATGCGTCTTGGCGTCCTAGACATCGGTTCCAACACCGTCCATTTGCTTTTGGTGGATGCGCATCCGGGAGCACGTCCGGTCGCATTTGCCTCCCACAAGCGACCGCTTTCGCTGGTTCAGTTCCTGGACGCCGACGGCAACATCAACGACGCCGGACAACACGAGTTGATCGAGTTCGTCCTCGAAGCCTGGGAGTTCGCAGCCCGCCACAAGGCCGAGGACCTCCTGGCTTTTTGTACCTCGGCCATCCGCGAAGCCACCAACGGCGTCGAGGTCCTCGCCCGGGTGAAGCACGAAACCACCGTGACCCTGCAGGAACTGACCGGCAGTGAAGAAGCCTCCATGACGTTCTTCGCGGTTCGACGCTGGTACGGTTGGGGCGCCGGACCGATCCTGGACCTCGACATCGGCGGTGGGTCCTTCGAAATGGCGTTCGGCCAGGACGAACTGCCCGAACTCGCGGTGTCAGTGCCGCTTGGCGCCAGCCGCTTGACGAGGGATTGGCTCCACAATGACCCGCCCACGGCCAAAAGCGTCAAAGAGCTGCGCAAGTACATCCGGCACACGCTCAAGCCGGTCGTGCGCGAGTTCAAGCAATTGGGCCGGGCCAACCTGGTGGCCGGAACCTCCAAGACCTTCCGTTCGCTTGCACGCATCGCAGGTGCGGCCCCGAGTGGCGCCGGGCCCTACGTCAAGCGCGAACTCCACGCCACGGACTTGGGGCTGTGGGCGCAGCGGATCTCGGCCATGACCGTCGAGGACCGGCTGTACCTCCCGGGCGTCTCGGATGCACGGGCAGCGCAGATCCTTGCGGGTGCCCTCGTCGCCGAGGCCGCATTGGAATTGTTCGAGTTTCCCAGCATGGAGATCTGCCCCTGGGCCTTGCGCGAGGGATTGATCCTCCGCCGGCTCGACCAGCTGATCTTCGATGGCCCGCTGGCCCCCGCCCCGCATGTCGGGCTCGGAGGCGCGGTACCCGTGCCACGCCTGGGCGCCAACACCGGAAAGGCCGCGCCCGCGGCAGTATCCATACCAATCCCCATCGCCGGGAGGCAGGCCAACTAACATGAGCACCGACGTCGAGCACTCCGAAGAAGACACGCCGAGGATCCCGGTGGCGCTATCCAGCGCTTCGGTCTATCCGCTCAGCGTCCATGACGCTTTTGCCGTGGCCCAGGACCTGGGGTACGACGGCGTCGAGGTGATGGTGACCAACAACGCCACCAGCCAGAACCCGGATGCCCTCATCCAGCTAAGCCATCGCTACGACCAGCAAATCGTCTCCATCCACGCGCCCACCCTGCTGCTGACCCAGCAGGTTTGGGGTCCGGCGTGGAACAAGATCGAGATGTCCTGCCAGATGGCGCGCGAAGTCGGCTGCAACACCGTGGTGGTCCACCCGCCGTTCCGGTGGCAGTCGAACTATGCGGAGAACTTCGCTGCCGGCGTGCGCGAAATCGCGGCGATGTACCAAGTGCACATCGCCGTAGAGAACATGTACCCGTGGCGTGTGCGCGGCCGGGAGGCGCTCGCTTACCTTCCGCACTGGGATCCGATGGGCCAGGATTACGACGACGTCACCTGGGACTTCTCGCACGCCGCCACCGCGGGTGCCAACAGCCTGGAGGCGATCCAGGCGCTCGGGAGCAAGCTGCGGCACGTCCACCTCACAGATGGTTCGGGCTCGGGCAAGGACGAGCACCTGATCCCCGGTTACGGCACCCAACAGTGCGCCGAGGCGCTGCAGTATCTCGCTTCCAGTGGATTCGAGGGCACCGTGGTTGCCGAGATTTCGACACGCAAGGCCAAGGCTGCCGGTGAACGCGAGGAGTGGCTCGCCGAGACGCTGCGCTTCGCTCGCCAGCACTTGGGGGCGCCGCTCGTGGGAGCCTTCGAGATCTAGGTTCCTTAAACGAGAAAGCACCGGCGGTCGATACGGGAAAATGGGGGGAAACCCGTTCGACCACCGGTGCTTGTGGCGGACATCCCCATGCCCGCCTCATCACTCGCACCCTCAATGAGGTAATTACTAAGCTACGGATCGATGTTGGGTGCAGCCTGCGATAACCTTGGGAACCAGCTGGGAATCCTGGCTTGTTCGAACAGCTTCCGAAATCCGTTCGGCAGCGGGGTGGCCGAACTGGCATCATGGAGCCATGAGCAACCGAATCGCATTCCTTGGCTGTGGGTCCATGAACGAGGCCATCCTGGGTGGCCTGCTGGCTGCCGGAACGGACCCGTCGGACGTCGTCGCCACTGTGCGTCGCGCAGAACGTGCGGCGGAACTAGCTGAGCGCCACCATGTCATGACGATTGCCGGAGCCGAGGAACCAGACAACAACAAGCTGGCCACGAAGGGCGCTTCGGTTGTCATCCTGGGCGTCAAGCCTGCGGGCATTGCCGATCTTGCCCGGGAAATCTCATCAGCGCTGGCCAAGAACACCATTGTGATCAGCGTTGCCGCAGCCGTGTCCATCGCCCAGCTGGAAGCTGCCCTGCCGGCGGGCCAGCCGGTCATCCGCACGATGCCCAACACGCCCGCCAAGCTCGGCCGCGGGGTAGTCTCTGTTTCGCCCGGAACCAACTGCACCCCCGCGCAGCTCCAGCAGGCCAAGGACATCCTCGCCGCCGCAGGCACCGTGGTGGAAATCCCCGAGGAACAGGTGGATGCCCTCTCCGCCATCAGCGGCTCCGGCCCCGCGTACGCGTTCTACCTCGCAGAAGCAATGGCTGCCGCCGGCGTCGAGCTTGGCCTGGATCCCGAGCTCTCCCTCAAGATTTCCCGCGAGACCGTGGCGGGCGCCGGTTTCATGCTCGCTGAGCCCGGAGCCGACCCCACCGCGCTGCGCATTGCCGTGACCAGCCCCAACGGCACCACCGAACGCGCCATCGCTGCGTTCAACGACGGCGGGATACCTGCGATCATCGCCGACGGAGCCCGCGCCGCGGCCGCCCGGGCAGCGGAAATCACACAGCAGCTCGCTTAGTCCTACTTACGGTGCTCACGAGGACGGTGGCTACGGCCGCGCCGCGAACCGTTCCAGCAGGTCCACGTGGCCGGACACAATCAGCATGTCGCGGCCGGAAACCTTCGTGTCCGGTCGGGCGTAGGTGAAGTCCTCGCCCGGGGATTTCACGCCAACAATGGTCACGCCGTATTTCGAACGGACCTTGGACTCATCCAGCGTGAAGCCCACCGTTTCCTTGGGCGGGTACATTTTCACGATGGCGAAATCGTCGTCGAACTCGATGAAGTCCAGCATGCGCCCGGAGACCAGGTGTGCCGCACGGACTCCGGCGTCGGCCTCGGGGTAGATGACATGGTTGGCGCCGATGCGGGTGAGGATCTTGCCGTGGGAGGCGGTGATCGCTTTCACCCAGAGGTGTTCGATTCCCAGGTCCACGAGGTTCACCGTGATGAGCACCGAGGATTCGATCGACGTTCCCACGCCCACCACGGCAGAGCTGAATTCCTGCGCGCCAAGCTGGCGGAGGGCATCGATGTTGGTGGCGTCCGCTTCGACCACATGCGTCAGCACCGAGGCCCAGTTCTGGACGAGCGTGCGGTCCCGCTCGATGGCCAGGACTTCGCGTCCCTGCTTGACGAGCTGCTCGGCAGTGGCCGCACCGAATCGGCCCAAGCCGATCACCAGCACGGGCGCGTTGTGCGCCGGCCGGTTGGGGACGCCTGATGAATTAGCCAATGATCGGCCTCTCTTCCGGATAGTGGAATAGCTGCCTGCGCTGGCGGAGGGCCAAGGCGGAGGCAAGGGTGATGGTGCCGATGCGGCCGGCGAACATGAGCGCGGCGAGGATGTAAACCCCCGACGGCGGGAGTTCGGCGCTGAGGTTCGTGCTGAGGCCTACGGTTGCAAAGGCTGAAATGGTTTCGAAGAGTACCCGGTCCAAACTGGCGCCGCTGATGGCCAGAAGCAAGAATGCGGCCGCGCACACCAAGGTGGCGCCGGCGACGATCACCGAGATAGCTACCCGCATGGTGCCCTCGGGAATCGTACGGCCATAGACCTTGACGTCCTGATCGCCCCGGGCCTCAGCGACGATGGCGAGGAACATGACCGCGACGGTGGTCACCTTGATGCCACCCGCCGTCGATGCCGAACCGCCGCCGGCGAACATGAGCGCGTCCGACAGCAGCCTGGTGGTGGCGTCCATGTGGCTCTGGTCAACCAGGTTGAAGCCGCCGGAGCGCGTCATGACCGAGGCGAAAATGGAATGCGTGATCTTGTCGCCGACACTCATGTTGGCGATGGTGTTGGTGTTGTCCCACTCCATCAGGGCCCACAGGACTGCGCCGGCAATGAGCAGGATCAAGGAAACCTGGATGGTCAGCTTGGTGTGGAGGCTCCACTTCGTCCAATTGAGGCCGTGCCGCCGAAGCACCAGCATCACAGGGAATCCGAGGCTGCCGAGGAACACTCCCAGCATGAGCGGCACAAGAATCCACAGATCGGTCTCGTACGGCACGATTCCGTCGGAATGGGGCGTGAACCCGGCATTGTTGAAGGAAGAAATCGAGTAAAAGATTCCGTGCCAGACTGCCTGCCAGAAGTCCTCTCCGAGTGTCAGGAACCGCGGAATCATCGCGATGGCCAGGATCGCCTCGATCGTCACGGACGTCGAGATGACGATCCGCAACAACGTACCCACTTCGCCCAGGCGTCCGGCGTTGTTCATGGCCTCCTGGGCGATGAGCTTGCCCCTCACACCCAGCCGTTTGCTGACCATGAGCGCCAGGAGGGATGCGAGTGTCAGGGTTCCCAACCCACCCACGAAGATGCCCACCAGAATCACGAGCTGGCCGAAGAACGTCCAGTGCGTCGCCGTCGACACAACCGTCAGACCGGTCACACAGACACTGGAAACAGCGGTGAACAAGGCCTGGTGGATGGGAGTGACCGAACCGTCCGCCGATGCCGCGGGCAGGGAAAGCAGGCCGGTGAACAGCAGAATCGCGAAGACATATGCCGTCAGCGCCAACCGGGCCGGTGAGGAGTTGGCGATGTTGTCGATGAAGTCGCGGATGCCCGTGAAAATCCACAGGCTTCCCCGCTCCGGCTGGACGGTTTGCCAGCTGGCCGGGTCTCGGGACCTCGACTGGCTCTGGGTCATGGCGGTGCTGTTCGCTTCTGGTCGATTGATTCTGCTTTCCTGAGTAGTAAACCACTAATCGCTCGCCGTCACGGGCAGTGCGCTCCCGCCGCTCGGGTAGCCTGTCATTGATGACTTCCTGGGCAGGCCTCCGTCCCTCCCCGCTGCCAACGACGGTGGCGTGGGATCCCGCCATGACCGCGTATAATTTCGGTCCCTCGCATCCGATGGCCCCCGCGCGGCTCGAACTCACGGCCAGGCTCGCCGCGGCGCTCGGACTCTTCGACCTCGAGCATGTGTCCGTCCAAGCGCCCGGGGTCGCGTCCGACGTCGACCTCCTGGCTGTGCACAGTGCCGAATATGTCGCCGCGGTGCGGCGCGCAAGCGAAGATCCAACGACGCCGGACCCGGAACGCGGGCTTGGCACCGACGATGATCCGGCCTTTGCCGGGATGCACGAAGCCAGCGCCCGGCTGGCCGGCGGATCGTTGCTCGCGGCCGAGGCGGTCCTGTCCGGTACAGCGGTCCGCGCCGTCAACTTCGGTGGCGGCATGCATCATGCGTCCCGTGAGCGGGCCAGCGGCTTCTGTATCTATAACGACGCCGCCCTCGCCGTGCAGAGGCTGCTCGACGGCGGTGTCCGCCGGGTCGCGTACATCGACGTCGATGCCCACCACGGCGACGGCACGCAGAGCATCTTCTGGAACGACCCCAGGGTCCTCACGATCTCCCTGCACGAAAGCGGGCTCTCGTTGTTCCCAGGGACGGGATTCGCCAACGAGATCGGCGGCCAGGACGCGCTGGGCACGGCCGTCAACGTGGCCTTGCCCGCATGGACCGGCGACGCCGGGTGGTTGCGCGCCTTCCATGCCGTAGTACCGCAACTTGTGCAGGCCTTCGAACCGGAAGTCATCGTGAGCCAGCATGGCTGCGACTCCCACAAACTCGATCCCCTCACGCACCTCAACCTCAGCGTGGACGGCCAACGCGAGGCGGCCACCGCCGTCGCGGGCCTTGCTGGCCGGTTTTGCGAGAACCGCTGGATCGCCACCGGGGGAGGGGGGTACGACATCACGGGAGTGGTGCCGCGCACGTGGAGCCATTTGATAGGCATCGTGGCCCAACACCCCGTCCGTCTGACGGCTCCGGTTCCGGAGGCTTTCCGGAGCTATGTCAGCGAAAAGTACGGGGAGTCGGTGCCGGAACTCATGGGCGACGGCGCCGACACGTGGTGGCGTTCCTGGGAGGTCGGGTATGACCCCGCCGACGCCGTGGACCGCACCATCATCGCCACCCGCAAGGAAATCTTTCCGCTGTACGGTCTGGATCCCTGGTTCGACTGATGCGTGTTCGCCGGGCTGGCGTGAGGCTGGGTAAACGGCGCGCGCAGGCGAAATAGTTGATGCCTTTTGGCGTATATGTCGCTAGGGTGGGAGGCATGGTGACTGACGACGTATTTGCCGTCATTGCTGAGGCAACCCGGCGTGACATTCTGGTTTCCCTCCGCTCTGGGGATAAGGCTGTGGGGGAACTGGTGGAGGAGCTCGCAGCGAGCCAGCCCACCATTTCAAAGCATTTGAAGGTACTCCGCGAGGCGGATCTCGTCAGCATGCGCGCACAGGGGCAAAAACGCTATTACGCGTTGAACCCGAAGCCGCTCGCAGGTGTTGCGAGCTGGCTGGAGACGTTCGACGTCGGTCCCGCGAAGCCCGCGGCCGAAGCCGCGACGCCGGCGCGCAGCCCCCGCCCACGTGCGGCGGGCCAGCCGGGAGCAGCGGGCCAGGGCACTGCGAAGAAGCAGCCCGACGGCGAGCCGCTGGGCACGGCTCCGGCGACCACCGACGTCGAGCGCTCGCCTGAAACAGTTCCCGCCTCGGGAGCTGTTGCGTCCGCCGCAGGAATCGACGACACCAGGCCGCAGCAGATCGGCCGTACGGTTGGCCGTGCCGCCACCAAGGCTGCGGACCTCTTGGCGAACCTGCCGAACCTACCCAACCTGCCGAAGTTCGGGCGGAAGAAGTAGAAGCAAGCCGGGGTGATCCCGGTCAGGCCGTGATTCGCCCCTGGCCGATGTTTCCTGGAAACAGCGCTTTTCGCGGGCCTCTGCCCTCAGCGCTGCCCGGTCGTAATCGGTTCGGATGGAGACTGCCGCGCGACTAATGCGAGCATGACGGGATTGTATGCAGACCCGCCGCTCGGCGCAGAAGTTGTAGGGAGTCACATGGATTCGAGGTTGGAAGCAGTCCGGGACACCGTCTTGGCACGGAACCCGGGCGAGCTGGAATTTCACCAGGCCGTCACCGAGGTCTTTGAAAGCCTCGGCCCGGTGCACGACAGGCACCCGGAGTTCCTGGAGGGCGCCGTCCTTGAGCGCCTGTGCGAACCGGAACGCCAAATCATCTTCCGCGTCCCGTGGACCGACGACGCCGGACGCGTTCACGTCAACCGTGGTTTCCGCGTCGAGTTCAATTCAGCCTTGGGCCCCTACAAGGGCGGACTGCGCTTCCACCCCTCCGTCTACTTGGGGATCGTCAAGTTCCTCGGTTTCGAGCAAATCTTCAAGAATGCCCTGACAGGCATGCCTATCGGTGGCGGCAAGGGGGGCTCGGACTTCGATCCCCGAGGCCGCTCCGACGCCGAAATCATGCGCTTTTGCCAGTCCTTCATGACCGAGCTGTACCGCCACATCGGCGAATACACGGACGTTCCCGCCGGCGACATCGGCGTGGGAGGCCGCGAGATCGGCTATCTGTTCGGCCAGTACAAGCGCATCACCAACCGCTACGAGTCAGGGGTGCTGACGGGCAAGGGCATGTCTTGGGGCGGCTCCTTGGTCCGTCCGGAAGCCACGGGTTTCGGTACGGTCATCTTTGCGCAAGAGATGCTCAAGACCCGGGGCCAGTGCTTCGATGGCCAACGCGTCGTGGTCTCCGGTTCGGGCAACGTGGCCATCTACGCCATCGCCAAAGCCCAGGCACTTGGCGCCACAGTGGTCGCCTGTTCAGATTCCGCGGGCTACGTGGTTGACGAGGCCGGCATCGACGTGGCGCTGCTCCGCCAGATCAAGGAAGTCGAACGGGGCCGCCTCACTGAATACGCGGAGCGGCGCCGGGGCGCCAGCTATGTGGCCGGCGGCTCGGTCTGGGACGTCAACGGCACCGTTGCGCTGCCGTGCGCGACGCAGAACGAACTCGACGGCGACGCTGCAGCCAAGCTCGTCAGCAACGGTCTGCTGGCCGTCGCCGAAGGCGCCAACATGCCCTCCACCCGTGAAGCCGTTGCCGTCTTCCAGGACGCGGGCATCCTGTTTGCCCCGGGCAAGGCAGCCAACGCCGGCGGCGTGGCGACGTCGGCGTTGGAGATGCAGCAGAACGCCAGCCGCGATTCCTGGTCCTTCGAATACACCGAAGCACGCCTTACGGAAATCATGGTGGGCATCCACGATCGTTGTGCCGCAACCGCGGAGGAATATGGCGCGCCCGGCAACTATGTCCTGGGTGCCAACATCGGCGGCTTCGTGAAGGTCGCGGACGCCATGTTGGCACAGGGCCTCATCTAGCCCACCCACCCAACTAACTCGCATTTGTTGTCGTTTTGACGCCTCAAAACGACAACAAATGCGAGTTAGTTGGGGAGGGCCGCCCTAGGTTAGGCGCCCAGCAGGCGCACGTGGTCCGGGGTGAGTTCCGAGATCCTGGTGACTCCGAGCAGGGCCATGGTGCGGGCCATGTCCTTCTCCAGGATCTGGATGGTGCGGTCCACGCCGGCGCGCCCGCCGGCCATGAGCCCGTAGAGGTACGCCCGGCCGATCAACGTGAAGTCGGCGCCGAGGGCCAGGGCCGCCACGATGTCGGCGCCGCTCATGATGCCCGTGTCCAGGATGACGGCTGCGTCGCTGTTGTCCGCCTTCAGTGCTGCGGAGACCTCCGGAACGAGGTGCAGAGGAATCGGTGCCCGGTCCAGCTGGCGCCCGCCGTGGTTGGAGATCACGACGCCGTCCGCGCCATGGTCCACCACCTTGCGGGCATCTTCCACCGTCTGAATGCCCTTGACCACGAGCTTGCCCTTCCAGGTTTCGCGCAGCCAGTCCAGGTCATCGAAGGTCAGGGTGGGGTCGAACATGGAGTTGATGAGCTCGGCCACGGTGCCCGTATAGCGGGAGAGCGAGGCGAAGGTCAGCGGCTCGTGCGTGAGGAAGTTGAACCACCAGGCGGGCCTGTACGAGGCATCCAGGACGGTTTTCACGGTGAGTGCCGGCGGAATGGTCATGCCGTTGCGGACGTCCCGCAGCCGGGCACCCGCGACGGCGGTGTCCACCGTGACCATGAGGGTATCGTTTCCGGCCTTTGCGGCGCGCTCGATCAGTTCCAGGGAACGGTCCCTGTTTGTCCACAGGTACAGCTGGAACCAGTTGCGGCCGTTCGGGGCCGCCGCGGCCACGTCCTCGATGGAGGCCGTGCCCATCGTGGAGAGGGTGTAGGGAATACCAGCGGCTTCGGCCGCCTGCGAACCCGCGTACTCACCTTCCGACTGCATCATGCGAGTGAACCCCGTGGGCGCGATGCCGAACGGAAGCCTGGATTCCTTGCCCAGGATCTTGGTCCTGAGATCAATCCTGGAGACGTCGCGCAGGATCCCCGGCCGGAACTCGATGTCCTGGAACGCCTGGCGGGCCCGGCGAAGGGTGATCTCCGCCTCCGCCGCACCGTCCGTGTAGTCGAACGGCGCCTGCGGAGTGCGGCGCTTGGCCATGTCCCGCAGTTCCCAAATGGTGGATGCGCGGCGCAACTTCGCAGCGTTGCTGAACTCTGGCTTCTTGAACTTCATGAGCGGCGCCAGGTCCGCGTACCTGGGAACCCGGCGCTTGAGTGCAGCGGGACGCCCGACGTCGGCGGGTGCGTTTGCGGGGACCCCAAAGGAAGGTGCGCTGCTCGGCTGGACGGTCTGCGTCATGGTGCTGTCTCCCGTGTGCTTGTGTGGTTAGACCACACTCTAGGCTATGTGGTCCAACCACATCAACTATTATTTATCCATGCGAACGCACGAGCTCGTCCTGAGTTGGATCGAAAAGCAATTGTCCGATGGGCACTTGGTCCTTGGTGGGCGGCTCCCCGCCGAGCGGGCGCTGGCCGAACAATTGGAAGTATCCCGGACCTCCGTCCGCGAAGCCATCCGGATCCTGGAGGCCATGGGCTTGGTACGGGCAGGTGTCGGTTCTGGCAAGGACGCAGGGACGGTGGTCATCGCGGAACCGGCCACGGCGCTCGGCTCCGCGCTACGCCTCCACGTGGCCACGCAGCATTTGCCGGTCGCTGACATCGTGGAAACCCGGGTCCTGCTCGAGTCGTGGGCGGTGTCCCGCGCCAAGGCCGACGCCCCGGAACTCGAGGAAGCAGCGAGGCTCCTGGACGAAATGGACGCAAGCCCCGCCGTCGACGATTTCCTCGCCTTGGATGTCGCCTTCCACTTGGCGCTGGCGGAAGCTGCGGGGAATACGGTGGTGAGCACCATCATGGGCTCGCTCCGCGAAGCGATCGAGGGATACGCCGCGGCGCTGACGGCGAACCTGCCGGATTGGGACAGCACCGCCCATCGCCTGCGGTCCGAGCACCGCGCCATTTTGGATGCGGTCAACGACGGCGACGGCGGCCGGGCGGCCACGCTCGTTGCCGCGCACATCGAGGGGTACTACAGGGAGGCGGGGCTGGGGAAGGCCCCGGTGGAAACTAGGCCTTGACAGGTCCGGTGCTTCCCCTGAGCTCAATCCGCGGCGGGAAGTAGTTCGTGGGGGAGACGGCGTCGTTGGTCTGGATCTGCTCGCGCATGCGGCGCCACGCAAGGTCGCCGAGGTCGGAGATCGGCACGGCGGCGGTAGTCAGCGGAGGCATGGTGTACCGGGCGAAGGGCATGTCGTCGAAGCCGGTGAGCGACAAGTCTTCCGGCACGCGGATCCCGCGCTGGCTCAGTCCGCTCAAGAGGCCCATCGCGGCGACGTCGTTGAAGACGAGGATTCCGGTGGCGCCGCACGAGGCGACGGCATCGCTCGACTCGAAACCGGCGTCGAACGTGTTGCCTCCAGGAATGAACTGCAATTCGACGTTCGGGAACTCGGCGGTGAACTTCTCGAGCCCGCGCAGGCGCTGCACGTTTGACGCGCTGCGGTCCGGTCCTGTCAGGTACGCCAGTTTGCGATGGCCCAGTTCAACCAAGTGGGCGGCAAGTTCCTGGATGCCTTGGCCGTAATCCACCACGAGGCTGGGAGTGGGTACAGACTCGGTGGTCCGGTTGATGAGGACGAGCGGATAGAGCGAGGGAGCGAGTTCTTCCAGTTCGGCGTCGCTCATGCGGGGGGCGCACAGAACGACGCCGTCGCATCGCCTCCGGGCTTCCCCGGCCAGGATCGCTTCTTCGCTGGAGACTTCGGACGAGTCCGCTATCAGCACGCGGTAGCCGTCGCGGGCGGCCGCAATGCTCAGCCCGCGGAGAATGGCCTGGAACGTGGGGTTGGACAGGTCCGGCACCACGATTCCGATAGTGTCCGTTTTTCCCAGGGCCAGGCTGCGGCCAACCGGGTTTGGCTTGTACTTCAGCTCCGAAGCGGCTGCGCGCACGCGGGCGGCAATGTCGGCGTCCACGGTGGTGTTACCGTTCATGACGCGGGAAACGGTGGCATGCGAAACGCCGGCCATGGATGCCACATCTGCGATGCCCACCCGCCGGGTGTTCCTTCTGCCTGGCATGGTTTCCTTCCTGGAGTTGGGGCCGCGCTGTGTTCCCAGCTCCCCGGGGACGTTTGTCCTGAGGTGAAGTTTATAGTGCGTGGGGAAACGGTTTCCCTTGATGTCGTTGCATTTCGATTTGCGGGCATCCGGAGCCTGGCGCTATGGTTTCGCTATGACTAACCGTTGGTATGCGTATTTTTCGTTGGCTCTGGAGGGGCCCGCGTCTAACTGACACGCATCCAACTTTCCTTCAGAGCCAACAGGGCAGAGATCATTCTCTGCCCTTCGCCATTTCCAGGCGGGCTCTGAGCAGGGTCCGCACCTCTTTCGGAACAGGACCCCTTTCATGACCAGCATCGCCGCAGAGCCCACCACAGTAAGTGCCGACGTCGAGAATACCGGCGCGCAGTCGACGTCGAACCTGCGCGTCAGCCGCTTCGAGCCGCTCCCCACGCCGCAGGAAATCATCACGGAACTGCCGCTTGACGCGAGGGCCTCCGCCGTCGTCGAGCGCGGACGCGACGGAGTCCGCGCCATCATGGACGGCGTGGACGATCGGCTCCTGGTGATTGTTGGCCCGTGCTCCATCCACGATCCGAAGGCGGGCCTGGAATACGCACGCAGGCTGGTCAGCCAGGCGGAGAAGCACAAGGAAGACCTGCTCATCGTCATGCGGGCGTACTTCGAGAAGCCGCGCACCACGGTGGGCTGGAAGGGCCTCATCAACGATCCCCACCTGGACGGCAGCCACGACATCGCGGCCGGGCTCCGGGCGGCGCGTGGCTTCCTCCAGCAAGTCACAGCCTTGGGCCTGCCGACCGCCACCGAGTTCCTGGAACCCATCAGCCCGCAATACATGGCCGACCTCGTGGCGTGGGGCGCCATCGGTGCGAGAACCACCGAGAGCCAGATCCACCGTCAGCTCGCCTCCGGACTGTCCATGCCCATCGGCTTCAAGAACGGGACCGACGGCGACCTCCAAGTCGCGATCGATGCCTGCGGTGCTTCCGCGGCACCCCAGGCGTTCCTGGGGATCGACGGCGACGGTCGCGCCGCGCTGGTGGCGACGTCGGGCAACCCCGACGCGCATGTGATCCTGCGCGGTGGCCGCAAGGGTCCGAACTACGCCGCCGACCAGGTGGCTGCTGCCTCGAAGAAGCTCGCGGCGAAGGGGCTGAACCCGCGTCTGATCGTTGACGCGAGCCATGCCAACAGCGGCAAGAGCCACCATCGCCAGGCGGAAGTCGCGTTGGAGATCGGCGCGCAGGTGGAAAATGACGTTGCTTCGCCGATCGCAGGCGTCATGCTGGAAAGCTTCCTTGTCGGTGGGGCGCAGAACCTGGATGTGGAGCGGCAGTCGGCTGGGGAACAGGAGCTGGTGTACGGCCAGAGCGTCACCGATGCCTGCATGGAGTGGGACATCACGGTGTCCGTCCTGAACCAGCTGGCCGCCTCGGCGCGCAAGCGTCGGTTGGCTGGTTCCAACTAGGGAGATCCTCGTCTCCAGTTCGCCGAAAGACTTTCACTTTGGTACCAGCAGCCTCTAGAGTATCTAGCACATGGTTGTTTGATGGCTCAGCATCGGCACACCAGGTAATGAATGCTGGGGTTCGCCGCTAACCGCTGAGAGCAAAGGAATATGGAGAAATGTCCGCAGAGACTAACTTCTCGAACGCGCGTTTCATGACCGTGGCTGAAGTTGCCGAAGTCCTCCGGGTTTCCAAAATGACCGTGTACCGTCTGGTTCACTCGGGAGAATTGCCGGCCGTCCGATTCGGACGATCATTCCGTGTCCCCGAGGAAGCTGTGAGCCAGTACCTCAAGGGCGCGGTTGTCGACGGACACTCGGAGACCGCTTGAGTCCTGCCTGGTTCCCGAAAGGGCCGGCGGTCATTGGGTGCCCCCGATAAGCGGTACCCTGTTAAGGAACGTTTTACGTCATTGTAAGAATCTGTCAGTTGTAAAGTCTGTTGCTCAGTTCAAGGACCTCACCCAGCAGACAGAGTCTCAATCTAGTTTGGTAAGGAACTTACGTGGGTTCAGTTATTAAGAAGCGCCGCAAGCGTATGGCCAAGAAGAAGCACCGCAAACTGCTTCGCAAGACCCGCCACCAGCGTCGCAATAAGAAGTAGAGATACTTCCTCCAGCGTGAATGCCCGTTGCCTCCCGAGGCGGCGGGCATTTTTGCGTCCACGCCCCGGTAACGCCCGCTCACGTATGTGAGCGGGGGTTGCCGGGGAGGCGGGTATATGTGAGCGGGGGTTAGCCCCGCGGGCCGCGGAACTTGGAGAAACCCCGCCACAAACCGTAGACGGCGCCTCCGACAGTCGCGGCCTTGAGGCCGAGCGTCGCTGCCCGACGGCCGGAACGGAAGTCATAAACAGGCCAGTTGTTCTCCCGCGCGTGGCGGCGCAACCGGGAATCTGGATTGATGCACACCGGGTGGCCCACCAAAGTGAGGAGCGGGATGTCGTTATGTGAATCGCTGTAGGCCCAGCATCGCTTCAGGTCCAGGCCTTCTTCGTCCGCTACGCGCCGCACAGCCACGGCTTTGGCAGGCCCGTGGAGGATCTCGCCCACCAACCTGCCCGTATAGGCACCGTCTTCAACCTCGCCCACGGTACCCAGGGCGCCGGTCAGGCCGAGCCGCGTGGAGATGACGGTGGCAACCTCGATGGGCGTCGCGGTCACGAGCCAGACCTTCCGGCCAACCCGCAGGTGCTGTTCCGCCAAGGCCTTGGTACCCGGCCAGATCCGCGACTCGATCATCTCGTCGTAGACCTCTTCGCCCAGCTCCCTGATGTCGGACACCTTGATGCCGGCGGCGAGGACCAGTGCGGAATCCCGGACCGAATGGACATCCTCCATTTTTTCGCCCCGCAGCACGAACTTGAACTGCTTCCAGGCAAAACCCGCGGCTTGGGAGAGCGTGAAGGCCTTGCGTTCGTACATTTTGCGGGCGACATGGAAGAGGCTGGCACCCTTCATGAGGGTGTTGTCGACGTCGAAGAATGCGGCTTCGCCGTGTTGCTGCGTTGCAGCCGGCGCGGTGGCCACAACGGCGTTCTTCTCGACGGGCATGCCATGAGTCTAGTCAATCGCCCGGCCTCCTGCCGTTCGCGACGGCTCCGTCGACGCGGAAGCGATACCGTTGAACCATGCCAAATCCCGACGTTGTACTCCTCACCAAAGCTGACTGCCACCTTTGCGCCGAGGCGCGTGACGCCGTCGAACGCGTGACCTCAAGCCTCGGGCTCACGTGGACGGAACAATCGATCGACACCGACCCGGTACTGCGCGAGCGCTACGCCGAGGAGATCCCCGTGCTCTTCGTGGACGGAATCCAGCGGGATTTCTGGAAAATCGATGAGGCACGATTGGTACGGCTCCTGAAGAAGGCCATCGCAGCCTGAACATGCGTGCGGTGCTTTGTTGGCAATAGAGTGGGAAAACAAAGCGACGCAATGGAGAAGAACGTGACTGCGCTGGAACCGTCCGCCGAAGCTGTTCCCGGGGACAAGGACTCTGCGGCGAAGCAGATACCGCCCGCGGCTGTGGCCCGGATGACGCTTTACCTGCGCGCCCTGAACTCCCTGCTGGGCGAAGGCGTGGAGCGGGTTTCTTCCGAAGCGTTGGCCGAGGCGTCGGGAGTCAGCTCGTCCACTTTGCGCAAGGACCTCTCCTATGTCGGCTCCTATGGAACGCGTGGCGTGGGATACGAGGTCCAGTACCTGAGCCGTCACATCGCTGCGGCGCTCGGCCTGACCCACGACTGGAAAGTGGCCATTGTGGGCGCCGGCAACCTCGGCAAGGCCTTGGCACGATACGGCGGATTCGAGTCCCGAGGTTTCGACGTCGTGGCAATCCTCGACGCCGATCCCATGGTCATCGGGAACGAAGTCGGCTGGCTGCGGGTCAGCGACGCCGCCAATCTTGAAGCGGTCCTTCAGCGGACCGGCACCAACATGGTTGTCCTGGCCCTTCCCGCCGCGGTGGCACAGGACGTCTGCGACCGGGTGATCAGCGCGGGCATCCGCAGCATCCTGAGCTTTGCTCCGGTGCTGCTGCAGGTGCCGCCTTACGTGAACCTGCGCAAAGTGGACATGGCCACTGAGCTTCAGATCCTGGCGTACCACGCACAACGGGCACAGACCCCGGGCCAGGCCATTTAGGCCGAGCCGGGTCTGCGCCCGTTGTTGGTTTCTTAGCTATAGGCCTATCGGCCGTACGGCGCTGTGCTTATCGGCCGTACGGCGGCTGGCCGTAGGGGTTGGCGAACGGCTGGGCCTTCCGGAAATAGGGTGCCGAAGCCGGCAAATACAGCAGCACGATCGCGGCGATGCCCAGGAGGATGGTGATGGTGCCCATGCCGAGCTGGGTCAGCCCGAACAGGGAAATTGCGGCAAAGACCGTGCCCAGGATGCGGGCCCAGTTCTTGCCTTTGCGGACCTTGAACGCAACCAGCGCGTAGAGCCCGGCAAAGACCACCGAGAAAATAACCAGGAAGGTGATCGCAATGCTGATGAAGGTGCTCGTGTCGACGCCGGAAGCGTTGTTTCCCTGCGCCGCCAAGGCCTGATCGAACATGCTCCTGCCTGCAGGCGAGTTCAGCGTCGCGATAGTGAAGGGAATGCCGATCAAGGTCAGTACACCGGCGGCAATCATGAGCCAGAAGGAGATGTTGACCAACTGGGGGACTCCGGAGGTCGCAGCAGGCTGCTGGCTCGGCCACGTGGTGGGGCCGCCCTGCCCGTACTGCGGGACGGGAGACTGGCCGTACTGCGGATGCTGAGGTGCCTGCTGCCCGTACTGCGGCTGCTGCCCATACTGGGGCGCGGAAGGCTGGCCGTACTGGGGCGCGGAAGGCTGGCCGTACTGCGGTGCGGAGGGTTGGCCGTAAGGGGGCTGCTGACCCTGCTGCGGTGACTGCTGGCCGTACTGCGGCGTCTGCTGGCCGTACTGCGGAGCTTGCTGCCCGTATTGCGGCTGCTGACCCGGCTGGGGTGCCTGTTGGCCGTATTTCGGCTGCTCAGGTGTGGGATTTTCGCCCGGAGTGGACGGCGGGTACGGAGGGGTGCTCATGGCATTCCTTTGCGTGTCGACTGCAGATACGGCTGCCGGGTGCATCGTGCCCTGCCCCCAGCTCGGCTTAATCCCACCGTACCCCGACGGCGCGGCGCTGATGAGGATTCGTGCCAAGAATTCTGGCTTGACGCGGTCCGGCGGATCTCCCGCGAATCCTAGGGGGACAAAGGGAAGGCCGCGGGGTCCTCCGAGGACCTGCCGCGGCCTTCAGCCGTGGTTCTGCGGTGTTGTTAGACGAAATGCTTCCGGGACTCCGGAAGCCACATCAGGACGGCGGCCGCGACGGCTACTGCCGATCCGATGAAGTTGAGGTTGAGGGTAACCACTTGGAGCAAAAGGGAAATTACCGCAAACGCTCCCAGGATGGTCAGGACCAGTCGCGCCCAACGCGAGCCTTCCTTGAGCCGAATGGCAATGAAGACGTAAAGGGCTGCGAAGACCAGGCTGAAAATCAGGCCCACAATGCCCGCGCCCACCATCATCCCGCCGAAGACATCGCGCAACGTGAAGATGTTGATGAAGCTGGCAAGAACACCCAAAGCGGCAGCCGCGACCCACAACCAGTAGGAGATGGACAGTTGTTGCGGCACTCCGGTGGTGTCCCGGAAGCGCTGCGCGACGTTGTTGAAGTGGAGTCCGAAAGTGTTCCGCGCCGGCGCCGCGTAGCCGAGCCCTGCCGGCGGGGCGGCGTTGGGACCTGCCGGCGCGCCAAAGGCGGGCTGACCCGGCTGCTGGTAGCCGGGGGCGGGCTGCTGGTAGGACGGGGGTGCTTGGTAGGAGGGAGGTGGCTGGTATCCCTGCGGAGGCTGGTAACCCGCAGGAGGGACATTGCCGGGCTGCGGTGGCTGGGCTCCGGGCTGCTGGGGCTGCGGAGCTTCGTTTGGGTTACTCATGGCTTCACTTTAGACCTGAGGTTTAAGGATTCATAGGAAATTCTTGGCTAATTCGCCGCTAAGCATCGGCTTTTCCGAGAACAATGGGCGGGTGATTCCGCAAGCAAAAAAACGGCGCCTCCGGGGCAGCACACGGGATCGCGTGCAGCCCCGAAGGCGCTGGTCAGTCCGGAAAAACGGTGGACTAGGCGGCAGGTGCGATGAAGGCCAGTTCGAGGTTGATGACAACCTTGTCGCTGACCAGCACGCCGCCGGCTTCGAGCACAGCGTTCCAGGTCAAGCCGAAGTCCTTGCGGCTGATGGTGGTCTCACCGGAGACGCCCGCGCGGGTGTTGCCGAACGGGTCAACGGCGACGCCGTTGAACTCGGTCTCGATGGTGACCTCTTTGGAAACGCCCTTGATGGTCAGATCGCCCACGAGGTCGAAGCTGTCGCCATTGGCCTTGACGTGGCGGGAGACGAAGGTGATCTCGGGGAACTTCTCCACGTCGAAGAAGTCTTCGCCCTTCACGTGGCCGTCGCGGTTGGCGTCGCCCGAGTCGAAGCTGGCGGTCGCGATGGTTGCGGCGACCTTGGAGTCGGCCAGGCTGCTGCCGAGGTCAAGGGTCGCTTCGGCTTCGGTGAACTGGCCGCGGACCTTGCTGATGCCTGCGTGGCGGACGGTGAAGCCGATCTCGCTGTGGGAGTTGTCGAGGGTCCAGACGCCGGTGGTGACGTTTGCGGGAAGGGTCATGGGGTTCTCCTTGGGAAGGTGTGATCGTAGCTTCATCGGTCGTTCGGCGATACTTAGTTGAAGTATCAACCGAACCTTGTGTCCAGTATAAACATGCAAATGCATCTTTTATTCCACCTTCAGGGAACATTCTGAAGAAACTTTCAGTTCTACGAAACGTAGAAGATTTCAGATCGCCCGCCTTCTTTGAGAAACTGGTAAACATGCCCCAAGCAACTGTCCATCTGCTCCGCCATGGCGAGGTCTACAATCCCGACGGCATTCTGTACGGCAGACTGCCCGAATTCCACCTCTCCGAACGCGGCCGCGAGATGGCCAAGATGCTCGCTGACCACTTCGCTGCCCGCGTCGCACAGGGGGCGAACATCGTCTACCTTGTCTCCTCACCATTGACCCGCGCGCAGGAAACCGCCCTGCCCACTTCCCAAGCGTTGGACCTCCAGATCCACACGGAACCGCGGATCATCGAAGCCGAGAACCACTTCGAGGGGCTCAAGGCCAACATCTCCGAATTCATCAAGCCCAAGCACTGGATCGAGTACCGCAACCCGCTGCGTCCGTCCTGGGGCGAGTCCTACCAGGCCCAGGTGACCCGCATGCGGGCCGCCGTCGAGGACGCCCGGCTGAAGGCGATCGAACTTGGCGGCGACGGCGCGGAAGCCATCCTCGTCAGCCATCAGCTTCCCATCTACGCCACGCGCCTCAGCGCCGAGGGCCGCCGCCTGTGGCACGATCCGCGCAAGCGCGAGTGCACGCTGACGTCCCTGACTTCCCTGGTGTTCGACGACGGCAAGGTTGCGCGGGTGGAGTACAGCGAGCCCGCCGCCGTGCTGCTGCCTGGTGCCGCCAGGACCCCCGGAGCATGACAATGGACCGCAACACCACCAGCCGCAAGACCAGCGGCCAGAAGCTCAATGCAGCGCTGACCTCGCGACGTGGCTTCCTCGCCGTTGGGGGAGTGGCACTCTCTGCGCTGACCATGGGCCTGTCCGCCTGTGCCCAGGAAGACGCCCTGGCCCAGCAAGCCAAAGCGGGCGACAACAAGAACTACGTCGCCGGGGACGGCTCGGTGACCGAATTCGCCAAAGCGGACCGCAAGGCCGCCGTCGGGATCAAGGGCACTTTGTTCGACGGAACTGCCGTGACCCCGCAGGACCTGCTTGGCAAGGTAACCGTCCTCAACTTCTGGTTCGCCGCATGTGCGCCGTGCCGGGTTGAAGCGCCGATTCTCGAGGAACTGCACCAGGAGTTCAAGAGCAAGGGCGTCCAGTTCTACGGTGTGAACCTCCGGGACGAGAAGGCCACGGCCGACGCGTTCGACCAGACGTTCAAGCTCACGTACCCCAGCTTCAACGACAAAGACGGCGCCGTGCTGCTGTCCGTCTCCGGCATTGTGCCTCCCGGTGCGGTGCCCACCACCCTGGTCCTGGACAAAGAAGGCAAGGTTGCCGCCCGCGTCCTGGGCGAGATCGACAAGAGCACGCTCAAGGCACTCATCACCACCGCGGTTGCCGAGTAGGTGGCCCCGACAGCGTGAACAGTCCTTTCGCCGAGACCATCCTGAGCGGTTCCTTGCTGCTGGCCATTCCCGTGGCTTTGCTGGCAGGACTCGTGTCTTTCCTGTCGCCGTGCGTCCTGCCTTTGGTGCCTGGCTACCTTGGCTACGTGACCGGGCTGACCGGCGTCGACCTCCAGAAGCAAAGGCGCGGGCGCATGCTCGCCGGAATCGGCCTGTTCGTCCTCGGATTCTCCGTGATTTTTGTCCTGCTCGGTGGCGCCTTCGGCCAATTGGGCACCCTCATCACCGGCCCGCAGAACGCGTGGGTCACTCAATTGCTGGGCGTGTTGGTGATCATCATGGGAGTCGTCTTCCTGGGTGGCTTCGGCTGGTTGCAGCGTGACGCCAAAATCCACGCCAAGCCGCCTGCCGGGCTGTGGGGTGCCCCGCTGCTGGGCATCACGTTCGGACTCGGCTGGGCTCCCTGCATTGGCCCCACCTATTCCGCAGTCCAGTTGCTGAGCCTTTCCGGGGGATCGTCCGCGGCGAAGGGGGCCCTCCTGGCGTTTGTCTATAGTCTTGGCCTTGGCATTCCCTTCCTGTTGATAGCCCTCGCGGTCCGCCGGGGGATGGGTGTGATGTCCTTCTTCCGCAAGCACCGCCTGGCCATCCAGCGCATTGGCGGGGGCATCTTGATCCTCCTGGGAATCCTGATGGCCACGGGAGTGTGGGGCGCCTGGGTCACCGGGCTGCAGTACTGGTTCCAAACCGATGTGAAGTTGCCGATCTGATGAGCGAGCCCGTGCAAGGTAAAAAGAAGTCCAACAAGTCCGCCAGCAAGCCTGCCGGAGCTGACAAGGCGATCAATAAGGCCAAGGCCGAGGCAGCACTGCCTGTCCTGGGGATCATGGGCATGCTGCGCTGGGCCTGGACCCAGCTGACCAGCATGCGTACTGCGCTGTTCCTGCTGCTGCTCCTCGCCGTCGCGGCGGTTCCCGGCTCGCTCTTCCCGCAGCGCCCGGCGAACCCTTCGATCGTGACGCAGTACATCAGCGACCACCCGGATTACGGCAAGCTCCTGGACTCGGTGCAGCTATACGACGTGTACTCCTCGGCCTGGTTCTCGGCGATCTACATCCTTCTGTTCATCTCCCTCATCGGCTGTGTGACACCGCGGGCCATCGCCCACTACAAGGCAATGCGCTCCCAACCGCCGCGGACCCCCAAGCGTCTCTCCCGCCTCCCGGAATACGGCACGCTGGTGCTGCCCGCCGACGCCGGGATCCCGGCGTCGAAGGCTATCGCGGACGCCGCCGCCGTGCTGAAGAAGCGCCGCTACCGCGTGGAGGTGCGCGACGCCGACGGCGCCATGCCCTCCCTCGGCGCCGAGCGGGGCTTCCTCAAGGAAGTGGGCAACCTGGTGTTCCACGCTTCGCTGATCGGAGTGTTGGTTTCGGTGGCGGTCGGCGGACTGTTCGGCTACAGCGGCCAGCGCATCCTCGTTGAGGGCGATACCTTCGTCAACACCTTGGTGGGCTATGACCAATTCAGTCCGGGCACCAACTTCCAGAGCAGCTGGCTGCAGCCGTACTCCATCCAGCTGGACAAGTTCGACGTCCAGTTCGACCGGGAATCGCCGGCGCACTTCGGCCAGCCGATCGACTTCACGGCGGACGTCACCACCAAGGAAACCCCGGACTCGCCCGCCAAGAAGCAGGTCCTCAAGGTCAACTATCCCGTTTCCCTGGGCGACACCAGCATTTACCTCACGGGCAACGGCTACGCTCCAGTAGTCACCGTCCGCGACGGCGCCGGAAACATCGCCATGCAGGGGCCGGTGGTAGCCAAGCTGCAAGGTGACAACTACTACTCGTCGGTGGTCATCAAGGTTCCCGATGCCAAGCCCGATCAGCTCGGCTTCGCGGGGTTCTTCCTGCCCACGGCGATGGTCACGGACAAGGGTCTCGCCTACAGCGGCGATCCTTCGCTCATCAACCCGCAGTTGAACCTCAACTCGTACTACGGCGACCTTGGCCTGAACAAGGGTGCCCCGCAGAACGTCTTCGAGCTCGACGTCGCAAAGCTGACCCCGCTCAACGGCCGGGGAATGGCTAACAAGGCCATCGCGATCGCGCCCGGAGGCACATACACGCTTCCGGACGGCAAGGGCAGCATCACTTTCGACGGCGTCAAGAAGTACGTTGGCGTCGACATCCACCACAATCCCGGGCAGGCCACCGCGCTCGTGTTCGCCCTGTTGGCGGTCGCCGGATTGATTCTCTCCCTCTACCTGAACCGCCGCCGCGTCTGGGTCCGCACCGGAACCCACGAGGACGGGCGCACAATGGTGGAGTACGGCCTTCTTGCCCGCGGCGAGGACCATAGGCTCGCCGGCGAGGCTGCCGCGATCCGCGAACTGCTGCAACGAGAATGGCTGCTCACCACCGAACAGTCCACCGAAACCGTTTCTTCCTCAACCTCGAAGGACCAGTAATGCTCCCCATCAACGAAACCATGGGCCAGTACAGCGAGCTTTTCATGCTGCTCGCGGCCGGTACCTACACGGTGGCGTTCATCGCTTTCGCGTGGGACCTCGCCAAGAGCAGCAAGATGCTGAAAGCGGTGGACCTGAAAGCGGCCTCTTCGGTGGCAGCCGAGGTCAAGGTTCCGGTCGCCGCCGGCCGTGCCGGTGGAAACGACGTCGGGGGACCTGCGGGCCGTACCGAGCGCCCGACGTCGGCGATCACCTCCGTCAGCCAGACCGCCGGCGGTGACATGAAGTACGCCGCCGAGCGCCGCATTCCGGCCCGCGTCGCGGTGGCAGTGGCGATCATCGGCGTGGTCATCCACGGTGCCGGGGTCATCACCCGTGCGCTCGGCGCAGGCCGCGTGCCGTGGGGAAACATGTACGAGTTCCTGACCACCGGCGCTTTCCTGGTGGTGGCTGTCTTCCTGCTCTCGCTCATCCGCCGCGACCTGCGCTTCCTGGGCACCTTCGTGCTGGGCCTCGCCGTGATCATGATGGTGGCGGCATCGGTGACGTACTGGACCCCGGTGGGCCACCTGGTTCCTGCACTCCAAAGCTACTGGCTGGTCATCCACGTTTCCATCGCAGTGATGTCCGCGTCCTTGTTCACCTTGACGTTCGCCATGTCAGCCCTGCAGCTGCTGCAATCACACCGCCAGAAGACCCTGGCTGCCGGCGGTGTGGACAGGCTGGGCTTCATGCGGCTCGTACCGAACGCGTTGAGCCTGGAGAACCTGTCCTACCGCATCAACACCGTGGGATTCGTGGGTTGGACCTTCACCCTCATGTTCGGCGCCATCTGGGCCGAGAAAGCCTGGGGCCGCTTCTGGGGTTGGGACACGAAGGAAGTCTGGACGTTCGTGATCTGGGTGGTCTATGCCGGATACCTGCACGCACGCGCCACCCGCGGCTGGACAGGAACCCGCGCAGCCTGGTTGTCGATTGCGGGCTACCTGTGCGTGATCTTCAACTTCACCGTGGTCAACGTGTTCTTCAACGGCCTGCACTCGTACTCGGGGCTCCCGCAGTAAGTTCAACGTGCTGAAGTCCGCGGGCCGGGTCCGCGGGCATCACCGGACGCCCGCTCGTGCCATGGCTCAGGGAACGTCAGCTGTTGACGTCGCCGCTGTCGTCGGCCTTGGACTCGCCCTTGAGCTTGCGTTCCTTCGCTTCGAGCTCGGCCTTGAGCTTCTTCAGCCGTTCGGCTTCTGCCTGCTTGCGACGGCGGGCCTCGAGGTTGCGGAGAAAGTCGGGGTCGTCGTCGGGTGCAGTGGGGTGGCTCGCGGGCTGCGGGGCGGGGCCGATGTTGTACGGGCGGCCGATGAGGAACCAAAGAACCGCGCCGAGAACCGGCAGCAGGATCATCACCACGATCCACGCGGTTTTGGAAATCCCGCGGGTGGCGCGGCGGTCGGTGCGGATGGCATCCACCAGCCCATAGACGAATACGAGCAGGACGGCCACAACTGCAACAACGCGGAGCATAACGTCAAGTCTAGTCTCCGCGCGGTCCGGTGATAGCTGCGCGCACAGAGTGCGATCAGGCTGTGAGGCTAAACTTGATCCGTGGCTTTCCTCAAATACTCCCTGATCCGCTTGGCGCTCTTCGTGCCGCTCTTCGTCCTCTTTGCCCTGTTGCACACGGGTTTGTTGCTGGCGGCTATTTTCGCGGGCCTTATCGCGTTCGCCATCAGTTACCTGTTTTTCAAGAAGCAGCGCGACGACGCCACGGCATCCATGCGCGAGCGTTTCTCCGGGCGGGCCAAGCCCATCCGCTCGGCGCTGGAGATCGAAGATGCCGCGATCGAGGACCGGCTGGTGGATGAAAACCCCGTAGTTAAGGTCGAGAACGACCGACGCCCCAAAGAAGGCTAGAAGCCCACGTGAGCGGGGGTTGGCGAAAACCGGGCTATATGTGAGCGGGGGTTAGAAGCCGTGGCTCAGGATGAGGCCCACGGAAAACAGCACGCTGTAGCCAAGGTTGATCAATCCGGTCTGCTTGAGCACCGGGATGAGGCTCTTTCGCTTCCGGCCGTTGACCATGAGCCAGGCCGGCATGAGGCAGGCCGGGACCAACAGCAATACGATCAGCATCCAGGGCCTGGTGGGTGCGAGCACCACCACCAGCAGGATGGCGAGGGCCAGCATCAGGACATAGCTCTCGCGGGCATGGCGGTCGCCCAGTCGCACGGCCAGGGTCCGCTTGCCCGCCAGCATGTCCGTGGGGATGTCGCGCACATTGTTCGCCATCAGTAGGGCGCACGCGATCAATCCGGTGCCAATCGCGCCGATGACGGCCGGGAGGCTCACTTGCCCCGCCTGCGTGTAGGTGGTGCCCAGCGTTGCCACCAGGCCGAAGAAGACAAACACGAACAGGTCGCCCAGGCCCAGGTAGCCATAGGGGTTCTTGCCTCCGGTATATCCCCAGGCGGCGAGGACGCAGCCGATGCCCACCAGGATCAGCCACCAGCTCTGCGTGATGATCACCAGGACCAGGCCGAAAATCATGGCCAGGCCGAACGCGCCGAAGGCGGCCCACTTGACGTGGTCCGGCCGGGCAGCGCCGGAACCGACCAGCCGGAGCGGACCCACGCGGTCCTCATCGGTACCGCGGATGCCGTCCGAATAGTCGTTGGCATAGTTGACCCCGATCTGCAGCAGCAGCGCCACGAGGGCGGCGAGGATGGCATTCAAGAGCCGGAAAGATTGCAGCTCGTAGGCGGCCGCTGTGCCGATCAGCACCGGCGCGATCGCCGCCGGCAGGGTGCGCAGGCGGGCGCCTTGAATCCATTGTGCAGCTGTTGCCACGTTCAGTACCTCGTGTTGTTTCGCGTTGGGGAAGGCAAATGACGGTCAGGGAGGACCTATCTATTCTCCCTGATGCACCTCGGTGAGAAGCTCGATCATCGCCAGCCGGTCCGGCTTTCCATTGGGAAGCATGATGAGTCCATCCGTGGTGAGCACGGTTTTGGGAGCAAGGGTCCCTAGGGATTCCTGGCAGCGGGCCTTGTAGTCCGCGACGCTTTCCGGGGAGCTGTCCTCGACGGCAACATACGCTGCCACCGCCTGGCCCCACTCCCTGGAAGGCACCCCGGCCACGAAAGCCGCCGTGACGCCGTCGAACTTTTCAAGCTCCGCCTGGATGAACGCGGCGGAGGCTTTGACGCCGCCGGTGATGATGACGTCGTCGGCCCGTCCCAGCACCGTGAGCGTGCCGTCGGCGGCGAGCTCGCCAAGATCGTTGGTGCGATACCAGCGGGTGCCGTCCTCGTCGAAGAATGCCTCGGCACTTGCCTCGGGCGCGTCCAGGTAACCGGAAGCCACGGTGTCGCCGCCCAGAAGGATCCGGCCGTCGTCGTCGAGCGTGACCCGAACGCCCTCCAGCGGGTTTCCGTCGTACACGCAACCGCCGCATGTCTCGGCGGAGCCATACGTGGTCACGACCTTCAGCCCGGCCTCGCTGGCGGCGTCCAGCAGTGCGGTGGCCGCGGGAGCGCCGCCCAGGAGGATGGCATTGAAGCGGCGCAGGGCTGCGAGGGTCTGAGGCGACGGCGCGTCCAGGAGCCGCTGCAATTGCGTCGGTACCAGGGAGGTGAAGCGGATGGTGTCGGTCAGTTCCTCGGCGGCGGCAGTGAAGGCCTCCGGAGTGAAGCCGTTCGAGAGGTCCATGACCCACGGACGCGTGCCGGCGAAGAGCGAGCGGACCAGGACCTGGACTCCGGCAACGTACTGCAGCGGCAGGGCCAGGAGCCACTGGCCCTCACCGCGGAGCGCGATGGCCGTGGCCATGGAAGAAGCAGCGAGCTCATCGACCGTCAGCACTGTGGCCTTGGGCGTGCCGGTGGACCCCGACGTGCGGACCACTACTGCAGCGTCCTCGAAACCGGGCGTTTCAACGGGGACGGCCACCGGGGTGCCGTCTTCCGCGACGACGATTTCGACGGCGGGTCCCTCGTCGTGGAGGGCCGCGGCCAGGGCTTTGAGAACGGGATCGATGTTCACGGGCGAGTCCTAGAAATAGTACGGAAAGTTGGACCAGTCCGGATCACGCTTCTCGAGGAAGGCTTCCTTGCCCTCGACTGCTTCGTCCGTCATGTAGGCCAGGCGCGTGGCCTCCCCGGCGAACACCTGCTGGCCGGCCAGGCCGTCGTCGGCGAGGTTGAAGGCGAACTTGAGCATGCGGATGGCCTGCGGGGATTGGCGCGCAATGTCCGCCGCGTACTCCAGGGCGACTTCCTCGAGGCGCTCGTGGTCCACGGCCTCGTTCACGGCACCCATGCGGACCATGTCCTCGGCGGAATACTCACGGGCCAGGAAGAAGATCTCGCGGGCGGCTTTCTGCCCGATCTGGCGGGCGAGCAGCGCCGAGCCGTAACCGGCGTCGAAACTTCCCACGGTGGCATCGGTCTGCTTGAACTTGCCGTGCTCGCGCGAGGCGATGGTGAGATCGCTCACGACGTGAAGGGAGTGGCCGCCGCCTGCTGCCCAGCCGTTCACGACGGCGATGACCACCTTGGGCATGGTCCGCATGAGCCGCTGGACTTCCAGGATGTGCAGACGGCCGGCCCGGGCGGGGTCGATGCTTTCCTGGGTCTCGCCGTCGGCATAGCGGTAACCGTCCCTGCCGCGGATCCGCTGATCGCCGCCGGAGCAGAAGGAATGGCCGCCGTCCTTGGGGGAGGGGCCGTTGCCGGTGAGAAGCACGGTGGCGACATCGGGAGTCATCCGGGCGTGGTCCATGGCACGGTAGAGCTCGTCAACCGTGCCGGGACGGAAGGCGTTGCGGACCTCCGGGCGGTTGAAGGCGATCCGGACGGTCGGAAGGTCCCTCGTCACCTTCCCGCCGGCGTCGCGCTCGACCTGCCGGTGGTAGGTCATGTCCTGGAAATCGTCGAAACCGGACACTGTGCGCCAGCGAGACGGGTCAAAGACGTCGGATACCTTGGCGGGGAAGTCGTTGCTCACCCTCAGAGTCTAGTAATCCCCTCAGCTGATGCAGAACTCGTTGCCTTCGGGATCCGCCATGGTGTGCCATTCGTGCGGTCCTTGCTTGGCCGTCCACAGGAATTTCGCGCCCCGCGCTTCCAACGCGGCGCGGACGTGGTCCTTGTCCTGTCCGTTGAGGCGGACGTCCCAGTGGACGCGGTTCTTGACGGTCTTGTTTTCCGGAACGGTCTGGAACAGGAAGCGGCGGCGGGTGTCGTTGTCTTGGTCTTCCTCCGGGCCGATGGCCGCGCCGTCCTTCCACACGAGCTTGCCGTTGTGGGTGGTGGTCTCTTCCTCCGTGGCGAAGCCTTGATCCACCATGGACCGGATGAACGCCTCGTCCTGGGGCTCCACGATCCATTCGAGCGTCTCGGCCCACCAATCGGCCAGGGCGTGCGGATTCCTGCAGTCGATCACTACCTGAAAGTTCAGTGCCATGGACTGAAGCTACGACGACGGCGCGTGGCCGGGGAAGCGCCTAGCGGACAGTTCCGGTCCGGGTTGCCCAACTAACTCGCAGTAAGTGTCGTTTTGGGCCTTGAAAACGACATCTACTGCGAGTCAGTTGGGTGGGCGGGCGTGGGGTGGGCTAGCCGCCGAGGAGTTGCGGCGGGATCGCGTAGATCAGCACGACGGCCAGAAGGTTCTTGGCGGCATGCACGAAGTAGGAGAACATGACATTCTTGCCCGTCCAGACGTAGACGGCCACCAGGACCACGCCCATTCCGAGGTACGGGGCCAGCGCGGGAACTACCAATCCCTCGCGTCCCACCACATGGATGGCGGCGAAGCACAGCACGGACAGGACACAACAAAGCCAAATATTGACTCGGCGGGACAGCTTGCCGATGAGCAGGTGCCGGAACAGGTACTCCTCCACGAAGGGACCCAACACCACCAGCAACGGCACCACGAACCACGGCGGCAGTTGCAGGACCAGCGACTGGAGGGTCAGCTGGTTCTGCGACTCCTTGGCCAATCCGGTAACTGTCACCAGGATGGCGGTGATCACCAGCATCGCGACGATGGACAGTGGAATCATGGCCAGCGTGAACCATGGACGTGTGGCCAGGATCAGGAAATCCCGGGCTATGACGCGCCACGCTGCCGCAACCGCGAAAAGGCCCACCGAAGCATAGAACCCGAGGTTGATGGCGAAGACGGCCGTGGCAGGGTCGGGGAAAATCTGTTGCACGAAAGCCGTCACGGGCGCGGTGGCGAGGCTCAGAACAGCGGCCAATGACACATAGAGTCCGAAAGCCGCGGCGTCCAAGCCCGTGAAACGGTATAGCCTGCCGGCTGGCGGAATGGTGCCCATATGTCCAGCTTAACGCCCCTGTTTGTTGCCCGCGTCACGGTCCGCGGAATTCACCGGGTACGATGGTTCTGCCGGATTTACCTTCGACGCTTCCGCGTTTTCGCAATTGATTCGACTCGCCAAGAGGTCGAAAGCTCGAATTGTTCTGTGCCAATGCGCGGGAAGCCAGGGCCGGCATCTACTCAACCCACAAGGAACAGCTGTGCCTCAAAACACCACAACCGACCTTCAGCGTGAGCCGGGAACCCTGGCTGCGCCCAGTACCGCTACAACTTCCGCAAACCTCAGCGCCGAGGGCTACCAGAAGACCCTGAGCCGCCGCCACGTCACGATGATCGCGATGGGCGGCGCGATCGGCGTCGGGCTCTTCATGGGTGCGGGTGGACGCCTGGCCTCCACAGGTCCGGCACTGATTTTCTCCTACGCGATTGCCGGCGTCATCGCCTACCTGCTGATGCGGGCCCTCGGCGAACTGATCATGTACCGCCAGACGTCCGGCTCGTTCGTCAGCTACGCCGGAGAAATGTTCGGCAAGAAGGGCGCCTTCCTCTCCGGTTGGATGTACTTCATCAATTGGGCCATGACGGGCATCGCCGAGCTCATTGCCATCGGCCTCTACTTCCAGTTCTTCTTCCCGAACGTCCCCGTTGAACTGTCCGCCATCGCCGCGCTGGTGCTGCTGGTGGCCGTGAACCTGTTCAGCGTCAAAGCCTTCGGCGAGTTCGAATTCTGGGCGTCCTGCCTCAAGGTCGCCGCGATCCTGATCTTCCTGGCCGTGGGCACCTTCATGGTGGTCACGAACGCGCAGGTCGGCACCGGCCACGCCTCCGTGGGGAACCTCTTTGCTGCCGACGGCGGCATGTTCCCCAAGGGCGGACTGGTGATGATCCTGGTCCTGAACGCCGTGATCTTCGCTTACAACGCCATTGAACTGGTCGGCATTACCGCCGGCGAGATGCAGAACCCGGAACGCGAAGTGCCCAAGGCGATCCGCGCCGTCGTGATCCGCATTGTGGTCTTCTACGTCGGCTCCGTCACCCTGCTGGCGATGCTCCTGCCTTCGGACCAGTACCACGCGGGGACCTCTCCGTTCGTCACGGTCTTCGGCCAGATGGGCTTGCCATGGATGGGCGACGTCATGAACATGATCGTCATCACCGCTGCGCTGTCCTCATGCAACTCGGGCCTGTACTCGATCGGCCGCATCTTCCGCACCATGGCCAACAATGGACATGCCCCCAAGTGGCTCACCAAGATGTCCACCCGCCACGTGCCGTACGCGGCCATCCTGGCTATCGGCGCCGTGTATCTCGTGGGCATCCTGCTCAACATCTGGTTGGGCGGTTCGCACGCCTTCGACCTCGCGCTGAACACCGCATCGATCGGCGTCATCTTCACGTGGGGCTCGATCTTCGCCAGCCAGATCGCGCTGCGCAAGAAGAAGGGCAACGTCTCCAGCCTCCCCATGCCGGGTTCGCCGTGGACCAGTTGGGCCGGCCTGATCGCCCTCTTGGCCATCACCGTGCTGATCGGCATGGACACCATGACGGACAAGGCCACGGGCGAGGTGTTCCTCCTGGGCCTCTGGACCCTGGCTACCATCCCGTTCTTCGCCCTGGTGCTGTGGCTTGGCTGGCAGAAGGTCAAGAACAACGAGCCGAAGAGCGAGCTTTTTAGCTAGTCCCCACCATCGATTGCTCCGTAACTGCCATTTTGAGCTCTCAGAACGGCACTTACGGAGCAATCGATTTAACCGGCTCAGCCTTTCAGGTGTTTCGCGAAGTGGTCCTCGATCCGCTGCCAGGCTTCCGGAGCCGCGGCCGGATCGGGTTTGATGCCCATCACCCGCATCAACGGCCGCAGAGGCCGGGGTCCGACCGCAACGTCGTTCATGAAGGCGTGGCCCGCCGTCGGGAATTCCTTGACATCGTGCTCGATCCCGAGCGTCGACAGGGCGGCCTCCAACTTCGCGGCCGCTCCCGGCATCGTCCGGTCCTTGGCTCCGTAGTTGGCCACGACGGGGCAGGCGCCTTCCAAAGCCTGCTCCAGGTGCCGGGGCAACTGGCCATAGTTCACGGAGGCCGCGTCGAACTCGTCGTGGGCCATGAGCAGGGCGAAGGCGCCGCCCATGCAGAATCCGATGACCCCCACCTTTCCTGTGCACCGGGCATCGCTGCGGAGCCAGGAGCGTGCCGTGGACACATCCGTGAATGCCCGGCCCGCGCCCGACCCAAGGGAGCGCATGGTCGCCACGAGGCAGCGCCTCGCGCCGCCGTCGCTGTAAAGGTCGACGGCGAGCGTCAAGTAACCGGCGGCGGCCAGCCGGTCCGCGTGCCTGTGCATCTCCTCGTCGAGGCCGAAGGCTTCATGGATGAGCACGACGCCGGGAAACGGTCCTTCGCCGTCGGGCTCGGCCAGGTAACCCCGCAGGGTCTTCGAGCCTCCTGCCAGCGCGCTTTGAGCGCTCATGTCGATGTGCACCATGGTGCAATCCTGCCAGACCACGCGAATGTCTTCGCCGGAGGCTTTTGTCAGCGGTCGCCGTTAGGCTCGATGCATGGACCACAGCACCACGCTCAGCCACCACGTCAACGCCTCGCGGGAGAAAGTCTGGGCCGTCATTTCCGACATTCCGGGCTCGGCCAGGACCCTTTCCGGAGTCAAAGCCATACAGATGCTCAGCGAGGGACCCTATGGTGTGGGCACGCGGTGGAGGGAAACCCGCGCCATGATGGGCAGGGAGGAGACCGTGGAAATGCATGTTGCCGAGTGTGATCCTCCGCGCGCCACCACGGTCAAGGCCAGGCAGGGCGGCGCGGATTACACCACCCGCTTCACCCTCGAAGAGCGCGACGGCGGGACCGAGCTCGCGTTGTTCTTCGGCGCCGAAGTCCTCAAGCCGACATTCTTCAGCAGGGTCATGATGGCCGCGTTCGGAAAGCTCGGAATGAGCGTCACCCGCAAGGCGCTTGCGAAGGATCTCGTCGAGATCGCGGCGAAAGCGGAGACGCTCTGATGGCGGTTGCCAAGGTGACGGCACCCCGGATCTCCCCAATCAGGCTCGACGAGCTTCGCGACGACCCCACTCCGGACTTCCAGCGCGGGGAACGGTACGACGGCGTCCGCCTCACCCGCGCCGTGGCTGACGGAGCAGAGCTGAGCGGGGCGGACTTCATTGAGTGTGAATTCAATCAGGTCTCCTTCAACGAGGCACAACTGCGTGGCGCGACCTTCCGGGACTGCATCCTGAATGAGCCTTACGCCCCGGTGTTCACCGCTGCACGGACCTCGTGGCGTGAAGTGCAGATCAGCAACCCGCGGTGGGGTTCGGCGGAGATGTACGAGGGTGCCTGGCACTCAGTGAAGATCGACGGCGGCAAGCTGGACTTCCTGAACCTGCGTGGATCCAAGCTCATGGATGTGGTGATCACGGGCTGCATCATCAACGAACTCGACCTCGGGGCTTGCACCGCAACGAGGATGGTGCTCAAGGATTGCACCATCGGGACGCTGGATGTCTCAGGGGCCAAGCTCAAGGATGTGGATCTGCGTGGCTCGGACTTCCGGACGATCAACGGACTTGGTGGACTCTCCGGCGTCGTCATCGATGATTACCAGCTCACCCTGCTGGCACCCCTGTTGGCCGGACACCTGGGTATCCGGGTGATTTGAGTGACGGGTGACCGCGGCGCCCTTGACCCGGTGACGGTTGACCGCGGCGCGGCGCCGTGTAATCTTTATAGAACGAACGGTCGGTAAATTATTCTCCGGCCCCGCTCCCTTCGCGAAGGATGTTCTCATGGTCGAGGCTTTTCTTGTTGGCGGTGCCCGCACCCCTGTAGGCCGTTATGGCGGCGCGCTTTCCGCGGTCCGGCCTGATGACCTGGCAGCCCTTGTGGTCCGTGAAGCCGTGGCCCGTGCCGGCGTCGACCCCGACGCGATCGATGAAGTCATCCTGGGCAACGCCAACGGCGCCGGCGAGGAAAACCGCAATGTTGCCCGCATGGCAACCCTTCTCGCGGGACTGCCCCTCCACATCCCCGGAATCACGGTCAACCGCCTCTGCGCCTCCGGAATGAGCGCCATCATCATGGCCAGCCACATGATCAAGGCCGGCGCTGCGGACATCGTGGTGGCGGGCGGCGTCGA
Source organism: Arthrobacter bambusae (assembly GCF_022606295.1). GTDB lineage: Bacteria > Actinomycetota > Actinomycetes > Actinomycetales > Micrococcaceae > Arthrobacter > Arthrobacter bambusae_A. Next base: position 64,774 of record NZ_JAHHZS010000015.1, read on the forward strand.
GTCGATGAGCCGGGCCCCCTGGGTGCAGGAGAAGCCCACCGCAGCCTTCGCCAAGCCGGGCCAGATCTTCGACACGTCGATTGGCTGGCGCTTCGCCAACCCCCTCTTCAGCAAGGGCGAGCTGTCCCGCGGCGGCAAGATGACGTATTCCATGCCGGAAACTGCCGAGGAAGTCGCCCGTGTGGACGGCATCTCCCGCGAGGACGCCGATGCCTTCGCCGTCCGCTCGCACGAACTCGCGCTCGCCGCCATTGCCGGCGGCCGGTTCAAGGAAGAGATCGTGCCGGTCACGGTGAAGACCCGCAAGGGCGAGACGATCGTGGACACCGACGAAGGCCCGCGTGAGGGAACCACCATGGAGGTCCTCGCCGGTCTCCGCCCAGTGGTCGCAGGCGGCTCCGTAGTCACGGCGGGCAACTCCTCCTCCCTCAACGACGGCGCGTCCGCCATCATCGTTGCCTCCGAGGCTGCCATCGAGAAGTTCGGCCTCACCCCGAGGGCCCGCATCATCGACGGCGGCTCGGCCGGCTGCGAACCGGAAATCATGGGCATCGGCCCCGTTCCGGCTTCCCAGAAGATCCTGGCCCGGTCCGGGCTCACGGTCGGGCACCTTGGCGCCGTCGAACTCAATGAAGCCTTCGCGACGCAATCGCTCGCGAGCATGCGGCGCTTGGGCCTGGATCCGGACATCGTCAACCTCGACGGCGGTGCGATCTCCCTGGGGCACCCGCTCGGTTCCAGCGGCTCGCGTATCGCGATCACCTTGCTGGGCCGCATGGAACGCGAGCTGGGCAGCGCCGACCGCAAGATCGGCCTCGCGACGATGTGCATCGGCGTCGGGCAGGGCGCGGCCATCCTCCTGGAAGGCGTGTAATGGCGTTGAATCCCGAGGAATTCGGAACCCTGCTCATCGAGGAGCGCGAGGACCGCGTCACCGTCCTGCTGAACCGGCCCGAGGTGCGTAACGCGATCGACCAGCAGATGGTGGATGAACTCCATCAGGTGTGCGATCACCTTGAACGCGAGCCGAAAATCCTGATCATTGCCGGCGTCGAAGGCGTTTTCGCGTCGGGTGCCGATATCGGCCAGTTGAGGGAACGCCGGCGCGACGACGCTTTGCGCGGCATCAACTCCACGATTTTCGTGCGGATCGCGAAGCTGCCCATGCCGGTCATCGCGGCCTTGGACGGCTATTGCCTGGGCGGCGGGGCCGAACTCGCCTACGCCGCGGACTTCCGCATCGGCACGCCCAGCCTGCGGATCGGCAACCCGGAAACCGGACTGGGCATCATGGCCGCGGCCGGTGCAACGTGGCGCCTCAAGGAACTCGTGGGGGAGCCGATTGCCAAGGAAATCCTCTTGGCGGGCGCCGTTCTCCGTGCCGAGGAAGCCCTGCGCATCAACCTCATCACCCAGATCCATGATGCCCCCGTGCTGATGGAAGCGGCCCACAACCTCGCCGACCGGATCGGCCGGCAGGACCCCCTGGCGGTCCGGATCACCAAATCCGTGTTCCACGCTCCGGCCGAAGCGCATCCCGTGATCGACACACTGGCCCAAGGCATGCTTTTCGAATCGCAGGCCAAGTTCGACCGCATGCAGGCGTTCCTGGACAAGAAGAGCGCCAAGCAATCCAGCGACAACGCGTCCAGCGACAACCCAGACAGGACCCGAAAATGACAGCAACGTCCGCCATCCCGCATGTTGTCGGTGTCCTCGGCGGTGGCCGCATGGGCGCCGGTATCGCCCACGCCTTCCTGATCAAGGGCGCCACCGTGATCGTCGTCGAACGCGACCACGAATCCGCCGCAGCCGCGCAAGGTCGCGTTGCCGAGGCGGTGGCCAGGTCCGTAGCCAGAGGCACCCTGACGGGAACCGCCGAAGAAGCCTTGTCCCGGTTCAGCACTTCTACCGACTACGACTCCTTCGTCCACTGCGGACTCGTCGTCGAAGCCGTGCCCGAGGACTACGAACTCAAGGTTGCGGCCCTCAAGGCTGTGGAGGAGCACCTCTCCGCTGACGCTTTCCTGGCCTCCAACACTTCGTCGCTCTCCGTGACCGGCCTCGCGTCGCAGCTCCGTAGGCCTGCCAATTTCGTGGGCCTGCACTTCTTCAACCCTGTCCCGGCTTCCACGCTCATCGAGGTGGTCCTGGCCAAGGAGACGTCGCCGGAGCTCGCCGCCACGGCGAAAAGCTGGACCGAGGCACTCGGCAAGACCGCCGTCGTCGTCAACGACGCACCCGGCTTTGCCTCCTCGCGGCTGGGTGTTGCTATCGCGCTCGAGGCGATGCGCATGGTTGAAGAAGGCGTGGCGTCTGCCGAGGACATCGACGCGGCCATGGTGCTCGGCTACAAGCACCCCACGGGACCGCTCAAGACCACGGACATCGTAGGCCTGGATGTGCGCCTGGGCATCGCCGAATACCTGCATTCGACGCTGGGGGAGCGGTTCGCCCCGCCGCAGATCCTGCGCGACAAGGTTGCCCGCGGCGAACTGGGCCGCAAGACCGGCAAGGGATTCTTCGACTGGACTGACTAGCGCCTCGGGTCCCCCAACTGACTCGCATTTAATGTCGTTTTGACGCTCCAAAACGACACCAACTGCGAGTCACTTGGGCGCCCAACCGCTACTTGGGCGCCCAACCGCGGTCCAGGAGTACGGCACTGACTTTCGCGACGGCGGACCGTGCGTCGTTCTCCATGTGCCGTTTTGAGATCCTCACCAAGTGCCATCCGGCACGGGCGAAATCCTCTTCGCGGGCGATGTCCCGGACTATCTGGGCCGGCTCGGAATGCGGCTCGCCGTCGTATTCGACCGCCACGCGGTGTTCGAGATAGCCCAGGTCCGGTTGACGCACGACGCCGGCACCTAGCTCAGTGGCTACGTTCAGCTGCGGTTCGGGCAGCCCGGCGTTTTCGAGTGCCAGCCGGAGCCGGGTTTCCGGGGCGGAGTCTGAGCCGATCCGTGCCTGTTCGAGAGCCAGGCGCGCTTTGCGGATTCCCGGCGTGCCTTTGTGCCGGTCCAGCATGTCGGCCAGCTGTTCCAACGTTGCGTACGGCTCTGTCCGGCCTTCAAACTCCGGCCGCGGGATCCGCACCAGATAATCGGCAACAACGGTCAATTCATCCACGGTCATCCTCCTGGACACATCGAGCCAGGTCCGGGTGCGCGTGGTGACCAGGAGGCCATCAAGGCTCGTGATTTCGTCGTCGAAGAACTGCCCTACATGCCCCACCACCCCGGTTCGCCGAGGAATGGCCATGGTGTCCGGACGTGAAATGTGAATGCGCGGATCATCCGTGCCGGGCAAAAATCCAGGGAACCGCCACAGGGCGAAAGCCGTGGCATGCGAAGCAGCCGAGAACTCGGTCACCGCAGTGAAAGGCCGGACGAAACCGACGTCCCTCGGCTGTCCTTGGACCAGTGACTGGTCTGGAATCCTGATGCCGCGGCTTGGCGAGGGCAGAGATTGGTGCCGCAACCGCCGTCGGCTCACACCGGCGTCGACCGCTTCTTGAAAGGTGAACGGGGCGTTCGCCAGCAGCGCCGGCAACGGTTGCGGGGTCTTCATCGCCTTATCGTTGCAAATCCTGGAACGCCATTTTGAGTTATCCACAGGCAATTGCCCCGGCGCCCCAACTGACTCGCAGTTGTTGTCGTTTTCAGGCCCCATAACGACAACAACTGCGAGTCAGTTGGGTCGGTTAGGCTGGCTGGGTGACCCTCATTGCACCCGTGACCCTGGACGGTCGCTTCGTAACCCTGGAACCACTTAGCACCGACCACCACGACGGCCTTGTGGATGCCGCCAAAGACGGCGAGTTGTGGAAACTCTGGTACACCTCGGTCCCGACGCCGGAGGGCATGGCCGCGGAGATCGACCGCAGGCTCGGGCTGCAGGAGCAAGGATCCATGCTGCCGTTCGCCACGCGGTTGAAGGCGGACGGCAAGCTCATCGGCATGACCACCTACATGAACATCGACGCCGCCACTCCGCGCGTCGAGATCGGCTCCACCTGGAACGCGGCTTCGGCACAGGGCAGCGGGAGCAACCCGGACTCCAAACTGTTGCTCCTGGGGCATGCCTTCGAAACCCTTGGCTGCCCCGCCGTCGAATTTCGGACGCACTGGCTCAACCACCAGTCCCGCGAGGCCATCGCACGGTTGGGCGCGAAGCAGGACGGCGTGCTGCGCAACCACTCGCGGACTGTGGACGGCGTGCTCCGCGACACCGTGGTGTTCTCGATCCTCGAACACGAGTGGCCCGCTGTCCGCACAGGCCTCGAATTCAGGCTCGCGAAGCGCCTCCCCAAGTAGCTCGCAGTTGATGTCGTTTTGAGCGCTCATAACGACATTAAGTGCGAGTTAGTTGGGTTAGCCCGAGCCACATCCCTCCTCCGGAAGCAGTCCCTTATGGTCGAACAACTCATGGCCTTCGCGCTGACCTGCGTCGTCGTGGTCCTCGTTCCAGGACCCGATTTTGCCCTGGTGCTGAAAAACGCGCCCCGCGGACCTGGATCAGCGGCGACCACCGCGATCGGAATCATGGTCGGCAACACGATCCTTGCCCTTCTCGCCGTGCTCGGCGTCACGGCGCTCCTAAGCGCGTCGGAAGTCCTGGGCAACGTCATCAGGATCGCCGGTGCCGCCTACCTGCTTTACCTGGGGACCCGAGCCCTGCTTGAGGCCTTCGGACGCCCCCGGAATCTACCCGCCGCGGCCCCTGGGCCCAGGCTTGGATTCCGAGGTAACTCACCATTCCTTCAAGGAATGGTGAGCAATCTGCTCAACCCCAAGGTCGCCGTCTTCTATCTGTCCCTTTTCCCCCAATTCAATCTCGCACCGCTTCCCCCTCTGGGCCAGCACGCGTTGATGGCGGGCATCTTTCTGCTCACTGCGCTGGTTTGGTATGTCGCGCTGGTTCATGCGCTCAAGAGAATCTCCACGGCACTGGCCCGACCCCGCGTGACGCGGATCATCACGGGTGGATCCGGCACGGTCCTGATCGGCGTCGGAGGGACGATCCTGACGAAGTCCCTGGTCGCCAGCTAACGGCCCGCCCTTCCTGGCAACGCTCGCTCACCTATATCCGCCTCCCCGGAAACCCTCGCTCACCTATCCTGCATGTGGTTAGCTGTCCGGTATGGATGGGATCTCAACCGCCGCCAAGCAGCGGGGCGTCCATTGGGACGGTGCGGTGAACGCCTGGCACATCGCCGGAAGCGTGTACCGGATGGGGCGGCGGGAATGGCTCACCGACGCCGGGTGGCAGCAAATGTACGACGCCGGCATCCGCACCGTGATCGACTTGCGGACTCTTCGTGAGCAGCAGCCCAGGGAGGTCGATCCCGAGGTTTCAGCGGAGGCGACCGCGCGTTTCGACATCGTCCATTGCCCCACCGAGGACCCGGAGGACAAGGAATTCACCGAGCTCTTTGGCCCGTATTTGAAGGATCCTGCCCACTACGCCGACTATGTACGGCTCTTCCCGGACAAGCTCGCCGCAGTTTTCAAGGCCATCGCCGCGGCACCCGACGGGGTGGTGGTGCACTGCGCGGCCGGGCGCGACCGTAGCGGGATCATCGCCGTGATGCTGCAGAATCTGGCAGGAGCGAGCGACGAGGAATTCGTGCGGGGTTATCAGCAGGGAATGCGTGGAATCAACGAGCGCCACCGGCACCATCGCGCCCCTCACGCCCATGATCCTTTCCTCGAGGAAGACGCCCTTGAAGCGATGTTGTCCGTACGCACGGCCAGCCTCCTGGAATTCGCGCATTCCCTTGACACCTTCGCCTTCCTACGGGCGAACAGCGTTTCCGGTGCGGAAGTTGCCGCCATCCGGGCCAAACTCAACGCTCCGGGGAGGTAGAAGGACGCCGCCCGAAGCGGCATCTAGTGTGCAGAACGGGCCTCTCATGTATTCTGGGGATATTACCGAACGGCCGGTCAGTAATTTGCGGTCGTTCTGTCCATTTCGTGCCCGTGCCTTGGAAGGACCCGTCGACGATGACCAGTACCGCAGTCGCTCCGGAAGCCACAACCGTTGAAACCGTGCCCAGTTTCGTCCAGGGCGAGTGGTGGACCCCCAGCGCCGACGCCACCGCGGGCGTGCCCGTCCGCGACGCCAGCACGGGCGAGATCCTCGCAACGGTCAACACCGACGGACTGGACCTTGCCGGCGTCGTGAACTACGGCCGTGCGGTGGGCCAGCGCGAGCTCGGCAAGCTCACCTTCCATCAGCGTGCCCTCAAGCTCAAGGAACTGGCGCAGTACCTCAACGGCCGGCGCGAGGAGTTCTACACCTCGTCCTTCAAGACCGGCGCCACCAAGATCGACTCGATGGTGGACATCGACGGCGGCATCGGGGTGCTCTTCACCTTCGGATCGAAGGGCCGTCGCGAACTGCCGAACTCGCAGGTCGTGGTGGACGGTCCCATGGAAGTCCTGTCCAGGGACGGTTCCTTTGCCGGCGAGCACATTTACACCCGCATCCCGGGCGTCGCGGCGCAGATCAACGCCTTCAACTTCCCCGTGTGGGGAATGCTCGAGAAGTTCGCGCCCGCGTTCATCGCCGGCGTCCCCACCATCGTCAAGCCAGCCACCCCCACCGGTTACGTTGCCGCCGTCGTGGTCAAGGCAATCGTCGAGTCGGGCATCCTCCCGGAAGGCTCGCTGCAGCTCATCTCGGGATCCGCCCGCACCCTGCTGGACCACCTCGACTACCGCGACATTCTCGCCTTCACCGGCTCCGCCTCCACCGCCAACTCGCTGAAGTCCCACGTCAACGTGGTCCAGGGCGGCGTCCGCTTCACCTCGGAAACCGACTCCCTCAACGCCGCCATCCTCGGCCCCGACGCCGTGCCCGGCACCCCGGAGTTCGACGCGTTCATCAAGTCGGTCGTCACCGAAATGACGGTCAAAGCCGGCCAGAAGTGCACCTCGATCCGCCGCACCATTGTGCCCCAGGCCCTGGTGTCCGACGTCGTCGCCGCCATCGGTGCGCGGGTGGACGAGCGCGTCGTGGTCGGCGACCCCCGCGCAGAGGGCGTCACAATGGGCGCCCTCGCGTCCCTCGAGCAGCTCGCCGACGTCCGCGCCGCAGTGCAGTCAATGCTCGACGCCGGTGGTGAGCTTGCGTACGGGACGCTCGATTCGCCGTCGGTCACCTCGCTCGACGGCACCGTCGGTGTCGTGGAGGGTGGAGCGTTCATGTCTCCGGTCGTCCTGAGCTGGGCCGACGTGGACTCGGAAGCAGTCCACTCGCTCGAGGCATTCGGTCCGGTGTCTTCCGTGATCGGGTACTCGGACCTCGACGACGCCGTCCGCCTCGCCGCCCGCGGTGGCGGCTCCCTCGTGGCCTCCGTGTGCACCAACGATCCTGCGGTCGCCCGCGAATTGGTGACCGGAATCGCGGCGCACCACGGCCGCGTCCTGATGCTCAACCGCGAGGACGCCCGTTCGTCCACCGGGCATGGTTCGCCTGTGCCGCACCTGGTCCACGGCGGACCGGGCCGCGCCGGTGGCGGCGAGGAACTCGGTGGTATCCGCTCCGTCATGCACCACATGCAGCGCACCGCTATCCAGGGCTCGCCGAACATGCTCACCGCAGTGACCGGAGTCTGGCACGCAGGCGCGGACCGCAACTTCACAGTGGAGACGGAAGGTACGCACCCGTTCCGGAAGTCGCTTGCTACTCTGCGGATCGGTGACGCCGTGCGGTCCGAACTGCGGCAGGTCACCCTGGACGACATCACCGCCTTCGCCAACTCCACCGGCGACACCTTCTACGCCCACACCAACCAGGAAGCGGCCGAAGCCAACCCGTTCTTCCCGGGAATCGTGGCGCACGGCTACCTGCTGCTCAGCTGGGCCGCCGGATTGTTCGTGGAGCCGGCGCCGGGCCCGGTCCTGGCCAACTACGGCCTGGAGAACCTGCGCTTCATCACGCCCGTGGCCGCAGGGGATTCGATCCGCGTCACGCTCACGGCCAAGAAGATCACCCCCCGCGAGACCGACGAATACGGCGAGGTAGCCTGGGACGCTGTGCTGACCAACCAGAATGACGAAATCGTAGCCACCTACGACGTCCTGACCCTCGTCGAGAAGTAACCCCCTTCCGACGCCCGCTCACGTATGGGGGTGTTTGGCCGGACGCTCGCTCACTGTGCCTGCATACGTGGAACGCTCCCCAGCACTGGGGAGCGTTCCGTGTCTGAGGAGTTCTATTGCCCTGGGGCGCGGTATGCCGGGGTCTTCTTGGCCGCTTCGTCGAGATCCTCAACCGTCATGAGCGGCTTCAAATGCAGGCGCACTGCGCCAGTCGCATTGATCATGAGTGACAGGGCGGCGGCGCTAGCCGCGTCAGGGATTTCGAAGACCCCGACGACGTCGGTCTCGCCGAAAGCGTAGTAGAAACATTCGAGCGATCCGTCTACGGATTTGAGTGCATCGACCACAGCATCGCGGCGCTTGGTGCCGCCCTCGCGCAACAGCCCGTTGATTCCGTCGCCGACGTAGTTTGCTTCGAACAGATATTTCGTCATTGTCTTCCCGTCCCGTGATGTCCAGGACTCGGGCCTCCTGCGGTGCTCCCATCACCCGTTGAGGGAAGGTCCCGGAGTTGTTCCCCTGCGAGGGGGCTTTGCACATCGTAGGCCGAGGCTGCCGCCCTGACAACGGGCCAGACCAAAGTTTGCTCACGAGGTCTTTCCGATCGCGTGCGGCGTAAGATTTTTTGCGTAGGAGGTGGCGAAGTGAACCTAGCACTGAGAACAGCCACAACCGTCTTGCCCGTCGACGACGTGGACCGAGCCCGCAGCTTCTACGCAGAGAAACTCGGCCTCCCTCATCGCGGCATGACCTGGGATGGAAATGATTTGTTCGGCATCGATGGTGGTCCCATGCTGCAGTTGATGCCCATCAAGGACGGCATGCATTCATCGCACACTGCCCTTTCCTTTGAAGTCAGCGACATCGAGCGGACAGTCGACGAAATGGAGGCGAGCGGCGTCGAATTCCGGGATTATGATCTCCCCGAGCTCAAGACCGAACACCACATTTGTACTACCGACGCCGATCGTTGCGCCTGGTTCATGGACACGGAAAACAATGTCCTCTGCGTCCACGAAAGCTTGGGTATCCAGGCCGAATACCAGCTCTGAAAAGCATCACCGCACCACGCAGAACGCTCGCTCACTTTTTAGTGAGCGAGCGTTCTGCCAATTGGGGATATATGTGAGCGGGCGTCGGTTGAAAGGGCCGTATATGTGAGCGGGCGTCCGGGGGCTGCAGGGAGAGGGACGGAGGGGTGCCCCGGAACCGTCCTACGCCGAGGCGTGCAGGCCGTCGAACGCCATGGTGATGACGTCGTCGGCCAGGCGCTGCGGGGAGAGCGAGCCGCCCGGTTTGTACCACTCCACGATCGAGTTGATGGTGCCGAACAGGAGCCGGGTCACGGTGCGGGGATCGATGTCCTGGCGCAGCGTGCCTTCTTCTCGGGCGGCCGAGATCAGCGCGGCCACCTTGTGGTCGAAGGCACGACGCCGTTCCAGGGCGTCGCGCTCAATGTCGGTGTTGCCGCGGAGCCTCAGGAGCAACGTGACGAAAGGCAGCCGGTCCACCAATACGGCGATGGTCTGCCGGAGGACAAATTCCAAACGGGCATCCGCTGCCCCCGTCACAGCCTCGGGCTGTTCCAGGATGGCCTCGAGCCCACCGAGGGCGTGCTCAAGCGCGAGCTTCAGGAGGTCACCCTTGGACGGCACATGGTGGTAGATGGCCGACTTTGAGATTCCGAGGTTTTCGGCCAGAATGCCCATGGACGTGGCGTCGTAGCCGTGGCGGTTGAAGACGTCGACGGCGATGAGCAGCACTGATTGCTGGTCGTATCCGGGGCGTCCCCGCTTGGTTACTGTTTCACTAGGCATGCTGGCCATTTTCTCATGAACGTTCGGTTGATCCGTGTATCCGCCGGGCCACGTTACCTCTTGGGTCGCATGTCGTAGACGCGGCGCAGTTTGCCGTTGGAACGCTCGAGCGAACCCGGCTCCACGACGTCGACGACGCACGAAGAACCCACGTGGATCTTGATCTGCTCGCGCAAGGCGTGTGCCGCCGTCGTGCCCGCCTCGACGGAGACGTTCTCGCGGCGCTCAATCTTGACCGTGAGCGAATCCATACGCTTGCCTTCGGGGCGGGTGAGCTCGAGCTGGAAGTGCGGGCTGAGCTCGGGGATGCGCAGGGCGATTTCCTCGATCTGCGAGGGGAAGAGGTTCACGCCGCGCAGGATGATCATGTCGTCGCTGCGGCCGGTGATGCGGCCCATGCGGCGGTGCGCGGGGCGGGCGGTGCCGGGCAGCAGGCGGGTGAGGTCCTTGGTGCGGTACCGGATGATCGGCAGCGCTTCCTTGGTGAGCGAGGTGAAGACGAGTTCGCCCGGTTCGCCGTCGGCCAGCACGGCACTTTCCCCGCGCGAGGGATCGAACGGATCGATGATCTCCGGCCGGAAGTGGTCCTCCCAGATGTGGCAGCCATCCTGGGTCTCCACGGCCTCGCCCGCTACGCCCGGGCCCATGACCTCAGAGAGCCCGTAGATGTCGCACGCTTTGATGTTCATGGTGGTTTCGAGCTCGTGCCGCATTTCCTCGGTCCACGGTTCGGCTCCGAGCACCGCGTATTTGAGCGAGGTCGACGCCGGATCGACACCCATGTGGACCATCGCGTCGGCGATCGTGAGCAGGTAGGTGGGCGTTGCCAGGATGGCATCCGGCTTGAAGTCCTGGATCAGCTGGATCTGGCGTTCGGTCTGGCCGCCGGACATCGGGATGACGGTGCACCCCAACGCTTCGGCACCCGCGTGGGCGCCGAGGCCGCCGGTGAACAGGCCGTAGCCGTAGGCGTTGTGGACCTTCATGCCGGGGCGGACTCCTGACGCCCGGAGCGAGCGGGCGACCAGGGTGGCCCAGTTGGCGAGGTCGTTTTTGGTGTACCCGACGACGGTCGGCCGGCCCGTGGTACCCGAGCTCGCGTGGATGCGGGCTACTTCGTCCTGGGGCACGGCGAACATGCCGAAGGGGTATTCCTGGCGGAGGTCTTCTTTGGTGGTGTACGGGAACTTGCCGAGATCGGACAGTTCGCGGAGATCGGAGGGGTGGACGCCGGCGTCGTCGAACTTGCGCTTGTACAGCGGGACGCGATCGTAGGCGTAGGCCACGGTGTGCTGGAGGCGGCTGAGCTGCAGGGCCTCGAGCTCGTCGCGGGAGATGGTTTCTTCGCGATCCAGCTGTGCGGTGTGAAGCGGTGCGTCGGGAGCGGCGACGGTGTTCTGTGTCATGGTCTTCCTACTTCTTGGAGATGGTGCGGCTGCGGCCACGGAACTCGGCGATGAGCTCGCCATAGCTGCCCGGATCCTCGGACGACCCGGCTGCGGCAGCTTGGCTTGCGTCGGCCGCGAAGATTTGGATGTCGTACAGGCCGCTGCGGCCGTTGTTGGCGCGGCGGTTCGCGACGGCGGTGATCACCTGGCCTTGATAGGCCGGCTTCAGGAAGTTGATGTCGACGCCGGCGGCGACGGTGATGGTCTCGGCTTCCGACGGCGAGGGGTTGGCCGGGTTGCATGCCAGGGCAAACGCTGAATCAGCGAAGGCGAAGATCATTCCGCCGTGGGCCATTCCGAAGCCGTTGAGCATTTCCTGCCGGAGCTTCATGCGGACGGTGGCGTGGCCGTCGTCGACCTTGAGCACCTCCAGGCCCATCCACTCGGAGGCGTAGTCGTTCTTGAGGATCTGGTGCTGCGCTGCGCCAGAAAGGGTGGTCTCAACCATGCGTCATTGCCTCCAGCTTTATTTACCGAATGTTCATTAGGTAATCCCAGTTTGCTTGAACTGTCAAGAGGTGACCGCCCGGCGGGCCCGATCCGGACCCCAAGAAACCCGACGTAGTAGCCTCGAGTCATGCCGCTCATCGAACTGCCCATCCGGACTGCGAGGCTCGTGCTTCGCCGATTCGAGGCCACTGACCTGGAGCGATTCCACGGCTACCAGTCACTGCCCGGGACTGCCAGGTTCCTGCTCCGGCAGGAATTGACCCTCACGCAGTCCATGGAAGCGCTCGGCCGTTACGCCAACTTCACCTTCGAGCAAGAGGGTGACTGGGTGTGCCTCGCCATAGAGCGCGCGGACTCGCCGGGGCTGCTTGGCGAAGTGGTCCTCAAGTGGCTGCCGGGCACGGGGCAGGCCGAAATCGGCTGGATCCTCGCTCCGGAAAGCCGGGGCCAGGGCTACGCCGCCGAGGCGGCCGAGGCCGTCCTCCGCCTGGGTTTTGAGAAGCTGATGTTCCACCGGATCGACGCCAAATTGGATGCCCTGAACACCTCGTCGTCGGGATTGTGCGAGCGACTTGGGATGCGCCGGGAAGCGGAGCTTGTGGACAACTGGCATTACAAGGGCCAATGGTCCACTGAAGTCATCTACGCGATGCTCGACTCGGAGTGGCGCGCGCGGAAATAGCGTTCGCTACCCGGACAAAGCGGACTTACGCCGACATGCGCGAGAATAGCGGTACCGCCGGTGTTAAGGTGGGCTGAGCATAAGAGAGATGGGGATCTTGACGTGGGCGCATCGGGCGTGGCTGTAGTAATCGAGGATGACGATGACATCCGTGAGGTAGTCCATGCCGTCCTCGAGGCATCGGGCCTGGAGGTTTACGCGGCCGGAAACGGCATCGATGGCGTGGATGCCGTCCGCCGTCACAACCCCGACGTGATCACCTTGGACCTTGGCCTGCCGGACATTGACGGGATCGAGGTCACCCGTCGCGTCCGGGAGTTCAGCGACGCCTACATCATCATGCTCACTGCCCGCGCGCGCGAAGTGGACACCCTGCAAGGGCTGTCCGTCGGCGCCGACGACTTTGTCACCAAGCCCTTCCGCCCCCGCGAGCTCCTGGCCCGGGTTGAGACGCTCCTCCGCCGGCCCCGCGGCAGCAAGCTTTTGAGCGGTTCCGCGGGGAGCACGACGGCGGAGCTGCCGCCGGCCCAGGCGCTGAACTCGCCAACCGCACCCACAACCGTGATTTCGGGGGCTGAGCCCTCAGGGCTGGAACACAACGGCCTCTTCCTTGACGTGGCCACGCGGACTACCCGGGTGGATAACGAAGAGGTGCAATTGACCCGCACCGAGTTCGACCTCCTTCAGGCCCTGATGGAGGCTGGACGCGTTGTCCGAAGCACTACTGGGCTTGCCCGCTGGCTCCATGCCAGGGAGTACGAAACCGGAGGCTACGTCAGCGAATCCGAAGAGCGTGCGATCCAGGTACACATCGCCAATCTGCGACGGAAACTCGGCGATTCGGCGCAGTCGCCGCGTTGGGTTGAAACCGTGCGCGGCGTCGGTTACCGGCTGGCAGCAAAGACGTCCGAAAACTGAGCCAATCTTAAGCGAACCTTTAACGAGCCTCTTTACGCTGGGAAAGTCAACTTCGGATTTTTACGGCTCAAAGGAGCACTGCATGAAAAAATTCGCCGCAACACTTCTCATGACGGGCGTGCTCGCTATTGGTGGATTTGTCACCCCCGCCAACGCCGCCCCGAAGCACGACACCACGAGCACCACGAGCACCACGAGCTCCACAGTAACGACGGTTAACACCGGCACTGTTGTCCACTACGCCTCGATCGGTTGGTGGCCCAACTAACTCACAGTAGATGCCGTTTTGGCGCCTCATAACGGCATCTACTGCCAGTTACTTGGGTAGACGCACATAGAACACCGCCCCGGAGTCAGCGGCGCGCCTTAGCTCTCTGCATCCAGGGGGAGCCGGACTGAAACCGTGGTTCCCACGCCAAGGGCGGATTCGACATCGAGCCGGCCGGAATGGCGTTCCACAATGTCGTGGGCTATCGCCAAGCCAAGCCCGCTCCCGGGGATGGCCGCGGTGGAGGCGTTTGAGGCGCGGAAGAACCGCGTGAATACTTGCTCGATTTCCGTTTCCGGGATCCCGACGCCGGTGTCCTCCACGCTGACCACGACGCTGGGAACCGTGCCTGGGTCCGAGGTGATCCCGCTGCTGACCGCCACGTGGCCGCCGTCGGGCGTGAACTTGATCGCGTTGCTGATGATGTTGGCGAAGACCTGCTCGAGCTTGGCTTCATCGGCCTGGACAATCACGGTTCCCGGCGCGTGCATCACGGTGAGGGACAGTGAACGGGAGTCAGCGAGCGGCTGCAACGTCGAGACAACAAGCCTGAGCAAGGTGCCCACATTCACACGGCTCAACTGGAGATCGCCGGAAGTGTCCTGGTGCGAGACGGTGAGCATGTCTTCGATCAGCCGTCGGAGCCGCTCGGCATTTCGTGAAATGACGTCGACCATACGCTCGACACCTGCGGGAAGAGGTCCGCCGGCGCCGCTGCGCATCATGTCCAGATAGGCCGTGATGGACGTCAAGGGAGTTCGAAGTTCGTGGTTCACTGTGGTGAGGAAGTCTGTCTTGGCCTGGTCGAGCTCCTGGAGCTTGTACATGACCTGCTGTTGCGCGCCGATCAGGTGGCTCTGCATCAGGCCATACGCCAAGTTCCCCGAGACGTGCTGGATCAGGCCTATTTCGGCGCGGGTCCATTCCTGCGCCGTGTCCGGGCGCGCGATCCAGATGACCCCCAGAACGAGATCTCCCTCGCCTACCGGCACCACAACCGACGCCGACGGCGCCCCCGCACCACCCGGTACACCCGCGCCACCGGATTCACCCGCGGGAGCCCGTTTCGGCAGCGGCTGCACCTCCGCTTCCGCCCACAACCGTTCCGCGAGTTCGAACGTGGCGATGTCGCCGGTGAGTTCGCCCGGCAGGACTCCCGGTACCAGTCCCGGAGCGTTCCATTCGGCGCTGACTTGCGGAACCCGCGTGTCCGGGAACGTCGTGAACCAGACGTGTTCCGCGCCCAGGGCCTCGCCGATGCCCTTCACCAGATGCTGCGCTATCCGGTCCGGGTCAATGGTGGACCGGATCGCCGCGGACACCTTCCGCAGGCTCTCCCGCAGCGACTCGGCTTCCGAACGGCGGCGCGTGCGTTCGGCGGCCCGGGCTATCAGTACCAAGGCCCGGTGCACCCGAAATGCGGGAGGCTGGCCCCGATAGGTGAAATCAGCAATCGTCCACCCTTCCAGAGCCGTAACATCCAGCTCGTCTTCGGGATCCAGCAGGAGCAAGACCGGAGCGTCATTCCGGGGAAGGAACTCGCGGAGGTCGTTGTCCACCACCAGCACGTCGCTCTGTTCGCTTTTCAGCGCGGCAGCAAGTGAACCGGCGTCGTGCGCTGAACGAACCATGAACCCTGCTGCGGTGAGCGCCGCCACCGTCTCGGCAAGGCGTCCGGGATCAGGGTCAGCCACCAAGGCGCGGTTTGGTGCCGATGCGTCGTTAGTCAATCGACTGTCCACTACGCTCCTACTGTTTCGGTTCGGCCCCCATGGGAGAGCCTACTATCGAGGGCGCTACTTAAGCCCTGCTCCAGGCAGGAGTTCGACGGCGCCGAGCGAGTCCGCGACGAAGGCATAGTCCCACGCGCGCTCGCGCCACTGCACGTATCGTCCCGAGGCTCCACCGTGTCCGCCGTCCATCTCGATCTTCATGACGATCGGCGCCGTGCCGGTGGTCTCGGAACGCAATACCTGGACCCATTTGGCGGGTTCGACGTAGAGCACACGGGTGTCGTTGAAGGACGTGACGGCTGCGATCCGCGGGTACGACACGGCGCGGATGTTCTCGTACGGGGTGTACGACTTCATGTATTGGTACACCTCAGGATCGGTGATGGGGTTGCCCCATTCTTCCCATTCGAGTGCGGAGAGCGGCAGCTCCGGGTCCAGGATGGTGTTGAGCGCGTCCACGAACGGCACGGCTGCCACGATTGCCGCATACTTTTCCGGCGCAAGGTTGGCCACGGCGCCCATCAGCAGGCCGCCCGCGGAGCCACCCATCGCGGCGATCCGCTCCGGCGCCACCCAACCGGAGGACGAGAGCCAGTCCGTTGCCGCGATGAAGTCCGTGAAGGTGTTCTTCTTGTTGAGCTTCTTGCCGTCGTCGTACCAGCGCCGGCCGAGCTCGCCGCCGCCGCGGATGTGGGCGATCACCATGACGATCCCGCGGTCGAGGAGTGACAGCCGGGCCACACCGAAGCCGGGATCCATGCTGACCTCGTACGAGCCGTAGCCGTAGACCAGGCCCGCGGCGCTCGAATCCTGCGCAAGGGAGGCGTGCCGCAGAACGGACAGCGGCACGCGCGTGCCGTCCGCCGCCGTCGCCCATTCCCGGGTGGCCACGTAGTCGGACGCGGTGTACCCGCCCAGCACGGGGCTTTCCTTCCGCAGCAGCAATTCGCCTTGCGGCAGCGCGGCGGTGGGCAGCACGAAGTCGTACACCCGCGACGGCGTGAAGTAGGAGGTGTATCCGATGCGGATCACCGGCGCTTCATAGTCGGTTCCGCCCACACCAGCCGTGTACAGCTCCTCATCGAAGGCTGGCTCCACGGCGGCACCCTGGGCGGCGGTGCCCAGCCCGGCGAGCGGGAGCACCTGCACGCGTTCGATCGTGTCCTGCCGTACAGACACCACCAGATGCGTCGAGGTGACGCCCGCGCCGTTGACGCGAACGGCGTCGGAATGCCCGACGACGGTGCGCCAGTGCTGCTCGGCCAGCGGCTTGGCGAACTCGGCCGGGTCCGCGATGGACACCATCGAGTTGATGGCGTCCTTGTTGTGGGTCAGCAGGATGGTCTCGACACCCTCGAGGAGGAACGGCTCGGCCTCGTAAAGGATGTGCTCGTCCCGGGAAAGCACGGTGGACAGGCCGGCGTCGAAGTCGTCGAAGCGGAGCAGGCGCGTCTCGCTGAATTCCGAGCAGCCGATGCTCAGCACGAGGTACCTCCGGTCGGAGGAGAGCTCGAACCCGAGCCACATGGCGACGTCGTCCTCTTGGTAGATGACCTCGTCCTCGCTGACGGGCGTGCCCAGGACGTGCGACTTCACTTGGTAGGGGCGCCAGGAATCGTCCACCACGGTGTAGAAGATCCGGGTGCCGTCGGGGGAGAAGGCCACGCCATAGAAGATGTTCTCAATGACGTCGGGCAGCGGTTCACCCGTGCGCAGGTCCTTGATGCGGAGCGTGAAGCGTTCCTCGCCGGAGTTGTCCACGGCGTAGGCATAAAGGTTGCCGTCCAGCGTCACGGCAGTGCCGCCAACGGAGAAGAACGGCTTGCCTTCCGCCTCGGTGTTGCCGTCCAGCAACACTTCTTCACCCTGGAGTTCGACGCCGGGTTCCACCGCCGGCGGGGTCCAGTCCGCTACGGGATTGCCGGAGTTCGCAGCCCGGACGCGGCACTGGATGCCGTACTCCTTGCCTTCGACGGAGCGGGTGTAGTACCACCAACCGTCCTTGCGGCTGGGGACCGAAAGGTCGGTCTCCTGGGTACGCCCCTTGATTTCCTGGAAGATCGCCTCGCGCAGCGGTTCCTGGTGTGCGGTGATGGCTTCCTGGTAGGCATTTTCAGCCTTCAAGTGCTCAATGACCTCGGTGGATTCCTTGTCCCGCAGCCATTCGTAGTTGTCCACGAAAACATCGCCGTGGTGCTCGCGGGTGTGCGGCACCTTCTTGGCGACCGGGGCCGTTGGGCTGTCGACGTGGGATGGCTGGGCGGAACCGGAAGTCTGCGTCATCCTCTCAATATATAGAGGGAGTGCGACATCGGCGCCCGCGTTCGCTGCGGGGGTAGCGGCGTGCGGGTGGCCGTCGGCTTAGGTGCAGGTGAACTGGCCCGTCGTGGCTGTACCTGTCCAGGTGTTGCTGGTGCCGGGGACCGGGTACTGGTTCTGGACGGTCCAGGTCCAGGTGCCCGTGTGGGGCGAGATGGACGCTTTGTAGCTTGCGCCGCCGCTTTGTTTGCTGGTGCCCGTGAATACGGTGCTTCCGCCGCTGGAAACGGTGAAGACTCCTGTGAATCGCGGATCTGTTATCGCCCAGGACGTGACGGTGATGGTGAGGTTCGAACCTTGGCAGTTCGCGGTGACGGTTGCCGTGGATGCCGGGATCATGGCGGAGGAGACGGGGAGTGAAGCGCTGACGGACCCATTGAACGCAGCCTGCGCGATACCGGGAGCGAAGATCAATACCGCAGCCGCCGCCAGGACCGCGGCGACGCGTCCGGACGCAGGCGTCCGCCCGGCGTCGGCGGTGCTCCGGCTTCTACGCAAGGTCGGCGGCTTTCTGTCGGGCCCGGTGGTCCATTCCATTCTTACGACTTTCACACGGTAAGGGCAGCGGATCCGGTTCGGTTCTTTGAAGGGGTTTTCATGCAACGCGGCGCATGGTGTGGCCGCCCAGGGCTTTTTCCAACTGCGGCTGGTGTTCGCGGACAAGTTCGCCGGCTTGGATTGCCGCGGTGTGGTCGGTCATGACCAGGGCGTGTTCGAGGCGGACGCAGTGCTGTTCCATCCGGAGCGCCCCGACCATTGAGGAGCTGGTTTTCAGGCTGAGCACCGCGTCCATCGCGAGGTCGCTGTCGCCGCTGCTCAGGGCGTGGCTGATCTTGTCCACCCGCTGGGGCAACAGCCTGGCGTAGGCGGCCGCGAACTTCTCGGCGGCCTCCTTGCTCTTCATCTCCCTGGCCAGGCGCTTGAGGGGGCGTCGGTCGAAGGCCGGCAGGGGGCGTTGGGCAGCGCCGGCGTCCGCGTCGTCGCCCTCGGGCTTTTTCCGCCAGATGGAGACGAGCACCATGACCACCAGTGCGGCCGGAGCGCCGTACATCAGGACCTTCAGGACCACGGGATCACGAAGAGTGCGGATCGCGTTGCCAAGGTAGGGAACGGTGAAGACCTGGCGGTCGACCTGACCGCCGGCCAATGTCGCTGTCCAGGGGTCGGCGCCGTTGTTGGCATCGCCCTTGGTGCGGACGGTGGCGGTGCCTTGGCTGTTCACTGCCAGGTCGATGATCCGGTGGGTTTCCACCCTTTGGTCCTCCACCGGAATGTGGTACGTGATGATGTCTCCGACCTTCAGGTCTTTGACTGCGACGGGAACCGTGACAACCACGTCTCCCGGATTGATCAGCGGAGCCATTGAGCCGGTGAGCATCGTGCTGGTCTGGTAGCCGAGGACGCGGGGCCCGACGGCGAGGAACAGGAACGCGGCGACGGCGGCGACCATCACCGTGGTCGTGATGACGTTGACCATGGCCCGGACAAACGTCGAGACCCGCCGGCGGCGGACCAGTGGTGCGGTCATGGTTGGGTCTCCGTTCCTGTGGAAGGCCCTCCGCCGTCGTTTTTCAGGGGGGCTCGACGGCGGAGGGCTGGCTGGGGTGGGGCGGCGTTACTGGGCGGTGGCGGTGCGCTGGGTGCCCGTGAAGGTGAACGCGATGGTGCTGCTCTGGCTCTGGAGGGTGTTGTCCGCGGTAGCGGGGAGGGTCAGGGTGACGCGCAGGTTGTCGGCGTGTCCGGCGGTGACCGAGGTCAGGTTGGCCAAGGCAACGTTGGCGCCGATGACGGGCCGGGAAGCGAGGACGCTGGTGGTGGTTCCGGTGCAGGTGTAGGTGTACGCGGGGGCGGTGCCGGCTTCGGTCCAGGGGACGGAGCAGGCATCGACAACAACCTGCAGGCCCATCGTCGTGTTGGTGTCCAGCAAGGAGGTGGGCGAGGCCGCGGTGGTCAGGGTGATTGCGGAGAGGTTCTGGTTGCTGGCTGCGTTGCTCAGGGTGGCCACGCGCTGGACGGTGTCGCCCGGGACCAGGCCGGAAGCGGCGACGCTGAGCCGGTTCGCGGTGCCTGTGGCGCCGAGGGCGATGCTCACGCTGCCGGAGGCGACGGTGTTGCTGGCCGAGGTGCTGGAGGTGAAGGCACCGTAGGTTCCCAGTCCCGCCACGCCGGCAGCAGTGCCGACCAGGGCCAGGGAAGCAATGACTTTACCGGAGGTGGTTTTCAGGTTGAGACCCATGATGATTTCCGTTTCTTGAAGCCCGTTGAGACCGGGATTTCACGGACTTTGCTGCCCGATGACCTCTACTTTCCGGCAGGAATTTTAGGAAGGCGCAAGGATTCCCCAAGCTTCCCTTCAAGATTAGTTAAATATTCAATCAAGATCTTTGCGAGTGTTGAGCGGGAGCTCAGTAACCATGTGCGGCCACATACTCCGGCAAGGTTCCGTCCCGCAGTGCCCCGGCCACTTGCCCGATCCCGGCGTAGTCAGGCACCACGATGGACTGCCCGTCCGGGGAAGTACCTGTGCCTGCCGTGGGCAGGGTGAAGAAGACGGAAGCGGCGGGATCCACCGTCCGGAGGGCGTAGGCCAGTCTCGCGACGGAAGCCGGATCGTATCCTTGGTCCACCGTGAGATAGTTTGTGGCGAAGTTGACCAGGCCAAGGACGGCGGCCGGAGACTGGATTCCGCTCCTGAGCTTGCCCAGGAGTGCCCGGAGGAACGTTTGCTGGTTGCGGACGCGCTGGTAGTCTCCGTCCACGAACGAGTAGCGCTCGCGGACGAACTCCAAGGCAGCTTCCCCGTCCAAATGGTTGACGCCCGCAATAAAGGTGTGATGGGTGTCAAAGCTCGCGGTGAAGGGCAGCGTGACATTGACGTCGATTCCGCCGAGGGCATCCGTGAGGACCTTGAAGCCCTGGAAATCCAGCATGACGGTGTGGTCGATGTGCGTGCCCAACAGCGTCTCAACGGTCCGGACCACCAGGGGGATGCCTCCCACCTCCAGGCTGGCGTTGATTTTGGCTGCGCCATAGCCCGGGATGTTCACCCAGTTGTCGCGCATGATCGAAATGCCGTAGACCTTTTGCCGGTCCGCTGGAACGTGGATCAGCATCAGGCAATCCGAACGTTGGTCCGCTGACTGGCCTGTTGTGACGGTCTGGTTGTTTTGGTCCCTCGCATTTGCCCGGCTGTCGCTGCCAATCACCAGGATGTTCATGGGTGTCGCGGGCAGCTCGGGGATTATCGGCGGTGCGGGTGCTGCAGCGGTTGGCGCGGGGGACGTAGTGGGGGACGGGGCACGGGTAGCCGTGGCGCCGGCGGAGGCGCTTGAGGGCGATGGCCCGGACGATGTCCTGACGGAGCCGGCGATGACTGCCGCCAGGACCACGACGAGCGCCAGCAGGACTGCGAGCCCCGCCGATAGCCACAGTCGCCGTCGTCTGTCCATGTCCGGAAAATACCACTCAGTTGGGTTAAAAACGCCTGCGGGAAAGCCTCAATTCGGGCACAAAGACAGCCCGAATGTAGTCCTTATATCTCGACAAAATAACATTCCAGGAGCACGATGAGAGGTAAATCTCTCGCCTTCACCTGGGCCGGCTTTGCCGTGTCCTATCCGTTCCGCAATGGGGGGCTCTTTTGCCCACGGAACCGGACGTTATCCCTCCGAGCAAAGGAGGACCCTGCATGGCCCCAACGTCGTGGCGCCGCACCGTATGCGGGGGGAGGGGCAGCAGCTGCGAGCTGAAGTTCATAGGGAAGTTCAAGGAATCCGAGTCACCGTCAAACGACGCCATGGTCTCCGGCGCCTCAAAATTTCCAGGCTGATAACAGCCGGTCAGCAATGATTTTCCTAAGGAATGAGTCTTATGGCTACTCATCCAAAACCCCTTCTATTGCCGCGCCTTCGAGCGCTCATGATTTTGCTCCTTGCCTTGGTCCTGCCGGTGGCACTCAGCGGCACGGCAGCAGCGGACAGTGGCAAATCCGCAAGGACCTGGACTGTCCAGGTCGGCTCCGAATCGTCGGACCAGGCCATCCAGGGGATGTCCTTCCTGCCGAATAACATCTTCATCAATGCCGGTGACAAGGTCACCTGGGAGGCCAACTCGGCCGAAATCCACACGGTCACGTTCCTTGCCGCAGGGCAAACCATCGAGTCCACGCAACCTTTTGATCCTTTCAGCCCCCTCTATATCTCGGCGCAGGGCGGCACGTCCTACGACGGGCACTCCTATTACAACTCCGGCGTGATGTCGAATGTCTCGGACAGCGGGTTCGCCGAGGTTGATTCCTACACCCTGAAGTTCCCGGATGCCGGCGATTTCACGTATTACTGCCTGGTGCATGGCGCGGCCCAGAAGGGCACCGTACATGTGCGGGCCAAAGGTACGGACTACCCGTACACCCAGGAGCAATACAACAACCGGGTAGATCGGGCTGAACGGGCCATCATCCGTGACGGCTACAAGCAATGGAGCGACGCCCGCGACCAAGCCAACGATCACACGGTCATTTCCGGAACCGACGACGGCGTCGCCATGGTCATGCGGTTCATCGAACCCAAAGTGGTCATCCACGTTGGCGAAAAAGTGAGCTTCGTCAACAACGGCATGGGCGAGCCGCACACGATCACCTTCGGCGACGAGCCCGCCAACCCGTTCCCGCCGCTGGGCGATCCGACGAATTACACGGGCGGGCAGCTCAATTCTGGCCTTTTGCCGCCGGGCGTGACATTCACCGTGACATTCAACAAGGCAGGGGTGTATGACTACATCTGCGCACTGCATGATTATTTTGGAATGGCCGGCAAGGTGGTGGTGAAGGACTGACCCCCTATTGTGAACGCAGAGAGGGGCTTGTTGGGCCGCCAGCGTCGTGCGCCCGCTGTATTCTGTACGCTTAGCTAAATTAGTAAGCACACTTAGGAAGTGAGTCTTTGCGCCATGTTGGACAGCCCTCATACGTACTCGAGTGCACTGGGCGCCCCCGGCTTTCTGGCCGGAACCTTCCTCTTTGACCCGCCCTCGGGGAAAGCGGAATGGTCCGACGGGCTCTTCAATCTCCACGGCTACCAGCGGGGGGAAGTAGTTCCCACACTTGAGCTGCTGATGTCGCACAAACACCCGGATGACAGGCCACGGGCTATGGAGATACTAGCTCAAGTCTTCCGCGACGGCGGGCACTTCTGTATCTACCACCGGATCATTGACGCGCAGGGACATGTCCGTCGCGTGTTGACGGCCGGGAACGCGCAGCTGGGTCCGTCGGGGACCGTCGCGGTCGAGGGAACCGTGATCGACCTGACGTCCACGCTGCGCCGGGAAACCGAGCAAGCGGCGCGTGACGCCGTCGCGGGCGCCAACGCCACGCGGGGCGTCATCAACCAGGCGCGCGGCATCCTGATGGGGCGGTTGCTCCTTGACTCCGACGCCGCCTTCAAACTGCTCGTGAATTGCAGCAGCATGACGAACGTCAAGGTCGCAGTCCTGGCCTCGCATCTTGTGCGCGTGGCGGACACAGATCAGGGGCCGGAAGCAATGGATGAGTTCATCGGCGTTCTCCAGGCTTGCGACCAGGCGGCGATAAACCGCGCCCTGGACCCGCAGTAGGAGTTGGACCCGGAGTAGGAAGCCGGCCAGCGCAGCCATCGCCTCCCGCCCGGCAGCGTGGCAGTATGTTGTGAGTCAGGCTCGATGAGGGTGTCTCCGCGATAAGGAGCGACAGTCATGACCTACATCTACAACTTCGCCGATGTCCAAGCGGCCGACGTCGCCGTGGCGGGCGGCAAGGGCGTCGGGCTGGGGAACCTGGTTCGGGCCGGGCTGCCGGTTCCTCCGGGTTTCGTGCTGGCCACTGCGGCGTATGGGGCCTTCGTGGATGCCAATGGGATTCAGGCGCGCATCCAGGAGTTGGCGGCGCTCACGTCCGAGCCTGCGCCGCAGGATTACGAGGACGCCTCAGCCGCAATCCGGGCCCTTTTCACCGGCGGCACCATGCCTGCCGCCATCGCCTACGAGCTCGCCGCCGCTTATGAGCGCCTTCGCGACGGGGGCGAGTCCGCCGGTGACCGGCCCGGCGACGGCGACGGCGAGTCCGCCGGTGCGCCCGTCGCGGTGCGCTCGTCCGCCACGGCGGAGGACCTTGCCTCGGCCAGCTTCGCCGGGCAACAGGAAACCTACCTCAACGTCCGCGGCGCGGAAGCACTGGATGCGGCCGTCATTGACTGCTGGTCTTCCCTGTGGACGGCGCGTGCCATGGCCTACCGGGACCGCGAAGGCATCGCACCGGGCGATGTCCGGCTCGCCGTCGTCGTCCAGCGGATGGTCGAGGCCGAGGCGGCCGGGGTCATGTTCACCGCCAATCCGGCCAACGGGCGGCGGGACCAGATCGCGATCAGTGCCGCGTGGGGCCTGGGGGAGTCCGTGGTCAGCGGAACCGTCACCACGGATGACCTTGTTGTGGAAGCGGGAACCGGCCGCGTACTCTCGCGCCGGACAGCAGACAAGGAGGTCATGACCGTCTACGCGGAGCACGCGGCAGACCGCGGCTCCGGCGTCGTCCCGGACCAAGGCGTCCCGGATCAGGGCGTCCCGGTTCAAGGAGGGACGACCGAGCAGCCGGTCCCGGCGGCGCTTCGGAACCGGGCCGTGCTCGACGACGGAGCTGCCGCCGCGCTGGCGCGTTACGGAACGCGGATTGCGGACTACTTCGGAACTCCGCAGGACATCGAATGGGCACGGGCAGACGGTGATTTCTTCATGCTGCAATCCCGGCCCATCACGGCACTGCCTGAACCCGTGGCTGACATTCCGGACACCTGGCCGCTGCCTTACCCGAAGGGGCTCTATTTCCGAGCGAGCATCGTGGAACAACTGCCGGATCCGCTCTCGCCCCTCTTCGCCGACCTCATTGACGGCTCGGTGACCCGCTCGCTCAAGGCCCTGATGAACGAAGCCGTGGGCAGCGAAGTCGTCAGGGACGGCGACGTCGGACTGCCCACCATCAACGGTTACGCCTATTACTACTACCGCACCATGGCACTGTGGCGAGTGATGGGCAAGGCGCCTGGAGCTGTGGTCGCCCTGGCCCGCGGCAAGGCCCACATGGGCATGACCGGTTGGCGGGAATTCTCGCATCCGCGCTACAAGGAGGTGCTCAAAGACTGGTCGGCGAAGTCCGCGGGGGAGCTTTCGGGAGAGGAACTGCTTGGGGGTGTCCGGACGTTGCTCGACGCCGGAACCGTGTACTACACAGCCGTGGAATCAGTCATTCCGATCGCCGCCACGAGCGAAATCTCCTTCCGGGCGTTCTACGACAAACTCATCCGGCGTGCGGGAGATCCTCCAGCCGAGACATTCCTCCTGGGCTATGACAGTGAACCCATCCGTGCGGAGAAGTCGTTGTACGACCTCGCGGCATGGGCCCGGGAGGTTGAGGGGCTGGCCCCGGCGATCCTCAATCAACCGACGGCGGCGCTGGCCGAGTCGCAGAGAAACTGGCTCCCGCCTGCCGGGATGGACGCGGCCCTTTGGCAGCAGTGGCGGCCGCGTTTCCAGGCCCATCTCGATCGCTTCGGCCATGCGGTCTACAACCTGGATTTCCTCAGCCCGGTACCGGCAGACGATCCTTCGGTGCTGCTGGATACGGTGAAGTTCTACCTGCGGGGGCACGGAAATGACCCGCACGAGCGCCAGCGTCTCTCGGCCGCCCGACGAGAGGACCAGACCGATCGGATCCTCGCACGGCTGGGTCGGACCCGGCTCGGGCGGAGTCGGAGGGCCCCGTTCATCCGCCTGCTCCGCTGGGCGCAGAAGTCCGCGCCAGTCCGCGAAGACGCGCTCGCCGACGTCGGGCTGGCCTGGCCGCTGATCCGGCGGATGCTGCTCGAACTGGGAAAACGGCTGGTCTACTCCGGCATCATCGCCAGTCCCGCCGACGTGTTCTGGCTGCGGCAGCAGGAGCTGCAAAGCGCCGTCGAGTTCGGCCTCGCCGCGCCGCAACCGCCGGGCACGACCGAGCCGCTAGCACCGGTGGCGGTAGCGATTACCGGCGCGGCCCGACCCGTCCGGGCCGACGTCGTCGAGGAGCGCAAGATGCTTTGGCGTGGCCAGGCCAAGGCGGCTGCCCCGCAACTGCTGCCGGAGACCCGTTGGATGAAGGGCGTCTTCGAATCAATGATGCCGGCGCGCTCCCAGGACCAGCCGAGCGACGTCATCAAAGGGGTCGGCGCCAGCGCGGGCCGGGTCACTGCTCCTGCGCGCGTCCTGACCGGGCCACAGGATTTCGGCCAGATGGCGCCCGGGGATGTCCTGGTTGCGCGCATCACCACTCCCGCGTGGACCTCGCTGTTCGCCATGGCCTCCGCCGTGGTCACCGACGTCGGAGGCCCGTTGAGCCACAGCTCCATCGTGGCCCGGGAGTACGGCATACCCGCCGTGCTCGGCACCGGAGTCGCGACCCAGCGGCTCACGAGCGGCCAACAGATCACCGTCGACGGCGACGCCGGCACCGTGACCGTCGAACACCCGGCCGGCTAACTGAGCGCCCCCTCCCCGGACGCCCGCTCACGTATGTGGTGTTTCCGGCGGACGCTCGCTCGATTGAGGTGAGCGAGGGTTTTGGGATTTGGGCGTATATGTGAGCGAGCGTCCTGGAGGGACCGCGGACAGGTCCGTTAGGGCCCGACGGCGGGAGTCGGGTTGCGCTGTTTTCTGGCCTCTCGGGGGTGCTCCCCACAGACGCTCGCTCACGTATGTCGGGTTTTTGGCCGACGCGCGCTCGGTTGATCTGAGCGAGGGTTCTGGGATTTGTGCGTATATGTGAGCGAGCGTCCTGGAGGGACCGCGGACAGGTCGGTTAGGGCCCGACGGCGGCAGGCCGCTTGCGGTTGTTTTCTGGCCTCTCGGGGGTGCTCCCCACAGACGCCCGCTCACGTATGTGGTGTTTCCGACGGACGCTCGCTCACGTATGTGGGGTTTCCGGCCGACGCTCGCTCACGTATGTGGGGTTTCCGGCGGACGCGCGCTCGGTTGATGTGAGCGAGGGTTTTGGGATTTGGGCGTATATGTGAGCGAGCGTCCTGGAGGGACCGCGGACAGGTCGGTTAGGGCCCGACGGCGGCAGTCGGGTTGCGCTGTTTCCGGCCCCTCAGGGGGTGCTCCCCACAGACGCTCGCTCACGTATGTGGGGTTTCCGGCGGACGCGCGCTCGGTTGATGTGAGCGAGGGTTTTGGGATTTGGACGTATATGTGAGCGAGCGTCCTGGAGGGACCGCGGACCGGTCGGTTAGAGCCCGACGGCGGGAGTCGGGTTGCGCTGTTTTCCGGCCATGGCCGGGGGCGGCGGGAATGCCCAAGATCGCCGGGTTTCCCTAGGTTTAACCCAAGAAATGCGCAGGATCGCGAGTCTTGACACAGGATGTCCCAAGGACTGCTCCACGGGGTATCGGGCGTTGCTAAGTTGCTTGTGAGCTGGTGCTGGACCAGCCCACCCCAACTCGCTCAGGAGTTTCACATGTTTGCTTTCTTCTCCAATGCCGCATCCCGGATCCGCCGTGATGAAAAGGGCGCCACCGCCGTCGAATACGGCATCATGGTTGCCCTCATCGCTGTTGTCATCATCGCCGCCGTCACCCTTCTCGGCGGTACCTTGAAAGACACGTTCACTCAGATCCAGTGCTCCGTGAGCAGCGGACACTTCACGGCTGGCACCACCACTGGCGGCGTCCACACCGCTGCCACCTGTAGCTAGGTGCAACGCGGCACTACTTAGCCCGCATCCGGCCATTTTCTTTGTCTGCGTTCAGTCAGGAGCCTAAATGCTTTCGATTTTCCGTAAGTCCGCATCCCGCGTCCGCCATGACGAGAAGGGTGCTACCGCCGTCGAATACGGCATCATGGTTGCCCTTATCGCTGTGGTCATCATCGCCGCCGTCACACTTCTCGGCGGAACCTTGAACGACACGTTCACCCAGGTCCAGTGCTCCGTCAGCAACGGACATTTCACGGCTGGCACCACCACAGGTGGCGTCCACACCGCTGCCACCTGCTCCTAGGAGCCGCGCCGGTAGTGCCCGGGAGGCACTACCGGCACGCAAGGCAATTACCGAGTGGCGGCGGCATTCACGCGGCCGCCACTCTGCTTGATCCGAACCATCTGTTCTCTGGAAGGGCAACACAATGCCGAGGTCTTCAGAGCGCGGTGCCGTGGCAGTCGAGTTCGCCATCCTGGCGCCCCTCCTGATCATGCTGCTCCTGGGCATCATGGAATTCGGCAGGGCTTACAACGTGCAGGTGTCGCTCTCGAACGCGGCCCGCGAAGGTGTCCGGGTCATGGCGATCTCAAACGACCAGACGGCCGCGAAGACAGCGGCAAAAAACGCAGCGGTGGCGTTGAATCCAGGGCTGGCAGACACGAACTTCACCTTCAGCCCGGCCAGCTGCACGGCCGGAGCCCAGATGTCCGTGACGATCAAGTACACCCTCAGCACCCTCACGGGAATCGCGGGGCCTTTCCCCATGCAAGGAGTAGGAGTCATGGTATGCGGCGGCTGATGGTCCCCAAAAACGACGACGGCGAGCGCGGCGCGATTGCCGTCCTCGTCGCGCTCTTGTTGGTGGTGCTGCTCGGTTTTGCCGCCCTCGCCGTGGATGCGGGCATGCTGTACTCGGAACGGGCGCAAGTTCAGAACGGATCCGACGCCGCGGCACTCGCGGTAGCCCAGAAATGCGCCGCGAATACGAGCGATCCGAATTGCTCCACCACCTCCCAGATCGCCAGCGACATCGCAAACAAAAATGCTAACGATGGCCTGAACAACATCAAGTCGATCAATCTGGACCTGACAAACCGGAAAGTCACCGTGACCGCCGGAGCCCAGCAAGCAGGCGGGGCGCCGAACGCCGTCTCGCTCTTCTTCGCGCGTGTGCTGGGCGTCAACTCCACCAGCGTTGTGACCAGCTCCAGCGTTCAATGGGGTAGCCCGGTCGCGGGCACGACCGCGTTCCCTCTCGCGTTCTCCATCTGCCAAGTGCAGGGATACATCGGCGGAGCACTCCAGCTTCTTCAGGACCACAGCTCAGGCGCCAACCCCAGCTGCAACTACGGCCCTTCCGGCGCTGTCGCGCCGGGGGGTTTCGGCTGGCTCGCTCAGGATGCCGGGGTGTGTGGCGCCACGATCAACCTCGCCACGAGCGAAGCCGGCAGCTCCCAGGGGAACAGTCCGCCTAACTGTCCGCTCCAAAAGTGGGCCGATACCATCAACGCCGGGCGGGATGTCGTCGTCTTGCTCCCTGTCTTCGACGCCATAACGGGTACAGGAGTCGGAGCCGGCGCCATCTACCATTTGGTGTCCTTCGCCGCTTTCAAAGTGACGGGGTGGAAGTTCAGCGGCGGCAACAACACTCCCCCGGACAGCTTCCATAACATCAGTCCCTACGTGTCTCCAGCGGTGTCCTGCTCCGGAGGTTGCCGCGGAATCATCGGGAGCTTCGTCAAATACGTCTCGCTGGCGGACGGCTACTCGCTGGGGCCCGTAGATGCCTACGGGGCCACCATTGTCCGTCTCACCCCCTAGTTTTCATCCGTTCTTTGAGCACAGGAGTTGTAAGTGAAGTCACGCTTGTTGGCCGGGTCGGCAGCGGCAGTGCTGGCACTCGTCGGGGTGATTCTCGTCTTTTCCTATGCGCAAGGAGCGGATCAACGGGCAGTCCAGAACTTGGCCCCTGTTGACGTGTTGGTGGTCAAGACGGCCATCCCGGCCGGCACCTCAGTCGATGCCATGAAGGATTCCCTGGTCACCCAGCAACTCCCCGGATCGGCGGTTCCCAAGACGGCGCTACACACCTTGGCGGACGCAGCAGGCAAGGTTGCCGCCGTCGACCTCGTCCCCGGCGAGACACTGGTGTCGGAAAGACTGGTGGCCCCCGACGCGCTCAAGTCCCCCGGGGACGTCAAGGTGCCCGCAGGGCTTCAGGAGGTCTCGTTCCAGTTGGAACCCCAGCGGGTGGTCGGTGGACGACTCGTCCCTGGAGACCATGTTGGCATCTTCATCTCGATATCCAGCGGCGGAAGTGACTCGAAGTCGGACAAAGGGACCACCCAACTGACTATCCCCAAAGTTCTGCTGACCGCGGTGCAGCGCGCTCCCCAAGCGACCTCAAGCGCGCAGCCGACGCCGGCTCCCGGGTCTGGTGCCGCTGCCAACCCGGGCGATACGAGCCTTCCCACCGGTTCCCTCTTGCTCACCGTTGCGGTAAGTGATGTGGACGCAGCCAAGATTGTCTTCGCTGCCGAGTACGCCAAGATCTGGTTGAGCAAAGAGCCGTTGGATGCCAAAGACAGCG
The DNA here is from genome assembly GCF_022606295.1 of Arthrobacter bambusae. Lineage (GTDB taxonomy): Bacteria > Actinomycetota > Actinomycetes > Actinomycetales > Micrococcaceae > Arthrobacter > Arthrobacter bambusae_A. Next base: position 94,868 of record NZ_JAHHZS010000015.1, read on the forward strand.
GACCGATCGTCATACAGCAGAGCGGGGTGTACAGGTGAGCCGTTTTGTCCTCATAACTCCCAACACCGAATTTGACCAGCGGTTGCGCCAAGCTGTTGCAGGTGGCCTGCCGGGAAGCGTACAGACCTTCTTCACGAGCATTTTGCCGGCCGATCCGGCAGAACTGTTCGGTGCGCTCAACCAGGAACAACTCGAAGTGCTGATTCTCGGGCCCGACGTGCCCGTGGAGGACGCCCTTCGCCTGGCCACGGTCTTCGATGTGCAGTTGCCGGAACTGAGCGTGATCCTCGTCAGTGAACTGGATCCCGCGTTTGTCCTCCAAGCCATGCGCTCGGGAATCCGCGACATCATGAGCCCGGATGCTGACCTGGCCCAGATAAGGGTCATGCTTGAGCGCGCGTGCCAGTCTTTCGCCAGCCGACAGCGCACCGGGGAACCAAAGCAATCGGGTTCGCCGAAGGGCCTGGTGATCGGCGTCTTTTCGCCCAAGGGTGGCGTGGGCAAGACAACCATTGCCACGAACATCGCAGTGGGCCTGGGCAAGATCGCGCCGATGAGCGTGGTGATCGTGGATCTCGACCTGCAATTCGGTGACGTTGCCTCCGGGCTCTACCTCAACCCGGAGCACACCGTTACGGATGCCGTCACGCCGTCGGCCAGCCAGGATTCGCTGGTGCTCAAGGCCTTTCTCACCGTCCACCCGGCGAGCATCTATGCGTTGTGCGCGCCGAAGGACCCCGTCGAAGCTGATGAAATCTCGCCGGAACAAGTGGGCAGGCTGCTCGAGCAGCTCGCTCATGAGTTCCAGTACGTGGTTGTCGACACGGCTCCTGGACTGCCAGAAATCGGGCTCGCTGCCCTCGAGCAGTGCTCGGACGCGGTCTGGGTGACCGGCATGGACGTTCCAAGCGTCCGGGGCCTTCGCTCCGGGCTGGACATCCTCCGCAGGTTGAACCTCCTTCCCGAAACCCGCCACGTGGTGCTGAACATGGCTGATTCCAAGTCGGGGCTGTCGGTCCAGGACGTCGAATCGACAGTCGGCGCCCCGGTTGACGTGAGCATCCCCCGATCGAAGGCCGTAGCGTTCTCCACCAACCGCGGCATTCCCGTGCTCCAGGACTCAGTGAAGGACCCTGCCGTCAAAGGTCTCAAGCAACTTGTGGACCGCTTCAACCCCACGTGGCGTGCCACAGCACAGCGAAAACTGCACAGAAGGGTCGTCGTCTAATGAAGCTGTCTGAACGGCTGCATGCCGCCGAGGACAAGACCGAAGCGTCTCCCGGCTCCGGGGTGGATCTTGGCGCGAGCGCACCCTCTACCCCTAAACCGACATTCGCTGACTCGACGCAGCAGGTCAGGCCACTTCCCTCGGGGAAGCCCGGCGGCGCCCTGAAACCCCACACTTCGGTCAAGCTGTCCGACGTCCCTGACTCGCCGAAGCTCAGGGCCCAGCAACCCGTGGACGCTTTCGCTGCCCTCAAGGTGCGCGCCGCCACCGCGTTGTTCGAACGGCTGGGCGCGAGGTTCAATGACTCGGGTGTCAGCGAACACGAGTTGCGGTCAACTGCCCGGGAAGAACTCATCCGGATCATCGACGCCGAACAGGTCCCGCTGTCCGCGGACGAGCGCAGCCGGCTGGTCGCGGACGTGGCGGATGACGTCCTTGGCTATGGGCCGCTTCAACGCTTGCTGGACGACCCGGAAGTCACCGAAATCATGGTCAACAGGATGGACCAGATCTACGTCGAACGAAAAGGAAAGCTGACCCTCACGGACTCCGGATTCAGCTCAGAGGAGCACCTCCGGAGAGTCATCGAACGCATTGTTTCGAAAGTGGGCCGCCGGATCGATGAGTCGTCCCCGCTTGTTGACGCGCGGCTTGAGGACGGGTCCCGAGTCAATGCGGTGATCCCTCCGCTTGCGGTGGGCGGTTCGTCGCTGACCATCCGAAAATTCAGCAAAATACCGTTGACCATCAGGAACCTGATCGATTTCGGAACGCTCACGCCCGAAATGGCGGAACTGCTCAATGCGTGCGTCAAGGCGAAGCTGAACATCATTGTTTCCGGAGGTACCGGAACCGGAAAGACGACACTGTTGAACGTCCTCTCGTCTTTCATCCCGGAAGACAACCGGATTGTCACCATCGAAGATGCCGTGGAACTGCAGATCCAGCAGCAACACGTGGTCAGGCTTGAGAGCAGGCCACCGAACACCGAGGGCAAGGGTGCCGTGACCATCAGGGAACTGCTCAGGAACTCGCTTCGTATGCGGCCGGACAGGATCGTCGTCGGCGAGGTCCGCGGTGGAGAGTCCCTCGACATGCTGCAGGCCATGAACACCGGCCACGACGGTTCCCTCTCCACGGTGCACTCGAATTCCCCTCGCGACGCCGTGGCGCGCCTCGAAACCCTTGTGCTCATGGCCGGTATGGACCTGCCATTGCGGGCAATCCGCGAGCAAATAGCGTCCGCGGTGAACCTCATCATCCAGATCTCCCGGTTGCGGGACGGAACGCGCCGCATCACCCACGTGACTGAGGTCCAGGGCATGGAAGGCGACATTGTCACCCTTCAAGACGCCTTTGTTTTCGATTACTCGGCAGGCGTCGACGCCCACGGAAGGTTCCTGGGACGGCCGGTCCCCACGGGTATCCGTCCGCGCTTCATCGATCGCTTCGATGACTTCGGTATCCATGTGTCTCCCGGAGTATTCGCCGCGCCCCTGGCAACAGCAACAGCAGCAAGGACGTGAGCGGAAAATGATGCTCTTGACCGGAATGGCCCTGATGTTTTCAGCCATCCTGCTCCTCGGCGTGGCCGTGATCCTGCCGAAAACTCCGGAAGTTCCGTTCGATCGACGCCGGCCCTACCACATAGGTTCGGGCTCCCAGCTGACGCGTTTTGCAGGCTCTGCCGCCGACGCAGTCCACGGGGTGTTGACCAGGCGCAATGTCCGGCTCTTCAACCGTGAACAACTGGAGAATGCCGGGCTGCGAATGAGCCAGGCGGATTTCTTCATCCTTGTCATTGCCGGTGCATTCGTGGGTGCCCTGATCGGTCTGGTCATCGGCGGTCCGTTGGTGGCCTTCCTGTTCTTTCTCCCGGCGCCCCTCGTAGCGCGGGTCATCTTGAGCTCCTTGGCCGGCAAAAGGCGCGCCAAATTCGATGAGCAGCTGGGGGACACGCTCCAACTACTGGCTGGCGGCCTGCGGGCCGGGCACAGCATCCTCCGCGCCATCGATGCCGCCGCCACGGAATCTGCCAGCCCGACGTCCGAGGAAATGCGCCGGATCATTACAGAGACAAGCCTTGGCCGCGATCTTGAGGCATCGCTGAACGACACAGCGGAGCGGATGCGGAGCGAGGACTTCGTGTGGATAGCGCAAGCCATCCAAATCAACCGCGAGGTGGGTGGAAACCTTGCGGAGGTCCTGGACCAAGTCAACGAGACCATACGCGAACGCAGCGAGATCAAGGGACACATCAAATCCTTGGCCGCGGAAGGGAAGTTCTCGGGATACATCCTGATGGCGCTTCCCTTCGGCATCGTCACCATGCTCTTGCTTGTCAACCCCGGCTACATGAACGTGATGTTCACCCAGCCGCTTGGGTGGGGAATGATCGGCTTGTCAGTCATTCTCATGACGATCGGCGGTCTCTGGATGCGCAAGATCATCGACTTGAAGTTTTGAGGTGACGAGTGAATCCCTCTCTTCTAATCTCCCTCGTCCTGGTTCCTCTGCCTATCGCCTACCTCGCCTGGTCATTCCTGTCGGTTGACCGCAAAGCCCAACGTGCCGTCCGGGATCTTTTGACCCAAGGCGCAGCCATTGCCGAAGCTGGTCCACAAAGTCGTGGCAGTGCACTCGAGCTCATTGGCTACCGTTTGACCCCCGGCGGCTACGTCCAGAAACTGGACCGGCTGCTCTCGCTGGCCGGCCGCCCGCCGTCGCTCCCTTTGGGGCGCGTCCTCGCTGCCAAACCCCTGCTCGGATTGTTCGGCGCACTTTTCGGGTTTCTCATCAGTGCCAACAGCTCAAGCGGAATCCTTAAGCTCGTAGGGATATTTGTCGTATTACTCGGATACTTTATCCCGGACCTAATGCTGTACAGCAAAGGGCAAGAGCGCCAAAAGGCCATGCAATTGGAACTCGCAAATACCATGGACCAAATGCTGATTTCGGTGGAAGCTGGCCTCGGTTTTGAAGGAGCAATGGCCCGGGCCGGAGAAAACGGGAGGGGGCCGTTGGCCGAGGAGTTGGTACGGACGCTGCAGGACATGCAGGTCGGAAGGAGCCGCCGCGAGTCCTATCTCGCCCTCGCCGAACGAACCAACGTTCCGGAGCTCCGAAGCTTTGTACAGGCCGTGATCCAGGCGGACACTTACGGCATTGCCATCAGCCGGGTCCTCAGGGTCCAAGCGAAGGTTATGAGGGTTAAGCGCCGGCAACGTGCAGAAGAGAAGGCGATGAAGCTTCCGGTGATGGTTCTCTTCCCTCTTCTGCTCTTCATCTTCCCTGTGTTGTTCATCGCCATCCTGGGACCGGCCGTCATCAACGCTATAGCCACCTTCAGCGGAGGGTAAGCGCAATATCACATTCTCCGAATGGGTGTGCTGGATGAAAAGAAGTTAAATCAAGAAAGGCCTAAGATTTCCTTAAGATAGGCATAAGTTCGGTTTTTCCGGAATTCAGAAAGTAGCATTGGGCTATGTTCAGTTCAGGTTCAAGCGAGGTCAACGAGGATTCAGACCCCAGCCATACGGGTTCCGTCGGGGACTCCGCTGCGCTGCCAGTCGTCCCGCTTATCGAACTTCCCATTCTGGACCTGGCTGAATTCCAACTCCTGGAAGATCAAGTGGACAATCCGCTGATCGCGCGAACGTTCGCTGGCGACTTCGCGAAACTCTGGGCGAAGCGATACGAAATCCTGGCAACCGCCGTCGAGCGCGGCGACATGGCCGCAGCCCTGAACGCAGTCCTTAGCCTCAGGACGTCTTCCATCATGGTTGGCGGCGTCCGCCTCGCGGTACTTGCTGCGCAACTGGAGGAACGCATTCGAAAGAGCGAACTGCGTGAAGCCAGGCCGCTCCTGAAGAAAGTTGCAGAATGCGGGCACCTAACGGTCCAGGAACTCAAGGACAGCTACGTACTCAGGAACGATTGACGGCCGCAGCCTAATCCGAACTTTTCGGCGTCAGGCGATAGCCGACTCCTCGGACAGTCTGTAAAAAGCGCGGCGATTGTGGATCTTCACGAAGCTTTCGGCGGAGGTTCCCGATGTGGGTCTCAACGGCCCGTTCATCGGCGTCGCTGATGTACGCATCGTCGTCGTAGTACTCACCGCGCGCCGCCCGCACCAGGTCAGCCCGGGTGCGCACCTCGCCATTGGCCCGAAGCAAGTCGAGAAGCAGATCGAACTCGCTTCGCGTCAACGTCACGGCTGAACCTTGAAGCGTCACCGTGCGTGATTTGTGGTTCAGTGCCAAGCCATTGTGCTTGATCACTGCATGGTCGACGCCGGCAGAGCCGCCGTCGGCGCCTCTCGAAACAGCGCCGGCGTTAGCACCGCCGTCGGGCACCGAACCAGAGCGATCCTCCTCCAGCAACGCAAGCCTGCCGTCCGCGCGGGGCCGCCGCATCATGGCCGTGACCCGGGCCCGCAATTCACGCGGCAGGAACGGCTTCTTGACGTAGTCGTCTGCGCCGGTCAGGAACGCGGTTAACGTGTCCGGCTCGTCGCGCCTGGCCGTCAGCATCACCACATATGCGTCGCTGAATTGCCGAATCCGACGGAGGACCTCGTGGCCGTCCATATCGGGAAGCCCGACGTCGAGCGTCACCACGGTGGCGTGGTGGTCCCGCACGACCTCCACGCCTTCGCGTCCGGTGGCGGCAGAGTGCACCACAAATCCAGCTTCTTTAAGGATGGCATCGACCAGATTTCGCACGTCTTCGTCATCCTCAATGACTACAGCTACCCCAGGCTCGCTCATAGAACATCCTCGAGGGTGCACATCGCCGCACAGCCCAGCGCAATGCGGTAAATGCCACCCAAATACTCACGATACAAGCATTGAAGCCATCTGGCATCTAATATGTGGATTAAGCGCATGCTTCGAACTTCCAGTTGGATGGTTTGGGCCGTCGTATTGTGGTTCCTTGGGGGAATAGTGGGCTCCGGGTGCTTCCTTCGGGAAGCGCGTGGAGCGGTAATTGGTTCGCGATTCTCCAAGGAAGGGTCTTGACTTTGAGTGAGCAGCCATTTTTCCGCGCGGCCGCCCGTTTCTTCCGAAAACTCACACCTCGTGCCCGCCTGGCTGTCTGCGAATTACCACTAACGCTCATCGTCGCCGGCCTTGCGATCGCAGCCCCAACTGTTTGGCCAGGGTTAATCCAGAATTGGCTGTTTGTTACCGGGGTTTTCCTTCATGGGGCGCTGTTCCTTGGCTGCCTGCTGGTTCCCTGGGAGGGGTTGTCGCCGAGCGCGGGCCTGGCAATCCCCGTTTTGGATTTTGTCGCCCTCTGGTTCACCCGAAACGGCGCTTTCAGCGCAATACCGGGCCTCATCACTTTGGCTATCTTTCCCGTGATCTGGTTGTCTGCCTCAGGCATGCTTTCGAAGACAAGCCTGGTCCTCAGTTTTGTGGGTCCTTTTGTCATTGCGTTTCCGCCAGTGGTTACCCACTTGCCACGTCCCACGCCGTCGGACATTTCTTCCGTACTGCTATTACCGCTGATGATGTTCGCAATGGCAGTGTCCATTCGCTTGGCTGGCTCCAATGCCCGTCTCCAGCAACGGCGGGTAAGCCAGCGCGACCAGTCCCTGCGGCAATTGTTGGCTGCCAGCCGGGAGCGGGAAACGCTGCTCAAGACGATCCTGGACACGATCGACGTCGGAATTGTCGCCGTCGATTCGAAGGGCGAAACCCTCCTGATCAACAATCAACAAAAGGCGTTCCTCAAGATGGCGATGCCCGCGGGAGGCTCACGGGGTCCCGCGGAACGCGACTGGCTCGTTTTTGGCCAGGACAGGCGGACGCCGATTCCGCTTGAAAAGGGCCCCGTTCGGAGAGCCGTTCAAGGGGAAACATTCTCCGACTATCTCCTTTGGTTCGGCGCCGGAACCGACCAACGGGTCATCTCAACCGCCGCGCGGGGTATGAAGAGCGACGTCGACGACGGGTTTGGCGGTGCGGTGATCGTATTCAAAGACGTGACGGATGTTGTCGATGCCCTTGCCGCCAAAGACGAATTGGTTGCCAACGTTTCGCACGAATTCGGTTCTCCGCTCACATCGATCTTGGGCAACATCGATCTTGTGCTGCGCGGCGCCCAGGAACTCCAACCAGCAACAAGGCTTGGATTGGAAATTGCGGAGCGGAATGCCGAGCGGCTCCGGGCCCTGGTGGAGGACCTGCTCTCGTCGGCCGCGGCAGTAGAGAGCGTACATCTGAGGCGCACGGATTTGGCAGGGTTGGTCGAAAATAGCCTGGTTTCTGCACGCGCACAGGCCGACGCCGCCCACGTGGGCCTCGTCGCCGACGTTCCTGCACCCCTGTGGGCAAACGCCGACCCCTTGAGGCTGGGACAGGCCTTGGACAATCTGGTGTCCAACGCCATCAAGTATTCGCCCGGTGGCGGACTGGTGACCGTCAGGGCGGAGCGGAACGACGGTTGGGTCCGGCTTGAAGTGAAAGATACGGGAATGGGCATGACCACTGACGAGTCCGCCAGGATCTTCACCCGGTTCTTCCGGACAAACGCCGCCCGTCAGGCCGCGATTCCCGGCGTCGGCCTCGGGCTGTCCATCACCAAGTCCATCGTCGAGCGACACGGAGGCAGCATCTCCTGCCGCAGCGAGCCCGGCAGCGGAAGCACTTTCACGGTGGCACTGCCGGCTGGACCGCCCCAGGAGCCGTCCCAGACAGACATGCCGGCGCTGTATTAGTCCGGCACCGCAAGACCGGATCCCGGACCGGGTAGCGGCCAGCCGTGCAAGTAGCCGACCGGGCAAATTAGAGTACCCACTACTCGTGACCGGCCCTAGAGGCAGCCGATTCAATGGAACTCAGTTGGTCTCAAACGCAGTTCCTGGTCTCTGGGGGTTATCCGTATGTGTGCTTTCTGCAATTCCGTTGTGCCCTTCCCGCGTCTCACAGTCAGTTCCACAGCGACGGAGGCAGTCCGTTGAGCGCGGCAGCGATGTTCGCCGGGTCGTTGCCCGGGCTGATCCTGATGGACTTCGGCCAGGCAATGGTGGTGGTGTGCGTGTGTTTCGACATGGTCCGTGCCGTGTCCGTGCCTCGATCGCATCGACGTTACGTCGCCAACACCATCTTCAGGACCCTGGCGGTGCCGTCGATTCTCGTCATGGGCGTCAGCGTCCTGGCGAAGGCAATCCAATGGAATTGGACCGACGTGGTCATGGGCGTTTTCGTGATCGTGATGATCATCTTCCGCTGGCACCAGGACAAGGACGAGGACAGCTGGTGGAAAGGCAAAGGCAAGAAGCTGGCCCGCTGGGCGCGGAAGCAACTGACGCCGCGACCCGCCTTCGTCCCGGCGTCGGCGTCAGCCTAAGCGCCTAGCCTCCCCGGACGCTCGCTCACCTTTAGGCTGTTTTCCCCGGACGCTCGCTCACTTGATGTGAGCGGGCGTTCAGGCATTTGGCCCCATATCTGAGCGAGCGTCCGGGCTGATGCGCTGGGAACAATGCCTTGGCGCCCGACGGCGGCAGTCCCGTTTCGCCGTCGTCACGCCTTGTGTGCCGTTCCCCTCAGACGCTCGCTCACCTTTGAGGCGTTTTCTGCCGACGCTCGCTCACTTGATGTGAGCGGGCGTTCCGGCGTTTGGCCGTATAGGTGAGCGGGCGTCGGGGAAGTGAGCCATATATGTGAGCGGGCGTTGGGGGAGAGGGCCGTATAGGTGAGCGAGCGTTCGGTTGACGCCCCCAAGCGACCCGAACGCTTGACGCATCTCGCGCCTTCCGCATATTCTGAACGAACGGTCGGTAAATATTTAGGAGCAACCATGGCATCGCAGAATCTGCAGTCTGTGCCCGCTGAGCTGTCCCCAGAAGAGCTTGAGCGGGAACAGGCCGGTCAGGCGTACTTTGACCGCATCATCTCCGAGGATTCGCGCATCGAACCCCGCGACTGGATGCCGGAGGCCTACCGTAAGACCCTGCTCCGCCAGATCTCGCAGCACGCGCACTCGGAGATCATCGGCATGCAGCCGGAAGCCAACTGGATCACCAGGGCTCCGAGCCTCAAGCGCAAGGCCATCCTCATGGCCAAGGTCCAGGATGAGGCGGGCCACGGCCTGTATCTCTACTCGGCCGCGGAGACCCTTGGCCAGAGCAGGGACAAGATGACCAGCGACTTGATCGCCGGCAGGGCCCGGTACTCGTCCATCTTCAACTACCCCGCGGTTTCCTGGGCGGACATGGGTGCGATCGGCTGGTTGGTGGACGGTGCCGCGATCTGCAACCAGGTTCCCCTGTGCCGTGCTTCTTACGGCCCCTACGGGCGCGCAATGGTGCGCATCTGCAAGGAAGAGTCGTTCCACCAGCGCCAGGGTTTCGAGATCCTCCTTGAACTGTCCAACGGGACGCCCGCCCAGAAGGCGATGGCCCAGGATGCCGTCAACCGCTGGTACGCGCCGGCGCTGATGATGTTCGGCCCACCCGACGATGATTCGCCCAACTCCAAGCAGTCCATGGCCTGGAACATCAAGCGGTTCAGCAACGACGAGCTCCGCAGCCGCTTCGTCGGCATGATGGTGGAACAGGTCAAGGTCCTGGGCCTCACGCTCCCGGACAAGGACATCCGTTTCAACGAAGAAACCAAGAAATGGGAGCACGGCCCCCTCGACTGGAACGAGTTCAAAGACGTTCTCGCCGGGAAGGGTCCCTGCAACGCGCAGCGGCTTGAGCGCCGCCGTGAAGCGCACGACGACGGCGCCTGGGTCCGCGAAGCGGCCGCCGAGTACGCCCGCAAGCAAGCAGAGAAGGAATACGCAGCATGAGCACCCCAGCCACGCCAGAGGCGAACCAGGCCAACGAACCCCACGAAACTCCCTGGAGCCTCTGGGAAGTCTTCGTCCGCTCCAGCCGCGGCCTGTCCCACGTCCACGCTGGATCCTTGCACGCACCCGACGCGGCGATGGCGCTGCGCAACGCCCGCGACCTGTACACCCGCCGCAACGAAGGCGTGTCCATCTGGGTGGTTCCGGCCGACGCTATTTCCTCGAGTGACCCGGACTCCAAGGGCTCCTTCTTCGAGTCCCCGCAGGGCAAGGACTACCGCCATGCGACGTATTACACCAAGAGCGAAGGCGTGAAGCACCTGTGACCGCCCCCGTAAACGAAAACGAAAACAAAGACTTCTCCATTGAAGGCCACGGCGATATTTCCGTCGGCGTCAAGGGCGCAGGTGCTTCCGGAGACGGTTCCGCAAGCGCCACGCGCATCACCCCCGGAAACGCCTTGCGCCCCGAGGACATCGCCCTCGAAATCCGCAAGGGACAAGTCAAGCCGAGCGACGACGTCGCGGAATACGCCCTGCGCATCGGCGACGACGGACTGATCCTCGCCCAGCGCCTGGGGCACTGGATATCCCGGGCTCCTGAGCTCGAGGAAGACGTCGCCCTGGGCAACATCGCCCTCGACCAGCTCGGCCACGCCCGTTCCTTCCTGACCTACGCCGGCGCGGCATGGGACAAGTCCGAGGACGATCTGGCGTACTTCCGCCGGGAGCACGAGTTCCGCTCAGCGCACCTGTTCGAGCAGCCGAACGGGGACTTCGCGGTCACCATCGCCCGGCAATTCATCGTGAGCCACTACCAGTTCGAGCTCTACAAGCGGCTGACCGGTTCCACGGATGCCACCATCGCGGCCATCGCCGCGAAGGCACTCAAAGAGGTCGACTACCACCGCGACCACAGCGCACAGTGGGTCCTCCGGCTTGCCGGCGGCACGGAAGAGTCCCGCCGTCGTATCGTCCGGGCGTTCAAGCTCGTCTGGCCCTACGTCGAAGAACTCTTCGAAGACGACGAGCTCACGGGGCGCCTCGCGGAAAGCGGAGCAGGCGTGCAGCCCTCCAGCCTCCGCGCGGACTTCGACCAGCTCACCGGAGAAATCCTGAGCGAAGCCGGCCTCGACGACGAACTCGCCCTCGAACGCATTCCCCAGTCCTTGGGCGGCGGCCGCCAGGGCAAGCATTCCGAGCACTTGGGTTACTTGCTGGCCGAGATGCAGGTGCTGGCCCGCGAACACCCCGGCGCAAGCTGGTGACGGTGGACATGTTCGTTCACGAGACACCAACCCAGGCCAAACAGACCGCCGAGCAAAAGGCCTGGGGGATTGCCGCCACGGTCTGCGATCCCGAGATTCCCGTCCTCACCATCGAGGACCTGGGGATCCTCCGCAACGTCCAACTGTTCGACGACGGCGGCCTGGTCCCCGCGGTCCAGGTCACCATTACGCCGACCTACTCGGGCTGCCCCGCGATGGACGCCATCCGCGACGACCTCAAGACCGCGTTCCACAAAGCGGGCTACCCGAGCGTCTACGTCGAGCTCGTCCTGGCTCCGGCCTGGACCACGGACTGGATGACTGAGCGCGGCAAGGCCAAGCTGCAGGAATACGGCATCGCGCCGCCGTCCGGAAGGGCAGCAGCCGGGGGACATGCCGGCAAAGTGCGGCTCAACCTCGCCGTGAAATGCCCCCAGTGTTCGTCGCTGAACACCAAGGAACTCACCCGCTTTGGTTCCACGTCCTGCAAGGCGCTCTTCGTCTGCCAGGACTGCAAGGAACCGTTCGACTACTTCAAAGTCCTGTAAGGAATCCGACATGCCCGTTGTCCGCCAGACCGCAGCCGAACAAGCGCAGGCCACCGGCCGCCGTCGTGCGTCTTTTCATTCCCTCAGCGTCTCGGAAGTCCGCCGCCTGACTGAAGACGCCATCGAGGTCACGTTCGATGTTCCGTCGGAACTCGCCGGCCAGTACGACTACCTTCCCGGCCAGTATGTGGCGCTCCGGACCACGCTTCCGGACGAGAGCGGGGAGCCCCACGAGGTCCGTCGCAGCTACTCCATCTGCGCAGAGCCGCGCAGCTTCGCGGACGGAAGCAGCGAGATCCGCGTGGCGATCAAGAAGGACCTGGGCGGCATCTTCTCCACCTGGGCGAATGCGGAGCTCAAGGCCGGCGACACCCTGGATGTCATGAGCCCGATGGGCGCGTTCATTTCGAAGCATGGCAAGGACGGCAAGACTGTCCAGCAGAATGTCATGAATTCCATGAACAATCCGGAGAACATGGCAGGGGAGTTCGGCGACGCCGGTTCTTTCGTGGCCATCGCCGCCGGCTCGGGCATCACCCCGGTGATCGCGATCGCCCGCACGCTGCTGGCCGCGAACCCGGAGACGCGCTTCGACCTGATCTACGCCAACAAGGCCGCGATGGACGTCATGTTCCTCGAGGAGCTGGCGGACCTGAAGGACAAGTACCCCTCGCGACTGGCGCTGCACCATGTGTTGTCCCGCGAGCAGCGCATCGCGCCGCTCATGACGGGCCGTATCGACGCCGAGAAGCTGCAGCAACTGTTGGGCACCGCCATCCACGCGCAGGACGTGGACGAATGGTTCCTGTGCGGGCCGTTTGAACTGGTCCAGCTGTGCCGGGATACCCTCGCAGCCCGCGGGGTTGAGCCCGAGCATGTCCGCTTCGAGCTCTTCACCACCGGCCGCCCGGACCGCCCCGAGGGCAACGCCGGGCGCCCCGTTGTGGAGGACGACTCGAAGGACACGTTCAAGATCACCTTCACGCTGGATGGTTTGACCGGCGACGTCGCCAGCCCCACCCACGCACGGGAATCCATCCTCAACGCCGCCTTGCGGGTCCGCCCGGATGTTCCGTTCGCGTGCGCCGGTGGCGTATGCGGCACGTGCCGCGCCAAACTGGTTTCCGGGACTGTCAGCATGGACGAGAACTACGCCTTGGAGCAGGATGAGTTGGACAAGGGCTACGTCCTGACCTGCCAGTCCCACCCCACCAGTGAATCCGTCACGGTCGATTTCGACGTCTAAGGAATAAACGAATGATCGAGCTCTCCATCGCCAACGGCATCGCAGAAATTGTCCTCAACGCCCCGGAAAAGCTGAACTCGCTTGACGAGGCGGCGCTTGCCGAACTGGATCGAGCGTACGACGACGCCGCTGCCGCCGCCTCCCGCGGGATGGTGCGGGCGCTGCTCCTCCGCGGAGAGGGCCGCGCCTTTTGCGCGGGACGTGACATTGCCGGCGTGACCCCGGAGAGCGACGACGCGAAGGCGTACTTGAACGGGCTCGTCGAGCCGCTGCTCAAGAAGATGGCAGCCTTCCCGGCCCCGACCTTCGCGGCAGCGCACGGCGCGTGCCTCGGCGTCGGGCTCGGCCTGTTGCTGGCCACGGACGTGGTGTACGTGGCGGAGACTGCCAAGTTCGGTTCGCCGTTCGCCAAGCTGGGCGCCACTTTGGATTCGGGCGGGCACTGGTACTTCACGGAACGCCTGGGCATGCACCGGACCTTGGACCTCATCTACACCGCGGACCTGATCAGCGGTGCAGAGGCCGTGGCGCAGGGAATGTTCAGCCGGGTCATGCCCGACGACGCCCTGCTGGAGGCCACCCGGATCATCGTGGAGCGAGTCGCGGCGGGTGCCACCGGCGCGTTCACCGCGAGCAAGGAGCTCGTAGCCCATATCCGCGACCAGCGCCTGGGCTTGTGGACTGCCATGTCCGAAGAGAACGACGAACAAGCCCGGCTGTGCAAGACCGAGGACTATGCCGAAGGTTTCCGTGCGTTCCAGGAGAAGCGGGCGCCGGTCTTCAAGGGGTAGCAGGGGTCCGGGTACACAGCCGCGGATAACCCGGTCCTCTGATCTTGTCAGCAGTTCGTCCCATACCTAGACTCTCTAGGTATGGGACGAAGTTCAGTAAACGGACAGCTTGACCTGCTTCTGCTCAGCTCGCTCGGAGCGGGCGAGGCACACGGCTATGCGCTCATCGCGCGCATTCACGAGCGCAGCGGCGCACGGATTGAGCTTCAGGAGGGCTCGGTCTACCCCGCGCTGCACAAGCTCGAGGCGGCGGGGTGCGTCGCGAGCCGCTGGGCGGACGACGACGGCGGCCGCCGTCGCGTCTATGCTCTCACCGGGGCCGGGCACGCCGAGCTTGCCCGCAAGGTGGAGGAGTGGAGAGGCTTCTCGGCGGCGGTGCGGGGCGTTCTTGGGGCGGCATCGTGAACGCGGGGAACAGCGCCGGGGCCGACGAGGGGCCCATCGACGCATACCTCGACGAGCTGTTCGTGGCTGCGCGCGACGGCGATCCCGCCGCGGCGCGCAGGCTCCTCGCTGAGACCGAGGCGCATTTGCGCGAATGCGCAGCCCGGCTCCGTGGGCAAGGCTTGGACCCGGAGGACGCTGAGCGCGAGGCCGTCCGCCGCTTCGGCCCGGTCGGCACCGTGACGCCGGTCCTGCGCCCGTCACTTCGCGACGTCGCCAGGCTGCCTTTGCGAGCGTTCGTGCGACCCTTGGTTGGCCTCGCGGCTGTTGGCGCGATCGCCGTGGGCGTGAGCGGCGTCGTATCGGAGCTGTTCGGCCGGATCTGGGGCGCAGGCTTCGTGGCCGGCGATCTCCCGGGCGTGGCCTACACGGCCGCGAGGTGTGCGGTTCTGGAGGCTCCTTACGCTGGCCTCGACTGTGCCCAGGCCGCTGCTGAACACCACTGGGGCGAGGTGGTCGAATACCGCGTGGTCCTCGGGGTGCTTGGCCTGGTCCTCTTGCTTATCTGGCGGCTCCTGCCGCGCGACGCCGCGCTCCCGGAAGGCCTCGCGCCGTCGCTCGCGGCCGCGGCTTTCCTGCTGGCCGCGGCGGGGACCGGGGTCCTGGCCCTCAACGCTGCCGTCCAGGGTTGGCAGGGCACGGGGGCGTGGCTGAGCGCCGTCGTCGTCGCCCTGCCCCTCGCCGTCGTGTTCGCGGTAGCCGCCCTGCGCAGGATGCGCATGAAACCCCAGGGTTCCTAAGGCCGCATAGTGGTGTTTGATGGCGCCCGGACACTGGCAGCCGTTGTAGGCACGGGCCGGTGGATTGCCGCCCCAGGAGCGCTTGAGGCCGCCCGGGCCCGATGCGAACGAAGATGTGTCCACGCCGACCTGACTGGCCCCTGGACTAGGCCCTTCTTGACGCAGGCTTTTTAGCCGACGCGCACCTTCCTGGCGGATATTTTTGGCACCGTGCTTTTGGCGCTGGGGGGCATGGTCCGCAGCAAACTTCGGCCGGCTAACCAGGACCCGGAAGCCAGGGATGCCGGGCAGCAACGGCGGCCTGGAGTCTCAAGCGACTCGGAGTTCGGTGACGTGGGCGTATTTCAGCGCCTTGGCTTGGTGGCGTAGTAGCCTCCGGTGGTGTTTGGAATGTGGTGGCACGGTGGCAGATGACTCGGTGCCTGGCAGGGGCCGGGCTGTTGATCGGTAGTGGTGTCCGGTGGGGGTGCGGATGTCGAGGACATGCCGTGTCCCGGGGCTTGTTGTTGCCGTCCC
>NZ_JAHHZS010000016.1 GCF_022606295.1 Arthrobacter bambusae
CGTCCAGATGATCCGCACGCGGTGATCTTGCGCAGCGATGCTCTTGTCGCGGTGGAAGATCGTCTTCTCGGCGGAGAATGCGCTATCGCGTTGGGCCCGGAAATATGCGGTGATCTCTCGTTCCTGGGAGCGGAATTGCTCGGGCACGAGCAATATCCACGACGATTCACTCTCATCGACCGTGACCGGCCGGCCGTTTGCGTCACGGATCGGGTATGTGTGGAGGTAGGCAGGATTTACTTGCATTGATCGGTACTGGCCGGCCTGTTGACTTTGCTGGAGCGCTGTCTTTGAGAATGCGCCGGCGTACACATAGAGGGCCCCGCGGGCGGTGAGTGCGTCGTAGAGGTCGGTGGCTTGAACGATGGATGAACCGGGCTGGCCGGTCTGCAGGTCCACTGCATCGTTGCCGTTGCTCACCGGAACGAAAACACCATACCCGGTTGTCGAGGTCCAATGTTGCAGCGATTCGCGTTCATTGTTGATCGCATCCACGTTGGACCAGGCGCCCGCAGCGACCACTACAAGGGCCGACGAAGTCACAACGGACAGCGCGATTCCTGCACCAAACAAAGCTCTGGTGTCACGTCGGTTCTTCAACGCGTCCGAGACTCGCATCCTTGCCACGTACGGTATGGTCAGCAAGCTGGCCGCAATGAGCAAGCCCACGGCAATTATCTGGTCGAAGACCACAACTGCAACGAATCCGCTGTCCGCGCCAGGCAGAAGGGCCGAGATGGAAACGAGAGCGACGCCGGAAGCAGTGCCGACGACGATCACTGGCCGCCCTGTGATCGTCCACCACACCCTAGTCGCACCGTAGCCAAGCAAGCGCATCGCGCCAGCTCTCTTTGCCTCATATAACTGTCGATATACAGCAAGCACCGCAGTGAGGAGAAGCCCGACGAAAACCGCGAGTTGCAAGTAGACCGGCGGGACGTTTGTCGGGACAATCAATTGCTGATTCGGTGCGCTCAAATCCGTGGCCTCGAAGGACCGTCCGGCAATGTGAGTAGTGAGCGCGGCAGCTACTGCGTCCACAAAGGCCGCGCACCCGGCGGGCCCACACTCGGCATAGTAGGTTCCCGGCGCAGGCATCGTGTCGAACGCTGTCCGTAGTGGACGGAATGAGAAACGCTCTCCGGCCCCCAGGACACGCAGAACACCAACCGTGTTCGGGCTGGTGTCCGGTGACGCGACCGAAGCGTCGCCTTCCTGTGACTCTTGGACGGTAAGGAATCTCCCCGATGAGAGGGCGGTCCCGTCGAAGACGCGAGTATCCGGCCGGGTCAAAAGCACGTACTGAGTCACGAACGCACGGTCGTTTTCATCCACCCCAACCACCGTCCTGAAAACGTTGCTGCGAGTGGCTGCGGCTGCGCTTCTCAACGTGGACAGCACTGCATCAGGATCCGCCGCATCGCCCGGGACTGAAAACGCCTGTCCGGCATCAGCTGCCGCGCGCGCCACGGCCGTGCGTTCTTCATTGATTCCGTTCACGACGCTCACACCGAACGTTGCCGCGCATACTACGATCACCAGTCCCAGCAGGACATGTTTCATCGGCCGACCACACCTTCAACTCTTCGACATTTCCGTTCGCCGCCCACAAACAAACAAGTCGGCGGGCCCAAAAGGGACCCGCCGACCGACACCCGCTGTGACGGCATCAGCGCATCGGGGACGGCTGCTACTCAGTAGGTCGCCCAATATTGAGCGGCATTCTCGCCAGCGCCGCACTGGGTATCAGCGTTGGCCCAGCTATTGGCATTGGCATAGACCTTGACATTGTTAGGGCCGCCAATAGCCGTAGCGGAATGGTACGCGCTTGGGTGAACGTAGTGAGACCAGACGTTCTTGAACCATGGTGGTTGGAACGCGGTCCCGTAATTCCAGGTGCCGCCACCGACGTTGGTGATCGTTCCTGCGAGTGCAGGAGCTGCTGCACCGATCGTCAACACACCGACCAGGGCACCCCCTGCCAGCAGACGGTTAACATTCATGACATTCCCCATTCTTCTACCGGCCAGAGTTGGCCCTTACGGAGTAATGATTCGCTTGAGCCTTACCGATCAGAGGCCTCTTTCGATACGGATTAGTGTGTAATGTAATGGCAGTTGGAGTCAATAGCTGAGCTCGTCAGCATCCACCTCGTCAGAGCCAACAGTCTCGGGGGGCAAGCGCGGCGAATTCGGCTGGGGACTTCCGGCGCTAAATGTCACCGCTGGTGCCCTTCAATCAGTCCTCCACCGCGAAGGCATCACGCCGGTCGATCGCCCACTGCGCCCCGCCGCGCGTCGACTGTAGCGTTGGACTATGTCTTTGCTCGTCCGGCCCTCGGTTGCCCTGCACGCGGCGTGGATGGAGGCGCACAAAGAATGGGGCGACGGTCTCCGTGAAGATGGTTTCGGTTTGGTGGAGGCCGACGACGTCCGATCGTTGGAAGGATTCCGAGTGTTCGTCGATCGGCTTTTGGCCAAGGAAGCGTCGAACTGCGACGACGGCTGCACCTTTCGGTGGATCGTCGAGGACGGCGAAGTCCTCGGGGGAATCGCTCTCCGCCACGAACCCACACAGGGTGCGGAAGCCCTCGGACATGTGGGCTATGGACTCCGGCCGTCTGCCAGAGGGCGTGGCCTCGCCGCTGCAGCGCTTCGGGAGATGCTGTACTTGGCGAAGGCCCGCAACATGGATCGAGTGGTGCTGGCCTGCTTCGTGGACAACGTTCCCTCGGTGAAGACTATTGAACTTTGCGGAGGCGTTCTGAACCGAATTGTCACGACAGACCGAGGAGAAGTCGGCCGCTACACGATCAGGCTCTCATAGCGTCGAGTGATCTCTGAGAATCGAACCGACTCGGTGAACCCGAGTTTCGCCGCGATGCGTCCTGATTGGTCGCTGGTATTTGCCCATTCGGCGGTGAGTCTGAACGGCAGCTCACGGGGAGGGGGAGTTGCTCGCTGTGGCGTGCGGGCCCTGCCGCTGAGGGGTGTCGACGAGCCGGCCATCGGGTCCGAGGGTCAATCGCCTGATGGTTATGGCCTGGCTGGTCCCGCAAGGGCCAACGACGGTTTGGTCGGCGAGTTCGACGCGCTCTTGGATCACCAGTGCGCCTGCGCTCTTGAGCGTAAGGCTGTAGGCGCCCTCATGGTCTTCGGGCGGAGCCTGGACAGTGGTGAGTTCCCGGCTAGGCGAGAGTAGTTCGCAATTCGCCGCAAGGCAGAGTTCGAGGGTCGTGCCCGGGTGGACACGCAGCCAGGGCCCTGCGTCAAGCTCGACTTCCGGCGCACCCGCGGCCGGCCCCGCACAGGCACGCGGGATAGCTGGCGTGCAGGCAGAGGCCGCCGCCAGCGCACAGGCTGCAGCCGCGATCCGAAGAACCCTCGCGATGCACATACCCGCATGCTACGCCGCACGATGCCGGACGCAGTGAGGCCGCGGCATCACACCGACGCTGAACTTGTCCTACTGGACGATCGCCGATCCCGCGACGGAGCTCCTGCCCGAGGCTGGCCAACCCGCGCGGTGGGTCGATGTTCGCTCGGACTGGCGAACGTTCCATAAGCCGGATGCGGCTGTGATAGCCCGGTTTGCCGAGCAACAAAGCACTTATTGACGGCTGCGATCTGGTCTAATGTTGACCGATGATTGAACCGCGCCAACTTAGTGGGAGCGTCAGCATGCGCGTGTTGCGCGTCAGTGATGCGGCAGCGCTCGCAGCCGCATATGTGCGCAACCGGGCTTACCTTTCGCCTTGGGAGCCAATGCGGCCCGAGGAATATTACACCGAAAAATGGCAGGCGGCCGACATTGCCAAGCGACTCGTCGCGCATGAAGCCGGGGAAGGGCATCCGCTCGGCCTGTTCGACGGCGATAGACTCGTCGGCCGGTTCAACGTGGCAGGAATCGTCCGCGGTCCTTTCCAGAGCGCGGGGCTGGGCTACTGGGTGGACGGCGACTATGCGGGCCGTGGCTTGGCGTCCGCAGCCGTCCAAGCAATAGTCGACATGGCCCGCGACGAACTCGGACTGCACCGCATCGAGGCAAGCACCCTGCTCCACAACGCTGCCTCGCAGCGGGTACTGCTCAAGGCCGGGTTCCAGCACATTGGCATGGCACCGCGATACCTGCTGATCGCCGGAAAATGGCAAGACCACAACCTCTACCAAGTGGTCCTTCACGACTGACAGGCTCAGTCAGCCCGCGACCATGAAAACGTCCACCGGATCCTCGGTTTCCAGGACAAAGCCGTGGCGTTCGTAGAGGCGTCGGGCCGGACTGCCCTGGAGCACGTTGAGCCGGAACGGCCGGTGGTCCTTGGGCTCGCCCGTGATCCGACGCAGCACTCCGGCTCCAAGTCCTTGCCCCTGGAACTCCGGAGCGAGGTAGAAGTGTTCGATCCACAGAGCATCGGGTTCCGGGCGCACTGCGATGACACCGGCAACCTGCTCTTCGACGGCAACGAGCAAGGTGTGTTCCGGCTGGAACGCGTTCAAGAAGCGCTCCCGGACCCGCACGGGATCCCAACGGCCAAGCCGCTCCAGATCGGGTCGCATGACGACGGCGCGCAGTTCCGCGATCCAGCCGGCGTCGGAGGGCAAAGCGGGACGGAGCGAGAAGTCAGCAGGCACGGGACTATTCAACCCCATTGAGGAGTCAAGAAATGAGCACCCGCACCGGATTCCCCCGCACCCACGCGCGGACGTCCTCGAAGGCCTCGCCGTAGAAGCGCGCGTAGCTTTGCGACGTGACGTAACCCAGGTGCGGCGTCAGCACGGTGCGGGGCGCCGTGAGGAGGGGGTGGCCCGCCGGGAGGGGCTCGACGTCGAACACGTCCAGGGCCGCGCCGCCGAGCCAGCCCTCGTTGAGCCCGCGGAGGAGGGCAGCCTCGTCCACGATCGGCCCGCGGGCCGTGTTCACCAGGACGCCTTCCGGGCCGAGGAGCCGCAGTTCGTCCTCCCCGACGAGCCCCCGGGACCGCTCCGACAACCGTACGTGGACGCTCACGACGTCGGCCTCCCGGAAGAGTGCCTCCTTGCCCACCTTCCGGGCACCTGCCGCAGCGGCAGTCTCTTCCGTGAGGTTCGGACTCCAGGCGATGACCTCCATGCCAAAGGCTTTGGCGTAACCGGCGATCTTGCTTCCGATCTTTCCGAGTCCCAGCACACCTAGTGTCTTCCCGGACAGTTCGAAACCCACGGTGTCCTGCCAGTTTCCGGCGCGCAGCCGGCGGTCCTCGAACGGCACCTTGCGTGCGAAAGCCAGGAGCAGGGCCCACGTCAGCTCGGGCGCCGCGGCGGGTGAGCCGCCCGTCCCACAGACAGTGATGCCCTGCACCTCGGCCGCGCGCAGATCGATGGCTGCGTTGGCCATCCCCGTGGTGACCAGGAGCTTCAGCTTCGGCAGCTGCCGGAGGAGCCCGGCATCGAAAGTGGTCCGTTCCCGCATGGCCAGGATGATGTCGAAGTCCCGGAGGGCGTCCTCGGCATCCGCCAACGGCTCCGTCAAGACGGTCACGTCGACCCCGTCGTCGGCGAGCTCGGCCCACGGCGCATAGTCGTAGGCGACCCCTTGGTAGTCGTCGAGGATGGCAAGGCGCTGGCCCATGGAAATCCCTTTCGCTTGTCCGGAACGCAGCGGTTCCCGATACGTGGAAAGGTACACCCCCGAAGCGAACCCTAGCTCTTCGGCAGGCCCGGCGGGTTCAGTTCAGACTTCTGGATGCCTTCCGCGGTGAGTCCCCAGCGGTCCAGGATCTTGCCGTAGGTTCCGTCCTTGATGAGGGCGTTCAGGCCGGCCTGGGCTGCTGCCGCGAAACCGTTGCCCTTCTTCGTGGTCACCGCGATGCTCGCCTTGAGCGGCCACCCGCCGTCCACCAGGCCCACGTTCTTGGTCTTGCCATCGGTCTGCGACTTGTAGGACGCGGTCGCGTTCGGTCCGAACGTGAGGTCCGCACGGCCCGACTGAAGCGCGAGCGTGGAGGCCGAGTCGTCGTCGTAATACTGGAACTCAACCGGCTTCAATCCGTTCTTCTTGTTCTCGGCGTCCCAGCGCAGCAGGATAGCTTCCTGGTTGGTGCCTGAGCCCACAATGATCCGCTTGCCCGCCACGTCCGGAGCCGAGTCCACCTTGGTGATGGGGCTGTCGCTCTTCGCGTAGAAGCCCAGTTTGTCCTCGCGGTAGCTGGCGAAATCGAACTTGGTCTTGCGCTCTTCCGTCACGGTGACATTCGATATGACCGCCTCGTACTTGCCCGATTCCACGCCCAACGGCCAATCCGCCCACGCCGTCGGGACGACGTCCGCCTTGAGTCCCAGCGATTCGGCCAGCGCAACGGCGATGTCCACCTCGTTGCCCACCGGCGTCTTGTTGTCCGTGGCATAGACGGCCAACGGCGCAGCGAAGGGACTCACCGCGACGGTCAGCTTCCCGTCTGCCTTGACGGACTCCGGCACCAGGGCGGCGGCTTCCGGGGAAACCTGCACAGGGAAGCGGTTCTGCTCGGGAGCCAGGTTGAAGGTTTTGCCGGCGGAGGCCGACGACGGCGCTGGCGCGGCCGAGGCGCCCGGGTCCGAGCACGCGGCCAGGCCGAGAGTCGTGGTTACGGCGAGTGCCAACGCGGTGCCTGTTTTGAGGCGTGAGAAAGCCATGGAGTCCCCTTCGAAAGTGATGGATGGTGTGCGTTGCTGCAACTATCCGGCAGGGACAAGACCCGGTCAAAGCGCTCTGAAACGCTGGGAGACAGGGGTTCACCGGGCTTCATTGGAGGTCCCGAAGGGTCACAAAACAGCCGCGGGGTAGGCTTCCCACACAACTGCCGGACACGTGAGGTGATTTTTCGTGGGCTACGGGCAAACCCCGGTCAATCAGGCGCTGGAGGTGCAGTCCGTGGCCGGGGAGGACGTGGCTTTCGGACATGCGGCCGTCACCTTCGCCGGGATCTCGGCATCTTCACGAGTTGAGACGGACCCCACGCAAGCGGGAGAAATAACCCGGGCGCCGCCGTCGTTGTCGAAAGAGTGGCCGGGAAACCGGCCCCTCGAACGAAACCACCTTCGAAAGGCCGGCATCACGTGACTGTTCCCCTCTCCATCCTCGACCTGGCAATCATCGGCAAAGGCCAGACGGCGGCGGAGAGTTTCGCCGGGAGCGTCGCGATGGCGCAACTGGCCGAACGTCTCGGCTACCGCCGGATCTGGTACGCCGAGCACCACAACATGGGCTCGATCGCGTCCTCGGCCACGAGCGTGCTGATTGCCCACATTGCGGCAAACACAAGCAGCATCCGGCTCGGCGCCGGCGGCGTCATGCTGCCCAACCATTCGCCGCTCACCATCGCGGAGCAGTTCGGCACCCTTGAGACGCTGCACCCGGGCCGGATCGACCTCGGCCTCGGAAGGGCGCCCGGCAGTGACCAGAACACGATGCGTGCACTCCGTCGCGATCCGATGGCCGCGGACACCTTCCCGCAGGACGTCCTGGAACTGCAGGGGTACCTCACGGGACCGACGCGGATCCAAGGGGTCGAAGCGACGCCGGGCAAGGGCACCAACGTGCCCCTCTACATCCTCGGGTCCTCGCTCTTCGGGGCGCATTTGGCGGCTCAGCTCGGCCTGCCCTACGCCTTCGCCTCGCACTTCGCGCCCAACGCGCTGCAGGACGCCGTCGCCGTCTACCGCCGCGAGTTCAAGCCATCCGAGCAGCTCCAGGAGCCTTACGTGATCGCGGGCGTCAACGTCGTGGCCGCAGATTCGGCGGCCGAAGCCCAACGGCTCTTCCTTGAGGTCAAGCGGGACCGCGTCTCGCGCTTCCTGGGTGGCGGACGCGAATTCACCGACGCCGAAGCGGACCTTATTCTCGACTCGCCACAAGGCCAGCACATCGCGCAGATGGTGAAGTACTCGGCGGTGGGAACGCCGGAAATGGTGCGCGATTACCTCGACGAGTTCACCCGCCACGCCGATGCCGACGAACTGATCGTTGCCCACCAGAGCACGGGCACGGAGCAGCGCCTGCGTTCCGTGGAGCTGGTGGCAGAAGCCGTCGGGCTGACGCGGGTGTAGCAAGCGAACTGCACCGCCCAAACGTAACCAAACAAACTCGTTACACCCCGGCAATACGCGGGTCACGGAGGCGAAACCAGCCGGGCGGAAACTGGACGAATCCACCCCGGAAGGATCGTCCCCCATGGCTACTCCGCTCAATTTGTCCGTGGCCGATTCGGCGTTGCTGACAAAGTCGCTTCCTCTGGGCCTCCTGCGGACGGCAGTCCAATCCGAGGCCGCCCACGATGGAATCACTCCGGAGCTGCTGGCGGAACTGAGGATGCTGGCCCGCACCCCGGGGCTCCTGGTGGCCTGCAACTACGGTGGAACCCTCTGTGCCGCGGAAGGCGTATCCACCGAGACGCTCCCGTTGGGGAGTGCCGCCGTCGCGCTCCGGGCATTGGCGGCGCTGCCGAACACGCACACGGCCGTCATCTCCGGCAGGTCGCTGCGGGACCTTGCCGCAGTGTCGCGCCTGCCGGCGGAAGTCCACCTGGTGGGTTCGCACGGCGCCGAGTTCGACATGACCTACGCGTACAGCGTCACGATGGCCACGGAAGCCGTCCTTCAACAGGCAGCCACCGCCCTCAACGAATCGATCGGCTTCGAAAAGGGCATCAGCATCGAGCGCAAGCCCGTGGCCGTAGCCATCCACACCAGGCCGGCCACTCCCGCCGTCGTGGCCCGGGTGACGCGTGAGGCGCACCAGATCGCCCGCGAATTGGGCTTGTTCTTCATTGTGGACGGCTCCGTTCTGGACTTGTCCATCGTGGAGCCCTCCAAAGACGCCGCGCTGGAGCATCTGCGTGCACAGTTGGGGGCCAGCGCGGCCCTGTTTGCCGGCGATGCGGAGAGCGACGAGCTCGCGATCGCCACCTTGCGGGGCCCGGATCTTGGCCTGCACGTTGGCGATGCAGAAACCAAGGCGCGCTACCGCTTACCGGACCCGGAGGCCTTCGCCAAAGTGCTCGCCATCCTGTTCGAACTGCGCCGAGCGTGGTTGTTCGGCGAGGACGCGGTGGGGCTGGAGCGGCATTCGATGATCGGCAACGGGACCTCCACAGCGCTGCTCACCCCGGAGGCCAAGATCTGCTGGATGAGCCATCCCCTCCCGGATTCCGGATCCTTGTTCGCGCACATCCTTGGTGGAGACCCGGCCGGCCACTTCAGCGTGGAGCCGGTCAAGACGTCGAAGGTGCTGGGACAGCGCTATGTGGACAACACCATGATCGTGGAGACGCGCTGGGCCGACGTTACGGTCACGGACTACCTTGAGCCCGCCCCGGACGGCATCACCAGCCTGGTCCGGGTCCTGTCCGGAACCGGCAGCGCGCGGATTGTTTTCGCACCGCGGCCGGACTACGCCAACGCCCCGTTCAATATGGAAATCCGTGGCGAAGAGCTGCACGTTGTGGGCACTTCGGATCCCATCGTCCTCTTCGCTCCCGGCGTGTCCTTCACGGTCACGAGCGACGGCAAACACGGCACCGCCACCGCCGAAGTCAGCCTCGCGTACGGTCCCGTCGTCATGAACCTGAGGTGCGGAGACACTGAGCCGACGACGCCGGACCCCACCGGAGAGCTCGCCCGGCGGGCCGCCGTCGCGCACCAGTCCCGGCAGTGGGTCCGCGGGCTGGAACTGCCCGACATGAAACCGTCGCTGGTGCGGCGTTCGGCATTGGTCCTGAAAGCACTGGTGCACGAGCCGACCGGGGCGGTCCTCGCCGCTCCAACCACGTCGCTGCCGGAGGGGATCGGCGGCACCCGCAACTGGGACTACCGCTACTGCTGGCTCCGCGACGGCTCCATGACGGTCAATGCGCTCGTGGACCTGGGTTCCACCGAGGAAGCAGACGGGTTCCTCCGTTGGCTGGGCCGCATCCTGGAGAACGCTCCCGGTCCGGAATGGCTGCATCCCTTGTACTCGGTGACCGGCTCCCCGCTGTCTACGGAGGCCATTATCGAGAGCTTGCCCGGTTACGCCGGTTCGCGGCCGGTGCGGATCGGGAATGCCGCCGACCACCAAGTGCAGCTGGATGTCTTCGGGCCGATTGCCGGGCTCATCCAGGCCCTCGGCAAGCGCCGCGGCACGTTGCCGGACGAGCACTGGAAACTCATGGAGCAGATGGCCTCGGCCGTCCTGGCCCGCTGGCACGAAGCGGACCATGGCATCTGGGAAGCCCGGCGGGCGCCACGGTACCACATCTACACCAAGGTGATGTGCTGGGTGACCCTGGACCGGGCCATGCAGACGGCGGTGCGGTTCCGGCGCCCCATCGGGGCCGAGTGGGAGGAAACGGCCAACATCATCCGCGCGGAAGTCCTCCGCGAGGGCTGGGATGATTCCGCGAACTCCTACACCGTGGCCTACGACAGCCCGGACCTCGACGCGGCCGTGTTGCATATCGGACTCTCGGGCCTGCTGGACGTCCGCGACCAGCGCTTCCTGGACACCGTCACCGCCGTCGAGCGCGAACTGCGGGTGGGTCCCACCGTGTTCCGGTACAGGTACGACGACGGCCTGCCGGGTCTGGAGGGCGGGTTCCACATCTGCACCACCTGGCTCATTGAGGCGTACCTGGCCGTTGGTCGGCTGGACGACGCGCTCGAGCTGTTCAACCAGCTCGTGGCGCTCTTCGGTCCGACCGGGCTGCTTCCCGAGGAGTTCGACCCGGGCACCGAGACCCACTTGGGAAACCACCCGCAAGCATATTCGCACTTGGGCTTCATCCGCTGCGCGCAACTCCTGGACAGGTACCTCGACTCGGTGGACGAAGAGTAGGCGCGAGGACACCAACCAGCCGCGCCGACCCAACTGACTCGCACTTAGTGTCGTTTTCAGCGCTCAAAACGACACTTACTGCGAGTTAGTTGGGCTAGGTGAGCAGGAGGGCCACGGCGATCATTGCCGGGACGGCCACCACGGTGGTGATCAGGACAGTATCCTTCGCCACGGTGATTCCCGTGTTGTAGCGGCTCGCGGCCACGAACACGTTCTGGGCAGTGGGCAGGGCGGCCGTGACCACCACCGCGAACAAGGCGTGCGCCTCAAGGCCGAGCGCGAAGCGGGCAAACAGGTAGGCCATCGTGGGGTGGACAAAGAGCTTGAAGCCGCTGGCCAGGAGCGCATCCGTCCGGCGCCCCGTGTCTTTTTGCAGCGGCCGGGAGCCGTTCAGGCTCATCCCGAATGCCATGAGCATCGCGGGAATGGCGGCTCCACCGATCAAATGGATCGGGTCCATGATGAGCGAGGGCACTTGCCAGCCCGTTCCGGCCACCACCAAACCGAGGGCCGATCCCACGATCATCGGGTTCCGCACGATCATCAAGACGAACCGCAGGGGAGTGGTGCGGTGGGCGCTGGTGCTGGCATCGAGAGCCATCAGGTACATGGGCGTGAAGAACGCGAGCTGGAAGATCAGCAGCGGTGCCACGTAGCTCGCGTCGCCCAGGACAAACACGGCGATGGGGATGCCGAGGTTCGCGGAGTTGGCCAAGGAAGCGCTCATGGAGGACATCAGCGATTCGGGGAGGGAGCGTTTGAGCCAGAACTTCACGATGACGAAGAACAAGCTGCCGGTAACGACGGCGCCCACCGCCGTGACCAGAAGCGGAGCGGCAAAGATGTCGCGAAGATGGGCCTTGCCGAGGGTTTCAAAGAGCAGCGCGGGACTTGCGACGAAGAAAGTCAGGGCGCTCAGGACCGAACGCGCGTTGTCTCCCAGGATTCCGCGCTTGCCGACGAACATGCCCACCAGAATGATGGCCCACACCACGAAGAACCCGGAAACGACGCCCAGCACTACGGCATCCGGAGGGGGACGGGTGCGGGGCGGCGGGGGTTCACAGTCCCAGCCTAAATCAGCTTTATTCGGCTGTAAGGCCCGACGGCGGCATGTCCCGCCATGTGGACCGCGAAGAAGGGGTCCCCGGGGCAGGGGAGTTAGTTCAGGTTCGCGTTGTTGAGGGCGTGCGGGGGGCGCATGACGCCCGGAGTGATGCCTTCGGCTGGATCACTGCCGAGCTGGACGATCTTGTTGGCCCTGTCCACATGGACAACCTTGGGTTGGTAGCCCTTGGCCTCTTCGGTGGTCATCTCCGCATAGGTGATGAGGATGACGACGTCGCCCACGTGCACCAGGTGCGCTGCGGCACCGTTGATGCCAATGACGCCGGAGCCGCGTTCGCCGGCAATCGTGTAAGTCTCGAGGCGTGCGCCATTGGTCACGTCGACAATGGAGACGAGCTCGCCGGGGAGAATATCCGCAGCATCCAGCAGATCCAGGTCAACCGTCACTGAACCTACATAGTGCAGGTCGGCATGGGTCACCGTGGCGCGGTGGATCTTGGACTTAAACATTGTGCGGTTCATAACGTGACAAGTTTAGCGCGTGGCCGCCCGATTGCCGGGTGATACCTGCCACAGGCTAGGCCTTGGCGGCGGCCTTTCTTGCCTGCCGCCGCTTCAGCGAGCCGTAACCGGCGAGCAGCTTCGGGACAACCAGGTAGACGGCGGTAGGAACGACGACGAGCGTCAGCACGAGGGCGCGCAGCGCGGGGTGCCATGACTCCGTGATCGGAGCGAGGATCGTCATGCCGATCGCGACGAGGGGGAAAATGGCCAGCCACGTGATCACTGCACGCGTGTGCACGGAAGGCAGGTGCACAGGGTGCGCGGAGTGCGGAGCGGGCTCGGCAACCGCCGCAACCGCGGCGCTGTCCGCGGGGGCGGCAACGGGGATCTGGGTGCTCATGGGATTCTCCAACTAATTGGTTGCTTTCGGCGTGAGTTCAGACTAGACCTCACCGCCAAAAACTGCAACTACTTGGTTGGAATCTGTTAAGGTGGACACATGGCATGGGATACCGAGCGGACCAAACGACTCCTCCTTGAGGCAGCGACCGCCGAGTTTTGCCAATTCGGACTAGCCGGCGCCAGGGTGGACCGCATCGCGGCTGCGGCCGGAGTCAACAAGGAACGCATCTACCAGTACTTCGGCAAGAAAGATCTTCTCTTCGACGCGGTGATCGCATCCCAGCTCAGCAAAGTAGTGGACGAAGTCCGCATCGAGGGCGATGGTCCCGAAGCCTTGGCCGATTACGCCGGACGCCTGTTCGACCATCACCACCAAGATGCCACCCTTCCGAGGCTGCTGTTTTGGGAGGGGTTGGAACGGGGGGAATATGTGGTCAACCGTCCGGACCGGGCCGCGAACTGCAGGAACAAGGTTGATGGTGTCATCCGGGCCATCCCGGGGACGTCCAGGGAAGATGCGGCCGATCTGATGCTCACCATCATTGCGTTGTGTGACGCCTGGCCGGTACTGCCGGAACTGGATGGCCTCATGGCCGGTAGCAAGGGGTCAAGCAGGGCGGAGCGGCGCCGCAAGACGATCGTCCAAACCGTCCTCCTCGCCGCACGGGAGCTAGCTACGCCTGCTTGTTGAGCGTTCTGCCGATGATCGCCTGCGTCAGTGCGTCCACTACCTCGGCGTTCGCCAAAGGGTTGCGGATCAAGGTGAAGTCCACGTCACCCACCGGCGGGAGGTCGAAGCGCTTGGTGATCACCGTGAGGTCCTCGGGAACCAGCGACGACGGCATCACCGCGACGCCGATGCCAGCGCGCACCGCTGCCAGGACGCCGGCGATCTGCCGGGTGGAGCAGGTGACCCGCCACGTGCGGCCCATGGCCTCCAGCGCGTCGATAGCCATTTTCCGGCTGACGCTCGGGGCCGGATAGCAAATCAGCGGCACGGGGCTGGCCGGGTCCAGCGCCGTCTGTTCGACGCCCACCCAGGCGAACTTGTCGTGGCGGACCACGGTGCCGTCCTTCGCCTCGCCCACCCACTTCACGAACACGAGATCCAACTGGCCCGCATTGACGCGTTTGTAGAGCTGGTCGCTCTGGCTGACGGTGAGTTCCAGGTTGATCTGGGGATACAGCTGCCGGAACTCGCGGAGGATCCGGGGCAAGCCCGTGATGGCGAGATCGTCGGCGGTGCCGAACCGCAGCCGGCCACGCATCGCGGAGCCGGAAAAGTACCTGGCTGCGGAATCGTGCGCGGAGAGGATGTTGCGGGCAAAGCCTGCCATCGCATCGCCATTGTCCGTGAGCCGGACATCCCGGGTGTCGCGCGCTACGAGCGCTCGTTTGGCCGCCGTCTCCAGCTTTCTTACGTGCTGGCTGACCGTGGGCTGGGCGAGGCCGAGGCGCTCGGCTGCCTTCGTGAAACTCAAAGTCTCGGCCACGGCCAGGAAGGACCGCAGCTGCACGGGTTCGAACACGGAGCTCCTTGAATAGGTATGTCCACCACTACTCACGCGGGTGTATTGCATTTCGCAATGCTAGTTATACAGCCAATTCACTTCCATAATCACCGCGGCCAACCCTAGCGTTAAAGGCATCCCAGCGAAACGCCTATCCAAGGACTACTTGTGGCACCCCCACCGCCCGCAGCGGCAAACGTCAGCCAGCCCACCATCGATTCGCTCGCCGCAAGCAGCCGAATTCCGCACGCTGCCGACCCGGACACGGTTACCCAGCCGATCGCCGTCGTCAGTGAACGGCTCCCCTGGCGGCACACCTTCATTTCCCTCAAAGTACCCAACTTCCGGATCTTCGCCATGGGCCATTTCGTGGCCGTCATCGCGCTCTGGATGCAGAGGATTGCGCAGGACTGGTTGGTACTCCAGCTCTCCGGATCCGTCACCGCAGTCGGAATAACCGTGGCATTGCAGTTCACGCCGTCGCTGTTCCTGGGCCCATGGGGCGGAATGATGGCGGACCGCTTCGCCAAGCGGCGCATCCTCATCTTGTGCCAAAGCGTCGCGGCCTCCTTGGCGGCCATCCTTGCCGTCTTGGCCCTGAGCCAGCACATCGAGGTGTGGCACGTTTATGTGATCGCCTTTGTCCTGGGCCTGGTGACGGTCCTCGACCAGCCCGCCCGGCAGGTCTTCGTCAACGAGCTTGTGGGACCGAAATACCTCCGCAACGCAATCAGCGTCAACTCCACCACGTTCCAACTGGGCGGACTGATTGGTCCCGCCCTGGCCGGCGTGCTGCTGACCGCAGTGGGCGCGGGGTGGGCTTTCGCCGCGAACGCGGTTGCCTGCTGCTCCACCGTGACCATGCTCCTGATGCTGCGCAAGAACGAACTTTATGTCAGCACGCCTGTGCCAAAACGCAAGGGAATGCTGCAGGAGGGCCTGCGATACGCCCTCAGCAAGCCCACCATCTACTGGCCGTGGCTCATGGCCGGCTTTGTAGCGGTCTTCGCGATGAGCCTGCCTGTGCTTCTCGCCGCCTTTGCGGACAACGTCTACCATGCGGGCGCGGGCGGCTACGGCTTGCTCAACGCCATGGTTGCCCTTGGCGCGCTCGCCGGGGCAATCACCTCCGCCCGCCGCCGGCAATTGCGCCTGCGCTCAGTGGTGCTGTGCGCCGGGATGTATGGCTTGATGCTGTGCCTGGCGGCGTTGGCCCCATCCATGGTGTGGCTGGCCGCTGCGATGGTTCTTTCCGGATTCTGGTGCCTCATGTTCCTGACGGCCGCCAACCAGTTGGTCCAGGTCAGCGCCAATATGAGCATCCGCGGCCGCGTCATGAGCCTCTACATCATGGTGCTCATCGGTGGCCAAGCCATCGGCGGACCCATGATGGGCTGGCTTGCCGAGCACCTGAATCCGCACGCAGCGCTGTTGGTGTCAGGCGGGGTGCCGGCGCTCGCAGCGGCGACAGTCGCCGTCGTGCTCGCCCGGAAGTCCGAGTTGCGGGTCAAAGTGGATGTCCGGGACCGACGGCGGATGGTGCGGATCGTCCCGCAGTCGGCGTAACGCCGAACCCGGCCGGGCCGGGCGCCTGCCAGGCGCCCGGATCAGCCGCATTCCGAGGCTACAAGTCCACTACGCCACAAGGTGCGGATAGTCCGCTGCGCGCCCCTGGAACTGCAGCACGTCCGGGTTGCGGATGATGCCGTCCCGGATTTCGATGGCCCGGGAGATCGTCTCATTGGCGGCCCAGGCCTCGGGGCCCGAAATGACCGTTTCGAGGAACGGCAGGAGCGCTTCGCTGATCTCCCAGCTGGACGAATTCCACAAGTAGGACGGGCTGTGGTCAACCGCGTAGTAGTTGATGTGGTCCCCCACCGTGAACATGGGCTCGGCGAACGTCGTGGTCCGCGCCCAACTGAAACCCATGCCTTCGTCGCAGGAGACGTCGACAATCAAGCTGCCCGGCTGGAACGCGTCCAGGTCCTCGGTCCGCAGGTACGTCAGCGGCGAGTTCGGGTCCTGCAGCGTGCAGTTGACCACGATGTCGCTCGCGGCGAGGAACGGTGCCAGTGGCAGGCGGCCACGGTCGGTGATGACCTCGCTCAGGAAAGGGGCGTTCTGGTCGTGATCGAACTGCACTATGCGCACCGAGTGGATGGGGGAACCGACCGCAGCAACGCCGCGGTTGGTCAGCACCTGGACGTCGTGGATGCCGTGGGCGTTCAGGGCGGTGACCGCGCCACGCGCCGTGGCGCCGAAACCAATCACGACGGCGCTCAGCCGCCTCCCGTAGTCACCCGTCGAACCCGTCAGGGCAAGTGCATGGATGACGGAACAGTAGCCCGCAAGTTCGTTGTTCTTATGGAAAACGTGGAGTCCGAAGCCGCCGTCGCTCGCCCAGTGGTTCATCGCCTCGAAGGCGATCAGGGTCAGCTTTTTGTCGATCGCGAGCTGGGTGATGGCCCGGTCCTGCACGCAGTGCGGCCAACCCCAGAGGACCTGGCCGTCCCGGAGGTCGGCGAGGTCTTCCGGTTGCGGTTTGGGCAGGAGAATAACATCCGAATTCGAAATCAGTTCTTCACGGCTTGCCATGCCACCGACCAGCGGCTCAAGTTGGCTGTCCGAAAAGCCGAAGCGCTCGCCGTACCCGCGCTCGAGCCGGATGTGTTGCCGGAGCTCCGGGGCAATGCGCTCCAGATGCAGGGGATGGACAGGCAGCCGGCGCTCGTCCGGCTTCCGCGATGACGAGAGGATGCCGAGGGTCATGGCGCCTGTATGGCCGCTCACTTTTTGTTGCCGGTTGCCGGCTTGGCCACGGTGGTGGCGGAGGACTCAGAAGCCCTCTTGTCCGCGCGCTTTTCTTTGATGGATTTGCCGGATTTTTTCGATGCAGCTTGGCGAGGTGATTTGTCAGCCATGATCGCTCCCTTAGAGCAGAGCCGAAATGGCTCCTAGCTCCTGACGATACACCCAGGGAGTTGGGCACCTTGTATCCGGGCAGAGATGGAGCGGGCGACGGGAATCGAACCCGCGTATCGAGCTTGGGAAGCTAGCGCTCTA
Organism: Arthrobacter bambusae; assembly: GCF_022606295.1. Taxonomy (GTDB): domain Bacteria; phylum Actinomycetota; class Actinomycetes; order Actinomycetales; family Micrococcaceae; genus Arthrobacter; species Arthrobacter bambusae_A. The sequence goes on from NZ_JAHHZS010000016.1 coordinate 17,376, forward strand.
CCATTGAGCTACGCCCGCAATGCTCCGCGCATCAGCCGGAGCAGATCCCAGCTTAGCGCAGATGCCATGGTGATCCAGACACAGACTCACCGGTATCACGGTCCCATCAAATTCCCTGCGGAGCTCGTAAAGATTCGATTACGGCTCGACGCGGGTGTGTTGCGGTGCGCCGCGCCTGACTATTCTGTAGCAGTTAGCTGCTGTGTCATGGGGAACCCGGCTATGTCTATGAGCCGTACGCCGAAAGAGGATTCCGTGGCATTTGCAGAGCATGAAGTACTCATTGGTCGCGACGCCATGACCGTTTACCAATTTCTGGTGGACGGCCTGAACAACCCCCTGTGGCGCAGCGGAATCCGCAGCATTTCCCTTCGCTCGGGGCACGCTGGCGAAAAAGGCGCCGTCTACCAGCAGACCCTGTCGGGTCCGGGAGGGCGGCCGATCGCGGCTGACTTCCAGATCACCGAGGCCAGGCCAGGCGCTGAAGTGCGGTTCGCCGTCGTCGCCGGCCCCGCGCGGCCCACCGGCGGCTATTACCTCAGCACCGAGGGCCCCAATACCCGCCTGCGGTTCGCCCTGGAGTACCACCCCAAGGGCCTGCAGAAACTGATGAACACCATGATCCAGAAGACCATGGAAGGTGAAGTGGTCCAGCTGGAGCAGCTCAAATCGGTCATCGAGGAGCAAACCCCGGAGGCATGAGCGTTACTGCGCCAGCTTCAGTCCGCCCAAACCGCTTATCGGGGTGCTCGGCGTCGTGAGGCGTCCACCGGTCAGGTCCCAGTATTCGATCGTTCCGTTGCTCAGCAGGCCTGCGACTCCCGTGGAGTTGAGGCCGGTGACGCCCTTGAGCGAGCGCAATCCGGAGTAGTCCGTCCATCCGGTTCCCACGACCAGCCGGGCCTCTGCCTTGGGCGTGGTGAGTCCCGAACCCCGGTAGAGGCGCAGGTTCCCGTTTGCTTCCACGGCCAGCAGGTCCTGGAAGCCGTCGGCGTCGTAATCCACCATGCTGAGCCGGATCGCACTGACGCCCGAGCCCACCTGGGTCCGTCCGACCAGCGCGGTGAGTCCCAGGTTCCGGTACAGGTAGAGAGCACCGGTGGAATCGGTGGCGAGGATCTGCGGGAGCCTGTTGTTCCCGCACCAGGTGCCCACCGCCATGGTCATCGTCTGCCAGCCCGATGAGCCCAACGTCACGGGTGCCTTGAATCCTCCGCTGACCACCCCGGGGTACAGCAGGAGCCTGCCGTCCAGCATTTGGACGATGACGTCGATCACGCCGTCGCGGTCCCAATCCGTGGTCATCACTTCTTTCGCCCCGGCGAAACCGGAGCCGACCGTCCGGGCAGGGCCGAAGGTGCCGTTGCCGAGTGCCGGGTAGTCCCTCAGGTTTCCGGAGGGGTCGACGGCGACCAGGTCGCCGGTGCTGCGGATGGCTGCCGCACTGAGGTCCAGGGTGGGCGGCTGGTGCTTCGCGATGGGGTCGCAGACGCTCGGTGGCGGAAGCTGGGGAGGGGCTGTGCCCGCGCCGGGGCTGTTGACGGTTCCGGCGGGGAGGGTCGTATAGCCGAAGAGATTGACCACGCCCCACATCGTGTAGCTATTGGGGGTGGTCTGGTAGTTGCCGTCCGTGAAAGTGATTCCGACGCCGATCACGTTGAATCGGGGGTCGCGAAGCAGAGCATCGTGGGCGGGTGAGCTCTTCCACCATTCGACAAGCTGGGCTGCATCCCGGTCCCAGCGGACAGCGATGATCTCGCCCGCACCGTTGTTGGGGTTCAAGGCCCTGGGATCGGTCCAGAAGTTGGGGCGGTGCTCGATCACTTGGCGGCTGGCGATGTTGTTGGACCAGTCCTGCGACAGCGTGGACACCGTGGGGTTGTATTTCACCGGGTTCAAGCCAAGCGACGTCCGGTAGGCATTGATGGCGTTGAAGACGGCCAGCACCTGTGCCGAATTGTCGTCGTTGACCAACGCGTGCGGCGAAACCAGCGGGACGGCCGCGGGGGAGGACTTCGCCTGGGTTTGGGTCGGATCCGGGACATTCCCGGCCGGGCTTCCGGGAAGCGGGTCGGGGCCGGATGCCGGTGGGATGGAGGGGATCGGGGGCGGCCCGTCCACTGCCTGGGGCGACGTGCCGTTGCCCGGGGCGACGGCGGGGTTTGCCTGCGCGGGCGTCGTCGCCGTTTCGACGGCGTGCGTGCTGCCCCAACCCACGGGGGCGGCTGGAGCCGGGGCGGCTGCGGCTGCCGGGGTCGGGATGGTGGGCGCGGTGGCCGTTGGTGACGCCGGCGAAGGTGCGGCCTGCGGCAGGCCGGATCCCGACGGCGGTGCAGACGCCGTCGTCGTACTTTCAGTACCGGCGGCGGTGCCTGGGGTGGAAGGCGCGGCTGCGGCGGACGTTCCGGCGAGCTGCGCCGGAAGGGCGATTGGTCCGGAGGCAGGGGCCATCACCGTGACAAGGCAGGCCACCAGTACGGCAACGGGCACCGCAATTCGTCTCAATGTTTCCCCAGATTCGCGTCGTGCCACCGTCCCCAAACGCAACAGCGGTAACGGTAGTCTATGTGGTGCACTATAGTCCCATGCGCCACTCCGGCACCACGGGGTACGCGGCGCATACGGTACTTTTGATCCTGTGCTGATCTCTGACCGCGACATACGTGCCGAAATCGACTCCCGACGTATCGTCCTGGAGCCCTACGACCCCGCAATGGTTCAGCCGTCCTCGGTGGACGTCAGGATTGACCGCTTCTTCCGGCTGTTCGACAACCACAAATACGCGCACATCGACCCCTCCGAGGAACAGCCTGAGCTGACCCGCCTGGTGGAGGTCGAGGGCGACGAGCCTTTCATCCTGCACCCGGGCGAGTTCGTGCTCGGTTCGACTTACGAGACCGTGAGCCTGCCGGACGACGTCGCCGCCCGGCTTGAAGGAAAGTCTTCGCTGGGACGCCTCGGTCTGCTGACGCACTCCACGGCCGGCTTCATCGATCCCGGTTTCTCGGGCCATGTGACGTTGGAACTGTCCAATGTGGCTACCCTGCCCATCAAGCTGTGGCCCGGCATGAAGATCGGCCAGTTGTGCTTCTTCCGGCTCTCGTCGGCCGCCGAGCATCCCTATGGTTCCGGCGGTTACGGCAACCGTTACCAAGGCCAGCGCGGCCCTACCGCGAGCCGCAGCCACCTGAACTTCCACCGGACGTCTGTTTAGCGCATCGAGAGGTGAGGTCTCGCCCCTTTGATGCAGCGAAATGGCCGAGATCTCACGTCTCGCTGACCCAAGCTGCGCGGGCAAGGGCGTCTCGCACGCGGGTTACGACTCCGTCGAACCCCCCGGCGTTCACGTGCCGTGCCGTAATTGTCACCGAAGTCCAGCCGATCGCGGCGATGGATTCGTCGCGGCGAATGTCAGATTCCTTCTGAGTGGCTGTCAGGTGGTGACTACCGTCGTAGTTGACGGCCACTTTATGCCTGGGGAAGGCCAAGTCCGGCCACGCCAACTCCCATCCGCTTGAATCCTGGACAACAAATCGCAAGACAGGTTCCGGCAATCCCTGCCGGCCGATGGCAAGGCGGAGCTTGGTTTCCGGTACGGAGTCGGCTCCAACCCTCGCGAGTTCCAGTGCCAACCGGGCATTCTTGCGTCCGCGGATCCCCGGGTTTCCCTCCACTTGCGAACGCAAATCCTCAAGGGAACAAAGCGCGGCGCGGTTGTGGCCGAAACTGCGGGACTGGCTGCAGATGAAATGGTCGGCCGCGGCGACGAGATCGTCGAGGGGCAACAACGGAGCCAAATCAAGCCAGGTTCGGGCAGGGCTCGTGATGGGAATGCCATCGAGGGTTCGACGGTCCGCGGCACCCAAAGATACCCGGCGCCCGGCAACCCCCTTGCGAACCGGCCGGTTCCCGCCGTCCCACCGCAGCAAATGCACCAACGGCTGGCGTTCGAGATCACGGGGGAGGGGACAGCGCCACAGGATTGCCGCCGTCGGGCCGCAACACACGGTCCCGGGCGAGATGCCCGTCAACAACCGTGCCGTATGGGAAAGCTCCTGGACGGCACCCCAAGGAACGCGGACTCCACGGCTAGCCACGCGAAGGTCCTTGTTCCATGCCCGGCTCTCCGAAACCCCGGCAGCGCGCTGTTCGGAGAGCGTGAACGAGCGGCCCCTGAGGGTTTCAGGAAGAGGTCCAGGACTGCGCATGCACCAATTCTTGGCACAGAACAGGGCCTGCCGACCGGTTATCCACAGTGGGGAGGAGTAGTGAAGGCCCGCCTACAGATCGAGACGTGAGATCTCGCCTCTTTGAACCCTCGAGAAGGCCGGGATCTCACGCCTCGAGGGACGCAATAGGCTCCGACGCCTTCGATTTGCGGGGAGACTTGCGGAAGACCTTGACCATAGGCTCCACGAAGCGGGCTGCGAGCGGCCCGAAGATGGCCATGAGCAGCACATACGCGGTGGCGAGGGCGGCAAGCTCGTGCGGTACGACTCCCGAGGCTACGGCCAGGCCCGCAATGACAATGGAGAACTCGCCGCGGGCGATCAGGGCGGCCCCGGCGCGGAAACGCCCAGGAACGGCGATCCCTGCACGCTTTGCCGCCCAGAATCCGGTCAGCACCTTGGTAAGGGCTGTTGCGAGGGCGAGAAGCAGCGCCCAGCCCAGCACTGGCGGGATCTTGGATGGGTCCGTGTTGAGGCCGAAGGCTACGAAGAAGATAGCCGCGAAGAGATCCCGCAACGGTTCAAGGATGCGCGTCGCGTTGTGGGCGGTTGCCCCCGAAATGGCGATGCCCAGCATGAACGCCCCCACGGCCGCGGAGACCTGGAGTGCGGACGCGATGCCGGCCACCAGAAGTGCGGCCCCGAGGAGATTGAGCAGGAAGACCTCGGAGTTTTCGCTGTGCACGGCTTGGGATACCCGATGGCCGTGTTTGAGGGCCACCACCAGTACGAGGGTGACGACGGCCAACGCTATGCCCACCGTCTGGAGCCCGCCCAGGAAGCCCACGCCCGCGAGGATCGCCGTCAGGATCGGAAGGTAGATGGCCATGGTCAGGTCTTCGAACACCAGGATGGCAAGCACCACGGGCGTCTCTCTGTTACCGATCCGGCCGAGGTCAGTGATCACCTTCGCCGCGATCCCGGAGGAAGAAATGTAGGTGACGCCGCCCATGACGATCGCGCCCACCAGCCCCCAGCCGAGCCACACCGCTATGCCCGCACCCGGAAGGAAGTTCAACACCAGGTCCAGTACACCGGCTTGCCAGGAGCGCCGCAGCCCGGTGACGAGCTCCGCGGCCGTATATTCCAAGCCGAGCATGAGCAGCAGGAGGATGACGCCGATTTCGCCGGAAAGGTGGGCGAACTCCTGCATGCCGTCGAGCTTGACCAGTCCACCTGCCCCGAACGCGAGTCCCCCCACCAGATAGAGCGGAATGGGGGACATGCCGATCCTGCCGGCCAAGCGTGCCAAGAGGCCGAGGCAGAAAACGACTGCGCCCAGCTCAATGAGGGTCAGGGCCAGGGGGTCCATAAAGGTCAGCCGTTGCGCAGAATGGCAGCCGCAGAGTCAAGACCTTCCTGCGTACCGACAGCCACCAGCAGATCACCCGTGTGAAGGACGACGTCGGGAGCCGGTGAGGGAACCACTTCGCCTTCGCGCATGATTGCCACGATCGAGACACCACTGCGGGTGCGGATCTGGGCTTTGCCCATGGGCTGGTTGTTGAAAGGGGAGTCAGCGGTGATGGAGAACTGCCGCGTGACAATGCCGGGGATTTCCTTGTGGGCTTCGGCCAGGCGCATGGCGATGTGTTGTCCGCCCAGAAGGTTGCCCAGGGCGGCGGCTTCGTCTGCGGTCAACGGGATGGATGCCTGGCAGGTATCGGGATCGTCCCATGTGGAGACGAAAAGCTCGGTCTCACCCTCCCGCATCTCGACGACACCGATGCGGCGTCCCGAGGCCGTGATGAAATCCTTGCGGACCCCGAGGCCTGGAAGTTCTGTCTCATCCACGTTCATAAGTCCACCCTAGCCCTCTTGAAGGGGCGGCGGAATGACGCCGCTCGAGCCCTTCGCGCAAAGCGGTCCGCGCCGTTCTACGGGGCAAAAGCCAGGCCGCGCGCGGCGTCGTCGTAGTATTCGCGGTTCGCCAATCCGGCGGCTGCTGCCTCGTCCAGGACCACCACGGCGTCGGCATGCCATTGCAGGATCGAACCCGGGCACGACGCCGTCAGCGGCCCCTCGACGGCGGCAGCGACCGCAGCGGACTTCGCGGCACCCGTGGCGATGAGCACAAGCCGGCGCGCCTCCAGCACGGTCCCCAATCCCTGGGTGATGCAGTGGGTCGGGACGTCGCCGTGATGACCGAAGAACCGGGCGTTGTCCTGCCTCGTGCGGGCCGTCAGCCGCTTCAACCGGGTCCGGGAAGACAAGGAGGACCCGGGCTCATTGAAGCCGACGTGGCCGTTGGCGCCGATGCCGAGAATCTGCACATCAACGCCCCCGGCATCGCGGATCGCGGCGTCGTAGGCGGCAGCTCCGGTTTCGAGCTCGGCCTGCGTGGCGCCGGTGCCGTCAGGGACATTCAGCCCGGCCAGTGGAAGCCCGATCACCTCGCAGACCTCGCGAACGAGGACCTGGCGGTAGGACTGGACATGTCCAGTCGGAAGGCCCACATATTCGTCCAAGGCGAATCCCTTGGCGGCCGAGAAATCCACCCGGCCCGCAGCGGCCGCAGCCGCGAGTTCCGCGTACAGCCCGAGCGGGGACGAGCCGGTGGCCAATCCCAGTACTGGTCCTCTGCCCGCGGGGAGTCCTGCGAGGACGGCCTGGGCAGCGGCCGAAGCGGCCGATTCCGGGGTGGGCGCGACAATGACTTCCATGGCAGCTTTCTGTCGATGGGTTGGGCGGGCTGCAGTCAGGCCTTGGTGCTGCCGTTAAGCAGCGCCGTCAGGGCCTGGGACACCGTGAGCGACGCACCATAGGTGACGATGTCCGCCCCGCCGCGCGGCCAGCCGCACTCGACGGCGATCACCGCGTGCCCTTCCGCCCTCAAGCGGGCAAAGACGGTCCACAGCGGGTGTTCGGCATCCAGGCCGCGCCCGACGACGGCGACCCGCGCGCCGTCGGGAACTTCGCCTTCTCGGACCACTTCCGACGTTGTGGCGGCAGGGCCCCACGGCACGCGACCGACCGCGAAGTTGGACCCGGTCTCAACCTGCACGATCGCCACGGGTTCCGCCCGTGCAAGCCACCTTTGAGCGGCTTCGGAGACCTCGAAGGCCTCGGCGATGCGCTCGCCGTCGAGCGCGTTCGCATCGCCGGGAACGCCGGAGCGTTGCGGCTCGCCCCGCAGCCCCAGCTGGCCCCTGACGGCAGCCTCCTGGATTTCAGCAGCGCCGGCAGCAGGAAAGCGCGCGGACAGTGCTGCCGTGCGGGCAACGGCGTCCGCGAGGCGTTCCATGGGCAAGCGCCCCCCTTCCACGGCATCGGCGATCGCGGTGAGTGTTTGTTCGAAGAGGGCCGGTCCCGTTTCGGAACCAAGGCACAACAGGTCTGCCCCGGCCATGAGTGCACGGACGGCTGCTTCCGGAATGCCGGTCTGGGCGGACGCGCCGGCCATGTCCAAAGCATCGGTGATGATGAGGCCGTCGAACCCCATGTCACGGCGCAGCAGGTCCTGCAGGATGCGCGAGGAGAAGGTCGCCGGGTGGTCCGGGTCCAGGGCTTCGACCAGGATGTGGCTGGTCATGACCGTGGCTCCGCGAGCCGCCACGAGCGCCCGGAAGGGGACCAGTTCGCGGGCATCCAGGGTGGCGGCGTCGGCGGTGACCCGGGGGAGCGCCAGGTGGGAGTCCGTGGTGGTATCGCCGTGGCCCGGGAAGTGCTTGGCGCAGGATGCCACGCCCGCGTCTTCGAGGCCACGGATCCAGGCGGCAGTATGCCGGGCCACCAAGTCCGGTTCGGCCCCGAAGCTGCGCACGCCGATCACGGGATTGTCCGGAGCGGAATTGACATCGGCATCCGGGGCCAGGTTCACGTTGATGCCCAGGCCTGCCAGTTCGTGGCCGATGGCGCTGGCGCTCGCGGCGGTCAGTTCGACGTCGTCGAGGCGCCCGAGCACGGCGTTCCCGGGCTGCGTGGATCCCGTGAGGTAGTGCAGCCTCGTGACGTCGCCGCCCTCTTCATCGACGGCGATGAGCGTGTTCGGGGAATGTGCCCGCAGCCCGGCGCACAGTTCGCGCAACTGGACGGGGGACGCCACGTTGGTGCCGTAGAGGCACACAGCCGCGAGCCCGGCGTCGTACGCTTCAAGAATCCAGACGGGGACCGCGATGCCGGTGAATCCGGGCATGAGGGTTCCTGCCGCGAGGCGGCGCAGGTGGTCGCGGGCGGGCCTGGTGGCAAAGGACTGGGTAGCAGGGGACTGAATCGTGTCCATGTCCGGCTCCTTCGAGGGGATGCGTGGCTGGTTAGTCAGGGCTGGAAACGGCGCAGGCGGCACTCAGGCCACACCAAGCTGGTTTCCGAGGACCATCACGGCGGCGCCGCGCAGTACAATGTCCTGTGCGTCTGCCGCGAGACGGACGGACACCGGTGAGGGGTCCTGGTGCAGGAGCCGCTCAAGCAAGGTCTGCTGGACGGCGTTGAGAAGGGGGCCTTCCAAAAGCTCCCGGGGTCCGCTGAGGACCACTTCGCCCAAATCGAGGGCGCCAACCACGGGGGCGAGGGCGATGGCGAGCCGCTCGCCTGCTTCCCGGAGTACGACGTCGGCCGCGGCCTCCGGTTCGGAGCTCGCCGCAGCTTCGGCGAGGGCCCGTTCGAGGCTGGGGACGGACATCCAGGTTTCGAGGCAACCAGTCTTACCGCATTTGCAGATGGTTCCACCGTCGGTGCCGACCGTGACGTGGCCGATTTCGCCCGCCGCGGAGTGGGCGCCCCTGGTGCGTCTACCGCCCACGATGAGGCCTGAACCGACACCGCGCCCGATTTTCACGAGAACCATGTCGTCACTGCCGCCGCCGAAGGTGTAGTCCGCGTGGACTGCCGCGTCGGCGTCGTTGGAAACGAGGGTCGGCAGGCCGGTGCGCTCCTGGAGGAGGTCGCGCAGGGCGACGTCCTTCCATCCGAAGTTGGGGGCCGTGGTGACCACACCGTCGGCGTTGACGATGCCGGGGGTCCCGACGCCGATCCCGAGCAACGTGGCAGTGGCCCGCGCTTTTGCCTCGGACGCCAGTGCGAGGACCTGGTTGACTACGTCTTGTCCGGTTTCGTCCGAGAGGGTGCGTTCCGCACGGTCGAGGATGTTGCCGTCAAGGTCGAGGACAGCGGCGCGCAGCACGGAATTTTCGGCGAGATCCATGCCGATGACTTGGAGGCCCTGGCGGTTGATGTCCACCAGAATGGCCGGCTTGCCGGGGCGGACTTCATCGGAGTGCCCCAGTTCCACCACATGGCCGCGTTCCAGGAGGTCCGAGACGAGGTCCGATACCGTCACGCGGGTCAGGCCCAGGGTCCGGGAGAGATCCGCGCGGCTCATTGCCCCGGCCGAGTGGAGGGTCTGGCGCACCAGGGAGAGGTTGTGGGCGCGCCCGTCGGAAGGCAGGGTTGCCGCACTGGTCCGATCTGTGCGCTGGCGGTCGCGAAGGGCTTCCATGGGAGTTAGTAAACTCTACTAACAATCAAAGATCAAGGGTTTTTTGCAGATTGTGTGGAATCAAGCACCGTCTGTCAGCTCAGCGGAACCGTGGCGATTTCCGTCTTGCTGGGTGATTTTACGGGCAGGATCACCAACAAGCCGGCCAGGAGCACCACCATGATGCCGAGGATTCCCCAGCGTTGGGCCCCGCCCGAGGCCACCAGGGGCGTCGCCACGGTGATGCACAGGGTGAACAGTGCCGGCGCCAGGAAGCTCACCGCCCGGCCGGTGGTGGCGTAGAGCCCGAACAGTTCGCCGGATTCGCCGTCCGGCGCCAGCCTTGCGAGATAAGCCCGGGAGGACGCCTGGGCTGGTCCGACGAACAGGCAGAGGAACAGCCCGAATACCCAGAACGTGGTGCTGCCTGCCCAAGGGGCTCCGAAGAACACGTAGTCGCCGTTGCCAAGCACCAGGATCACGGTGCCGGCTGCCAGGAGTCCGATGAGGGAAATGACGATGACGGACTTGGGCCCGATCCTGTCGTCCAGGAATCCGCCGATCATGGCGCCAACGGCTGCCACCACGTTGCCGAAAATCGCGAAGAAAATGACTTGTTTGAGCTCGAATCCAAAGGTTCCCGCAGCAATGACACCGCCGAAGGTGAAGACCGCCGCCAGGCCGTCGCGGAAGATGGCGCTCGCGAGCAGGAAGTAGATGGTGTGCGGGCTGGTCCGGTAGATGGCCCTGATCCGGCGGACCAGCAAACCGTAGGATGCGAGGAATCCGAGCCGGGATTCCGGTTTCCTGACGGAGAGCTCCGGCACAGCGAAGAGCACAGGCAGCGCGAAGATGAAGAACCAGAGCGCGGAGAAGACGGCAACGAGCCTGATATTCAGGCTGTCCTGGGTGGATGCCCCGAACCACTCGAAAGACGGTTGGACGAAAAGCTGCAGCACCACGAGCAGCGCGACAATGCCGCCCAGGTACCCCATTCCCCAGCCGAAGCCACTCACTTTGCCGATGTTGGCAGGAGTGGAGATCTGGGCCAGCATGGCGTTGTAATTGACGCCCGCGAACTCGAAAAAGATATTGCCGAGCGCAACCAGCGAGACCCCCAAGAGCAGGAACTCGGGTTTGGGGAAGACGAAGAAGCATGAGCCAGTGAGCACGGCCACAATGGCTGTGTTGACGCCGAGCCACAGTTTCCTGCGCCCACCGGAGTCGGAACGTTGACCGGTGACGGGTGCCAGGAGCGCAATCGCGACGCCGGCAATCGCCAACGCGGCACCCAAGGTGGCTGACGCGGAGTCTTCCCCGCCAAAGGCCTTGGACGTCAGGTAGACCGTGAACACGAAGGTAGTCATGACGGCGTTGAAGGCAGCGGAACCCCAGTCCCAGGATGCCCAGGCAAGGATCTGGCCCTTGTTGGACAGGACAGGCCCCGAAGCGAGCTCGGATGCCGGGTGCGGGGCTTCAGGCGCAGTTGCCATGTTCATGGTTGATAAACTACCTGCACCGAACCCAACGTTTGACCGCCTGCTCCAACTTTTGACAATTCATTCCTGACTTTGCGGAGATTCCAGTGATCACAGTTCTTGCCGTGACCTTTGCAGCGGCAACTGTGGCGCCCTGGATCTTCCGGAAACTCCAGCGGAATGCCTTCTATGTCCTCGCGGCGGTTCCGGCCGCCGCGTTTGTCTGGCTGCTCCTGCAGTACGACCGGGTCTATCCGGGAAAAGGCGGGAATCCCACCGGCGGCTTCATCGAAGAAAACCTCCCGTGGATTCCGAACCTCAAGCTTGACTTCGCCTTCCGCATGGACGTCCTGGCATGGGTGATGTCCTTGCTGGTCCTGGGAGTCGGCTCGCTGGTCCTGGTCTATTGCGCTCGGTACTTCAAGAACAAGGACGCCAACCTCGGCGGGTTCGGAGCCCAGCTACTAGCCTTCGCGGGGGCGATGTTCGGCCTGGTGACGGCGGACGACCTCCTGATGATGTTCATCTTCTGGGAACTCACCACCGTCCTGTCCTACCTCCTGATCGGCTACGCGCGAACGCGCCTCGCCGCCCGCCGCTCGGCCTTGCAGGCCCTCATGGTCACCACCGCGGGTGGCCTGGCCATGCTGGTCGGCCTCATCATCCTGGGCCAGGCAGCCGGAACATACCGGATTTCGGCGATCATGACACAGGCGGCCGCCCTCATCACGGGACCCGCGCAAAGTGCGGTTGCAGCCGCCGTCGTACTCATCCTGGTAGGTGCGATTACCAAATCGGCGCTGGTCCCTTTCCACTTCTGGCTCCCGGGGGCCATGGCCGCTCCCACCCCGGTGAGCGCCTACCTGCACGCGGCGGCCATGGTCAAGGCCGGCATCTACATCGTGGCCCGCCTGGCGCCGGGGTTCAGCGAAAGCCCGTACTGGTTGCCGCTGGTGCTTGGGCTCGGCCTGGCGACGATGCTGGTGGGCGGCTACCGGGCGCTCCGGCAGACCGACATCAAGCTCATCCTTGCGTACGGCACAGTCAGCCAGCTCGGGTTCCTCATGATGGTGGTGGGCCTCGGCCGGCCCGACGCCGCACTCGCCGGTCTCGCGCTTCTGCTGGCGCACGGGCTCTTCAAGGCTTCCTTGTTCCTGGTGGTGGGCATCATCGACCACCAATCCGGCACGCGCGATATCCGCAAACTCTCGGGCGTGTACAAGTCCTCCAGGGCGCTCGCCATCGTGGCGGGGATCGCCGCCGCATCCATGGCCGGCATACCTCCGCTGGCAGGTTTCGTGGCCAAGGAATCCGTGTTGGAAACGTTCGTCCATTACGGCACGGGTCACTCCGGCGCGGGCGCTGCGCCGGAACCGTGGGGGCTTGTCCTGCTCGGCGGCTTGGTGCTGGGGTCCATCCTCACGTTCGCTTACAGCGCCCGCTTCATGTGGGGTGCATTCGCCACCAAGCAGGGCGTCGATCGGACGCCCTTCAAGGCCGTCCAGCCATCGTTCCTCGCGGCGCCCGCCATCCTGAGTTTCCTCACCATCGTGTACGGCCTGTGGCCGGATCCCGTTGACGGGTGGATCCAGCCGTACGCCGCGCTTTTTGCAGCGCCCGACGCCGGAACCAGCGCTTCCAGCGCCAGCCACCTCGCGCTGTGGCACGGCCTGACTCCCGCCTTGGGACTGACCGCCCTGACGTTCGCGGCCGGCGTCGTCATGTTCCATGCCCGCAACCTCGTGTCCCGGGCGCAAAGCCGAGTCCCGGACTGGGTGGACGGCGATCGGGCCTACCAGCGCACCGTCGGGGCCCTGGACGACGTCGCCGTATGGGTCACCGGCCGCACGCAGCGCGGTTCCCTCTACTTCTACTTGGCGGTCATCCTCACCGTGGCTTTCGCCGTCCCGCTCACGGCGCTCATCGTGGCCAACAAGCCGCTCCCGGGTGGTGTGTTCTTGATCGACCCGAATTCTCCGCTCCAGCTCATTGCCGCGGCAGGAATCGTCGTTGGCGCGCTGGCCGCGGTTCGTGCCAACAAGCGCTTCCTCGCTGTGCTGATGGTCTCCGTCACCGGTTACGGCATAGCCCTGATGTTCGCATTGCAGGGAGCCCCCGACCTCGCCCTGACGCAGATGCTGGTGGAGACCATCATCCTGGTGGCCTTTGTGCTGGCGATGCGCAGCCTCCCTCCGGAACTCCGGGACCGCACTGGCGGCAAATACCGGGTAGTCCGCGTCATCATCGGCGTGGCCTTCGCGGTCACCATGATCTTCGTGGCGATCTACGCCATGGGTGCCCGCATTGCCGAGCCTGTGTCGCTCTCCTTCCCGCGGTTGGCCTACGAAGGCGGCGGCGGACTCAACGTGGTCAACGTGACGCTGGTGGACATCCGGGCATGGGACACCTTCGGTGAGATCTCGGTGCTGGCAGTTGCCGCAACCGGCGTCGCGAGCCTGATCTTTGTCCGCAGCAGGGGAGAGCGCCTCGACAAAGCCGCCACGATCCCCGAGGGCACCGTGGGAAGGCGCGCCGCGGCCGGAGGCAGTTCGCGCGACGACGCCTCGCTGGCGCTCGTGCGCAAGTTCGCGGGCTCCCTGACGGACCCTTGGCTCGTGGCCGGCCGAACCCTTGCACCCGAACGGCGTTCCATCATCTTCGAAGTGGTCACGCGGCTGATTTTCCACTCGATGATCGTTTTCTCCGTGTACCTCCTGTTGGCGGGACACAATCTTCCCGGAGGCGGCTTCGCCGGCGGACTCACTGCCGGACTCGCCCTGACGATCCGATACCTGGCCGGCGGACGGTTCGAGCTACGGGAAGCCGCGCCGATCAGCGCAGGCATGCTCTTGGGAACCGGCCTCGCGACGGCGGCCGCCGCGGGATTCGTCCCGCTGCTTCTGGGCGGCCAGGTGTTCCAAAGCGCCATCATCGAGTTCTGGCTACCGCTGTTCGGCGACATCAAGTTCGTGACCTCCACGATCTTCGACATCGGCGTGTACCTGGTGGTTATAGGCCTGGCCCTGGACGTGCTGCGCAGTTTGGGAGCCGAGATCGACGAACACTTCGAAGAGACCTCCAGCGCAGACGCAGCGGATCAAGGGGACATCGGATCCGCCGCCCCCATCGCGTCGCCGGCAACCACTGGCGGGTCCGCAGCCACCGCGCCCGGAAAGGGAATCCCATGAGCGTCAATTTGACCTTGTTGATCGTTATGGGAGTGCTGTACGCCTGTGGGATCTATCTGATCCTGGAACGCAGCCTGACCCGTGTTCTCCTGGGGCTCATGCTCCTGGCCAACGCCACCAACCTGCTGATCCTCGCGACGGGTGGCTATGCCGGACTTGCCCCGCTGTTCAGCAAATCGACGGATCCGCGAGACTACAACGATCCCCTGCCGCAAGCCTTGATTCTCACGTCGATCGTGATTTCCTTCGCGGTGACGGCATTCATGCTCGGCATCATCTACCGGACATGGGCGTTGGCACGGCAAGACGACATCCAGGACGACGCCGAAGACCGGCGCGTCGCGAAGACACCCAGCTTTGACGCCGAGGACGACTCGGTGGTTCCCGAGGAAACATCCGAGTTCCCGGTCACGGCAGTCACCGAAGCAGCCAAGGAAGGAGGCCCCCTGTGAACATCGCCAGCCTGGCGCCGCTCGCCGTCGTACTTCCCATCCTCGGTGCCGCACTCACGTTCGCCTTGAACAGGAACCCGCTGGCCCAACGGGTGGTCAGCATCGGTTTGTTGTCCCTTACCTTGCTCCTGGAATGCTTGCTCCTTGCCTCGGTATGGACCACGGGCACCGCATCCGTCACCCTGGGTGGCTGGCAACCGCCCTTTGGCGTGGTGATGGTGGTGGACCAGTTCTCTTCGCTCATGTTGGTGGTCTCGTCCGTCATCAGCCTCGCGGTGCTGATTTACGCCACCGGCCAGGGCATGGCCGACGGCGACCGCGAGGCACCGGTGTCGATCTTCCACCCGACCTACCTGATCCTGGTGGCCGGTGTCTCCAACGCCTTCCTCACGGGTGACCTCTTCAACCTGTACGTGGGCTTCGAGATCCTGTTGACGGCGAGCTACGTGCTCATGACGTTGGGGGGCACCGGTCCGCGCATCCGCGCAGGGGTCACGTACGTGGTGGTTTCCGTCGTGTCCTCGGTGTTGTTCCTGATCGCCATTGCGATGATCTACGGAGCCACTGGAACCATCACGATGGCGGATCTCGCCATCAAGCTGGCCGAACTGGATCCGGGCACCAGGAACCTGCTCCACGTCATGCTGCTCGTGGCCTTCGGGATCAAGGCCGCCGTTTTCCCGCTGTCCTTCTGGTTGCCTGACTCGTATCCGACCGCGCCGGCACCGGTCACCGCCGTGTTCGCCGGCCTGCTCACAAAGGTGGGCGTGTATGCCATGGTCCGGACGGAAACCCTGCTCTTCCCTGGTGACACCTTGAATACCCCGTTGATGGTGGTAGCGCTCCTGACCATGCTGGTGGGCATCCTCGGCGCCATAGCCCAGAGCGACATCAAACGATTACTCTCCTTCACCCTGGTCAGCCACATCGGCTACATGGTGTTTGGGCTTGCCATGTCTTCCGTTGCCGGGCTTGCGGCAGCCGTCTTCTACGTGGCCCACCACATCACGGTCCAAACGAGCCTGTTCCTGGTCACGGGTTTGATCGAACGCCGGGGCGGCAGCTCATCCATGGACAGGCTGGGCGGGCTTGCCAAGCTCTCTCCGCTCCTGGCGCTGCTGTTCTTCATTCCAGCGATGAACCTCGCGGGAATTCCACCCTTCTCCGGGTTCCTGGGGAAGCTTGGACTCCTGCAGGCAGGGATCGCCCTGGGGACACCCTTGTCCATGACCTTGGTGGTGGGGGGAGTGGTCACGAGCCTCTTGACCTTGTTGGCGATCGCCCGCGTCTGGAACCGCGCATTCTGGCGGAAGCCCGAGGACGCTGAGTACCCGGCCCCCGTCCTGAAAGACTCTGCGGCCGTCGGGCTGCTTCCACGGACCATGGTGGGGCCGACCGCCGCGCTGGTGGTCTTTGGCGTGGCCCTGACCGTCTTTGCGGGTCCGCTCTTCCAATTGGCCGGAAACTCTGCGACCCAGATGCTGGACCGTACGGCGTACATCCATTCCGTGCTCGGCGGGAATGCGAAAGTTCCGGACATCGCTGGACCGGATACGTCGATCCCACCGCAGGGAGGTGGAAAGTGAGCCGCAAGCGGATCTCGTTCCGCACCGAGTTGCCGCTGCTGGTCTGGCTGGTGGTCGTCTGGGGTGCGCTCTGGCGGGACTTCAGCCCCGGCAATCTGGTGTTCGGTGCGCTGATCGCCGTGGTGGTAGCCAGGGTCTTCTACTTGCCCCCTGTGGAGCTCAGCGGGCGTTTCAACGTGCTGCGGGCCATTCCATTCGTCGTGGTGTTCCTCGGCAAAGTGGTGGCCGCGAGCTTCCAGGTCATGTACCTGGCGGTCTTCCGGGGTCCTTCGGTAACCAACGCGGTGGTTGCTGTTCCCCTGCGCAGCCGTTCCGACCTTATGGTGACGGCCACAGGGCACGTGATTTCGCTGATTCCGGGGTCCTTGGTGGTGGAGGTGGATCGCTCGACGTCCACGCTCTACATCCATGGGCTCAATGTCCGCAACGTTGTGGACACCGCCAAGCTGCGCAAGGAAGTCCAGGACACGGAAGCCTCGCTGATCCGGATCATGGGTACCCGTGCCGAAATGGACGCACTCCAGGCCGAAGGCCGGCCTGCAACGAGGGGAGCCGGCTCATGAAGGACATCGTGCTGATCGTCACAGCGGTGATTCTTAGCCTCGCGGCGGCGGGCGCAATCTACAGGATCGCCGTCGGGCCTTCACTGCTGGACCGGGTGCTCGCCTCGGACGTGCTGCTCGCCATATTGGGCGCAGCGCTGGCCATCGACATGGCCGTCAACAGGCACCTCAACAACCTCGTGCTCCTCGTCGCCCTGACGCTGATCGGGTTCGTTGGCTCGGTGACGGTGGCCCGCTTCGTGGCCGACCGAAGGGGACAAGTCAATGACTCCTAACGCCACCGGAGCGGACGCCGTCATCGACGCCGTTACCGCGGTGCTGCTGATTGTCGGTGCGCTGATGTCATTGGGCGCGGCCATCGGCCTGTTGCGGTTCCCGGACCTGATGAGCCGCATGCACGCAGCCACCAAGCCCCAAGTGCTCGGGTTGTTCCTTGTCTTGGCGGCCATCGGGCTTCAGATGCGCGAATGGTGGGTGTGGCCGATCCTGGCCGTCGCCTGGATCTTCCAACTGCTGACCGTGCCCGTGTCCGCACACATGGTGGGCCGCGCAGGCTACCGGACCAAACACCTCCACCCCGAGCTGCTGAGCATAGACGAACTCGAGGCTGTGGTGGTGCGGGCAGCCGGTCAACGGGCAGCGGAGAAAGCCCAGGAAGCGGCTTCGGAAATGCGCCACACCGGGAGCACGCGCGACGACGGGAGTGCCCGGGAGAGCGGCAACGCCCGCGACGCCCGGGATAGCGGGAGCGCGGGCGCTAACGACGGGCCGTCCGCTTAGACGACGTCCTGTGTCTTTTCGAAGTGCGAGATGGCGCGCTTCGTACCCCGCCCCGCTACAACCTGGATGACGGCGCTCACAGCGGCGGAAATCAGGGCGAAGGTCAGGGCGGAACGCAGGCTCGCTTCCATGTCGTCGTTGCCCTTGGGCGGCTTGTTGCCTGTGGTTTTTTCCCACACGGCGTTGACGAGCTTGGTGCCGGCAAAGCCTGCGCCGATGCTTACGCCGGTACCGAGCAGTTTGAAGAAGAAGTTCATTCCGGGACTCCTTGCGGGAGGAAACAGGACCGTCCCCAGCCTAACCCCACTTCAGGGCAGTTCCGGAGCATCGGATGGCGGCTGGTGCCTCAGCCGGAAGAACTCCTGCAGGGCCCCCGGCTTTGGACGCACGGGAACGATGTCCCGGCTCTCCCCCAGCACCGCTTCCATCGTGCCGAGGGCGAGGAGCTCATCCAGCAGCGCCAAGGTGGGCGGCATGAGCTTGAGCGTTCCGGCGGCTTCGGCATCAAGGATTGCGCGGACCGGCATCCACAGGGAGGATGACGCTTCCGTGGTCTGGTGCCTTGGCTCGGCACCGGAAACCGGGCAGGCAAGGTAGAAGTAGGTGTCGAAGCGCTTGGGCTGGTCTGCCGGGGTGACCCAGTTGGCCCACGGACGGAGGGTGGCGGCGTCGAGCTTCACCCCGGCCTCTTCGAAAACCTCGCGCTGCGCGGCCGCCAGTACGCGGCCGGCGTTGAAGCGGGCGGAAGAGGGCTCGACGGCGATGCTGCTCCGGTGCCACGCGGCGGCGTGCCGCTCCACGACGTCGTCCGCGAAGTCCCAGCCGGAGCTGTCCGCTTGGTCCACCCGCCCGCCGGGGAAAACGACCATTCCCGCGGCAAAGTCCATCGTGGTCACCCGGTGCTGGACGAACACTTCCAAAGCGCGCGCCGCATCTTGAGAGCCCTCCGGAACCGCGGCGTCGCGGACCAGGATCACGCTCGCGGCGAGTCTCGGTTCGGCCGTGCTGTTCGCTTCGTCAATCCCTGCCAAGACCGCTCCTCTGCCTGCGCTTCTGCGTCACATTCTGCTGGATCATTCTCCCAGTTTCCGCGGCAGCCCGCGTCATTCCGGGCCGGACTGCGCCCAACCCGCGAGTGATCCAGCAGAATCCGCCGATTCGCGTTCCGGCACAGCGCCCGCAACCCCGTCAAGGTGTAAACTGAACCACGCCCAAAAGGGCGGATTGATGACGACAGGGGAGCGCCGCCGTCGGGCTCGCAGCAATGCGGCACGGAGGACGGGCGCTGAGAGTGCGGACAGCCGCAGACCCTCGAACCTGATCCGGCTAGTACCGGCGCAAGGGAGTCGAGTTCTCATAGTGTCCGGAACCGGCGCGGCGGAAGCCGCCCGCAGGAAACCGGAAACACTTTCCCCTCCTGTTCCTCAGGAGGACAAAATGACTGGTATTTCTGCAAAGCGGGGCCTCACCAAGCCTGCCTACAATTGGCGCGTCGTGGACATTGTCGTGGCGGCGCTGATCTCCATCGCCGGTGGCGTGATCTTCTGGGCATGGGACCAGATGGCTCTGGTTGCCACGCCTATGTCCGCCGGCTACCCGCCCCTGAGCGGCCTGATCGCCGGCGGGTGGATGATTCCGGCAGTCTTGGGCATGCTCATCGTGCGCAAGCCCGGTGCTGCGATTTTCTGCGAGACGGTGGCTGCCACCAGTGAGCTCATCATGGGTTCGCAGTACGGCACCACGGTGCTGATCTCGGGCCTGCTCCAGGGCCTCGGCGCGGAACTCATCTTCCTGGCCTTCATGTACAAGAAGTTCAACCTGCCGGTGTCACTGCTGGCCGGTGCCGGCGCGGGCCTGTTCTGCGGCCTCAACGATTCCTTCCTGCCGTGGGGCTGGAACATCGCCTACGAACCCGTCGACAAGCTCGCGTACATCGTGTTCTGCACCATTTCCGGTGCCGTTATTGCCGGAGCTTTGTCCTGGGTTGCGACACGCGGCCTGGCCAAGACGGGTGTCCTGAGCGCGTTCGCGTCCCGCAAGGCCGCTTCGGAGCCCGTCTTTTCCTGATGCCCAGTCCTGATTCCGGCACCCCTGCTGCGGTGCGACCCGCCGCCATTTCCGCCCAAGGCTGGGGCTGGCGGCACGCCGGCCGCACCACGCAGGCCATCCATGCCCTCGACCTGGACATCCGCCCGGGCGAGCGCGTGCTCCTGCTCGGCCCCTCGGGCGCGGGCAAGTCGACGCTCCTGCATGCACTGGCCGGTGTGCTGGGCGAGGAAGGGGACGACGCCGACGAGACCGGCTCGTTGCTGGTGGACGGCGTGTCGCCGAAGGCCCAGCGGGGCCGTGCCGGACTCATGCAGCAGGACCCGGAAACCCAGGTGGTGCTTTCCCGGTTGGGCGACGACGTCGCGTTCGGTGCCGAGAACCTCTGCGTGCCGCGGGAAGAGATCTGGAAGCGCGTCGGTGAAGCGCTCGACGACGTCGGGCTGCGGAATAGCGCGAGCGGCAACTTTGCGCTCGACCACCCGACGTCGGCCCTCTCCGGCGGGCAGAAACAGCGCCTTGCGCTGGCCGGCATCCTGGCGATGCGGCCGGGATTGATCCTGCTGGACGAGCCGACCGCCAACCTGGACCCCGCCGGCGTGCTGGAGGTCCGTGACGCCGTGGGCCGCTGCCTCGACAAGACCGGCGCCACGTTGGTGGTGGTGGAGCACCGGGTCTCCGTCTGGAAAGACCTCGTGGACCGGATCGTGGTGCTCCAGCCTGGCAGTTCTTCCTCTGCGGGGGGCTCGACGCCGGCGGTTCTCCTGGACGGCGATCCCGAGACGGTGCTGGTTCAGGCAAGGGACATGCTCATTGCTGCGGGCGTCTGGGTGCCCGGGTACGTCCCGGCCACCCGGCCACGTTCGGGTACAGCGGCCGGCTCGGGGGCCGGCTTCGAGGCGGGGAGCTCCGGGGCGTCGGGAGGGGAGTTGCTCCTCGCCACCCGGGAGCTCGCAGTGTCCCGTGAACGGTCGCGGCGCCGGGGTTTCACGACGATCCCGCCGCTTCCCGTGCAGTCCGGTCTCGACGCCGAGGTGCTCGCCGGGCAGGCCCTGACCATCACGGGCCCCAACGGCGCCGGAAAATCCACCTTCGCCTTGACCCTCGCGGGGCTGCTGGCGCCGGTGTCCGGCGCGGTGACTGCCGCCGTCGGGCTCAGCGACGGCGCCGGCACGGACCCGTTCAAGTGGAAGGCCCAGCAGTTGATCTCGCGCATCGGGACGGTCTTCCAGGAGCCGGAGCACCAGTTTGTCACCGGCCGCGTGCTCGACGAGCTCATGTTCGGCCCCAAGCACCTTGGCCACGGCGAGGAGCGGGTGGACGAATTGCTGGAGCGTCTGCGCCTTCGGCATCTGGTGGACGCCAATCCGTACACGCTCTCCGGGGGCGAAAAGCGCCGGCTGTCCGTGGCCACGGTGCTCGCCGCGCACCCCCGGGTCCTGGTGCTGGACGAGCCCACCTTTGGCCAGGACGCGAACACGTGGGCTGAGCTTGCCTCGTTCCTGTCCGAACTGCTCGATGCAGGAACCTCCGTTGTGTCGGTGACTCACGATCGGGAATTCAGCTCCGTCCTGGGTGGCACCGAGATGCGGCTCGAGCCTGCGCTCCGGGGCGGGGCCCGGCAGGAAGCAGGTGCGGCATGAGGGAAGCCTTGACACTGCGCGGCAACAATGCCCTCCTGACACGCGCCAATCCGTTGGCCAAGTTCGTGTCGGTCTTCCTGATCACCCTGGTGCTGGCGTTGTCCATCGACCTGGTGTCGGCTTCGACGGCGCTCTTGGGCGAACTGGCGTTGTTCCCGCTCGCGGGCCTTACCGTGCGTTTGCTCTGGCAGCGCGGCTGGCCGTTGATCATCGCGGCGATACTGGGCGGCTGGAGCACAGCGATCCTGTCGGCTGGCAGCGGCAGGACACTGCTCGACGTCGGGATCTGGTCAATCAGCGAAGGCTCGCTCCAGCTGGGAGTCGGCTTCATGCTGCGCGGCCTTGCCATAGCGCTTCCGGCCATCCTCCTGATGAGTTGCACCGACCCCACCGATCTTGCCGATGCGCTGGCACAGAAGGCGAAACTGCCGCACCGTTTTGTCCTGGGTACCTTGGCCGCGCTGCGGCTCGTGGGGCTCATGGCGGAGGAGTGGCAGACCATCGGCATGGCCCGGCGCGCGCGGGGTGTCGGCTCGCACGGAAGCCCGCCGCAACGGGTCAAGGCCATGCTCGGCCAAAGCTTCGGGCTGCTGGTCCAGGCGATCCGTCGGGCGTCCCGCTTGGCCGTGACCATGGAGGCGCGGGGCTTCGGCGGGGGACAGCGGACCTGGGCCCGCGAATCAAGCTACAGCCGCCTGGACGTCTGGGTTCTGGCCGGCGGGGTGGTCATCGCAGCCGCAGCCGTGCTCGCGGCCCAATGGGCAGGGACGTGGCACTTCGTCTGGCTGAAGCAACCCAACTAGCTCGCATTTGTTGTCGTTTTGGCGCCTCATAACGACAACAACTGTTAGTCAGTTGGGTGCGCCAGATCCAATCCAGGCGGGCGTCGTCGTCGATGGCTGCCGCCAGCCTGATCGGGTTCGGAAAGGGACAGGCCGCTTCGGGGGTTCACTCGAGAGAGGCTTTCGCGGCGGGTGCGAACCTGTCAACCCCCGGCGCTTTCGGTGCCCGGAATCCGGCGGGGAATTTTGTTGACCCCCAGGTTCGTTGTAATTCACGAGTGACCAACTTCAGACCATGAATATCGCACGAGGCGACTATTGTTCGACGGAATCGGCGTGTTGCGTCACAAAATCTCTGATCAATAGACCATCTGTGATATTTGTTGATTATGACTCAACCGACTGCCGAACATGTAGGTCTCCTTCTTCGTGACGCCCGCGGCGAAAAGGGTTGGACGCAGGGACAGCTAGCCTCGGAACTGGGCACCAGCCAAAGCGCCATTGCACGCATGGAACAGGGCAAGCAGAATCTCAGCCTCCGCATGATTGAGCGCCTTGAGTCGATCTTCGGGCGAACCATCGTCAAGGTCGGAAAACGGCAGATGACCCACCTGCGCGTGGAAGGCGGACGCACGCTCTCGGGCTCGGTGGACGTCAACAGCAGCAAGAATGCCGGCGTCGCACTGCTTTGCGCGAGCCTCATCAACCGCGGCACCACCACCTTGCGCCGGCTTGCCCGGATCGAAGAAGTCAACCGGATCGTCGAGGTCCTGACCTCCATCGGCGTCGAATGCACCTGGCTGAACGGCAACGATCTGCGCATCCGCCGCCCGGAAACCCTGGACCTCGCCTCCATGGACGTGGAGGCCGCGCGGCGAACCCGCAGCGTCATCATGCTGCTCGGCCCGCTCCTCGATGAGGCTGCCTCATACCAACTGCCCTACGCTGGCGGTTGCGATCTCGGGACCCGGACCGTGGAACCGCACATGCAGGCGTTGCGGCAGTTCGGACTCTCGGTGGAGGCCAAGTCCGGCTTCTATTCCGTGCAGGCCCCGCCGGCCGACGGCGAGGACCGCACTTTCGTGCTTACGGAGCGCGGCGACACCGTAACCGAGAACGCCATCATGGCCGCCGCGCACCGCAGCGGTACCACCGTGATCCGCAATGCCAGCCCCAATTACATGGTGCAGGACCTCTGTTTCTACCTGCAGAGGCTCGGTGTGCTGATCGACGGCATCGGCACAACCACCCTCAAGATCACGGGCCGTCCGGCGGTCGACGTCGACATCGAGTACTTCCCGTCGGAAGACCCCATCGAGGCCATGAGCCTGATCACTGCGGGCATCGTGACCAACTCGGAAGTCACCATTTGCAGAGTCCCCATCGAGTTCATGGAGATCGAACTGGCCACGCTTGAGCAGATGGGCCAGCAACTCGACATCTCGGGGGAGTATTTCGCGCGCAACGGGCGGACGCGCTTGGTTGATGTCACCACCAAGCCATCGCGATTGCGTGCGCCGGAGGACAAGATCCACCCCATGCCGTTCCCCGGGCTGAACATCGACAACTTGCCGTTCTTCGCGGTCATCGCCGGCAATGCCGAGGGCCAGACCATGATCCACGACTGGGTCTACGAGAACAGGGCAATCTACCTGACCGAGCTCAACAAGCTCGGCGCCCAGGTCCAACTCCTCGATCCCCACCGCATCTATGTCAATGGCCCCACCAAGTGGCGTGGTGCCGAAGTCGGATGCCCTCCGGCCCTCCGGCCCGCAGCTTGCCTGCTGTTGGCCATGCTGGCGGCCCGCGGCACGTCCGAGTTGCGCAACATCTACGTGATTGAGCGCGGCTACGAGGACCTGGCCGAGCGGCTCAACACCATCGGCGCGAAGATCGAGTACTTCCAGGACTGACGGCGTCGGATTCTGCACGATCATGTGATCCAGCAGAATCCTTCAGCGGCGCCCCCAAAATCTCGATCTGTCTCCGCAAGGCTGCCATGGCGCACAATTGTTCCGTGCGCACTTTTGGTGTGGAAGAGGAATTGCTGATCGTCGATCCCGTGACCGGCGAGCCGCTCGCGCTTGCCGACGCGCTCCTCGCTGGCGCTGCCGATGGTGGCCTTGAGGGCCCGGCCCACGACGGCCCCGAACCCGGACCCACCCTTGACGAGGTCGACGGCCCCGATACCGGCCTAAGCCACGAACTCAAGCTTGAGCAGATCGAAACCCAGACCCGGCCATGCCGCAGCTATGCCGAGCTCTTACACCAGATCCGCAGGGGCCGGGGCCTCGCGAGTCACGCCGCACGGCGCCACGGCGCGCGGATCGCCGCGTTGGCCACGTCGCCCGTGGATGCCGCGTTGCACACCACTCCGGATCCCCGGTATGCCATCATGCTCGAACGCTTCGGCATCACCGCACACGAACAGCTCACGTGCGGATTCCACGTCCACACCTCGATCGAGTCTCCCGAGGAGGGCGTGATGGTCCTGGACCGCATCCGGGACAAGCTCGCCGTCTTCACCGCGATGAGCGCCAACTCCCCCTACTGGCGGGGGCTGGCCACGGGCTTTGAAAGCTATCGGACGCAAGCATGGAACCGCTGGCCTTCGTCGGGGCCGTCAGCCATCTTCGGATCCCTTGCCTCCTACCGGCGGGTTGTCCGGAGGCTCATCGAAACGGGAGTGTTGCTGGACGAGGGGATGGTCTACTTCGACGCCAGGCTTTCCCGGCACGTTCCCACGGTAGAGGTCCGGGTGGCCGATGTCTGCCTCCGGGCCGAGGATGCGGCGCTCATCGCCGTCCTTGTCAGGGCCCTCGTTGAGACGTCTGTTCGTGAATACCATGCCGGAATAGAGCCGGCGGCCGTGCCCACGGCGCTTCTGCGGATGGCGTCCTGGCAGGCAAGCAACTTCGGCCTGCGCACCGAGCTGCTGGACTTCGGGACCTTCCGCCCTGAGCCCGCCGCGGACGTTGTCTGGTCCTTGGTGGAGTATCTGGAACCTGTGCTCGCCGAACAGGGCGAATTCGACTTGGTCCAAACCGGCGTGGCAGCCATCCTGGGCCGTGGCAATGGCGCCATCGAGCAGCGTGGTGTTGCCGAACGCTGGAGCGGCAGCAACGGGGGCGCGCCCGACGCCGCCGGGCTGGCCGCCGTCGTCGAGCACGCTGTCCAGATCACGATGCGCTCAGAGCGGGACGAGAGCGACACCAAGCCGCAGCCCGTCCTCACCTGGGTGCGCCAAGACTGGCGCGAAGCGCCGGGCTAGACCTGCTTGAGGGCCCGCTCGAGGTCCCCGATGAGGTCGTCCACATCCTCCAGCCCCACCGAAAGCCGCACGACGCCGTCGCTCAGGCCAATGGCTGCGCGGCCTTCCGGACCCATGGCGCGATGCGTGGTGGTGGCGGGGTGCGTGATGAGGGACTTGGAGTCGCCCAGGTTGTTCGAGATGTCGATGACGGCGAGCCCGTCCAGCAGCGCGAACGCGGCCTCCTTCGCTGATCGCCCCGCGGAGGGGAGCAGCTCGAAAGTGAGCACCGTTCCGCCGGCCTTCATTTGCTTCGCGGCGAGCTCGTGCTGCGGGTGCGACTTCAGCAGCGGGTACTTGACCCAGCTGATGGCCGGTTGTGCCTCAAGCCATTCGGCGATCCGCAACGCAGATGCCGAGGAGTGATTGACCCGCAGGGCCATCGTCTCCAGGCCTTTGGTCAGGACCCAGGCGTTGAACGCGGAAAGGGACGGCCCGGTGTGCCGCATGAGTTGCTTGACCGGCCCGTCGATGAACTCCTTGGTGCCCAGGATCGCGCCGCCCAGGACCCGTCCTTGGCCGTCGATGTGCTTGGTGCCGGAGTAGACAATCACGTCTGCGCCGAGATCGCCGCAGCGCTGCAGCAAGGGGGTGGCGAAGACGTTGTCGACGACGACCGTGGCGCCCGCCGCGTGGGCAAGCTCGCTCACCGCGGCAATGTCCACGATTTCCTGCATGGGGTTCGACGGCGACTCGAAGAACACCGCCGTTGTCGGCTCGGACAACGCGGCACGCCATTGGTCGAGGTCCGGCCCGTCGACGAAGACGGTCTCGACCCCCCAGCGCGGCAGGATCTCGTTGAGGATCACGAAGCAGGAACCGAAGAGCGAGCGGGCGGCAACCACGCGGTCACCAGCCGCCAGCAACGCACCGAGGGCGGTGAAGACAGCTGACATGCCCGACGCCGTCGCGAAGCACGCTTCGGTGCCCTCAAGCAGGCGGAGGCGCTCCTGGAAGGTGGCGACCGAAGGGTTGCCGTAACGGGAGTAGACGAAGCGTTCGTCCTCGCCTGTGAAGGCACGCTCGGCAGCCGCGGCGGACTGGTAGACGAAACCGGAGTTCAAGAAGACGGCTTCGGACGTTTCCTGGAAGTTGGTACGGTCAAGACCGCCGCGGACTGCCTGGGTGTCAGGGCTCCAGCTGGCGGCGTCAGGATTGAAAGTCACTTAGATATTCCCCAGGTTCGTCGGAAGTCCGCGGTTTTTCCAGCCATTCACGGTTCGCTCGCCGTAGCGGTCCGGTTCGCCCTCAAAGCCCTCGAGGACGTTGTAGGCGGTGTATCCGGCCTGGGTTGCGGCGATCGCGGCCGCGATGGAGCGCTGGCCGGAGCGGCAGAGGAAGACGAGTTCCGTGCCGTCCCCCTCGGGAGCCTGTTGTGTCAGCTGTTCGATGAAGCGGGTGTTGGGGATGCCGCCGGCCAGGTTCCACTGGATGAACAAGGGATCGTTTTCGGTGGCTTTGGT
This sequence comes from Arthrobacter bambusae, assembly GCF_022606295.1. Classification (GTDB taxonomy): domain Bacteria; phylum Actinomycetota; class Actinomycetes; order Actinomycetales; family Micrococcaceae; genus Arthrobacter; species Arthrobacter bambusae_A. The sequence goes on from NZ_JAHHZS010000016.1 coordinate 44,312, forward strand.
GTCCGGGATCCCGATGTGTGCCCACTCGCCTTCGGTGCGGACGTCCACCAAGATGGCGCCCTGCTCGAGCTTGGCCCAGGCGTCGTGCGGGCTGAGGTCGCCTGCGTAGCTCATGCGTGGCCCTCGCCGTCGAACTCTTCATCAAGCTGATCCACCGCATTGGCGACGGCGGCATCCGCGCTCGCGATCGCCGCGGGCAGGACGATGGCTTGTGCCACAATCACGTCCTTGCCGTTGAAAGTCGCGGCCGGGCTGCCGTGCAACACGTATCCCTCTGCGAGGGCGGTGGAGATCCGCTCGCAGAATTCCTTGGTGTCAGGGCCCGTGATGAGACGGTAGGAGAGTTTTTCCTCGGTGGGTTCAGGCATTGGTGCTCCTCAGTCACGCTTGCAGTTCGAAAGTGTCGATACGCCGAGTAGTCACCTGAGGCACCCCGCCGGAGAGAGGGTTGCCGACCAGCAAGTCAGGGCTTCGCGCTGGTGCTCATTACTCAAGAAGAAAAATAACACCCACGACGGCGGCCCGCATCACCGGCCGTCGTCATGTTCCGTAACCGGGAGGCGGCCGGTGGGGAGCCGGCGGGTGGGGCCACGCTGGCGCGGACCCTAGGCTTCGGTTTCTGTAGGCAGCGGGTCCAGGCTTGCCTGGACCCGGGGTGAAACGGCATCAAAGCGCGATGCTACTCCTGTGGGGGAGTGATGAAACGTGGAACCTTGATGCTTCCGGATTTCCAGCAACTCGTGCACGGATATCCCGGTGGCCGTGGCGAGTGCGTGCAGCGAGAGGCTGTTGTGATGAGCCAGGGCAAAAACCACGCCAGACAGCGCTTCGAAACCTTCTGTCTCGTAGATTTCCTTTATCAAGTTGGACATGCCGTTCGCATCATCGATTGATCCCGCTGACGCACCGGTTGCCATGGCCGTCAGCGACCACGCAGCAGAGTCGGGGCTGATGTAGATGCTCATGTCGATACCCTACGGACTCAGGCCCAGTTGGGGAATGGGCGATACGTTTATCTTTATGGCAGCACTCACCGACCTTGACCGCCAGCTCCTCTCCGCCCTCAGGGAGGACGGCCGGGCATCTGTCGCGAGCCTCGCGCGCCAGCTGGGCGTCGCCAGGGCCACCGTGAACAGCCGGCTCGAGCGCCTGGTCTCCTCCGGAACGATCGTTGGCTTCACTGCGAGGGTGCGCGACGAAGTCGATCCACTTGCGATCCGGGCTATTGCGCTCATTGCCGTGGAAGGAAGGTCGGCCGACAGGGTCATTCGCCAGCTGAGGGGGCTCCCCGAGATTTGGGCACTGCACACCACGAATGGCGGCTGGGACCTCGTGGCTGAGCTGCGCACGGAAAGCCTCAGCGACTTTGACCAAGTGCTGGGCAGGATCCGCGGGATCGAGGGGATCGTCAATAGCGAGACGAGCCTGCTCCTCAGCTCCGTCCTGCGGTAGCCGCTGGCTTGGCGGCGACAAACCTCATGAGCATTATGTTCGAAACGACTCGTCATTTTGTGCATTTTTTCAATGAAAAGTACATATTTTGGCAATTGCGGATGCATATCGCCGCTCCGTAGCCTCGTAGCAACAATGCTTATGAGGGAAAGGAGCGCACATGACGCGCTTTGTCGATGTCCGCAATATGGTCCGCTGGACGGCCGGGCGAGGCCCGGAAACCATCATTTCGGAGATGATTCAGTACTTGGAAGACGACTTCCGGCGATGGGAATCTTTTGACAAGACCCCGCGGGTGGCGAGTCACACCGCGTTTGGCGTCATCGAGCTGATGCCCACCAGTGACCAGGAAACATACGGCTTCAAGTACGTCAATGGACACCCTTCGAATCCAGCGCGCGGCTTCCAGACTGTGACAGCCTTCGGTGTCCTGTCCGATGTCCATAACGGCTACCCGACGTTCCTCGCGGAGATGACAGTGCTGACGGCGCTGCGGACGGCGGCCACGTCCGGCATGGTCGCCAAGAAACTTGCGCGCCCCGATGCACGGGTCATGGCGATGATCGGAACCGGAACCCAGTCGGAGTTCCAAGCGCTGGCCTTCCGGGCAGCCCTGGGCATCAACACTGTCAGGATCTGGGACACTGATCCGGCTGCGATGGAGAAGTTCGTCAGGAACATGGCTCCCCTCGGCTTCGACATCACCATCGCGGGCTCGGCGGCCCACGCAGTGGAAGACGCCGACGTCATCACCACGTGCACCGCGGACAAGGCCAACGCCACCATCCTGACTGCAGACCAGGTTTCTCCGGGCGTTCACATCAACGCGATCGGCGGCGATTGCCCAGGAAAGACCGAACTCGACGCTGCCATCCTGGACCTCGGCGACGTCTTTGTGGAATACGATCCCCAGACGCGGATTGAAGGCGAGATCCAGCAAATGTCCGCCGATTTTCCCGTCACCGAGTTCTGGCAAGTCCTTGGCGGTCATGCGCCGGGCCGGACCTCCAGGCACCAGATCACGGTATTCGATTCCGTGGGCTTCGCGATCGAGGACTTTTCCGCCTTGCGGTATCTCCGCGACGCCGTCGAGGGTTCGGAATTCTTCGAGGAGATCGACCTCGTCGCGAACCCCGACGACCCCAAGGACCTCTTCGGCTTGGTGCGCGCGCTCTCTCCGGTCGGATCCTGAGAAGCCCAACTGACTCGCATTTGTTGTCGTTTAGGGCGCTCTAAACGACAACAACTGCGAGTCAGTTGGGGAGGGAGAAGCCTGGTGCGCCGGCCCCAGAACCGGCGCACCAGACGTTTTTCCCGGCCAGACTGCCAGCCCGGCAGCCCGGGCTATTCCGCCGCCAGTCGCAGGATCAGCTCAGCATGCCCGGGGAACCTCATGACGAGCGACTCGATGTCCCGTGCCGTTGGTTTCGCGGAGTCAGACCTCTCGTATCCGGGTGAGACGCTGCAGCTGACCAAGGCGAACCCTGGACCGGCCAACTCGGCACCGAACCAGGTGGAGCCCGGGGCAACTCCTTGCAGCGTCTCGCCTGCCTCCGGATCCGGCCCTAACACGGTCTCGGTATAGCCAAAGTCCTGGTGTCCAAGCTCCCGGGAGAAGACGTGCAGCCTGATGGGCGTCCCCAGGTGGAAGAACCACAATTCGTCCTGCTTCAGGGCGTGCAACTGGAGGACTTCTCCTGATTGCAGCAAGTACCAGTTGGAACTGTAGAGCGGATGATCGACGCCGAAGCGCGGAGGCAGCGCCGATCCCGCGATGTCCTCGTTGCTCACGAGCGCCGGCGCGAACCAGCCGCCCACGAGAGCGGGGGACATGTCCAGCCGTTTGATCCAGTCCTCGGCGGCGGCAATCACGTGACCGGATCCTTCAGTGAGAAGCAGGCCGGGAGGCCGATGGACTTGTCGGGATCCTGGGGTCCGGGCGTGGGAAAACCGTGATTGAAATTCCAGGACGAAGAAACTGCGCTCATCATGATGCCCTCCATCAACTGTGCTGATTCCACAGCACTGTGAAACCAGGTGCCCGCCGGGCCGAGAGCCAGATCACCCTTCCCCAGCAGAGGTCACGGGACTAGTTAACTACTGCCGCCATGGCGGCACAATAGCGTTCGCCACGCTGAATTTTCCGGCCCGTGGACGGAGCCGTCGCTCCCGACGCCCGCGCCGCCGGCGTGAGAGTCACAGCCGGCGGCTGAGATAGCCGCGGCGAGCACTCCGCGGCTATTGACGGTCTCCCGGTTTCGGCGGGGGCCCGGGCGGCCGATGCGGCGGTGGCGGGCCGGGATGCGGGGGCAGGGGCACATGTTTGTGCAAATGTGGCGGATGCGGCGGATGTGGCCCCCCGTGCGGGGGTGGCGGGCCGCCGTGCGGCGGATGTGGCCCCCCGTGCGCCATCGGGAGAGGCAGGTCCGGTGCGTTCTCGCCGGAGGGGGTGTCCGCAGGCGCGAGCCCGGTATCCTCGGTATCGTTTGCCGCGGCGGCATCATTGGATTCCTGGGCCACCAGCCCGTAATAGCTGTAAAGTTCCTGTTCCTGCGTCTCCGTGATCACGCCGCGTTCACTCTCGATGCGCGGGCCGTTCTTAACTTTGTCCTTGGCGAAAGCCACCTTGATCACCGAATTAACCAGGCTGGCTCCGGAGAGCGGAGCGAAAGATTCGGCCATGCCGAACAAACCGGTCCGCACGGTGACAAAAACCGGATCCCCGGAATCGCCACTGGTGAAGACCTGCTCCACTGAGCCGATTTTCTCCCCGGCGGAGTCCACCACAATCCCTCCGTTGAGGACGATGTTGTCGATGTCCTGCAGACTGAGCATGAGGCGGATCCTTCGTGTATTCGGCCCCGACTATACGACCGGGCTGTTCTACATTCTGTCTTGATTCTTCACGCCGGGCGACACGGCTACTGCCGAAGACGCTCAGTGGCCGGTGGCTGCCAGGACCGCCACTGCCGCGAGCACCGTCAGGGGCGCGACAATCAGTCCGAAGAGCGCATAGCCCTTCCACGTGATCAGGACATTCATGCGGACGAGCCGGTCGTGCCAGAGCAATGTGGCCAGGGAGGCCCAAGGGGTGATGATCGGTCCGGCATTGACTCCGATCAGCAAGGCCGCCATCCGCGCAGGCGTCCCCGCCAGCGGTTCCGCCAGCAGGTAGGCAGGCAAATTGTTGAGGACATTGGAACCGGCGGCGCCCGTCACGGCAAGCCGAACCAGGTCCATGAAGCCTTGGCCTTGTCCGGCCAACTGGCTCAGCAACACGGGAGCCCCCAGATGCCTGGCGGCTTCCATCACCAGGAAAAGTCCGGAAGCGAACAGCAGCAAGGACCATGGAATCAGCGTCACCTTGAGGACCCGCGGACTCCGGAGCGCGAACACGACCCCCAGTACAACAGCCCCGGCCAGGGCCGGGATCCAAACCGGGACCCCGGACACCAACGCAGGCAGAAGCAACGCCAGCACCAAGGCGCTGAACCCGAGCAGTACCCGGTCCGCGGCAGGCCTGGTTTCAGCCCCGGCCGGCTGATCCGGCCTGATCCGCACCACCGGGATCCGTGAGTAGCGGTTGCGCAGATCCCGTCGGAAGACGATACCGATGAAGAGCAACGGCACGACGACGGCGGCAAGGGCGGGTGCCCACATGAGGCCGGCGAAGCCACCCGGAGTAATGCCGCCAAGGCTGTGCTGGGCGAGAAGGTTGGTCAGGTTGGAAATGGGCAGCAGCAGGCTTGCCGTGTTGGCCAGCCACACGGTGGTCAGGGCGAAAGGCAGGGCCGGCAGCCCGGCTTGCCGCGTCACACTGACCACCACGGGTGTCAGGAGCACCGCTGTTGTATCCAAAGAGAGGAAGACGGTGCTCAGCGTCGCGAAGACCGCCAGGAACAGCCACAAGAGAATGCTGTATCCGCGGCCCCAATAACGGAGCCGCCGGGCTGTCCAAAGGAAGACTCCGGCCTCACTGCACAGCTCAGTCACAACTGTCATCGCCACGACGAACAGCAGAATCGGAGCCACCCGATCCACGAGTGCCATGAGATCCGTGAAAGGCAGGGCACCCGTGGCGATCGCCACGGCCCCTAAGCCAAGGAGAACCGCTCCAATGATCGCCAGACGCATGAACGGAGTCTATTGCCCGGCAAGCGATCCTCAGACCAAGGACTGCGCCCCCTACGTCAATCGACGGCGGAATTCAGGACAGCCGCTAAGCTCGGATCACGTCGATACTGACTGAATCCCTGCTTGACGGAAAACATAGGTGCAACCGTGACGCTTGCCGAGGACAACCTCAACCAGCCAATTCGGATCCAATTCGAAGCATTCATCGACGAGCACCGGCGCGCGCTCAACGACTGCTTGAACGGTTTGACGGAGGAACAGGCCCGGCGGTCATTGGTCCCGTCCCGGACCACGCTGCTGGGCCTCGTGAAACACGTGACCTTCGTGGAAAAGGTCTGGTTCGACGAAGCCGTCACGTGCCGCTCCCGCGCAGAGATCGGCATCCCGGCCACGCCGGACGAATCTTTTATCCTCGACGACGGCGACACTATCGCCACGATCCAGCAAGCACACCGCGAGGCATGCGAAGCTTCGCGCCAGGCGACGTCGTCCTTGGGGCTCGACGACCTGCTTAACGGCAACCGACGCGGTCCGCTCCCGTTGCGTTGGGTTTACCTCCACATGCTCCGGGAGCTAGCCCAACACTGCGGGCACGCAGACATTCTGCGCGAACAGATCACCGCACCCAAGTAGCTCGCAGTAGATGTCGTTTTGGGCGCTCTTAACGACATTTACTGCTAGTCACTTGGGCAGGCGGAAGCAGTCGGGTTGGAACCCCTACTCAATCCCCGCGAACAGCTCGTTGAGCTCGGCCGTCAGCTGCTTGCGCATTGCCGGGGTGCCGATCTCCCTGCCGTCCACGTGGTTCACGGGAGCGATGAGCCGGATGCTCGAGATCAGCCACACCGCATCGGCGTCGAACAGGTCTTCCGGGACCAACGGGCCGTAGCCCAGCTCCCAGCCCGCTGCCTTTGCCTTGGTGAAAAGCGCGTCCTGGGACGTGCCCGGCAGGATGCCGCTGTCCAGTTGCGGAGTGATGAGGCGCTTGACCGTGCGCACCGAGCCGGCGCCGTCGTCGACCGTTTCCACGTGAGCCAGCAGCACCGTGGACGTCGGGCCCTCAAGAACCCGGCCGTCCGTTGAGGTGAAGATCGCGTCGTCCGCGCCTTGCTTGTGGGCGTAGCGCAGTGCGGCCATGTTCACGGCGTAGGAGAGCGTCTTGGCGCCGAGCAGCAGCCAGGGAGCGCGGTCGCCCGCCTCCGTGTCGAAGCCACGGTCAAGAAGTACGACGTCGATGCCCGTCTCGCGCTGCCGGCGGCTGCCCGCGGGGGACGGCGAAGCCTGGATCCAGCAGGTAGGAGTCGAGGCGCCTTCCACTCCGCGCGTCACCAAGAGCTTGACGACAACTTCGTCCTCGGCCGGGCTTGGCGCGGGGAAGGCGTCCCGGAATTCGGTGATCGCGGTGTCGATCGCTCGGCGCCAGACCTCCTGTTCGGGAATGTTGAGGTCCAGCGCGCGGGCTGAGCTCTCAAGCCTGTTCAGGTGCGCCTGTACCTTGCGCGCACGGCCCTCGACGGCGAGCAGCGACTCGAAGACGCCGTCACCCCGGGTGGCGCCCAGGTCTGTGGCCATGAGCTGCGGCTGGCTGGAATCGGCGACGCGGCCGTTTTCGAACGCTGGATCCAGGAATACGAGGACCGTCGAGGCAGGTAAAGTCATGTTTCCAGCTTAGTGCTGGCCCGCGGGACGGACGGTCGGATGCGGCGTGCCAGATAGGCTGGGCTGACTGTTGGTTCTTTGAATAGCTGTTCGATCGTGGGGGTGTGGGTGCTGTTTCCTTTTCAGTTCGGGCCAGAGTGGACCTGGCTCCTCGGTGCGTGGGCCATCTTTGAAATCATTTTGCGCATCGTGCTGCTGGGCGTCATTCCTGGAAACCGCCGACCCACGACGGCCATGGCGTGGCTCCTCGCCGTCTTCCTCGTTCCATCCGTCGGTTTCGTCCTGTTCCTGTTGTTCGGCAATTTCCGTTTGTCCCGCCGCCGTCGGGAGCAGCAGGAGCAAGTCAATGATCGGGTGCGTGCAGGCACGTCGGCGCTCGCCGACGTCGTAAGCACGTACTCGGGACCCGAATGGGTGACCTCGGCCGGTGAGCTGAACCGGCGCCTGGGTTCCTTGCCGATGGTGGACGGTAACTCCGTGGAGCTCTTCCCAGGCTACGAGGAGTCGATCAAGGCCATGGCGGAAGCGGTCCGGGGGGCCAAGAAGTTCGTCAATGCGGAGTTCTACATCATGAGCAGTGACTCGGTCACTGACGAGCTCCTCACCGAGTTGGAAAACGCGGCAGCGCGCGGCGTCAACGTCCGCCTTCTGTTCGACCACATCGGCACCCTGCGTATCCCCGGCTACCGAAAGCTCGTCCGCCGGCTCAAGCGCGGCCAGATCCAGTGGCGCCGCATGTTGCCGCTGTTGCCCATCCACGGCCAGTGGCGTCGGCCGGACTTGCGGAACCACCGGAAAATCCTGGTGATCGACGGCGAAATCGCCTTCACGGGCTCGCAGAACCTGATCGAGCCCTCCTACAACAACCCCAAGCACCGACGCGCCGGGCGCAAATGGGTGGAACTCATGGCGCGGATGGAGGGCCCGATTGTTGCGACCCTCAACGTCGTCTTCGCTACCGACTGGCTCAGCGAAACCGACGAGTCCCTCGAATACCAGCTGCAGGTTGCGGTCCAGGCAACGCCCGGCCGGATGACGGCCCAGGTGGTTCCCAGCGGGCCCGGGTTTGTCACCGAAAACAACCTGCGCCTGTTCAACACGCTCATCTACTCGGCCCAGCACCGCATCTCGATTTGCAGCCCGTACTTCGTGCCCGACGATTCGCTGCTGTACGCCATTACGACGGCGGCCCAGCGCGGCGTCGACGTGGAGCTTTTCGTCTCCGAGAAGGGCGATCAGTTCCTCGTCCACCATGCCCAGCGCTCCTATTACGAGGCGTTGCTGGAGGCCGGGGTCCGGATCTACTTGTACCGCGCCCCTTACGTCCTGCACGCCAAGCACTTCACGATCGACGAGGAAGTGGCTGTCCTCGGCTCCAGCAATATGGACATGCGCTCCTTCTCGCTCAACATGGAGGTGTCCGTGATGATCCTGGGCGCCGAGGCCGTGGACAGCATGCGCGCCGTGGAATCGAGCTACCGGGAAATGTGCCGTGAGCTGACCCTGGAGGGCTGGTTGCACCGGCCGATGCTTGCCAAGTACGTGGACAACGTGGCGCGGCTGACGGCCACCCTGCAGTAGGGACTCAGTCCTCGCAGGCCTCGTCCGCGGGTTCGCCGTGGATCCTCGACAACAGCGCATGGAGTTGCTGGAGCTCATCGGAGGAGAATCCGGCAAAGGCCTCCTGCTCGACGTCGGCCACCGCCACTTCAATCGACGACACCGCGCGCTTGCCTTCCGCGGTGATGTCGACGATATGACGACGGCGGTCCGCGGGATCGCGGCGCCGTTCCGCCAGTCCCGCGCGCTCAAGGTCGTTCAGGACCGCAACCAGTCCGCTCGCGTCGATTGAGAGGATATCGATCAGGTCCTGCTGACTGAGCGGGCCGGAATCGTCAAGCCGGCACAGCAGCACGGCATGCCTTGGGCTCAGCCCGGAGGAGTCAAGGGCTTGGCGGAGGCGCGTATTCATGATGCGCCCGTGGCGTGCCAGGAGAAACCCCAGTTGCTTTCCTGCTGCCGAAGAACTCATCAGGAAAATCTTATCACTGAGGAAATTATTGACTACGGGCAATCGTTGTCCTTCATAAACGATCTGAGCGGCACGAGCCGAGCAGCGTGAGCTTTCTACCTAAGGAGTTGCCATGAACAACGAGGCTCCGCACCCCACTGTGGCAGTCATCGGCGGAGGTTACGGCGGGATCTCCGTAGCGAAGGCGCTGGACGAATACGCGACGGTTACCTTGGTGGAGCCCAAGGACGCTTTCGTGCACAACATTGCGGCCCTCCGATCCGTGGTCCAACCCGACTTCCTGCCGCGGATGTTCCTTCCTTATGACCGCCTGCTGGGGCACGGTGAGGTACTCCGGGATCGCGCTGTCCGGGTCGACGGGCACACTGTCGAGTTGGCTTCGGGTGCCCGGCTGGCGCCGGACTACATCGTCCTCGCAAGCGGTTCCAGCTACCCCTTCCCGGCCAAGAGCGATCGAATGGTCACGAGCGACGCCATCGCCCGCTACCAAGCCGCACATGACGACCTCAAACGTGCCGGCAGGGTGATGCTGCTGGGCGCCGGGGCGGTGGGCCTTGAATTTGCGGGCGAAATCGCGGCGGCATGGCCGGACAAGGACATCGTGATGGTGGATCTTGCGCCGGACATCCTTCCCGGCCCGTACGACCCGCGGCTGCGGATCGAGGTCAACCGGCAGCTGGATGAACTCGGCGTACGGCGAATTTTGGGAAGCCCGTTGGTGCAGTTGCCGCCGGTTCCTGCGGGTGAATTCGCCACATTCACCGTCAACACCGTGGACGGTACCGCCATCGGGGCGGACATCTGGTTCCGTTGCTACGGAATCGCCCCGCAGACCGACTACGTGGCAGGCGACCTCCTGGCCGCACGGACCGCCGATGGCTACCTGGACGTCACCTCCGAACTGCGCGTCGTAGGCTTCGACAACGTCTACGCCTTGGGTGACATTTCGGCGATCGACGTGAACAAAGCCGGAGTCGCGGGACGCGAAGCCGCGGTGGTTGCCAGGAACATCCAGGCGCAGATCGAGGGCTCCGTGGAACTGGCCGCGTACACGCCGTCGAAGCCCGTCATCATCCTTCCCCTGGGGCCGTCCGGCGGCTCGGGACAACTGCCCGACGGCGAGATCGCCAGTCCGGAACTGATCTCCGAGATCAAGGGCCAACACATGATGATCGACCGCTACGTCGAAATGTTGAACCTCGGCGCTTGATGGACTGCGGCGGAAGGGTGCCGTGTTCGTAGTCCGCCGTGAGACTGTGGAGCATGGTGAGTTCAATCGAAGTTTCCTGGCAACTGGACGGCATCACGATGGAGGGCACGGTTGTCCGTCCCGACGGCGAGGGGCCGTTCCCTGCTGTGGCGCTCGTGGCCGGGAGCGGACCGACGGACCGGGATTGGTGTTCGCCCCTGCTCCCCGGCAGTAACGGAAGCGGGCGGCTGTTTGCCGAGGAGTTTGCACGCGCCGGTATCGCCTCGATCCGCTATGACAAAAGGGCGTCCGGCCCGCATGTGATGGACAACATCACGAAGCTCATCGGGAAGCTGAGCATGCAGTCCCATCTGGACGAGTTGGTGGCGGCCGTCCAGGTGCTTTCCGGGTTGGATTTCGTTGACTCCGCAAGAATTGCCGGGCTCGGCAACAGCGAGGGTGCCCTCCATGTGCTTCACTACGCCACGAGCAGCCAGACCGTTCCCTTCGCCGGGATCGTTCTCGCTGCGCCTCCCGGCCGCGCGATACAGACTGTGCTGCTGTCCCAGTTGGCTCTTCAGTCCGCCCAGGTCCCAGGCGGCGCTGAATTGATGCCCAAAGTCGAGGAAGCTGCTGCGCGGTACGCGGTCGGGCAGCCGATGAATCCCGACCCAGGCCTGCCCGACAGTGTGAAGATGGTTCTCGCGAGCTTCGAGGCTCCGGCAAATCTGCCCTTCGCCCGTGAGCTATGGAGCGAGTCTTCGTGCGACTCCCTGGGCAAGACGCGGATTCCCACACTGGTATTGATCGGCGGCAGGGACGTGCAGGTCGACGTAGACGCCGACGGCGGCCCTCTCCGGGAAGCCGCCGCCGGGATGGCGAACGTGGCTTTCGCCTTCCCGACCAACGCGAATCACGTGTTCAAGGAGGATGGGCGGAGTCCGGCCGAAGTCGCCGCATCCCCCGGGAACGGCTACAACGAACCGGGCACACATCTCGACCCTGAAAGCCTGGAAACGATTGTCGCCTGGCTGGGGGAGACCCTGAAGATTCAGAGCCTCCCGCCTGGCGGGCCGGGCTGAGTCCTCCGCCGCCCGATTACTGGCCGAGGACCGCGTCGACGAGTTTGACCAGTTCCGCCGCCGAGTCAGGGGTGACGGTGGCGCCCGTCTTGATCGCCGTGGCCCCGAGGTTGCCTTTCACTCCGGTCACGGTCAGTGTGGTGGCCTTCTGGCCCGACGCAAGGACCTGGGTCATCAACATCCCGACCGACTGGTCCCCGCTGGTCTTTTCCGGCAACGACTGTGTCTGGGTAGTGACCTTCTGCCCTCCCGCCTCGATCGTGAAGGTAGAACACTGGGCCAGCGCATCACTGGACTTCTTCGTCTGGCCGCCCAACACCGTGGGATCCTTCACCGCCAGGGCGGTGATCACGGTGACGGACTTGTCCGCCGCCGAGATGCTCTGCCCCGCCGCATACGTCGCCCCCTCCGGAACCTGAGCGTTGTTGTTCGCCAAGGCCGCGCACGCCGGGGGTGTGATGACGGCGGACTTGAGCATCTGCTTCGCGGCGATGATGCCCTGGTCGATCTGCGCAGCGGGTATGACGGTCAACGGCTTGCCCTGGTCGTCCTTCAACTGCGCGACGATCGAAGCGAGTTCTTCATTCGTGTACGTCTTCGGAGTGGGCGTCGGTGTAGGCGTCGGCGTCAAGGAAGAAGCGGCCGCGGTTCCCGGATTCGAGGGACCTCCGCAGCCTGTCAACGCCAGGACGGCAGCAAAGAGAATCCCGAGCGGTGCGAGCATTTTTTTCATGTGTAAACCCCAATTTTCGTGGCGGCATGGCCTTTCCCGGGGGTAACCGGCACAGCCTTGCCTCAACCGCCGGGCCGGTCTTTTCCCGCACCGATCCCAAGCAGTCATGAATAGGATGGTTGCCACGGTACATAATCAGTAGGCTTCCTAAATAGAGTGTTGTCTACTTGGATGCCGTCGGCACGGTCAGTACTCGCCCTTGATCACGAAGAACGAGCCGCGGATAACGCCTGCAAGCTTCGACTTCTGGCGGGCAAACTTGAAGCGTGACTCCAGTTCCTCTGGAATCTCCATGCCGTCGGAGAGCTTGAATCCGACTGCCCGCTTCCCGCCGGCCTCGATGCTGTACATGACGTTGATCGACAACCCCGACTCGTAGAAGACGTAGGCCATGCGCAAACCGTCGACGTCGAAGGCGGTCGCTTCCAGCGGGCGGGAGCCGATGACGATGTCACGCTCCTCCTTCAGGATGCGGCTCACGTGCTCCACCACCTCCGGAACCTCGCCGGCAGGGCTCACGGTGAAGACGTGGCCGTACTTGTTCCTGTAGTAGCGGCCTTCGTTGGCGCGCAGCCCGGCAAGGGCCTCGGCAACGGGAGACGATTCCAGCCCGGTAGTAGAAACATTCTCGAAGTCAACGATGTATGGCATGCATCCTCCTGGTACGACGTGGTTTGACCAATGCTAACGCGACCAGGATCCGGCGCTCCCGAGGGGTCTTTCCATCCTGGAGCAATGGGGCGATTCTGGAAGTCCAAGCATGTTTGGAAGCGTTGTTCGGAGGCGTCATGGCGCGGAAAAACGAGTCCCCGGCTGTGCAGGCACCGCCAGAGCCTGGAGACGAATACCCTGAGAAAGTCCGGATCCTGGCCGAGGGCAGATTGGTCAGCGACAGGTTGTGGAACGCAGACCTAGCACCGGCCCGGCAACGCAACTGGAGGGTCCGCAGCCTCTTCGCCCTGTGGATGTGCGACGTCCACAGCATCGCCGGATACACTTTCGCGGCCGGCCTCTTCATCACCGGCCTCGTGGGCTGGCAGGTCTTCCTTGCCCTTGTCCTCGGCATCACCCTCGTCTACTTCCTGATGAACTTTGCCGGGACGGCGGGGCAGAAGACCGGCGTACCGTATCCGGTCCTGGCGCGGATGTCCTTCGGCCTCTTCGGTGCCAACCTGGCTGCACTGATCCGGGCACTCATCGCCATTGCCTGGTACGGCATCCAGACCTGGCTCGCCTCCGAAGCCGTGTTGGTGCTGCTGTTTTCCGTGTGGCCCCAGTTGACCCCGCTCGATGGCCCGGACGTGCCACACATCCTTGGCTTGACGCCGATCGGCTGGGCGGCGTTCCTGGTCCTCTGGGCGGTCCAGCTGCTCGTCATCCGGCGCGGCATGGAGACCGTGCGGAAATTCCAGGACTGGGCCGGCCCTGCTATCTGGGTGGCAATGTTCGCGCTCGCGATCTACATCCTGACGCAAGCGGGCAATAAGTTCAGCCTCTCGATCCCCGGCGTCGCCCCTTTGGACGGCCCGGCAGCCGTGACCCAGTTCTTCTCGGCAATTGCCCTGACCGTCACCTACTTTGCGGCGCTGCTCCTGAACTTCTGCGATTTCTCGCGGTTCGCACCGGACCGCAAGACCATCCTGCGCGGCAATTTCTGGGGCCTGCCCGTGAACTTCATCGCGTTCGCCCTGGTCACAGTGGTGGTCACAGCGGGCGCGGCGTCCTACTTCACCGCAGACCAGTACCGCGGCCAGGACATGTTCAAGGTCATCACCGATCCGGTGGCGATCGTCCAGGCGATCAAGAATCCGTGGATCACCATCATCGCCGCCGTCACGTTCGTGGTGGCCACGATCGGCATCAACGTGGTGGCAAACTTCGTCTCCGCCTCCTACGACCTCGCCAACGTGGCCCCGCACAGGATCGACTTCCGCCGCGGCGGCCTCATCAGCGCGGTGCTGGCCATCGTGATCCTGCCCTGGAACCTCTTCAGCAGTCCCGTGGTGATCGTGTACTTCCTGGGCGGCCTCGGCGCGCTGCTCGGTCCGCTGTTCGGGGTCATCTTCACGGACTTCTTCCGCATCCGGCACCAGCGGTGCAAGGTCTCGGACCTTTACCACGAGGACGAGAAGGGCCTCTACTTCTACACCAAGGGCTGGAACCTCAAGGCCATCGCCGCGTTGGTTCCAGCCGCCGTCGTCGCAGGCGTTCTGGCCTTGGTCCCGGCGCTGCAGACCTTCCTGCCGGGAGGCTCGGGCCTGGGTCCGTATTCATGGTTCGTGGGGGCGATCCTGGCCAGCCTGATCTACTACACGATCACCCGGAACGATCCGCGGACGGTCCGCGCCCGGACGGAAGAACACAACTGATTCTCAGGTAGAGGGAAACTCCGCGCCCAGGGCGGAGAGCACGCCGAACGCCTTGGTCCGGATTTCCTCGTATTCGTCCTGGGCCGTGGAGTCCGCCGTGATGGCGCCCCCGACGCCGAGACTGAGCGTGCGTCCGCCGTCGCCGTCGGGACCCATCACCAGGGTCCGGATCACGACGGCGAGATCCGTCGCCGCGTTGAGCGAAAAGTACCCAATCGCGCCCGAGTAGACCCCGCGCGGTCCGGACTCCAAGCTGTCAAGGATGTCCATGGTGCTGATCTTCGGAGCTCCCGTCATGGACCCGGCAGGGAACGCTGCCGCGACGGCTTCGGCCCGGGGTGCTCCGGGTCGCAACCGGGCGTCGATCGTGCTCACCATCTGGTGTACGGTGGCGTAGCTTTCCACCGCGCATAACCGGCTGACCGTCACCGATCCGGGCACGGCGAAATGGCTGAGGTCGTTGCGAAGCAGATCCACGATCATGATGTTCTCCGCACGGTCCTTGAGGGAGGATTCAAGGCCACGCCGCAGTGCCTCGTCGATGACAGGATCGTTGGCCCGGCCCCTGGTGCCCTTGATCGGCTCGGCCCGCATGCCGCCGTCGGAGGTTATCCGGAGGAAGCGCTCAGGCGAGGTGCTCGCGACCGTCAGATCGCCGAAACGCAAGTAGCTCGCGAACGGCGCCGGGTTGCGCTTGCGCAGCGCGAGGTAGCCTTCCCACGGGTCCAGCCCGGGATCCGTGGCGGTCACGGTGGTGGTCAGGCAGACCTCGTAGGTGTTGCCCTCGGCGATCTGGTGCTGCGCGTCGCTGATTTTGCTTTTGTATTCGTCCTCGGTGTCGCGGCTGGAGAACTCAAGCGCCACTGTGCGACCCCCGACGGCGGGATCCCCGGCCGAGTGCCTCGGCGCGCTGGCCGCTTGGGGTGCCGACGCCGCGGACAGCACGGCCTCCCGCGCAAGCCCAAGCCATTCGCCGGCGTCGGGGGTATCGATGGCGAGCAGCCACACGGCAGCCTCACGGTGGTCGATCACCACGGCCCTGCCGGCGAAGAGCAACGCGGCATCCGGAGTGCCGGCCTGGACATCGCTGCCACCGGTCTCCCGCTTCAATTCATAGCCGAGGTAGCCCAACCAGCCGAGCGTGAATTCGCAGTCGTAGCCTTCCGGCGCCTTCAAAGCCTTGCGGCCCCACACGGTGTCCAACCAACGGAAGAAGGGTCCGGTGGTCTCCACGGTGGCGCAACCGGCACTGAGCCGGGTGGTTCCGGAACGGTGCGTTACGGCTTGGCCGAAGGAGCCGCCGTCGTCCGCGAGGATACTGAAGCGGCTGCGCTCGGCCGCGGCGTTGGAGGATCCGGCGTCGCCGACCGTGTCCCTGTTGGAGGACGTGTTGGAGGAATCGAGCCAGACGGCGTTGGCGGAGTGGGCGTAGAGCGTGTGGAACAGGGCCGCGGCGTCCGGCGTGGCATCTATCCGTTCGGCCTTGAGCTGCAAACCGCGGCGTGCCGAGAGCTCGGGAGCCAGCACGGGGGAGAGCGACGGGAGGTAGTTCAGCGCCTGCAGCGCGTCATCCGGGGCGTTGCCGTCAGCCCGGTTCAGCACCCTGACGTCAGTGTGGTCGAGGACGTCGTCGGTCTCCAGCCACTCGTCCTCCTGGGCCGCCCAGCTGTCCCAGAACGGTTCGTAGCTGCTGCCGTCCCGGGCCATCGCACGGTGCCTGCGGTCGTCCTCGGGAGCGTCCACCCAAACCACGGCGTCCAGCATCGGGCGGGCAGCATTCGCAGCGGCCCCGACGCCCTCGACGATGACGATTTCGGCAGGCAGCGTCACGTGGTTGCGGCCGTCGTAGTGCTTCTCCCAGTCCCAACTGACCCACTCGGCGGCGTCGCCGTGCCGCAGCGGTGCCAGGACCGTGGTGACGTACCGCTCGATGCCTGCAGCGAGGCCGTTCCAGCCCGGATAGATGTCCTCGAGATGGAACAGCGACACCTTGTGATGCATGCGGAGGCGGGCGGCAAGTTCGACGGCGAGAGTGGTCTTTCCGGCGCCGGACCGGCCATCGATGGCGATGATCACGGGTGCTGGGGTCATGAAATAGAGCGTACCTGCTGTGGGTCGTGGTGCCGTGCGTGCTGCCCGGCGGCCACGGCGTCGCGCGTGAAGGCGACAATCCCGGGGACGGCCGCCCGGATGAGGTCCCAGGTGACGTCGAAATCGTGGTGGCCCCCGTACCAGGGATCTTCGATGCCCAGGTCCAGGGTGCTCCGGCCAGCGACGGATGGGTCGAAGCTGCGCAGCATCCGGATCTTGGCGAGCGTCTCCGAATCCGGGGCGGCCTCATGCAGCCAGCCGTAGTGATCCACGTCGAGCGCCAAAATCAAGTCCCGCTCCCGGAACCACTCCTGGCGCCAGCTCCTGGCAAGGTGACCTTCGGAGTGGATCCGGTGTGCTGAAAGGACCCGTGCCGCACGCGGATCGATAGGGTGTCCGGCCTCGTATGAGGTGGTTCCCGCGGAGTCCACCACAACCGCTCCACCCAGCCCTCCGGCGTCGAACGCTTCGGTCAGCATGAGCTCCGCCATGGGTGAGCGGCAGATGTTTCCCGTGCAAACGGTGATGATGCGGTATGGGCTCGGCGCTGAGTACATGGAGCAAGCATGGGGGATCCCACCCCGTCTTGGCTAGTCAAAATTACAAGATTTGTAAAGTCGCTGGTGGAGGCGTAAAAGCGCAGGCTGGGTCAGGAAATCCGCAAATGCTCCAGGACTTCCTCGGCGCCGGGGTAGGCCGCCTGGGTGCCCTTCTTGGTCGTGGCGAGCGCCGCGGCAACCGATGCGAACGCCGCGGCTTCGGCCAAGGTCTCGCCCGCGGCGAGACGGGCAGCCACCGCGCCGGTGAAGGCATCCCCTGCACCGGTCGTGTCCACGGCATTGACCTTGGTGGGTGCGATCCGGGAGATCTGTTCTCCGGGCGCCGCGAGTGAATCCAGCACCACCGAGCCGTGGGACCCGAGGGTCACCAAGACCCGCTCCAGTCCCCGCTCGGCGAACTGGCTCCGGACTGACTCCCAGGCGCTGGCGTGCGCTCCCGGGTGCGGCATTTCGGCGTCGCCCAGGAACATGGACGCTTCATGGGCGTTCACCAGCACGACGTCGCTCAAGGCGGCCAGGCTCTGCGGGATTTCGGCGTACGGGGAGAGGTTCAACAGAACTGTTGCGCCGGCGTCGTGCGCTGTTTTGGCGGCAGCTTCCACCGTGTCGAGGCCGACCTCCAGGCAGAGGCAGAGCACTGCCGCGTCGTCGAAGGCGTCCGCCGACACGTCCGCCGGGGCGAGCGTTCCGTTGGCGCCGGCCGAAATGATGATGTTGTTCTCACCGTGCGCGTCCACCGCGATAACCGCGACGCCGGTGGCGGCATCCGCGGAACGGCGGACGCGCGAAACGTCCACGCCGCCCCCTTCCGTGGAGGCGAGCAGCATGGCGCCGTTGGAATCGTCTCCGACGGCGCCGATCAGGCTCACGGTGCCGCCCAGTTTGCTCGCCGCGACGGCCTGGTTGGCGCTCTTGCCACCGGGATTGACCGCGAAGCCATTGCCGTGGACGGTTTCACCGGGGAGCGGGAGCCGCTCGCAATAGATGGTCAGGTCCGCGTTCAAGGACCCGACGACGACGATCCGGCGGCTCACTTTCCGACCTCGGCTTCGAGGGGCTTGGGGATGAGCAGCGACGCCGCGAAGGCGGCAACCGTGATGGCAAGGCCGACGACGACGACCGTCAAATATGAGGCCTTGGCGTCGCCGAGCGCGGAGGTCGCCACAAGGACAGCCGGCAACACCAGGAAGCTCAGTCCGGCGCCGAGGTTGAAGGCCCCGGCGTTCATGCCGGGCAGGAAGCCGGGGTTGCCGGCGGGGGAGAGGACGACTCCGAGTCCATTGAGCATGATGTTGACCGTACCGGCGTACATGATGCCGAGCAAGGCCGTTCCCACGATCATGAGGGGGAGGCTGCTGAGTCCGAGGAACGCGATGACGGCCAGGGCCGCGATGCTGCCCAGCATGCCGATGCGCAGGACTTTGGTGTAGCCGAGCACGGGAGCGAGCCGGCCGCTGATGGGGCCGAATACCCAGCCGAGGAGGGCGTACGGCGTGAGGATCATGAGCGACATCTCGGTGGGGCCGACCCCGAATCCCGGTGCCGCGGCCTGGACGTAGGCCGGGACGATGCCGTTGATGACCGCGAAGATGCCGGTCATGGCGAGGGTGGTGGTCAGCAGCGGCGCCCACGTGGAACGCTGGCGGAGGTGGACGGTTTCCACCATCGGTTTCTTGGAACGCTTCTCCACCGTCCAGAAGGCGGCGAAAGCAACAGCAGCGACCACGATCAGCCCGATGGACAGCATGAGCGTTCCGGAAGAGAAGGCGCCAACCAGCTTGGATCCCTCATTGAGGGCTGTCAGGAGTGCGCCCACGGCGATGACGATGAAGAACACGCCCAGCCAGTCCATGCCGGTGCCCGCGGCAGGCTTGCTCTCGCCGGCAAGGATGGCGATCAAGGCCGTTGCCACGATGGCGAGGCCAACCATGAGCCAGAAGATGCTGCGGAAGCCGAAGTGCTCGGCGAAGTAGCCGCCCACGAAGGAGTCGACGCCGGCAACGCCGCCGTTGACTGCCGTGATGAGGCCCATCAGGGCTCCGTATTTGCGCGGGTTGTCGACGGCGGAGCGCAGCATGATGAGGCAGAGCGGCACGGTGGGGCCGCTGACGCCCTGGATGATGCGGCCCACGAAGAGCCAGGTAACGTCGGGCGCCATCGCTGCGATGACCGAGCCGATCGCCATCAGCAGCATCATGCCGAGGAGGATCTTCTTGCGTCCCACGATGTCGCTCAGGCGCGGCAGGAAGAGCGAGAACAGGGCTGCGGCCGTGAAGAACCAGGTCTGCGAGAGGCCGATGACTGCCTGGTCCGTGTGGAGCTCGTTGCCCATGGTGACCAGGGCCGGGCTGAGCATCGATGCGTTGAGCTGGAAGGCCACGCAGGCGGCCAGCAGGGCGACCATGAGTGCGGCGACGTTGCCGCGGTTGGTCTTGGTTTCATTGATGAGCGTGGTCATTTACTTTGCCTCTCCTGCGATGCTGACGGCGACGGCGGCGTCGGCGGCGCTCATGGTGGCGGGAGCGCCGGCGTCGGGCTCACCGATGCGGATGATCGCGTCGGTGACGAGGTTCCAGAACTTCTCGTGGTCAAGGTCGACCGCGACGGAGGTGTTGCAGTCGGCTGGTGCGGGGGCCCGGAAATCTGCCACGGTCATGCCCAGGGTGAGCTTGCCCTGCAGTTCGATGTCGACCGGGACCTTGCGGGTGGTCATCACGGTGGGGTCGATGACGTATGCCACGGCGCAGGGATCGTGCACCGGGGGATAGTCGAATCCCTGGGCGTCCTTGTAGGTCTTGGTGAAGAACTCCATCAGTTCCATGACGAACTTGGCCGGCTTGGTGCCGACGGCGGCGATCTTCCCGACCACCTCGGGAGTGGCCAGGGCCTGGTGCGTGAGGTCCAATCCGACCATCACCACGGGCCACTTTTCGTTGAACACGATGTGCGCGGCTTCGGGGTCGATGATGATGTTGAACTCGGCCACGGCACTCCAGTTGCCTACGTGGTAGCCGCCGCCCATGAGGACGACTTCCTTGACGCGTTCAACGATGCGCGGCTCCTTGCGGGCGGCCATGGCGATGTTGGTGAGTCCCGCGGTGGGGACGAGGGTGACGGTGCCCGGCTCGTGCGCCATGATCGTTTCGATGATCAGGTCCACGGCGTGGCGCGGGTCCAGTTCGATGGTGGACTCGGGCTGTTCGGGGCCGTCCATGCCGGTTTCGCCGTGGATGTCCGGTGCGGTTTCGATCGAGCGCACCAGCGGACGGTCGCAGCCGGCGGCAAAGGGAACACCCGTGATGCCTGCGATGGTGCCCACGGACAGGGCGTTGCGGGTGACCTTTTCGAGGGTCTGGTTGCCGACCACCGTGGTGACGGCGAGCAGCTCGATGTCCGGGTTGCCGTGGGCCAGCAGCAGGGCCACGGCGTCGTCATGGCCGGGATCACAATCCAGGATGATCTTCTTGCGTTCACGGGTCATGGTGTTGGGATCCATGTTCATCTCCACGTCATTGGGGCCTGCCGAGGCAGGGCGCTAAAGCATTCAGGGGAATTCTGGCACTGGCTTGCGTGTCGCGTCAAGCGCTTAACGCAAAACACGTCAAGCGCTTGATGCGTTGGCGCGTGGGAATTGGCTGATTCCGACTACGATCGTTGTATGGAATCCGCCGAACCAGTGCATCGGACCTCAAGCCGTACGCAGCGCGTCACCGCGGCGATGGTGGCCTCCTTGGCAGGGGTCTCGACTGCGACGGTGTCCTTGGTTGCCAATGGAAAAACCCAGGGCAGGGTCTCCGAGGACAACATTTCGCGGGTCCGCAGGGCCATCGCCGAGCTTGGCTACGTGGTGGATGGCATCGGCAGTTCCTTGGCCAAGGGCGTGAGCTCGATTGTGATCCTCGTGGCGCCGGACATTTCCAACCCCTTCTTCGCGAAGGTCATCGCCGGAGTCCGGGAATCGCTCGGCTCCGAGTACCAGCTGTTGCTATCCGTCACCGACGCCGGCGAGTTCCCCCGGGCGGAGGATGTCCGAAAGCTCATGGCCCTTCGCCCCGCCGGACTGCTGGTGGATGCGCCCAACGCGGCCTTCCTGGAGGACCTGTCCGTCGCCGGGCCCCTGGTCCTTCTGGATGCGCCTGGCCTTGAGGCCTACGCTCCGTCGGTGAACCTCGATGTCGCCCACGGCGCCCGTGAATTGGCCGCGCACCTTGCGGCCTCCGGACACAAGCGCGTTGCGTACGTGGACAGCGTGACGGGCACAGCGACATTCGAGGTGCGCCGGGCTGCCTTCTTGGATGAGGCAGATTCCTGCGGTATTTCGGTGGCGGACTCCCACATCATCAGTACCACCATCGACGTCGGCGCTGCCGCGGCTGCCTTCGCTGCCGCCTGGCCGGACTGGCAGCGCGCCGGGGTCACCGCCGTCGTCTGCGGAACGGACACCCACGCCTACGGTGTGCTGCAGGAGGCCCGCGTGGCCGGGGTCCGGATTCCGGAGGAACTCGCTGTCGCCGGCTTCGATGACCTGCCGTATTCGGCCACGAGCAACCCGAGCCTGACCAGCGTGCATTTGCCGGCCACCCCGCTGGGTCTCCAGGCCGGGAAACAACTCCGGGGCCTGATGGAAGGCCGCGAGCTGGAGCAACCGCAACTGACGCTCGAGAGCTCATTGGTGGTACGCGGCTCCACGGGCTTTCCCCTTTCCCCATCGATTGCTGAGTAATTGTCGCTTTGAGGGTTCAAAACGACCGTTTTGGAGCAATCGATGGAGGCTGTGGATAACTTCTGCGTCGCTGTCACCGCTGTGGAGCGCACTTGGCCGGTGGGGAGCAGTCGAGTTGTTTTAGTGGATGGCGGCGAGCAGCACTCCCACGGACATGAAGAGCACGCCGAAAGTGCGGTTGAGGACTTTTTGTCCGTGCGCGTTGTGCGTGAACCGTTGGAATGAACGGGCCGCCAAGGCGAAGAAGAACCACATGACGCAGATGTCGATGAAAACGATCGTGGTGCTGAGGATCAGATACTGCGGAATCAGTGGCTGCTCGGGGCGGATGAATTGCGGCATGAAGGCCAGGAAGAAGACGATCGCCTTGGGGTTGAGCAGGTTGACCCAAATGCCTCGCTGGAACATCGACCACGCCGGCTCGTTCCGCCGGGCCTCCACTTTTTCCTTGTCCAGGTCCGGCCGGTGCAGGAACTGCCGGATGCCCATGTACACGAGATATGCCGCCCCCGTGTAGCGGATCACGTTGAAAACCACGGGTGAGCTCGAGACCAGAACACCTACCCCGAGAGCCACGATCAGGATATGGATGATCAGTGCCGCCTGTTGGCCCAGCACTCCCCAGATGGAGCGGCGGAATCCGGAGTTGAGCGAGTTGCTCATCGTGGAGATGGCGCCTGCGCCGGGAGTGAAACTGATCAGGGTGCCGGCGCCTACCAGGGCCAGCCAAAGCGAAATTTGCACCAATCCAGCTTATGCCCGCAGGGCGGGACGGCGAGACGAATGGCTACCAGATCGTGCTGACGAGTCGGAATTCCTGGAGCACCCGATCGGACATCACAAGCGTCGAGCCCTCGACGGCGGCCCGTGAGTACTTGTAAGCCAGTTCATAGGCCGAGGCAGCTGAGGCAAAAGTTCGATTTTCGAGATCTTCGATGATCGACCGGGCCGTGCTGGACAATTGTTCTGGCCTGGTCATCGCGAGCACCAACGCGTTGGAATCCAAGAGGAACGCAGTCATTCCCACTCCGCCAGTTCTTGCTCCGTCTGAGGGTCGAACAGGTTGTCAGGAAGATCGATCTGACCCAGGAAGCCCAACTCGCGCTTTCGAGGATGCTCAATACGAACTATTCGTGGATGATCATGGTTTGAGGCTATTCGCGGCCGAGGAGCACAACCAGAGACCACTTAGCCTATGTGGACAACTGCCCGAGTTTGGCCACCTTCACCAGGAGATACTGCCGCTCCTGCAGACTCCCGGTCTTCTTCGCCGCGGTCAGCAAGCACTCCCGGGCGCCCGCAGGGTCGCCGGACATTTCGAGCAGGTGTCCGCGAACGGCGTCGAGCCTGTGCCAGTCTCCCAGCCCGGTCCCAAGCCCATCCAACAGCTCAAGGGCCGCCCGCGGGCTTTCCGCCATGGCCACCGCAACTGCCCGGTTGAGCGTCACCACCGGGCTTGGCGCTACGGCTTCGAGGACCGTGTACAACGCCAGGATCTGCGGCCAGTCGGTCTGGGCCGCGGACGGTGCCTCGGCGTGGACCGCCGCAATGGCGGCCTGCAGCTGATAGGGCCCCGGACGCCCGGCCCCCAGCACCGTTGACAAGAGTTCGAGACCTTCGGCGATCTGGGCCCGGTCCCACAGCCGGCGATCCTGCTCGGCGAGCGGCACCAACATCCCGTCCGGGAGGGACCTCGCGCGTCGTCGCGAGTCGGTCAGGAGCATGAGGGCCAGCAACCCGCCCGCTTCGAACTCGTCCGGGAGCAGCTCCCGAAGGAGCCGGGCAAGGCGGATGGCCTCGGCAGTGAGGTCTTCGCGCTGCATGGATGGGCCGGAACTGGCCGCGTAGCCCTCGTTGAAGATCAGGTACAGGACGTGGAGGACGACGCCGAGCCGCGCCTTTCGCTCGCCCGGTTCCGGGAGCTCGAAATGGGCTCCCGCCTTCTTGATGCTCTGCTTGGCCCTGCTGATCCTTTGGCCCATGGTGGCTTCCGGGACAAAGAACGCGCTGGCGATTTCCGCCGTCGTGAGCCCTCCGACCGCCCGCAATGTCAGTGCCAGTTGCGAGGGTGCTGACAGGGCCGGGTGGCAGCACAGGAAAAGGAGGGTGAGGGTGTCTTCCGCAATCCCGTCCGTCTCACTGCTCGGGGAAGGGTCTTCTCGAGGCGGCGGTTCCAAGGCCGCCGCGCGTTGTTCGCGTGCCTGCCGGGCACTTTCGCTGCGCCAGTAGTCCACCAAACGCCGTGAAGCGACCGTGAGCAGCCACGATCTCGGGTTCTCCGGAACACCGGAGGCGGGCCATTGCATTGCTGCCGCGAGCAGCGCTTCCTGGACGGCATCCTCGCATTCGGCGAACTGGCCGTGCCTTCGGATGAGCACGCCAAGGACCTGCGGCGCGAGCGTGCGCTGCAGGTCCTCGAACGTGGATTCCTTGGAAGGTGCGGCCAAGCGCTAGATCTCCGGCGGAGCGTCCTGGACGCGGCGCAGCTCCACAACCGGTGCGTATTTCACGATGCTGGAGCAGATTTCCACGGCCCGTTCCTCGCTGGCGACGTCCACTACCCAGTAGCCGATGAGGGATTCCTTGGCCTCGGCGAAAGGTCCATCGGTGGTGATGACCCCGTTGTCCGTCTGCTTGACCAGCTTGGCAGTACCAGGATCGGCCAATCCGGCGTTGAAGACCATCTCGCCGGAATCAGTAAGGTCCTTGTCGATCTGGATCATGAATCCGATCATTTCCCTGATCCACTCGGGGTCCGCGGCCTCCATCATGCCCTCGGCAGAACCAAACATCATGATCATGTATTTCATCTCGAACTCCTTTATCAGGGCGCTCCGTGTGGACGCCTTCGTTCATAAGTCGGAACTGCAGGACGGTTTTCGACATGGGCCGAGGGAAATTCCAAGAAACTTTGGGCGGCCGGCTAGGCCCGTGCGATGACTTCCCCGTTCGGGATCAGGAAGAAGCCGTCATCCGTGGAGCCCCAACGGTGCCAACCGGCGGCGATCCTGGCGAGGTCTGCCTCGTTGGCCAGGCCATATTCCAGCGCCTGCTCGGCAAAGGCGGAGTGCAGGACGCGTTCGCTCCACACACGCGACTGCCAGCGGCGCTGCTGCGCGGTGGCGTACAGCCAGTTGCTGCTGGAGGGAGCGACGTCGGTGAAGCCCGCCTGCTGCGCCCAGGACACGAGCCGCCGCCCGGCGTCGGGTTCTGCTCCGTTCCGTCGGGCGATCTTCTGGTAGAGCTCCATCCAGTCGTCGAGCTCGCGGACCTCCGGGTACCAGCTCATGCCGTGGAAATCGGCGTCGCGGACTGCAACGATGGCGCCGGGTTTGGCGACACGCCGCATCTCGCGCAGCGCGGCGACGGGGTCGGTCAGGTGCTGCAGGACTTGGTGGGCATGGACGAGGTCGAAGGTCTCGTCCTCGAAGTCCAGATCGTAGATATTGCCCGTGACGAACTCCACGTTTTCCACGCCACGCTCGGCCGCGAGCGTCGCAGCCTGCGCCACGATCTCGGCGGAACGGTCGAGCCCGACGACCTTCGCGGGAGCCACCAGCTCCGCGAAGTCGCACGTGATGCTCCCGGGCCCGCATCCGACGTCGAGCACCGACGTCCCGGCGGTGAGATGCGGGATGACAAACGCGGCAGAGTTCTCGGCTGTGCGGGAGGCGTGGGCGCGTACGACGGACTCGTGGTGGCCGTGTGTGTAGACGTCTTCAGGCTTCTGCTCGTTCATAGGGAAACGCTACCCCGATGGAGCCGAAAGCGGGCGGAACTGCGCGTGGCCCTTACGCCTGGGGCCGGTTCCGATACGCCGCCAGGAACGTGGCGATCCGCCGCACGGCTTCCTCGATCTCGCGGACGGATGGCAGGATGACGAAGCGGAAATGGTCCGGGGCTGGCCAGTTGAAAGCCGAGCCGTGGGAGACCAGGATCTTCTGGTCCTGCAGGAGGTCCAGGACGAATTTCTCGTCGCTCTCGATCGGGTAGACATCAAGGTCCAGCCGCGGGAACAAATACATCGCCCCGGCTGCAGGAACGCAACTCACCCCGGGAATCGCCGTCAGGAGCTTCAAGGCCAGGTCCCGTTGTTCGCGGAGCCTGCCGCCTGGCCTGATGAGTTCCTCGATGCTCTGGTAGCCGCCAAGGCAGGTCTGGATGGCGTGCTGCGCCGGAACGTTGGAGCACAAGCGGAGGGACGCCAGGAGCTCCAACGCTTCGCGGTATTCGGCAGTTGCCGCGTGCGGGCCGGTCACAGCGACCCAGCCGGCCCGGTAACCAGGCATCCGGTAAGCCTTGGAGAGGCCGCTGAAGGTGAGGACGCAGATGTCGTCTGCCACGGATGCCGTATGGATGTGCTGGGCGTCCTCGTAGCGGATCTTCTCGTAGATCTCGTCGGAGAAGAGGACAAGATCGTGCTTGCGTGCCAGTGCCGCGAACTCCTCCAGGATGTGGCGCGGGTATACAGCACCCGTGGGGTTGTTCGGGTTGATGATGACGATGGCTTTGGTGCGCTTGGTGATTTTGGCTTCGACGTCGGACATGTCCGGCCACCAATTCCGGCCCTCGTCGCAAAGATAGTGAACCGGCGTTCCGCCTGTGAGGGTCACCGTTGCCGTCCACAGCGGATAGTCCGGCGCGGGGATCAGGACCTCGTCGCCGTTTTCCAGGAAAGCCTGCAGCGTCATGGAAATCAGTTCGCTGACGCCGTTGCCGATGAAGATATCCTCGACGCCGATATTCATGAGGTTTTTGGTCTGGTAGTACTGCGAAATCGCTGTGCGCGCCGTGAAGATGCCTTTGGAATCGCTGTACCCTTGGGCGCCGCGGAGGTGGTGGATCATGTCCACCACAACCGACTCTGGAGCTTCCAGTCCGAACGGCGCGGTGTCCCCGAGATTCATCTTGAGGATGCGGTGCCCTTCGGCCTCCATGGTCTTGGCGGCTTGGAGGATGGGCCCGCGGAGTTCATAGCGGACGTTCTGTAGTTTGCTGGAGTGCTGCATCGGACGCATGGTTGATCATTTCACGTCCCGCGCCTCACTCCCATCGGATGATGACCGGCAGGCTGCTCGTGTTGGCCGAGACTTCGCGTTCGGTGCCGCGGACTGCCACCACAAAGTGCTGGAGATCGTCCGCCGAGGCCAGGACCTCGAAATGGCCGGTGGGATCGCTCACGACGGCGGTCGCCGACGAATGCGGGCGGATATAAGCCTCGGGGATGCCCTTGTTGTGGACGTCGACCAACCTGCCGTGGATGAGGCGGGCCAGCGTGGAAGCGGCAAGCAGGGGTTCGGCGACCGGAGGCCCGGAGGGCTCGTCGAGGCTTATGCCCACAGGGACGCGGACCAGGAAGCCGAGGCCTTGGCGGATCCCGGCGTCGTATTCGTCCGGTTGGAATTCACCGCTGGAGACCACGGAGTACTGGGTGTTTTGTTCGATGGCCACCAGGAGCTTCTCCATGTTGTCCAGTTGCGTGGGTCCATGGCATTCCACGGCCACTTTGAGCTCGAGGTCCAGCAGCGGCCCCTCCCGCCGGGACCGGCCCACCCTGTTCATGGCGACGGCGTGGACCGTGACGGGAGCGTCGGAGGATTGACCCCTTGGCGGTTCCGAACCGTCGTCGAAACGGACGCGCACTGGAGAGACGGCGTCGGAAAGTATCCCGAGGAGCTCGGTCAGGGATGATCGCACAACACCCACGGTGACACTCCAGTCCACAAAGTGGTCCAGCTAGCCGTTGTGCACTACGTTACTCCCGCACTGGTCCGCGAGTCACCGGGGTTCAGGCGTCACTCCATTCGATGGTTGGCTGTTTGCCGGGACGTCGTTGCGGGCCGTCTTGGTGGCCTCGATGACGCCTTGCATGAAAGTCATGACTACGTGGACTTCTTCCGGCGAAAGTGCGTCAATGACAGGGGTTATGGCGCCCGCCAAGGGAGAGAACAATTCGCTGCCGGTGGCGCGTGCGGAGTCAGTCATCTCCAGCTGGACCTGCCGACGGTCCTTTTCGCTGCGGCGGCGTGCCAAATGGCCTGCCCGGTCAAGTCGATCCACAAGCGCGGTTGTTGCCGGAGAACTCAGGTTGAGTGCCGCCCTGAGCGCCCCGGGAGTCATTGTCTTGCCCTCCCGCGCGGCGGCCACCATGGCCGCCAATGCGTTCAGGTCCGTTCGATGGAGATGGTGGCGGTTGCTGACAGCCTCCACGTAGCGCTCCGTTTCGACCGTGAACTGCTGGAGAAGCCCAAGGAGTGCCGCTGCGGACCGAACGTCGTGATTGTCATCCATGAGGCCTCCTTCAGCCTCAAATTATCCCACCGGGATGCCATTGACCAATTATCTCCATGATAGATATATTTCACCATGGAAGTAATTACGGAGGGGGCGGCCATGATCGACAGACGGCCTGGAATCGGGCGACGAAGCAGTTCGCGGTGGTGGGTGGCGGCGGCGGTGCTAGCGCTGGCGGCGTGGATGGTCATCGGTGGAATCGGCGGCCCGACCTTTGGAAAGCTCAGCGAGGTGTCCAGCAACGACCAAGCATCCTTCCTGCCGGCGAGCGCCGAATCCACCGAAGCCCGCGCATGGCAAAGCAAGTTCGCTTCCAGCGGCAGTGTTCCCGCGGTGGTGCTGTTCGAGTCTCCCGAGAAACTTTCACCCGCTCAACTGGCCGGATTGGCGCCCCTCGGCACCCAGCTGTCCGCCGTCGCCGGGGTCAGCCATTCGACGGCGATGGTCGGGCCGATTCCGTCCGCGGACGGCAAGGCGGTGCAATTCATCGTCCCCGTGGAGGAAGGAAACGGTGTCAAGGAGAGCATTCAAGCACTTCGCGCAAACGCGACGGGGTATGCGGCGGGGGCAGGGCTCCCCGCTGGAACAACCAGCTACGTGACGGGACCGGCAGGCTTTCTCGCCGATTTGGTGAACGCTTTTGGCGGCATCGACGGGATATTGCTCTTCGCGGCGCTGGGCGCCGTCCTGGTCATCCTGCTGGCAGTCTATCGATCCGTGGTGCTGCCCTTTGTGGTGCTCCTTACTGCCGTCTTCGCGCTTTGCGGGTCCATCTTGGTGGTCTTTGCCTTGGCGAAGGCGGGCGCAATCCAATTGACAGGACAGAGCCAAGGGATCCTGTCCATCCTGGTGGTGGGCTCGGCCACCGACTATGCGCTCCTCTTTGTGGCCCGTTACCGTGAGGCCTTGGGTGACGCGTCAAACAAATGGTCGGCTGTGGGACGCGCGTACAAGGGTAGCTTTGGGGCCATTGTGGCGTCCGGCACGACGGTCGCGCTGGCGTTGCTTTGCCTGCTCTTCTCGGAACTGAATTCAAACCGGGGGCTGGGGCCTATCGGAGCGATCGGAATCGTCTTCTCAATGTTGGCTAGCCTCACGCTGCTTCCCGCGGCGCTTGGACTTCTCGGCCGGTCCGCATTTTGGCCGCGAACGCCGAGGAAAGCCCAGGCCGCGAGTGCTGCGGCGAGTGCCGCCGTCGCCGCCCCGGCCCACTCCAACATTCCCCGGGTCTGGAGGCGTCTGGCCGGAATCATAGCCAAGCGGCCCAGGGCCGTATGGCTGGGGGCCGCCGCCGTTTTGGTGGTCTGCGCTTCAGGCCTGCTGCAACTCCAGGCGAGCGGTGTTCCGCAGTCGGCACTCATCCTGAGCAAATCCGAGGCTGTGGACGGCCAAACGGCTGTGGGCCGGCACTATCCGGCCGGCGCAGGAAGCCCCGTAGTGGTGGTGGCCGAGGAAAAGTCGGCAGCCGTGGTGCTTGCCGAAGTCAAGGCCCAGGAAGGCATCTCGGATGCATCCGTGGTTGCCGTTCCACCGGATTCCGGAGCCCGACCGCTGGCTGACGCCGCGACCGGTGCTGCCCCCTTGGTGCGGGACGGACGGGTGTTGATCAATGCCACCCTGTCCTCGGAGGCCGACTCGGCGAAGGCCGAACAGACCATCGCCACGCTCCGGCAGAAGCTCCATGACACGGCCCCCGGAACCCTGGTGGGAGGAACCACGGCCACGGCCACGGACACCAACGCGAGCGCGCAGTCGGATTTGTGGCGCATCATCCCGATCGTCTTGGCGGTCATCTTGTTGGTGCTCATGGCACTGCTGCGGTCCATCCTGGCGCCGCTCTTGCTGATAGGAACCGTGGTGCTGTCCTATGCCGCCGCGTTGGGTGTCTCGGCCTGGGTGTTCAACCATGTGTTTGGATTCCCCGGAGCGGATGCCTCGGTTCCGCTCTTCGGTTTTGTCTTCCTTGTAGCCCTCGGCGTGGACTACAACATCTTCCTCATGACCCGCGTCCGGGAGGAGTCGATGCTCAACGGAACCAGGGCCGGCATCTTGAAGGGGCTCGGTGCCACCGGCGGAGTGATTACCTCGGCCGGCGTTGTCCTTGCTGCAACCTTTGCCGCCCTGGGGGTCATTCCGATCCTCTTCCTTGCGCAGATTTCCTTTATCGTGGCGTTCGGGGTGCTGCTCGACACGACGATCGTGCGATCGCTCCTGGTGCCTGCGCTGTCCTACGACGTCGGGTCCCGCATCTGGTGGCCGGGACGCTTGGCCCGCCATCCGGCGTCGAAAGAGGATCAGCGGGCGGCCACGGCTTCCTGATCCCGCCACCAGGCCACGGTCGCCGCCATCGCGTCCGCGCGCGGCGTCGGTTCCAGCCCGAGCTTGGCCTGGCTCGCCGTGGAATCCATGACGAACGGCCGCTCAAACTGGTACATCATTTCGGCCAGCTCCCGCATGTCGGTTGAAAACAAGCCGAGTGCCCGGAGCAGCCAACCGGGAACCACGCTCAGCTTCGGTTCGGGAACGCCGGCCGACCGTGCGAAGTTGCCGGCAATTTCCCGCATCGTCATTGCCGGTCCCGTGGGGGCGTGCAGCACCGAGTTCCAGAGTTCGGGCTTCTGGGCCGCGGCGATCATGGCTGCGGCGAGATCCGGGACATAGGTGAAAGAGTGCGGCTGCTCGGCGCTTCCGAGAACCTGGACTGTCTTGCCCTTCAGTATCAGCGGGACCATGCGCTCGCCGGCATGCGCCATGCGTGCCCGTGGACCGAAGAAATCGCCTGCCACCACGCTGACGGTGTTCGCGGCGTGGGTTTGCCGGGCCTTCAGCAGGGCGGAACGGATCCCGCGTTTCCCGCCGGCCGCTTCGCGCGGGCTGCTTTCAGTGAGGGTATTGTCCGGCTCGCTGTAGGAGTAAAGGCTTTCAGGGAAGACGACGACGGCGCCCGCCGCCCATGCCGCGTCCATCACCACCCGCTCTGCAACAGGGAGTTCGGCCGCCCAGGCTTTGGCGCGATAGGCGGAACCGTGGATGCAGTGGAAGACGGCCGCGGCCCCGTCGAAGGCTTGCACCAACTTCGCCGGGTACGAGACATCCACGCGGAGCTTTTCGACCAGCGGGTGGTCCGGGCCGCTACCTGAGCGCGTCAGGACACGCACCTGTTCTCCGCGGTCCGCGAGTTGTTCGGCAATGGTCCATCCGACGGGGCCTGCTCCTGTGACGACATACATGGTGTTGCTCGCTTTCCGGCTGGGATCTATTGGTGGAAGTCTTGATTAGAGAGCGGTGCTCTCTGAATTCAGGATGGATCCTTTCGAATTGCATGTCAAGAGCATTGCTCGCATTTGTTTCCAGTGCTCTCCTTTATGGCATGCTGGATGCATGGACCTCCCCTTAGTTGCAGCGGCCAAGCAATCGACGCCCCGAGAGCGGGCCCGGGCCCAGACCGTGGCGGACATCATCCGGCTGGGCCGTCAGCACCTTGCTTTGCATGGCGCCGCGGGCCTGTCCCTGAGGGCAGTTGCGCGCGACCTCGGCGTGGTGTCTTCTGCTGTGTACCGCTATGTGGAGAGCCGCGACGAACTGCTGACCCTCTTGCTGATTGACGCGTACGGAGAGCTGGGCGACGACGTGGATGCCGCCGTCGACGCCCTCCCTGAAGGCGACTATCGTGGCAGGTTCCTGGCGCTCGGCCGTGCCGTGCGGCAGTGGGCCCTGCGCGAGCCGGCGCGGTACGCCCTCCTG
Source organism: Arthrobacter bambusae (assembly GCF_022606295.1). Lineage (GTDB taxonomy): Bacteria > Actinomycetota > Actinomycetes > Actinomycetales > Micrococcaceae > Arthrobacter > Arthrobacter bambusae_A. The sequence goes on from NZ_JAHHZS010000016.1 coordinate 76,374, forward strand.
TTCGGCAGCCCGGTGCCCGGATACCAAGCGCCCGCGGAACGGACCACCGAACCTGGAACGCGGGTGATCTACCGGATGGTGGGGATCTTCGACGCCGCCTACCGCGCGGGCGCCTTGGCCGCCGAAGTGGCGCCCGCCGTCGTCGTTCCTCCCGCCCTCGCCGCGAACCTGGCGGCGGTCCGGGCCGAACTGGGCGTGGCCGTTCCGGAGCCCGCGTTGGCCCGGGGCGTGCTGGTGTGGACATCGGTTTTCGGCGCGGTCAGCTTCGAGGTGTTCGGCCAATACGGCGCCGACACCTTTGCCGCGCGGGACGAGCTCTTTGAGCACCAGCTCGAGGTGCTGCTGGGGGTCGTGGGGCTGTAGCCGCGAATGTACAGTAACTGCATGGGTCGTGGACTTGCTGACATCGGCGCGGAGGGCGTGTTGCTGGCCGGTGCAGGCCGCGCCATCCTGATGCAGGTCGCCGATCCCGCGGTCGGTCACGGCGTCGCCGAGCACAGCAATTTCGCCGAGCGGCCACTCGACCGCTTGCGTGCCACCATGACGTACGTCTACGCCGTGGTCTATGGCTCGGAAGAGCAACTGGCGGCGGTGCGCCGGGCCGTGAATCGTGCGCACGCCCCGGTTCGCCGGCCAGCGGACGAGGCGTCGAACGGGTACAACGCCTTCGATGCGCACTCCCAGCTCTGGGTCGTGGCCACCCTCTATGACACCGCTGTCACCGTTTACGAAAAGGTCCACGGAGCCCTCGACGACGACACTGCCGACCGGATCTACCGTGAGTATGCGCGGATCGGGACGGCCTTGCAGCTTCCCGCGGAACTCTGGCCGGCCGACCGCCCGGCCTTCGCGCGCTATCGGGACGATTCCTTGCGGCACCTCGAACCGGATGCGGCCGCTTTGCGAGTGGCCCACGAGCTCCTGTACCCCGCGAGCGGGCCGTTCTTGATGCGTTTGAGCATGCCGTTGGTCCGCCTGCTGACAGCCGGGCTCTTGCCGGAGCAGCTTCGCGCGGGATTCGGACTTCCTTGGAAGGCGCGTCACCGGCGCAGCTTCGACGCCATCATGCGGTTGTTGGCCGTGGCTTATCCGAGGCTTCCGGAAAAGGTCAGGCATTGGCCGAAGAACTACTATCTTGCCCAGCTCGGCCCGGGCGAATAACGCGCCGGCCCGTCCTCGACATCGCCGGAACGGTGCGCAGTCGCCGGAGCGTTCCGGCGAACCGGCACTGTTCCCGCGAGCTCGACGTCGGCCCTCAACCGGGCGTTCTCCCACGGCGAAATCGCCCATGGATCCCTGAGTTTCCGGGGTTCATGGGCTCTCGTTGAAAAGAGTTGAGCCTACTCGACTCAACTTTGGATTGACATTGAATGAGGCCTGAGTACAGTTGAGTGCAGAACGCTCAACTAGCCGAAGGTTGAGTGCTCCCCGGCTCCGAACCCTCCATGAGGAAAGGAATCGGGTGAAATCTCGATCGTCGGCCATTGAAAGGAAGCACCATATGTCACGCGCTGTAGGTATCGACCTCGGAACCACCAACTCCGTCGTCTCTGTTCTCGAAGGTGGCGAGCCCACCGTCATTGCCAACGCCGAGGGTGGCCGCACCACGCCGTCGGTCGTTGCATTCTCCAAGTCGGGCGAAGTCCTGGTCGGCGAAATCGCCAAGCGCCAGGCCGTCAACAACATCGACCGCACCATCGCTTCCGTGAAGCGCCACATGGGCACCGACTGGTCCGTCGCCATTGACGACAAGAAGTACACGCCGCAGGAAATCTCCGCGCGCATCCTCATGAAGCTGAAGAACGACGCCGAGAGCTACCTCGGCGAGAAGGTCACCGACGCTGTCATCACCGTCCCGGCCTACTTCAACGACGCCGAGCGCCAGGCCACCAAGGAGGCCGGCGAGATCGCCGGCATGAACGTTCTCCGCATCGTCAACGAGCCCACCGCCGCTGCACTTGCGTACGGCCTGGACAAGGGCAAAGAAGACGAACTCATCCTGGTCTTCGACCTCGGTGGCGGCACGTTCGACGTCTCCCTGCTGGAAGTCGGCAAGGACGAAGACGGCTTCTCCACCATCCAGGTCCGCGCCACCGCCGGCGACAACCGCCTCGGCGGCGACGACTGGGACCAGCGCGTTGTTGACTACCTGCTGAACCAGCTCAAGATCAAGGGCATCGACCTTTCCAAGGACAAGATCGCCCTGCAGCGCCTGCGCGAAGCTTCTGAGCAGGCCAAGAAGGAACTCTCGTCCTCCACCAGCACCAACGTCTCCCTCCAGTACCTCTCCGTCACCCCCGACGGCCCGGTCCACCTGGACGAGCAGCTGACCCGTGCCAAGTTCCAGGACCTCACCAAGGACCTGCTCGAGCGCACCAAGAAGCCGTTCCACGACGTCATCGCCGAGACCGGGATCAAGCTCTCCGAAATCGACCACATTGTGCTCGTGGGCGGTTCCACCCGTATGCCCGCCGTCTACGACCTCGTGAAGGAACTCGCCGGCGGCAAGGAGCCCAACAAGGGCGTCAACCCGGACGAAGTTGTTGCCGTTGGCGCAGCCCTCCAGGCTGGTGTGCTGAAGGGCGAGCGCAAGGACGTCCTGCTGATCGACGTCACCCCGCTCTCCCTCGGTATCGAAACCAAGGGCGGCGTCATGACGCACCTGATCGAGCGCAACACGGCCATCCCCACGAAGCGTTCCGAGACCTTCACCACCGCTGACGACAACCAGCCGTCCGTGGCCATCCAGGTCTTCCAGGGCGAGCGTGAATTCACCCGCGACAACAAGCCGCTGGGAACGTTCGAACTGACCGGCATCGCACCGGCCCCGCGCGGCGTCCCGCAGGTCGAGGTCACCTTCGACATCGACGCCAACGGCATTGTCCACGTCTCCGCCAAGGACAAGGGCACCGGCAAGGAGCAGTCGATGACCATCACCGGCGGCACTGCGCTGTCCAAGGAAGACATCGACCGGATGGTCCGTGAAGCCGAGGAGCACGCAGCCGAGGACAAGGCCCGCCGCGAGGCTACCGACACGCGCAACACTGCCGAGCAGCTCGCCTACTCCGTGGACAAGCTCATCGCCGAAAACGACGACAAGCTGCCTGAAGAGGTCAAGACCGAGGTCAAGGCCGACGTCGACGCCCTCAAGAAGGCCCTCGAAGGCACCGACGACGCAGCAGTGAAGACCGCTTTCGAGAAGCTGCAGCACTCGCAGTCGAAGCTCGGCGAAGCGATCTACTCGCACGCCGGTTCCCCGGATGGCGCAAGCAGCGCCGCTGGTGCTGAGGGCGCTCACGCCGATGCCAAGGCTGCCGACGAGGACATCGTCGATGCCGAGATCATCGACGAAGACGAAAAGAAGTAAGCATGCCTCACCACGGCAACGACGCAGAGCACTCACCGTCCAACAACGAGGGCAACGAGCAGCACAAGCCGGTCATTCGGGACAACCGCAAGGTTGACCCGGAGACCGGGGCCGCCCGCCACACCCAAGGATCGGCAGCTGAATCCAACGCCGCTGCCGCCGAGGGCGACGCCCTGTCCCAGGCTGAGGAAATCCTCAACGGCGTGGAGGTTCCGGCTGAAGAGTCGGTAGCCCCCGGAGCCGCTGCAGAAGCAGCGGCCGCGGAACTCCGCAACGACCTCCTGCGCCTGCAGGCCGAGTACGTCAACTACCGCAAGCGCGTCGAACGCGACCGCGCCGTCGCAGGGGAAATGGCCGTCATCGGCGTCCTGAACTCCCTGCTGCCGGTGCTGGACGACGTCGACGCCGCCCGCCAGCACGGCGACCTCGTGGACGGCCCGTTCGCCGCGATCGCCGCCAAGCTGGAGAATGCGCTGAAGACGTACGGCTTGGAACGCATCGCGGAAACCGGAGTCGAATTCGACCCCACGATCCACGAAGCACTCATCCAGCAGCCGGGCGAGGACATCGAAGTAGACACGGTCAGCCAAGTGCTGCGCTCCGGCTACAAGTCGGGCGAGCGCGTGCTGCGTGCGGCACAGGTGATTGTGGCTGTGCCGGCGTAGTTGTGCTCACCGCGCCTTCGCGGATGAGGGGGAGCATCGCGAAACGAGACAGGGGGCCCCGCCCCTTCGCCGGGTGGCCCAGGATCTGCGATCCTTGGCCACCCGGCTTCGGCAGCGGATATTGGCCTTCCCAACACTCGCAAGCTCGTGTCGGGGCCCTCGGCCAGATCCTTAGATGCCACTCCCGGGCCCCTTGCCTCGCTCCGCTCAGACGGTCGTCTCACCTAAGGTGGGATAAGCGCAGCGCACGCAACTTAACCAGAAACGAAAGAGAGTAGCCGAGTGGCCAGCCAGGACTGGGTTGAGAAGGATTTTTACGCCATCCTTGGTGTCGCCAAGGACGCCTCTGACGCTGACATCAAGAAGGCGTACCGCAAGCTTGCGCGGAAGTACCATCCGGATACCAATTCCGGGGATGCTGCTGCGGAGAAGAAGTTCAAGGACATCTCAGAGGCCTATTCGGTGCTCTCGGATGCCGAGGAGCGCCAGCAGTACGATGCCATTCGCGCCATGGGTGGTGCACGCTTCGCTCCGGGCGCAGCTCGCGGCGGGCCGGCCAATGGCGGCTTCGAGGACCTGTTCGGCGGGCTTTTCGGCGGCGGCGGACGCCAGCCTGCCGGTGCCGGCGGCATCCCTCCCGAGTTCGCTGACCTGTTCGGCGGCGGCTTCGGCGGTGGGCAGACCGGCTTCCAGCGAGCCCCGCAAAAGGGCAGCGACCGCACGGCGTCCACCTCGATTTCCTTTGCCGGATCCATTCATGGCACCACGGTGAGCCTGCGCGAAAGCAACGGCAACGTCATCGATGTGAAGATTCCCGCGGGCATCAGGGACGGCCAGAAGGTCCGCCAGCGGGGCAAGGGCAACCCCGGGGCGGCCGGCAACGGGGACCTCATCATCACGGTGAACGTCAAGCCCCACGATTTCTTCAACCGCGACGGCGACAACATCCGCATCCACGTTCCGGTCACCTTCGCGGAGGCGGCGCTGGGTTCCAACATCCACGTGCCAACGCTCGACGGCGACACGGTCACCGTCCGCGTCCCGGCGGGCACGCCTTCCGGGCGCACGCTCCGGGTCAAGGGCCGCGGCGTCAAGACGTCGAAGGGCACCGGGGACCTGCTGGTGACAATCGACGTCTCCGTACCACAGAACCTCAACAAGCAGGCCGAGGAGGCCGTCAAGGCGTTTGCCGCGGCCACTGCCGACGCCGACCCCCGCCACGACCTGGCCTCCAGGGCCCGCTTGTAGCGGCAGAACACAATGGGAGGGGACGCAGGCATGGGCATCGACATCAACCAGCCGATCTTCGTCATCTCCGTCGCGGCCGAACTGGCTGACATGCACCCGCAGACCTTGCGCCAGTACGACCGCCTCGGCATCGTGTCGCCGAGCCGTGCCCCGGGCAAGTCCCGGCGATACTCCCAACGCGACATCGACCGCTTGCGCGAGGTCCAGCGGCTCTCCCACGAAGGCGTGTCCCTCGAGGGCATCAAGCGCATCCTCGAACTCGAAAACCAGGTGGCCGCGCTGCAATTCCGCGTTGCCGAACTGAGCGAGGAACTGCAACGCCGGCGCAGCCCGATGGAGGCCCGCGTTTTCGCGGCGGGAGCAGCCGGCGACGTCGTCAGCCTGGCCCGCGGGCAGCGCCCCCGGGCGCGGTCCCAGGCAATCGTGGTGTGGAGACCGCGGACGGGGGAGTAGTCCCTAGGCCTGCGAGAGGGAAGCCAGCAGCACCGGCCCTTCCTGGCCGGCCCACGTGCCCCGCAGGACAGCCGAATTTTCCGGACCCGGTGTCCCCGGAACGAGGACACGGTTCACCTGCACGGTGAGTTGACCGGCGTCGATACTGGTGATGCCGTCTTCGGTGATCGGGGCCGCCGGGCTCAGCGCAGGCACTTCGCTACCGGGGGTACCGCTGCCCTTGACCTCGACGGAACTCTTGCGAGGCTCCAGCACGCCGTCCATATCCACGAACTGTTCGGCCTCCCGCTGACCAGTGACGATGACGGTGGCCAGGGCAGCGACGTAGACGGGATCGGCGCAGGCGTCGTACACCCACCGCGTGCCCAAAACGGAGTGTTCCATGGTGCCGAGGAACGAGTCCTTTGCCCCGGGCAATTCCGAACCCCGGTAGCTCAGGGGAACCTGGTAGATCTTGCCGCCGTGGGAGACCAAGTGGGTCTCGAGGCCGACTTCGCCGTCCGGATCATCGAAGCGGTATGCGCCGAGCAGCTCGGGCGGTGCGGAGCCGTCCTTGGTGAACCACGGCTGGACGGGCAAGTACTTTTCGATGAGTTCACGTTTGCTGGGACTCAGGGTTGCTTGATGGATGATAGCCATGCGGTCCAGCCTAGTTGGCCAGTGCGGGCGCGGAGACTGCTCTCGGGGTCCAACGCAGGTGCGTGTTGTCGGCGTCGGACTCGCGCTCTTTCAAGAGTGAAAGCCTGGGCCTAACGGCATCCGTGCGGGAGCTCGGCGGTTTGCGTCGCCCCGCCCGGAACTGCGGCACCCACTGCGCCCCGGGGCCTTGGTATTCCTGCTCGGCTGCGGCGTGGAGCGTCCACTGGGGGTCGAACAGGTGCGTTCTGCCCAGTGCCACGAGGTCGGCCCGTCCGGCAAGAAGGACGGAGTTGACGTCGTCGTAGCTGGAGATGGCACCGACGGCGATGACGGCTGCTCCGGCGGGTGCGGCGACCTCCTGGCGGATGCGGTCGGCGAAAGGCGTCTGGTAGCTGCGGCCGAAAGCCGGTTGTTCTTCCTTGGCGACCTGGCCGGTGGAGACGTCGATGCCCGCGGCGCCATGGGCTACGAATGCCCGCGCGATGTCGAGCGAGTCGTCTGAGGTGTTGCCGCCTTCGATCCAGTCCGTCGCGGAGATGCGTACCGTCACAGGCTTGCTGGCAGGCCACGCCGCACGGACGGCGTCGAACACTTCCAGGGGGAACCGCAGGCGGTTCTCCAAGCTGCCGCCGTACGCGTCCGTCCTGCGGTTGGACACGGGTGAGAGGAACGAGGAAAGCAGGTAGCCGTGGGCGGCATGGACCTCGAGGAGGTCGAAGCCTGCCTCTTCGGCACGGAGGGTCGCGGCGTCGAACTCAGCCTTGATGGCGGCCATTCCTGCGTGGTCGAGTTCCACAGGCGTCTGGTTGCCGGGACCGTATGGCAGGGCCGTCGGTCCAACAGCCTGCCAGTTGCCGGATGCGAGCGGTTCGTCGATGCCTTCCCACATGAGCTTGGTGGAGCCCTTGCGGCCGGAATGACCCAGCTGCGCACCGATCTTGGCCGTCGAACGCGCATGGACGAAGTCCACGATTTCCTTCCAGCTGTCTCGCTGTGTGTCCGTGTACAGGCCGGTGCAGCCGGGGGTGATCCGCCCGGTCTCGGAAACACACACCATTTCTGTCATGACCAATCCGGCGCCGCCGAGTGCCTTGGAACCGAGGTGTACTTTGTGGAAGTCGCCCGGGACGCCATCCACCGCGGAGTACATGTCCATCGGAGAGACCACAATGCGGTTCTTGAGCTCCAGTCCGCCGATCCGGAACGGTTGGAACATGGCCGGGGCAGTCTCCGTCAGTCCTTGGGACTCGGCGAAGTTGCGGTCTACGGCGTCGGCGAATTCCGGGTCGCGCAGGCGCAGGTTTTCCTGTGTGATGCGGCGGCTCCGGGTGAGGAGGTTGAAAGCGAACTGCGTCGGGTCCTGCCCCTTGTATTGGGCGATCCGCTCGAACCATTCAAGCGAAGCCTGGGCGGCGCGCTGTGTGGATGCGACAACGGGACGACGCTCCGTTTCATAGGCAGACAACGCCGACTCCACATCCGGGTGCTCGTGCAGGCACGCGGCGAGTGCCAGGGAGTCCTCCATGGCCAGTTTCGTTCCGGAACCGATGGAGAAGTGTGCGGTATGAGCCGCATCGCCGAGCAACACCACATTGTTGTGGCGCCAGCTCTCGTTACGGACCGTGGTGAAGTTGATCCATTTGGAGTTGTTGGACAGGACCTCGTAGCCGTCCAGTTCTTCCGCGAAGATCGTGCGGATCTTGGCAATCGCCTTCTCGTCGGACACCCCTGGCGGGAAGACGTCGGTTGCGGTCTCGTCGAAGCCGGCTGCCCGCCACACGTCCTCGTGCATCTCGACAATGAACGTGGATCCTTCGTCGGAATACGGGTAGCCATGGATCTGCATGACGCCCCATTCTGTTTCCTTGACGAAGAACTTGAACGCCTCGAACACCTGGTCCGTACCGAGCCACATGAACTTGTTGGGCCGCAGATCGAGGGTCGGAGCGAAGGAGTCCGCGTACTTCGCGCGGATCTGGGAGTTGATGCCATCCGCTGCGAGGACCAGATCATAGTTGGCCTCAAGCTCTTCCACCGCCGGCGCAAGGGTCTGGAAACGCAGGTCGACGCCGAGCTCGGCACACCGGCGCTGAAGCAGTTCCAGCAGTTCCTTGCGACTCATGGCCGCAAAGCCCTGGCCGCCCACCGTCACCGTTTCGCCGCCGAAGTGGATGTCGATGTCGGACCAGCGGGCGAAGCGCCGGCTCATGTATTCGGCCACGGCGGGGTCGGCGTTGCCGATGCCGCCGAGAGTCTCATCGGAAAATACGACGCCGAAACCGAAAGTGTCGCTGGCGGCGTTGCGTTCCCAGAGGGTGATCTTGTGGGACGGGTCGAGTTGCTTCATCAATGCCGCGAAGTACAGGCCGCCGGGGCCGCCCCCTACGATTGCGATTTTCATGCTTTTGCTCCTTCTCAGGCCTGGCCCAAGCCTGCGCTGGCAAGCTGTTCGGGGTCGTCGTTGATGCGGTCGCGCAGCTTGAAATGCTGCAGCTTGCCGCTGGGGTTGCGGGGAAGTTCGTCGACGAACCGGATGTCCCGCGGGTACTTGTAGGGGGCGATCGTCCGTTTGACGAAGTCCTGTATTTCCTTGCGCTTCGCGTCATCGCCCCTGACGCCTTCGCGCAGGACGATGAATGCGCAGACGACGCTGCCGCGTGCTTCGTCGGGGCGGCCGATGACCGCGTTCTCCACTACGTCGGGGTGCAGGTCGATGGCGGTTTCCACTTCGGGGGCGCCGATGTTGTAGCCGGAGGAAACGATCATGTTGTCCGACCGGGACTGATACGTGAAGTACCCGTCCTCGTCTTTCGTGAAGGTATCGCCGGTGACGTTCCAGCCGTTGACCACGTAATTCGCTTGCCGTGGGTCGTCCAGGTAGCGGCATCCGGTGGGGCCGATGACGGCGAGCCGGCCAAGCTGCCCGGGTCCTAGTTCCAGGCCCTCGTCGTCGAGGATGGCTGCCCTGTACCCGGGCACGGCCCGTCCGGTGGTGCCGGGCCGGATGTCATCCCCGGACGCGGAAATGAACACATGCAACAGTTCGGTAGCTCCGATGCCATTGACGAGCCGGAGACCGGTGGCCGCCCGAACGGCTTCCCACGTTTCCTTGGGCAAGTGCTCGCCCGCCGAGACCGCTACCCGGAGCTCGCGGAGCAGCGATCCGCGGCCTTCCTTGAGGATGGCCCGGTACGCAGTTGGTGCAGTGAACAGGATGGTGGCCCCGGCAGCGGCGGCACTCTCGGCAAGTTCCACAGGGGTGGCCCGTTCGGTCAACAACGAGGATGCGCCGAAGCGCAGGGGGAAGACCACCAGCCCACCGAGGCCGAACGTGAAGGCGAGGGGTGGTGAACCGGCAAACACGTCGTCAGCGGTTGGCTGCAGAATATGGCGGGCGAACGTGTCGGCGTTCGCCAGGATGTCCCTGTGGAAATGCATGGTGATCTTGGGCGTGCCCGTGGTGCCCGACGTCGGGCCGAGCAGCGCGACGTCGTCGGCGGAGGTCGGAACGGCAGCGAACTCGCCGCTCTTGGCGTCACAGCGGGACGCGAGGTCGCCGGCGTCGTCTGATCCGTAGGAGAGGACAACGGTGTCCTCTCCTGCCGCCGCGAGCAGTTCATCCATGAACCGGTGGTCGGAGATGGCTACGGCCGGACGCGTAAGGCTGATGAGCGTGCCGACCTCGCTGGAACGCAACATCGGCATGGTGGTGACAACAACGGCTCCCGCTTTGAGCACGCCAAGCCAGGCCGCGACAATCCAGGGATTGTTCGGACCGCGCAACATGACGCGGTTGCCAGGCACCACTCCGAGGTCCTCGGTGAGGACCTGGGCAACTTGGTTGGCGCGCCGCCGCAGCTCACCGTACGTCCAGACCGTGCCGTCGGGGGTCCGCAGAGCGGCCCGCTCTGCACCATGGCTTGCGACGGCGTCGTCAATGAGCACCGCCGCTGCGTTGAGCGTCGCCGGGTACTGGAGTTCCGGCAGGGTGAATTCGAGGGTCGGCCACGTGCCGGCCGGTGGCAAATGGTCGCGGGTAAAGGTGTCCACGTGGGCTGATCTCAACATTGTCATGGCCACTCCTTTCAGTAATACGGCGGATAAGTCGAAGGTGTTCAGGAGCCGGCGCGGATCATGCCCTCTTGGGCAACCGTTGCCAGCAGGCGTCCTTGCCTGTCAAAGAAACGGCCCGTGGCCAGCCCCCTGTTGCTTTGCCCGGACACGGCCTCCTGGGCGTACAGGACCCAGTCATCCGCGCGGCCGTCCCGGTGGAACCACATGGAGTGGTCCAGGCTGGCCGTGGCAAGTCCGGGGCTGGACCAGTGGAGCCCGTTCACCCGGAGCAGAGGCTCGAGGATGGTGTAGTCGCAGACGTATGCCAGCGCGGCCCGGTGCAGATCTGCCGTCGCGTGTTCGTCACCGGCGTCGGGCAATTGCTCGAAGGCTTTCACCCAGATTGCCTGGTGCGGCACAGAATCGCCTTCGACCTGCAGATATACCGGCCCGGGAATGTGTCGCATGTCGAAGCTGCGCTTCGAGGACCAGTACTCGGCAGCAGGCCCTTCGACCCCCTGTAGCACCTCGGCGGCACTGCGCAGGGATTCGGGTTCGACGGCGGTAGGCGCCGGAGGCTGGAACTCCGGACCGTCTTCGGGAACCTGGAAGGAGCCCATCGCCGCATACACGGTCTTGCCGTTCTGGTGTCCACGCACGCTGCGGGTCGAGTATCCACGGCCGTCGCGGAGGCGTTCGACCTCATAGCGGACCGTGGCCCTGATCTCCACGGGGCGCATGAAGTAGCTGTGCATTGAGTGCAGCTGCCTGTCAGCGTCGACCGATCGCATCATCGCTGCCGCGGCCTGGGCCACCATGTCCCCTCCGTATGCTTTGGGCCACGGAACGTACTGTGAGGTGGCTTCGTAGGCTTCGTCGTGGATCCGGGCGGGGACGGCTGTCAGCTCGATGGCCTTGAGGAACGTCTCCGAGGTCAGGATTCCAGTGGACATGTCCATCAGGCCCTGCGGAAGTCTGCGAGGGCCTCGTCGGCAACGTCTTCGAGGTTGACCACGAGGTTCTCCGGGGTGCGCGCGGTCAGCCACACGAGTTCTTCGGTGACGGACATGTTGGCCTCGACATGCGGCATGAACGGCGGGACAAATACCCAGTCGCCCGTCTTCATGTCCAGGAACTCGGAGTAGTTCTCACCAAAGTAGATCCGGCCGTGGCCGCGGAGCACGTAGCCGCCGGTTTCCGCTTCGCCGTGATGGTGCGGCAGGGAGCGGTAGCCGGGAACGTTGGAGACCTGCCCGAACCAGATCTTGGTGGCCGGCGTGTGCTGGATGCTGACGCCGGAGACGCGGACACAGTCGCCGGACTGGGCAGTGTTGGTATCTTCTTCACCGGCGCGGGTGACGACGGGAACCACCTTGCCGTCGGCCTGGGCGTAGATGGAGTTGTCGCCTTCGAGGCGGTAGTCGGTAGCGGTTGTGTTCATAGTGGTCACTCCTTTGAAGTGCTTGGTATTGGCTTAGGCGTTGGCGGGGACGGATGCGTGGATTCTGAATTGGTTTTCCAGCCTTCCGATCCCGTCGATTTCGGTGGTGAGGAGGTCGCCGTCGTTCAGGAAGCGCGGCGGTCTCATGCCCATCCCCACTCCGCCGGGCGTACCGGTCAGGACAAGGTCTCCGGGGCGCAGGATAGTGAACTGGGAGATGTAGGAAAGGAGTTTCGCCGGTCCGAACACCAAGGTGCTGGTGTTCCCGTGCTGCACCAGCTCGCCGTTGACATAACCGCGGACCTCGAAGTCGCCGTCGAGCTCGTCCGCGGTCACCAAGACCGGGCCCACCGGGGTGGTTCCGTCGAACGCCTTGCCTTGGAACCACTGCAGCGTGCGGTTCTGCCAGTCGCGCATGGAAACGTCGTTGGCGATGGTGTACCCGGCAATTGCCGCGAGGGCTTGGTCCTCGTCCGCGCGGTACAGCACGGAGCCGACCACGACGGCCAGCTCGGCTTCCCAGTCGACCTTCGCGCTGTCGTGGACGTGGATGGTGTCAGCCGGCCCGATAAGGGTGTCCGCGTACTTCGCGAAGAGCGTGGGGTATTCCGGCAGTTCGCGGCCCATCTCCTGAATGTGGTCGCCGTAGTTCAGCCCGCAGCAGATGACTTTTCCGGCCCGTGGAAGCAGGGGTGCCAGTTCAGGGTCAGTGATGCCGTGGCCTCCGGCGGTTGCCGCTTTCTCTACGATGGTTCGCCACTGCGGCTGTGCAAGAAGCGCCCCGACGTCGGTGCACGGCAGCGCGAGGTAGGAGTCGGCACCCGTGGCGAGCGCCGCCGTTGTGCTTCCACCGACCATCCGCAGTGTCGCGAGTTTCATGCGTTCTGTCCTTCCAGTGCTGCTTCCCGAAAATCTGTATGTCGACTTTTTTACGATCGTCACATATGCTCAACGTAGCACGGCAGGAATGATCTGCACAGAGGCTTTTCAAAAGTTTTCGTAGTAGCCACAACGAGGAGGAACAACATGGGCCACAAGACCGTCAATCCCGGGTCGCTCCCGAAGCCGTCGGGCTTTGCGCACGGAATGCTTGCCGGAAACACGCTGTTCTTGGGTGGGCAGACGGCCCTGGACAAGGACATGAACATCGTTCCCGGCGGGATCGTAGAACAGTTCACCCAGGCGTTTTCCAATGTGCTGACTACCCTGCGCGAGGCGGGCGGATTACCCGAGGACCTGGTCAGTGTGACCATCTACCTCACCGACGTGGACGACTACATGGCCAACGGCCGCGAGATCGGGCGGATCTGGCGCGAAATGGCCGGATCCGACTATCCCGCCATGGCTGGAATCGGCGTCACGCGGCTTTGGCAGAAGGAAGCCCTCATCGAGATCCAAGGCATCGCTGTCATCCCGGAGCGCTAGCCCCTGCGGCACAACCCCCAGAAGTTTCGAGCAAGGAGACAACGATGTCACACAGCTTCGACCTGATTAAAAACCGCGAACGCGGACTCAAGCGCGAACTCACCAGCCCACAGTTGACCATGATCGCGCTGGGCGGTGCGATCGGCACTGGGCTTTTCCTCGGAAGCAAGTTCGCAATATCTTTCGCCGGACCCAGCGTCCTGCTGAGCTATGCGATCGGTGGCCTGATCGCAGTGATGCTGATGGGCGCGCTGGCAGAGATGACCGTGGCCCATTCGACCACCGGGTCCTTCGGTGCTTTCGCCGAACACTACATTTCGCCCCTCGCCGGATTCCTGGTGAAGTACCTCTATTGGTCCTGCGTCGTGCTGGCCGTAGGCACCGAGGTCCTTGCGATCGGGGACTACATGAAGCTGTGGTTCCCCGGAGTCCCACCACTGTTCTGGATCCTGCTGTTTGCCGGGGTCCTCATCGCCGTCAACATGTTCAACGTCAAGGCCTTCGGCACCCTGGAATACTGGTTCTCCAGCATCAAGGTGTTCGCCATCCTTGGATTCATCCTGCTCGCCGCCATCCTGGTCTTTGGAAAGCGAGAGGCTGGTTACGGAATCCACAACTACACTGCCGAGGGCGGGTTCTTCCCCAACGGCGTGTCCGGCATGTGGGTAGCCGTGATTGTGGCGATCTTCAGCTACCTCTCGGTGGAGATGATCGCAATTGCCGCGGGCGAAGCGAAGGATCCGGGAACGGCCGTCAAGAAGGCGTTCAAGGTCACGGTATTCCGTCTCTTCCTCTTCTACATCCTGACCCTGGCGCTGATCCTGGCCATTGCACCTGTCAGCCAGATCCTTGCCGGAAACAGCCCTTTCGTCACCGTCATGCAGGTCATTGGCATTCCGTTCGCCGATTCAGTCATCAACGTCGTGGTGATTGTGGCTGCGCTTTCAGCCATGAACTCGCAGCTCTACATCTCCACGCGCATGATGTTCAGCTTGTCCCGCGCAGGGCAGGCGCCCGCCGTGTTCGGGCGGCTTCACAAGAACGGTTCCCCGGTCAATGCACTGGTCCTCTGCACAGGTGGAATCGCCGTGGCGGCCTGCGTGTACGCCCTGAATCCGGAGTCAGGCTTCACCTTCATGATGGCGCTGTCCATGTTCGGAGCCATGGCCACGTGGCTCATGATCTTCGTGACCCATCTGGCGTTCCGACGGGCAGCGAAGCGCGACGGGACGGCTCTGTCGTACAAGCTGCGGTTTTACCCGGTGGCCTCCTGGGCCGGAGCGATCCTCATGGTTGCCATCATGGTCACCACCCTCTTCGTTGACGCCTTCCGGATGACACTGATCTTCGGGGTTCCGTTCGCCATCGGTATCGTCGTCCTCCACTTCGTCCTGAAGAAGGGCCGCAGAGGCTCCGCTCAGGGAACTGCAGAGTCCGACGCCGACGGTTCTGCAACCGGCGACGAAGGCACCACCTCCGGGCCCGCCGTCGTCGGATCCGGCTCCGACGCCGACCGGAACATGGAAGGGGCTGTGCGCTCCTAGGGTGTGGTGTGGGCCGGCCGCATTGCGGCCGGCCCACCTGCGTGCTGCCTGGACTTGCCCACGAGAACTGGTTGCCGCAGAGTTCCAGTGAGTCACGGGCGAATTCGTGTCAGCGCGGCGTCCACAACCGTCCAAGCCATCGCGATTGCGCCTTCGATGAGCGCCTGATCAGCTCGCTCCGAGGCTGCAGCTTCCGTGAACGCGGACTGATGGTTGGACACAGGCGAGTCACAAATCTTGACGTGCGGATGAAGGCTTGGGACGACTTGGGAGACGGCGCCGAAGTCGGTGGAGGCACGGAATGCGCGGGCTTCCGGATCCTGCGGAAAGCTTCGGCCTAGGGCCTCCGCATTCTGCTGATAAAGCGAGGCCAGCTGCGGCGACTGCACAACATTCGGGTATGTCAGTTCCCATTCCAATTCCACTGTGCACCCGGCCGCGAGGGCCGCCCCCGTGAAGCAGGCCTCGACACGTGGGACCATATCCTCAAGGTCCCCAAGGGTCTGGGCTCTGATCCCGTAGACACCCGCGGAACTTCCTGGGATCACGTTGGCAGCAGAACCGGCACTCGTGACAACACCATGGACTCGGGTGTCGTTGGGGAGCTGCTGGCGAAGCAAACCGACGGCGACCTGCGCGATGGTCGATGCGTCGGCGGCGTTCGCTGCCCCCCATGGCGACGCGGCGGCGTGCGAGCTCTTACCCGAGAACTCGAAGGAGAAACCGGTGCTCGCGAGGAAGCCTGGCGAGGCGTCTTCGAATGGCGCAGGATGAATCATCATGGCCATGTCGGCACCGATGAATGCACCTTGTTCCAGCATGAGGATCTTGCCGCCGCCGGTCTCCTCTGCCGGGGTGCCCAACACTTCGACCGTGAGATCGAGCTGCTCAGCCACGCCCTTCAGTCCGACAGCGGCAGCGACTGCGCATGCTGCGATCAGGTTGTGGCCGCAGGCGTGGCCAAGCTCTGGCAATGCGTCGTACTCTGCCACCACGATCGCTTTGAAGGAGCCTGCTCCGGCAACTGCGGAGATCGCGGTGTCCAGCCCAAAGGCGCGTTCTGTCACTGTGAATCCGGCTGCGCGCAGCTCGTTCGCGACTTCCCTGCTGGACTTAAACTCGGCAAAACCGAGTTCGGGCATGCCGTGGATGCGATGGCTGAGGTCTATGGCCCGGTCGCGAAAAGCCTCTATCTCCGCCTGCACTGCCCCTTTAATGGCGTTTCGAAGTTCGGTATTCCTGGTGGCAGATGCACCCATGGTCGCGGGGATGGCTGCGTTGGCGCTCATAGGTCGGCCGCCGCAACGAATCCGACAGCATGGCCTTCGGGCACGGCAAAGGACCCACCTCCTGGCGCGGTCGTCAGGAAAGCCCACACGAATCCCGTGACGGGCATCTTGACCTCTTCCAACACCGACCCATCCATGCCCACGATGTGCGCAACAATGCTGCCTTGCTCCATAACTGTTCCTGGATCGCAAACCGGGAATAGAACGCCTGACTCGCGGGAGGTGAGTACCCCATGGTAGGTGAAACTTCCTTGGAGCTTTTCAACCAACTGGGGTGCAACCGGTTCCTCCAACATTCCTAGCTTGGACATGATGTTGAGGACACCTCGGACACCCGCTTCGTATCCTTGGTGTCCATGCTCGTCGAGCAACTCGACCATCAGACCCGGAATACCATGTGCTGACGCGGCAGCAGCGGGCTGGCCGTCCACGGACCCCACCTTCTCCGCGGTGCCGTCCTCTGGGTCGGTCATCAGCACCGGGGTGACGCCGAACGCTTCCGCCATTGCGCGCTGGACTTGGCGGACCTCGGGTGAGGAGCACTGTGCCGCGAACTCCATCGACATGGGCACGGCCGGCTCCGCGTTGTTGTGCAAATCGATGTAGTGAGTCGCGACATCGAAGAGACTGCGGACTTGCGCCCCTATCCGCAGCGTTGGTGATCCGGCTGGGTCGCTGGGCCAGTAGCACGGCATTCCGAGGTGGATGCCGTCCTCGGGCGAGGCGTAGGTCGCGCGGTCGAAAGCAAGGGGATTGGTCACCGGAACTGAGATCAATGTTCCTCGCAGCCTCGCCGGGTCAATGCGCGCGACGAGCTTGAGAAGTGTTCGTGTTCCCGTGATTTCAGTGCCATGCGTGGCACCAGTGACAAGAAGGACAGGACCAGGCTCCACCCCGTGCATGATGCTTACCGGCACACTGACTACTTGTCCGGAGGCGGACGTGGTGGCGGTCAGGCGACCGTGTCGCAGTTCCCCTGCGGGTACGTGGAGGGATCCGACCTCGAATACGCTCATTGCGGGATTCCTTAATGTTGGTTTCACGATGTGGCAGGCGTCGCTGTGGAGGCGAGGCAGCGGTGGGTTATGGCATCGGTGGTTAACTGATCCCCGGTCAGCTCTCCGGAGACGGCCCCGTTCTTGATGACGATGACTCGATGACAAAGATGGGCGAGATCCTCGTATTCACTGCTCGCGATCACGACGGAGCAGCCGTCTTGGGCTGCGCGGTTGATCAGGTCAAAGAGAGTCTTCTTTGCTCCCACGTCCACGCCGTTGGTCGGTTCGTGGAGGAAGAGAACGTGGGGACGGGTGAGCAGCCACTTGGCAAGGATTAGTTTTTGCTGGTTGCCGCCGCTGAACGAGCTGAGGGGCAGATCGGGCGCCAGTGGCCGCAACCCAACACGGCGCATCGCCTCGATTGCGTCCTTGTGCTCCTCTGAGTAGGCCATGCGACCCGAACGCCAGTAACGCCTCATGGTGGCCATTGTGAGGTTCTCGGCCGCCGAAGCCGCCATGAGTCCGCTGGAGGTCGCCCGATCTGCGGGGATATACGCCATCCCCATGCTCATGGCACGGCGCGGTCGAAGCCACTTCTGCTCGACTTCCGTGCCCTTGACTTCGACTTTCCCTTCTCCGCGGCTTGCGCCGAAGCACAGACCGATGATCTCCTCGAAACCATCTCCCACGAGGCCCGTCAGCCCGAGGATCTCTCCGCGGGACGCCACGAATGAGACATCACGCGTTTCTGCTCCGCTGAGATTTGTAGCCCGTAGGACGGGTTCAGTCACGCTCGTATGCTCGGACGGATAGAGGTTCGTGAGCTCCGTGCCAAGGATGGCCGTTATGAGGTCGTCGGTAGTCGCTGACGCGACATCCATGGTCGCCACGACTTCGCCTGACCTCAGGATGGTCGCCCGATCGCAAATATCCTTCACCTCGTCGAGTCGGTGCGTCACAAATACCACCGAGCTACCGGTGGCCTTGATCCTGCGGAGGACCTCGAATAGCTGGTGCACCGCGTCCGCCGGGAGGTAGGCTGTGGGTTCGTCTAGGACGAGCACACCCTTTTCCTCGCCGCTTATGGACTCGATGCCCCTGATGATCGACAGCATGGCCCGCTCTACTGCGGACAGGCGTCCGACCACCGCGTCGGGCGAGAGCCCGAGCCCGTACCGTCGGAGGGTCTCCTCGGTATAGGACCGCTGGGCGCGCCAGTTGATCCTTCCCCACTGTGTTCGGTAACGCCCTAGCCCTAGCGTCTCCATGACGGTGGATGAAAGGACCAGGCCGAGATCCTGGTGCACAAATCCAAGCTTCAGGCGTTCTGCCGTCTTAGGGTCGATCGGGAGTCCCTCCGACCGGCCGGACACCGTGACGCGGGGAGCATTGTCTGCCGCGTAGCCCCCATCCGGGGCGATCTGGCCGGCGAGGAGTTTGATCAGTGTGGACTTGCCTGAGCCATTCTCGCCCAGTAGGGCATGGATCTCACCGGACACGATGTTGAGATATGCCTCCTTGAGGACGGGACGGGCGCCGTAGGACTTAGTGAGATGCTCGGCCCGGAGCAGGGGCTCCTGGTTCGTTGAGTTCATGGTACTGATCACCCTTGCCAGAGCCGGGTGTAGAAGGTTCGGAAATCGAACGAGCCGTACCAGTCGCCGGACTTCTTCGCCAGGTCGATCGTGTCGATGTTGGCCCGCGTAAATGTCCGGTTCGGGACCTGCTCGTCTGCAACCGCGTCCTCGCCTGCGATCGCGCGCATCGCCTGGTCAACCGCCGCCCACCCCATTTGGTAGAGGTTGGTCCCTACTGTGGCCGCCTCCGGGTCCGCCTTGTCCTGGAGCCCGCTCAGCGCCCCGACAATGGCGTTCGAGCCCACCAAGCGGATGTTTCGGCCAGCGAGCCCGGTGATCGACGGCTTGATCGCCAGATTCATGTCGTCGACAAGGCTCACAACGTAGCGGGTTTCTGGATTGCGCTGCAGAAACGCGTTGACCTGCGGTTGCAGGAGGGACGACCAAGCTTCCAAAGGTGCGTCCTGCACGGCGACCTTTGCATCGGGGCACAACTGGGCGAACTGTTTCGTGAACTGGTCGACCATATCGGAACTCGAGGTTCCGAAGCTCGAAGAGCCCAGGTAAAGCACACCTGCGTGGCAAGACGAGTCCGCAGCCACGAAGTTGGCCTGCCGTGTGCCCACGTCGTTCGTTGCCGACGCGTAGGCGAATACACCGATATCCGCAAGTTCCTTGGAGACCTTGCCCGGCGCGTCACTGCCGACACTGATCACAGGGATCCCGTGGCTTTTGGCCCCGGTGATGCTCGATGCGACGCTCTTCGGGGGCGTGCCCTGAAGGAGGATGACGTCGACGGATTGGGCAACTGCCTGATCTACGAGGGAAGCGGCCTTCGGAGGATCGCCCTCGCTGTCCGAAACAGTGACGGTGGCACCCGCCGCCGCGGCGCCCTCCTTGACGCCGGCAAGAACGTCCTGGCTGAAGGGGAAACTGAGGCCGCTCGCGATGAACCTGATGTTTTTGCCCCGTAAGGAAGTCCCGTTCTTGACCGACGGGATCTTGGGACTAGCGGTCACCGGCGCAATGTCGAGGGCTAGCGCCTTGGTGGCGATGCTTTCCGGGTTTGAGGTCCCCGCGGCATTTGTGCTCTCACTCGCTCGTTGACAGCCCGTCATGCCCAGGAGCGCAACGGAAATCACGATGGGCAGGATTGCTGCACGTTTCTGTCTCATCATTTGAAATCACCTAAATTTTGTTTGGGTCGAGAACGACATTGTTCTTGGATGCTTATGCGCGAATTGTTCGGCCGTTGCGGCGGGCCGCAAACGTTGAGAGGGCGACTCCCAGGATCAGGGCCATGCCGTAGAACACCTGCGTCACCCAGCCGGCCAGTCCCAAGAGCTGGAGCCCGGTGATGCCGGTTGCGAGGAAGTATGTCGCGACCGCCGTTCCTAAGATGTTGAAACGACCGGGCGTGAAACTGGTGGATCCGAGCATCGCGGCCGCGAACGGTGCGAGCGCGTAGCTGGTACCAACGTTTGGGTCGGCCGAGCCGAGCACTCCGGTAAGCAGAACTGCGGCCACCGCGCCAAGAAGGCTGGATACGATAAGGGACCCGGCTCGGATCGCGTCCACTCGAACTCCGGACAGGCGAGCTACCTCTCGTCCGGCACCTGTGAAGTACAGGCTGCGGCCGATGGGCGTGTGCTGGAAGACGTACCACGCCACCACAACCACACCCAGGGCGTAGAAGAAGACGAGCTGGATCCCGCCCACAGTGCTTCGGGCGGCATCGACCAGGTCCACAGAGATGCCGGTGACGGTGAGGTTATTGAGCCCCAAAGCGAAGCCGATGAGCACCGAGGTCATCGCGAGCGTCACAATGAGTGAACTGATCCCGATACGGACGACGAAAAAGGCGTTCACGCATCCGACTACCAACCCAATTGCCAGCGCCACGAGCACTGTCGGCATCAGCGGCCACCTTTGGATGACGTTTAGATACCCCATCGTGACCACCGTGATCACAACTACACCGCTCGACGACAGATCGAACTCCCCGGCGGCCATGGGAATGGTCACTGCGATTGCCACGATAAGGACCGTGGCCTGCGAACTCAGAAGGTAACCCAAGTTCGAGCCTGAGAGGAAAACTCCGGGCAGGAGCACGCCAAAAGCCACGATCATCAGGGCCCAGGTGATAATCAGCCCGAAGCGCGAACCGATCAGAGCGATCCAATCGTGACGCCGCAACCTGGGCTCGGCCAGGGGTGCGTCAGTCGTGTTTGCGGGACGGGATGGTCCGTCCTTAACCAGGCCGCCGCGAGACGTCGCGGGGGAGGCCGCAGGGTCTTGTCCGATTCGCGTTTGCGCCATTTTGTCACTCCTATGGATCTCACTCAGTGCTTGCGCGTTGTCGCGCTTTAAGGAAAGTCTGAGGTCAACGATCATAAGAGGCAGAAATTTGTTTGAATTCAGCAACAACACGGCCAAAATTGTAGGAAAACGATCCTCGCTCCGGGTGGTTGGGCTCAGTCCGTCCACGGTCGGAGCGGGACGACGCCCGCGGACCGACCATTTTCTCCGAGAAGCCTGCCCATTCGCTTGACGGACCGCAGATCGATAACCCGGTTAGACACAACTACAAAGGGAAACCGCTCAAGCAGGGTTGCCTCTACCGCCTCGATCTCTCCCAGCGAGTGGAGCCAACAGGTCGCCATGAGATTGTTGGGTCCTGTCGTTGCCGCCGCGACACGAACTTGAGAGGATCCAGCCAAGCTCCGACACACCTCCTGAAGCCTGTTCGCGGGAACCTTGCCCCAGATTGTTGCCGAGATGGGCCAGCCAAACACTGGCGCGGCAAGATCGCACCTGACTCGCACCACCCCACTGTCAACAAGCCGGCCCACGCGACGCCGGGCGGTCGCCGGGGTCACGCCCGCCTGTGCCCCCAAATCCTGGAAGGCCATTCGGCCGTCCATCACCAACGCGTCCAGCAGAGAACGATCCACTGGATCTAGCTGCGGCATCTCCCGGCGGTCGAGCGGATCCCGTGAAGTTACTGATGCGAGCCTGCCAACCTGACCGGCGTCCATCGCGCGGAGCCGCCAGCGGCTACCCTCTCCGTACAGTGTGGTTACAATCGATACTTCGACACGGTCAACTCCGGGATAGCTCCCCAGCCGGCTCAATACACTCTCGTGAAGCGAGTAGAGGCTGCTTGAGAACACCGTCATGGAAAGATCGGGCGCGCCCCCCGTGATTTCCAAGGTCGCCACTGAAGGGTCGTTCTGCAGCCTTACGACCAATTTTTCCCGAAGCCGTGGACGGCACCACATCAAGACGAACGCGGTCACGCCAACAGTGTGAAAAGCCGGACCGGGCGTAGCGCTCACCCAAGCGAGCCCGGCTTCGCGCAAGCGGTCCCACCGGCGAGCCAAAGTGATTGGCGCGACGTCCAGCGCCTGGGAGATCAGAGCCCATGGCGCGCGCGGCGCGCGCTGCAGTGCCTCCAACAACGCCAAGTCAAGCTCGTCCGGAGCGATGGATTCGTGCACAATTCCTCGACTATTTGAAGGTTGCTTCCCTGATGAGGCGGGACGAGACGACCCCGCGTGGCGTTGGCCGCGAGACCTGTGCGCGAACTTAACAGTCGACTCGGCGGTATGTCAACGTCCGTGTTGCCTCGCTGGATCGCACTAGGGCGCCACCAGGTCGATGCTGCCGTGGATGAGTTCGTGCGCGTGCGCTGCCGCGAGGGGCGCGGCAAGGCGATGAACCGCCTGGAACGTCTCGCGAACCGCCGGACCGCGCCAGTCCTTCGGGAGGTATTCCGACGGCAGGTTCGGGTCCCGGTACGGGAAGCGGCGCCACAGCGTCAGCATGGGGATGTAGTAGCGGAAAGCATCCCGGCGCAGCTGGGCCGTCGAGTTGGCCAGGGCGGCCTCGGGATCATCTCCTACCAGTGCGGCCCAAAGATCTCCAGCCCCTTCGTAGAGATCCAGGAACTCGGCGAATTGCTCGTCGATGGCCTTTAGATCCCACCATTCGGCCACCTTCGGACGCATGGGGCCTTCAAACAGGTAGTCGCCCCGGAAGAAGTCCACAAACTGGATGAGACCGCGCGAGGCAAGCCGCTCCCGGGCCTGATCAAGGACTTGGGCCGGCGCGATCCACACCCCTGAGGCCACGGATCCAAAACCGAGCCCGGACAGCTCGGAGCGTAGTTGGTGCCGGCGGTTCCGCATAGATTCAGGGACGGAAAACACCGCGAGGACCCAGGATTCCAACTGGGCGGATCGATCGGCG
Organism: Arthrobacter bambusae; assembly: GCF_022606295.1. Classification (GTDB taxonomy): domain Bacteria; phylum Actinomycetota; class Actinomycetes; order Actinomycetales; family Micrococcaceae; genus Arthrobacter; species Arthrobacter bambusae_A. Next base: position 99,324 of record NZ_JAHHZS010000016.1, read on the forward strand.
GCGAAGATCCTCCGGTCGCCCTCGCGGAAGACGTCCAGAACGGTGTCAGAGAGCTCGTACTTGGCGACCCCGTCCTGGCGGACGCTTTTGAGGACACCTTTGGCCTTCAGCCGCGAGACCGAGGAACGGACTCCCGGCGCGTCGTAGCCGAGGTCGCCCAGCATCGAAATCAGGACGGAAACAGGGAGGGCATCGCCCGAACTCCGGCCGTAGAGCCCATAGATGGTGACGATCAGCTGCTGGTGACGTACCGGCGGAGCGGGCATGTCCGTCATGGTTCAGAACCCCGGACTGTTCGGGACCGCTACGCCAGCAGCCTGCCGGATCCGTTCCGGCCACGGCTGGGCTGAGGCTGAGCCCGCTGGCACGTGTGCTGTGGTCAATGTCCCATGTGCAGCCAGGCCGCCCGGCGAGTTTGGATGTGCGTGGCCGTAGACCTCGAACGCAAGGGTCATGGACGTACGGCCGACTTTTTGGATCTTCACGGTTGCTGTCACCCGTTGGCCAAACCACAGCTTGGCCGTGTAATTGACTACTTGCTGCACTCGCGGAGCACTCGGGAAGTACTCCGGAAGCGCCAGATTGCGGAAGAGCTCTGCTTCGGCAGCCTCGACCCAACGCATGATCGCCGAATTGTGTTGATGGCCCGACGCATCGGTGTCCACCCACTCCACAGTTCTGTCGATGCTTGCCTGCATCACTGCCGGCGCTTCGGTGCCATCCACGGTTCCCCCTTCGGCGACGCTGTATTGCTCAGGCCGCCTTCAATTGTATACATCAAGTGACGGCCGTTCGGAACCCGATATGCCGAAGCGGGGGTGGCCCGGGCGGAACCAATCACGGAAGCAGCCATATAGCCTCCTGAAACGGTGAGTTAGTCGCTCCCTATTCACATTTGTGGCATCAAAAGTGAATAGCGGCGGTCCTGGTCGTTCCTCAGGCGCGCATCCTTACTCTGCGAACAAGCCCGCCAGGTCCTCCGCCGTGAGCGCGCCACCGGACAGGGCGTCGCCTTCCATGACGTCCGCGAAAAGCTGGGACTTCCTGGTCTTGAGCGCCATGACCTTTTCCTCGATCGTGTCCTTGGCCACCAGGCGGTAGACCATGACGTTCCTGGCCTGCCCGATCCTGTGGGTGCGGTCCACGGCCTGCGCTTCGGAGGCCGGGTTCCACCAAGGGTCCAGCAGGAACACGTAGTCGGCTTCGGTCAGGTTCAGGCCGAAGCCGCCGGCCTTCAAGGAAATGAGGAACACGGGCGCTGCGCCGTTCTTGAATTCGCTCACGACGTCGGCCCGGTTCCTGGTGCTGCCGTCGAGGTAGCAATATTCAATGTCCTCCGCCTCGAGCCGCTCCCGGACCTTGCCCAGGAACCCCGTGAACTGGCTGAAGATGAGCGCCCGGTGCCCCTCGGCAACGATGTCCTCCAGCTGTTCGAACAGCACATCCAGCTTGGACGAGCGCACCGCGGACAAGGACTCGTCTACGAGGGAGACGTCCAGGCTCAGCTGCCGCAGCAGGGTGAGCGACTGGAAAATGGTGAAGCGGTTCTTATTGACGTCGTCGATGAGCCCCAGGATTTTCTGCCGCTCACGCTGCAGGTGCGTCTGGTACACCTTCTGGTGCCGCGGGTTCAGCACCACTTCGAGCACCTGCTCCTGCTTGGGCGGCAGGTCCTTGATCACTTGCTCTTTGGTGCGGCGCATCATGAGGGGACGTACCCGACGTCGGAGCTTGGCGAGCTGGGCCTTGTCGCCGTTCTTCTCGACCGGTTTTTGGTAGTACTCGGCGAAGCGGCGCGGGCTGGAGAACAGCCCGGGTGCGACAATCGAGGTCAGCGCCCAGAACTCCATGAGGTTGTTCTCAAGCGGCGTTCCCGTGATGGCCAGCTTGAAGGACGCCGGGAGTTTGCGGGCGCACTGGTAGGCCTTGGACTGGTGGTTCTTGACGAACTGGGCTTCGTCGAGCATGAGCCCGGCCCATTCCTTGGCTGCGTAGGCCTCGTAGTCGATCCGGAAAAGGGCATAGGAGGTGATGACAACGTCGGTTCCGGCCATGGCTTCCTGCGGATCCGCGCCGGACTTGGCGAAAGTCTCTCCGATGGTCTTCACGCTCAAACCGGGCGCGAAGCGTTGAACCTCTGCAGCCCAGTTGCCCACGACGCTGGTGGGAGCCACCACCAGGAAAGGAGCGGAGCCACTCGCACCGGCCGGGCCATCGGCGTCGGATTCAGCTCGCTCCTTCGCCGCGCACATCAGGGCAATCGCCTGCACTGTCTTGCCGAGGCCCATGTCGTCGGCCAGCACACCGCCGAGGCTGTGCCGGTACAGGAAACTCAGCCAGTTGAAGCCCTCCAGCTGGTATGGACGCAGCTCCGCATCGAGCGAGCCCGGCAGCGGCAGTCCGGTCACGCCGTCGTCGAGCAGGCCGCCCACGGCCTCGCGCCAAGCAGCCGCCTGCTCATCGACAATTCCCAATTGCGCAAGCTCATCCCAGAGTCCGGCCTGGAAGCGGCTGATCTGGAGGGTGCCGTGCCGGTCCGGGTTGTCCTGCAAGGACCTGGCTTCGTCGATCAGCGCGCGGAGCTGGTGCAGTTCGGGCAGGTCCAGCGAGAAGTAGGCGCCGCTCGGCAGCAACATCCGGCTCTGGCCAGCGGCGAGGGCGGAAAACACCGCGGCGAAGGACACCGGTTCGCCTTCGAGCGTGATGACGATGCCGAGATCGAACCAGTCGCGGCTGTCGGTGGCCTTCGTCGAGATGGAGACAACGGGAGCCTCGGTGGCCTCGCGGTAGTCGGCGATCTCACCCGAGGTGTCCACAACGACGTCGGGCAGCTCGCGGAGCCGGGGCAGCACCTCTTCGGTGAAGGCCAGGGTGTCGAGCCCGTCCAGAGCTACCGACGCCGCTAGCCGCGGAGCCCCCCATCCGCCGCTCGACGACTCGCCCAGCGCGCCAACCACGTCCCAAGGCCGGCCCAAGGTCTCCAGGATCCGGGCTTCCTCGGCGTCGTCGCGGTAGCCGTGGTCGTCCGGGTGCCGCCAGAGCGGCTGGGCCGTCACAAGCTTTCCGGCTTTGTAGTGCCACTCCCAGTGCAACCGCACGCGGTGGTCGGAGCCGTAGTTCGCCAACAGGGACAGCGTGGGCACTGCCAGGACCGGCAACTCCACGGAATGGTCCGCCGCCGTGACCCGGGTGGACTGCTTGAGCTTCGGATAGAACGCCGTGAGGAATCGCTCTTCGTCCTTCGCCGGGATCTGGAGCCGGGATGCGCCCATGACGAAATCGAGGAGTTCCTGCGACTCGCCGCCCTCCAAGGGGGCCAGCGTAATCAGGTTCTCCGGTGCCGACACCCCGGGCAAGTGGCCCTCGCCGGGACCAGTGAAGAACAAGCCATGCGCCGGACGCCCAAGCAATCCCAAGGTCGCGGGATCAAGAGTGTCCCCGCCCAAGGTCACCGACGGCGCGAGCTGCAGGCCGTCGTCGGGCCGGCTGAGGTCAAGCCCGACGACGGCGGGCTCCGCGGCAACGCGGACCGGCTCGCTCCCGCCGGAGTGGATGAGCGAAACCCCTATCTTCTCGGCTTCGGCCAGCAGGCTCCACAGGTTCTTGCCGGCGAATTCGTTGAGGAGCATCCACATGCTCGACGTGAGCTGCCGGTAGTCCGCAGTCGAATGCGCGGCCAGGAAGTTCTGCATCCAGTCGATATGGGCTTCATTGAACTCGCGCTTGTAGCCAAGGTAGTTCAGGTTGGTCCAGGAAACGCCGCCCCGGATCCACTTGCCCTTGGCTCCCATCATCACCGGACGGGCCTTGAGCTGGCGCACGCGGCGGAGCGGGTCGCGCCGGCCTGTGTAGGAGAAGTGCGGGGCCGGCTCTTCCACTTCGAAGGCAAGGGCCAAGGGGAGGCCCTGGCCTTGCGGGGTGGTCCCTGGAGTGGCGATGAGCTTGCTCAGTGCCTGCTCCCAGGCCGGCCGCTGAACGATTGCTCCGGGCTGGGCCGTCTGCCCGAACGCGGGCGCGCTGAGCAGCTGTGCCCGCACGGCGGGATGGTCTTCGGCCGCGAAAAGAAGGGCGGCCACGTGTTTGCAGTCCTTCCGGACGGGGCAGCTGCACACGCCCACGGTGCAGCTCCAGCCGCCGGGCTTGCGGACCAGCTTGGCCGACGTTGAATACGGCGACGGGCCGCTGCCCCTGACCTTGCCCATCATCAGGCCGGTGGCGGAGTCGAAGGTGATGCCGCTGACCCGGCTTCCCATGGCATAGGCGAGGCCGGCCGCGAGGGAGCGGTCGTTAATGGCGGGTGTCTGAATCGCCAGTTCCCAGGAATCGTCTGAGTGGGAAGGCATTCGTTAAGGCTACTTTCGGCAGGAGGCTATCTATGAATCCTAGGGCCCACTGAGCGGCCCTGAAACTTTGCCGGACGTTCACCTCTGCCTAGCTTGCCCGACAACCGCCCCCGCGTACGTTGAAAGGGTCCGGAGCAGCACAAGCTTCCCAGCAGTGAGGAAATCCCATGACCAGCAATGAGAACCCCGTCGTTCTGACGAAGGACAGCATCGAGGCCGACAGTGCCGACGTTGTGGACGCGAACGTCACCGTGGTCAACGAGATGTACGAGGAGCTCCTCAACCATGAGGAAATCGCTACCAATGCCCTGCGCAGCTACTTTGTGGACTACTACCTGACACAGGCACTCGCGGGCGGTTTCGCCCAGTACGTGTTCACGGTTCCGGAACGCGAAGAGGTGGATGCGTTTGTCCGCGAAGGCCTCGAAGGAATGGGCGCCAAAGGCCACCTTGAGCTGTTCAACCGCACCGCCGCGGCTTTTGACGCGCTGTCCGAGGATGATGCCGAGGCCTACCTGGACGGCGACCTTGACGAGTCCGAAGTGGCACCGGAAGCCGTTGCCGAACTCGAGGCCCTCGACGGCGAATTCGAATCCCTCCTCGAGACCGAAGACATCATCGAACTCAACGCAGCGTGGCTCCGCAGCCAGGACGGCGTGCTCTACCTGGACGAGGAGCAGCTGAAGGCCCACATCGCCGAGCGCGTAGCCCTCATCCCGAACCTCGAAGAGCGTCAGGCCGAGGCGGCCGAAGCTGAACTTGAGAACGCCCCTGAATTCGAGCTCATCATCCGTGAACTGTGCGACGTTGCCGGCTACCAGCTGGAGAAGATCACCATGGGCGATCCCAACTACGAGCATGACGGCGAGACCATCCTCGCCTGGCACTTCGCCACGGACCAGGGCAACTACATCATGATCGAAGAGGACGACGAAGCCTTCATGATCCACCCGGAGACGAAGGAAATCATCGCTGCGGTGGAGTTCGAGGACGCTGACGAGTTCGAAGACGCCTAAACGCCCGCTCACCTTTGGGGCTTCTGAGGCCGACGCCCGCTCACCTTTGGGGCCTTTTGGACAAACGCTCGCTCAGATCTGCCGGCCGGTCCGGACAGATCTGAGCGAGCGTTTGCCTTTTGGGGTGCAAAGGTGAGCGAGGGTTTCAGTAGCCCATGCTGCTGCCGCTCGGGGTGCTGCTGCTCGGGGTGCTGCTGCTCGGGGTGCTGCTGCTCGGGGTCACCATGGAGCCGGACGGGCTGACCAGCGACCAGACACCGCCCACGCCTTGGCCGTAGGTGTCACCGGAGTCTTCGTCCTTGGAGTAGAAGTAGATGGGCATCCCGTTGATGGTGATCTGCATCTTGCCGGCGGCTGTTGGGATGGTGCCGATGGTTCCGCTCACTCCGTCAACTCCAGGCATGGCCGACGTCGTTGTCACGGGAGGCCAGAGGGTAGCGCAGCCGCCGGTGCAGGCACTCTTGCCGGAATCCTTGGCGTCCTTCGCGAAGATGTAGACGCTCTTGCCGTTCGCCGCAACCACTCGCTCGCCGAAGCTCGACGACGCCGTCTTCAGTTCCGCCGCGCCAGCTGAAGTGCTCGACGACGAGCCGGTAGGGCTCGCCGAACCCGATGCCGCCGGACTCGAGGCCGCGGGGCTGGAGGCACTTGAGGACGACGCGCCGGGGCTTCCTCCGCAGCCAGTGAGGGCGATGGCCAGAGCAAGGATGCCGAGCCCGGTGCCGAGTTGCTTCTTCATGGTTTGCTCCTTCGCTTCGACCGGCCGTGGACGTGCCGGAAGCTAACCCGTACGACGCCGCCGGGTGAAGAATGGTTCACAGGGCTTGAACCCTATTCGCGGTGCGCACGTCGTATCCCAAGAGAAGGGGAAGCCGAGCACCAAGGAGGCGCCGATGCCGCTCGACGAGGACGTGGTGGCCGCGATCTATCGCGACCACGGTACGGCCCTGCGCCGCTTCGTGCTGAGTTGCACGCCGGACGCGCACTTGGCTGAGGACGTGGTGCAGGAGACCATCCTCCGCGTGTGGCAGCACGCACCGCAGATCACCGGCAGCTTGCGCAGCTATTTGTTCCGCACTGCCCGCAATGTCATCATCGACAACTACCGCAAGGCCCAGCGGCGCCCGGCAGAGGCTGCCGAACGCGACATGGCGGACCCTGAGGAGGCCACCGAGCGGGTGGACGAGCTCCTCAACCGGGTCCTCATGGAGGAGGCGCTCCTGCGGCTCAGCACCGAACACCGGGAGGTCCTGGTAGCACTGCATTACGAACGTTTCACGGTGAACGAGGCCGCGCTGAGGCTCAACATCCCCAGCGGCACAGTGAAATCCCGGGCCTTTTACGCCGTCAGGGCGCTTCGCACGATTCTCGACGAAATGGGGGTGCAGCGGTGAACGAAACCGGACTTCACCAATTGCTGGGCGCCTACTTGCTGGGCGGACTCGAGCCTGCCGAGGCCCGTGTTTTCGAGGAGCATTTGGCAAGCTGCGCCGACTGCCGGCTCGAGTTGGGCGAGCTGGAAAGCCTCCCGGCCCTCCTCGACGCCGTCCCCGTGCCCGACGCCGTCGCGCTCGCCGCCGGGCGCCCCGCCGTCGAGCCTTCCGCCGTCGAGCCCGCCGCGGCCACTGCCGACCCCCGCTCACTTATGGGGGCTTTTCCAGAAACGCTTCCGCAGCCGATTCTCCTGAAGATGGCAGCCCGGCGGCGGAAATCCCGACGCCGGTGGACGGCCCTGGTGGGTGCCGTTGCCGCCGCTTGCCTTGGAGTGGGCATATTGGCGGGGCCCGTGTTGAACCAGCCGCCCAAGCCAGACGCCAGCTATTCGGTGCAGACGGACAACGGCCTGCAACTCACGGTGGGGCTCGTCCGGAAGGCGTGGGGGACGGAGCTGCAGCTGGAAGGCCGCAGCATGCCGCCGCAAGGCACCATGTACCTGTGGGTCAAGGGCCGCGACGGCACGGAGGAAATGGCCTGCGGCTGGACCGCGACGTCCAGCGGGCACATCAAGGTCACGGGCGCGACGCCGGTCCAGCTCGCCGGGATTTCGGGCGTGGAACTGCGCGACGACACCCAGAAGACGGTCGCGGTGATTTCGGTCCCGGGGAGCTAGGGGTTTCCGGGACCTAGGCTGTTGGCAGCGCTACGCGGTCGCTGCTTCGCTGGCGTCAGGATCGGGCAGATCGTTTCGCTCCCAGATGGGCATGTCCAGTCGGTTGAAACTGTAGAGATGGATTCCCGAGACCCCATTCGGCTGCGCCATGAGCTCGGACACCAGGGTTTCCGGTGAGTACTTGTCCGGGCCCAGGAGCTTGCGGGCAAGAGTTCCCTTGTTGCTGAGGAACTTCAGCGACGTCCCGACGCCGATCTGGGTTGCCAAGGCCAGCAGTTTTGTCCGGGGAACTGCTCCGGCCACGCCGGCCCATACGGGAAGCTCGACGCCTTCCCGGCGCAGGAGCGCGGCGTAGTCGAGGATCTTCGGCGCGGAGAAGCACATCTGCGTGACAACATGCGTCGCCAGCTGTTGTTTCGCCAGCAGGGCGTCCAACAAGTCCAGCCCGCTCACGGAGGGGTGTCCCTCGGGGTAACCGGCGATGCCCGCTGTGATGCTGCCGCCGGTGTACTCGGCGATATCCGCCAAGAGCCCAAGGCTCGATCGGTAGGGGCCCGCGCCAAGAGGTCCGTCTCCACCGATGGCGAAGACCTCACTGATCCCGGCGGCCTCGCAATCCCGGAGGATGCCGGAAAGCTGCGCCCGGTTCTCCAACCCACGTGCCGAGAGGTGCGGAATCACGGTGTAGCCAAGGAGGCTGAGCCTGACGGACGCCTCCATGGTCCGCGCGATGCCGTGATGGGGCAGGCAGGTGACGGTGAGTGTTGTGGAAAGCGGTACTGTTGCCTGGACTTTCTCAACGATTCCGTCTGAGGGAATGATTTCAATCCGGGTGGGGAACATGCTGGCTCCTTCCGGATCAGGCCGTCGCGTGGTGTGCGAGGAGGGTGCGGGCTTCCTGGCGGGTGGTGCCGGAGTCCTGGATGCCTTCGGCGATGTGGGCAAGGTGCACGGGGATTTCGCGGCCTTTT